>NZ_JAELXW010000099.1 GCF_016428645.1 Glycomyces salinus | reverse complement strand
CTGTGGATCGGGGTGCCGCGTGAGGGCACGGTGGTGCAGATCGAGCCGAAGGATGCGGGTCCGGACACGTTGGAGACGCGGTCGGTGGCTGATCCGGGGCAGGATCTGTCGTTGTCGGTGCTCGGTGACGGGGTGGCGGTGTTGAACAAGACCGCGCAGACGATGACGACGTTGCGTTCCGATGGCCGGGAGGCGAAGGCCGAGATCGAGTTGCTGGGGGCGCCCGACAGCGCGGAGATGGCCGAGACCAGTCCGGGGACGGTGGCGGCGGTGACGGTGTCCGATCCGCCGTCGGTGGTGACGGTCGATGATGAGGCCTCGCATAGTTTCGATATCGGGGCCGGGCCGGGTGAGCTGCTGGGTGCGGCGGTGGAGTTCCACCAGCGGGTGTACGTGCCCGATGGTGCGGCGGGTCTGGTGTGGGTGTACGACCTGGACGGGACGGAGTTGCAGCGGATCGAGATCGATTCGGCCGGTGGCCCGATCGAGTTGTACCACTCCGGGGACACCCTGTTCGCGAACGCGGTGAACACCAACAACGCCGTGGTCGTCTCCTCCGACGGCACCGCCCAAATCGCCGAGAAG
>NZ_JAELXW010000098.1 GCF_016428645.1 Glycomyces salinus | reverse complement strand
CATCCAAACACCCTGTTGAGTTCTCAAACAACACGCCACAATCAGGCTGTAAACATCTTTGATGTTTCAGCTCCGACCGGAGCGGCTCCAGAAACTTACCAGACCGGTTTTTGGCCGTTGTAGGCCCCCGATCAGTTCGTTCGGAGTTTTGCCCTTTTGGTTCTCGGCCAGAGCCTTTCGACTTTCCTGTCCGTTTCCCCTGCGGGCAAGAACTAATTTACGCGACCCGGAACCGGGCTTCGCAAGGGGGGTGCGTGTTCGCCGACACACCCCCGCGAAGTACCCGTTTCCGCTGGTCAGTAGGCAAAACTTGTCATCCCTTGCGGCTCTTGCCGCGGGCTTCTTGCTCTTTGGCGACCCGTTCGAGGAGTTCCGCGCGCCGGGCCTTTCGTTCGGCGAGGCGTTCGTCGGCGCCCTTGCGGTCGTCCCGGTTCATGCGCGCGTCGGTTCCTCGCGGACCGACCGTCGCCACCACGGACGGGTCGGTCGGCTCCCACTCGAATTCGTGGTCCCCGATCCGCACCACCGAGCCGGGGACCGCCCCGAGCTTCGCGAGCCTCTCCTCGATGCCGAGGTTCGCCAGGCGGTCGGCGAGGTAGCCCACCGCCTCCTCGTTCTCGAAATTCGTCTGGCGCACCCACCGCTCCGGTTTCCGTCCCGAGACCACGAACTCCACGTCTCCTTCATAGGCAGGAGTGAGCTCGCGGACCTCGAAGCCCGAGTCGTCGACCGCCTCCGGGCGGATCACCACTCGCGCGGCTTCCAGCGGAGGCTGCTCGGCGCGGAACCGTTCGACGGCCTCGGCCAGCGCGAAGGTCAGCTCACGCAGTCCTTCCCGGCTGACCGCACTGGCCTGGTAGATCGGCCAGCCGTATTTTTCCAGGTCCGGCTTGACGTATTCGGCGAGCTCGCGCCCGTCGGGGATGTCGATCTTGTTCAAGACGATGATCCGAGGCTTGTCGGCCAGGCCGCCGTACTCTCTCAACTCGTACTCGAGCGCGTCGATGTCGGAGGCGGGGTCTCGATCGGTCTCGAGGCTGGCGCAGTCGATCACGTGCGCCAGTACCGCGCAGCGTTCGATGTGGCGCAGGAACTCCAGTCCGAGGCCCTTGCCTTTGGCCGCTCCCGGGATGAGGCCGGGCACGTCCGCGATGGTGTAGGTCGTCTCGCCGGCCGAGACCACTCCGAGGTTCGGAGTCAGAGTGGTGAACGGGTAGTCCGCGATCTTCGGCCGGGCCTTCGAGACGGAGGCGATGAGTGAGGACTTGCCCGCGGACGGGAAGCCGACCAGTCCGACATCGGCGACGCTCTTGAGTTCAAGGGTGATCTCCAGCTCATCGCCGGGCTCGCCGAGCTCGGCGAAGCCCGGGACTCGGCGTTTGGAGCTGACCAGCGCGGCGTTGCCGCGGCCACCTCGGCCGCCGTGGGCGAGGGTGAGTTCGGTGCCGGCTCCGGTCAGGTCGCCGATCTGCTCCCCGTCGGCCCCGTACACGACCGTGCCGTTCGGCACGGCCACACGCAGGGATTCTCCTGCGGCGCCGTCGCGGTTGGAGCCCTTGCCGTGCTTGCCGCTGCCGGCCTGCAGGATTCGCTGGAAGTGGAAGTCCAGCAAGGTGTGGACGCCAGGGTCGATATAGAGGACGACGTCGCCGCCGTGCCCGCCGTTGCCGCCGTCTGGTCCGCCGAGCGGCTTGAACTTCTCCCGGTGCACCGACACGCACCCGTTGCCACCTTTTCCGGCAACGACCTGCAGATTCACACGGTCTACGAAACTTGTCACCGGTCAAGCGTAACCACCGCGCGGCCCCCTGGAACGCAAGCCCGCCGGGCGTGCTAAAGTTTCTCCTCGTGCGAGCGACACCGGGCCGTGTGCCCGAAACGGCTCGATCATCAAGCGCCGCTAGCTCAACTGGCAGAGCAAGTGACTCTTAATCACTGGGTTCGGGGTTCGAGTCCCTGGCGGCGCACCATATGGGCATTTCAGGCCGGGTTCAGCCCGGCCTTTTGCCTTTCTCGGGGCCTTCTCCTCATTCACGGCGGCCGAGTCAGCGATCGTCGGCCGCCGCCGGAGCCGTCATGAGTACTGGGTGAAGAACGCCTCGGCCTGCTCGGCGTAGTCGGTCAGGGTCTCGTCGGTGAGGTCCGCGTCGTGCTTGTCGGTGTAGATCCAGATCTCGATGCTGAAAATGAGCTTGCCGATGACGAACTCGAGTTCGCGCAGTTGGGAGCCGGCCGAGCCGAACACCGAATGGAATCCCGCGTCGCCCACTTCGGTGTAGTCGGTCACCTCGTAGTCTTCGTGGTCTTCCCAGTACTCGCGGTTGTACTCGTGCGTCTCCATGACCGAGTCGGCGTCGGTGTAGCTGGTCACGGACACCTTCAGCGAGTCGTAGTCGGCCGAGGTGTAGTAGCACATCAGGTAGGTGCTCTCGGCGGTGACGTCGGTGTCGTCCGGGTGTTCGGCGGGCACGCCGAACAGGTCCTCGAACGGACCGAGGTCGAAGGCGTCGCAGGTCGACTCGTCGAAGCCGGCCGGATCGCCGGTGGATCCGGAGTCGTCGGAGGTCGGCTCCTCCTCGGTCGGCTCTTCCTCGGTCGGCTCCTGCTCGCCGGTCTCTTCTCCGGTGGGCTCGGACTCCTGGGTGTCCTCGGTCTGCCCGCCGCCCCCGGCCTGGTTCTGGGATCCCGCGTTCTGCTGGACGAGCACGAGCACGACCGTCATGATGACCGCCAGCACCGCGATGACCGTTCCGCCGATCATCCACAGGTTGTTGCCGCCCTGCCGTTGCGGCGGCTGGCCGTACGGGGGTGTGAACTGCGGTTGCGACGGATAGGACATTCGGCTCGTCTCCTGGGGCGTCGATCACATGACTCCCTCACTCTAGTCAGGCATGCACGGTTCGTGCAGGCCCGGCAAGGGCCGGTTCCGGCGGTGGCGGGCCTATAGACTGTGGCCGTACCGAGCCCCTGCTCCCGACCCCGCGATTGGTCCATTATGGCGAACGTCTTTCACCAGCATCTCGACGAGCTGAACGCACTGCTCGTGGACATGGCCCAGCGGGTCGGCGAGGCGATCGGCAGGGCCGGGGCGGCGCTGCTGGAGGGCGACACCGTGGCCGCCGAGGCGGTGGTGCACGCCGACCAGGAGGTCAACGCACTCCAGTTCCGCATCGACGACCGCATCGTGGACCTGATGACGCGGTACGAGCCGGTCGCCGCCGATCTGCGGTTCGTGCTCGGCGCGGTGCGGATCTCGGTCGATCTCGAGCGCATGGGCGATCTGGCCAAGCACGTGTCCAAGACGGTCGTGATGCGCTCGCCGGTCTCGCCGGTCCCCGAGTCACTGCACGCCGACTTCGAGGCCATGGCCGGGGCGGCGGTGCGGATCTCGGAGAAGCTGGTCGACATCATCGCCGACCGGGATCAGCTCCGGGCCTCGCAGCTGGGCCTGGACGACGACGAGCTGGACGCGATTCAGCGGCGCATCCACGACCAGCTTCCCGAGCTGCCGTACAACCCGCAGGTGGCGGTGGACGCGGCGCTGCTGGCGCGGTTCTTCGAGCGGTTCGGCGACCACGCGGTGCGCATCGCCCACCAGGTGGTGTATCAGGTCACCGGAGACGTGCACCTCGATCGTTCATAACGTTAAGATCACGACAAGGCATTGGTCTCATTAAAATGCCTGTTCAAAGGCTTGTAAGTGATCGGGGGCAAAGCCCCGTTGCGAATCGCGCTCAGTCGTTCACCTTCAGTTCAACTACAAGTCGCCAGGTGAACACCGGGATTGGCTTCTATGGTCGCGAACAGTGAAGTAGTAACCCGGTGCTAGACCGGGAGACGGAGTAGAGACCAGCTGTGAACATGAAACTGAACCGCAGGGCCGTTTTCGGCACCGTGACCGCCAGCGCACTCGCGCTCAGCCTCGCCGCTTGCGGCGGTGGTGATGACGACGACAGCGGCAGCGACGGCGACATGGTCTCCGGTGAGATCATCGGAACCGGCGCCAGCTTCCCCGACGCCTACTACGCCGCCGCCATCGAGGCCTACGCCGACGTGAACCCCGACCTGATCGTCACCTACGACGCGGTGGGCTCCGGCACCGGCAAGTCCGACTTCGGCGAGGGTCTCAACGACTTCGCCGGCACCGACTCGCTGGTCGCCGAGGGCGACGGCCCCGAAGAGGGCGCCTACCAGTACATCCCGACGGTAGCCGCCCCGATCACCGTGTCCTACAACCTCCCGGACGTCGAGGGCGTGCAGCTGGGTCAGGAGACCCTGGCCGCGATCTTCCAGGGCGACATCACCTCCTGGGACGACGACGCCATCGCCGCCGACAACCCCGACCTGGAGCTGCCGACGACCGACATCACCATCGCCCACCGCTCTGACGGCTCGGGCACGACCGGCAACTTCACGCTGTTCCTCGACGAGGCCACCGACACCTGGACCCTGGGCGCCGGCGACACCGTCGAATGGCCGTCCAACTCGGTCGGCGGCGACGGCAACACCGGTGTGGCCCAGAACATCCAGAACACCGAGGGCGCCATCGGCTACGTCGACCTGGCCGACGCGACCGAGACCGGCCTGACCTTCGCCTCGATCGAGAACGCCGACGGGAACTTCGTCCAGCCGTCGCTGGAGGGCACCACCGCGGGCCTGGACGGCGCGGTCGTCAACGACGACCTGTCCTACAACCCGCTGAACGCGTCGGGCCCGGAGGCCTACCCGATCACCGCCCCGACCTACATCCTCATCCAGACCGAGTATGAGGACGCCGACAAGGCCGCGGGCGTCAAGGCGTTCCTGACCTGGCTGCTGACCGACGGCCAGGAGATCGCCGCCGACGTTCACTTCGCGGCTCTGCCCGAGGGCCTGCAGCAGCAGGCTCTGGACACCCTGAACGAGACGATCCCTGACTAAGGATCCGTGTCCGACGACCCCCTCGACGCCTCGAGCGCCGATGGGGTCTTCGGCCGTTCCGCTACCGAATTCGGAGTGACAGCCTTGACCACTACGGCATCTCCTCAGGTCCCCGACGATCTCGATCTGGGCGGCGACTCCCGCGCCAGGGGCACCGACCGGGGCTTCCGCGGCCTGGTGACCTTCGCCGGGCTGACCGTCCTGATCGTGCTGGCCTTGATCCTGGTCACCACCACCGCTCGAGCGATGCCCGCCATCGGCCACGAAGGGCTGTGGGGGTTCATCACCGGCACCCGCTGGGCGCCCAACGACGACATCTTCGGCACCTTCCCGATGCTCTACGGGACCCTGGTGACCTCCCTGATCGGCATGATCGTGGCGGTTCCGGTCTCGATCGGCATCGCCCTGTTCATCACCGAGGTCGCTCACCTGCGGCTGCGCAAGTACATCGTGACCGTCATCGACCTGCTGGCAACCGTCCCGTCGGTGGTCTTCGGCCTGGTGGGCGTCCTGGTCGTGGTGCCGTTCATCGTCGAGTGGTACCAGGCGTTCTCGGACCTGGTCTCCCCGATCCCGGTGCTCTCGTCGCTATTCGGCCCCGCGAACACCGGCCAGAACTACTTCACTGCCGGTATGATCCTCGCGATCATGGCGATCCCGATCATCACCTCGATCGCCCGGGAGGTCTTCGACACCGTCCCGGAGGCCGACAAGCAGGCCGCTTACGCGCTGGGCGCGACCCGCTGGGAGATGATCAAGGGCGCGATGCTCCCCCACTCGTTCGGCGGGCTGGTCGGGGCCTCGATGCTCGGCCTGGGCCGGGCGATGGGCGAGACGATCGCCGTCGCGCTGGTCATCGGCGGCGCCTTCCACATCTCCGCGAACATGTTCGACACCGGCAACACGATGGCCGCCGTCATCGCCCAGCAGTGGGGCGAGTCGACCGCCCTGCACACCGACGCCCTGGTCGGGATCGGCGTGGTGCTGTTCGCGATCACCGTCATCATCAACTTCGCCGCCCGCGGGATCGTGCGGCGGGCCGAGATCCAGATGCGAGGGTCCAACGCATGACCACCCTGACGAACGGCACTCCGCCCGACCTGACGGGCAAGAACCTCTCGTTCAAGCGCGCCGCCGCCAACCGGGCGGCGACGCTGGGGATCGCCCTGTGCGTGCTCATCGCCGCCTTTCCGCTCGGGCTGGTCGCCTACCAGGTGATCTCGCGCGGCGGCTCGGCGATGAGCCTGGGCTTCTTCACTGAGGAGATCGCCAGGAACTACCGGACCGAGGGCGGCGGCATGGGTCCGGCCATCGTCGGCACGCTCCTGATCACCGGCATGGCCGCGCTCATCTCGATCCCCATCGGCGTCTTCGGCGCGATCTACCTCAACGAGTACGGCAAGACCAGTCCTCTCGCGAAGTTCATCCGCACCATGTCCGACGTCATGACCGGCGTCCCGTCGATCGTGATGGGCCTGTTCATCTACGTCGCATACGTAGTGGTGATCGGCGAGCGCAACGGCTTGGCCGGGGCGCTGGCGCTGGCGTGCCTCATGCTGCCGATCGTGATCCGCTCCACCGAGGAGATGCTGCGGCTGGTCCCCGACGAACTCCGCCAGGCATCGGCGGCGATGGGAGCCAGGAAGTGGCGCACCACGCTCGGCGTGGTGCTCCCGGCGGCGTCCTCGGGCATCACCTCGGGTTCGCTGCTGGCGGTGGCGCGCGCGGCCGGCGAGACCGCGCCGATCATCGTCACCGTGGGCCTGACCTACATCTACAAGCCGGACCTGTTCGACGGGGCCAACACCACGCTGGCCGCGCAGATCTACCGGAACGCGACCCAGCCGTTCGACGCCTCGCAGGAACGGGCATGGGGCGCGGCCATGGCACTGATCATGATCGTGTTCGTGTTCACGATCGTCTCCCGCATCATCGCCTCGCGGTTCGCGATCGACAAACGGTGACCCACTGAGCTGAATCTCCTCCGACGATGAGGGCCCCGTCCGATCGGACGGGGCCCTCATCGTGTGGGTCTTCGCGCTGCTAGCCGAAGCGGCCGGTGACGTAGTTCTCGGTGCGCTCGTCGGAGGGGGTGGTGAAGATCCGCTGCGTGTCGTCGAACTCGACCAGCACGCCGGTGCGGGTGTCGCTGAGCTCGTTGACCTCGGTGGAGAAGAACGCGGTCTT
>NZ_JAELXW010000097.1 GCF_016428645.1 Glycomyces salinus | reverse complement strand
TCGCGCTGCTAGCCGAAGCGGCCGGTGACGTAGTTCTCGGTGCGCTCGTCGGAGGGGGTGGTGAAGATCCGCTGCGTGTCGTCGAACTCGACCAGCACGCCGGTGCGGGTGTCGCTGAGCTCGTTGACCTCGGTGGAGAAGAACGCGGTCTTGTCGGACACGCGCGCGGCCTGCTGCATGTTGTGGGTGACGATGACGATCGTGAACTGCTGGGCCAGGTCGACCATGAGCTCCTCGATGCGCGCGGTGGCGATCGGGTCGAGGGCCGAGCAGGGCTCGTCCATCAGCACCACCTCGGGCTGGAGGGCGATGGTGCGGGCGATGCACAGGCGCTGCTGCTGTCCGCCCGAGAGCGCCAGGGCGCTCTTCTTGAGGTTGTCCTTGACCTCGTCCCAGAGCGCGGCCTTCTTCAGGGAGTCCTCGACGATCCCGTCGCGCTCGGAGCGCGAGACGCCGTGGATCTTCGGACCGTAGGCGACGTTCTCGTAGATGGACTTGGGGAAGGGGTTGGGCTTCTGGAAGACCATGCCGATGCGGCGGCGGACCTCGACCGGGTCGACGTCGCCGTCGTAGATGTTCTTGCCGTGGAAGGCGACCGTGCCTTCGACTCTGGCGCCGGGGATGAGGTCGTTCATGCGGTTGAGCGAGCGCAGCAGGGTCGACTTGCCGCAGCCGGAGGGCCCGATGAGCGCGGTGATCTCGTTCTTGACGACCGTGAAGTTCACTTCTTTGACCGCGTTGTAGGCGCCGTAGTAGACGTGGACGTCGTTGATGTCGAATACGGTGGCACCCTCCGAGGCGCCGTCCGCGGACCGCCGGGGCTCGGCCTGAGGAGCCGCTCCGATGCGCCGGGGGCTCACCGTGGGGCCTGCGCCGGACAGGGTCGGGTCGCTCATTGGGTTACTCCTTCATGGCGGGACTTGAGCCATAAATTTGTGATTTGACGGACGAAGGCCCGTTGGGACTGGGGCGAATATAGGCCGTGCGGGTAGCGGCGGGCTCGCTCTCCGGTGAACTGCGGGTGAAGCGCGGATCGCGGGTGCGTCTCGGCTGCCCGTTCTGTCCGTTCGGCCGCGCGGAGGGGGCGCGGGGGCGATACTCGACGCTGTGAACTTCTTGGTGCGTCTCCTGCTGACGGCCCTGGCGTTGTGGGTGGCCTCGCTGCTGGTCCCCGGCGTGGAGCTGCTGGGCGATTCGACTCTGGACGAGTTCTTCGCGCTGGTGGTGGCGGCGTTGGTGTTCACGATCGTGAACACGTTCGTCAAGCCACTGGTGATGGTGCTCGGGTGCGCGCTCTACGTGCTGACTCTGGGCCTGTTCGCCCTGGTGGTGAACGCGCTGATGTTCTGGCTGACCGGTTGGGTCTCCGACGGGCTCGGGCTGGGGTTCGTCGTCGACGGGTTCTGGGCGGCGTTCTGGGGCGCGATCATCGTCTCGCTGACGATGTGGGTGATGGACCTGGTGGCGCCCTCGAAGGGGCGGCGGGACCGGGCGGACTGACCGTCCGCCCGATCCGTTGCTCTCAGTAGAAATAGACCCCGGTCGAGGGTCCGGTGGGCACGTCGCGCTGCTGGTCGTCTCGGCCGGTCGGGGAGGGGTTTCCGGTGGTGTTGAACGGAACCGGCCCCTGTGGGCCCGGGGCCTTGCCGAGGCGGCGGCGCATGATGTTGAGGTTGTGGAGCCCGGCCAGCGAGTAGGTCCGGGCGCGGTCGAATTGCTTGGTCTTCTTGGCGGTCTTCATGATCTCGCCGGCGCTGCGGTAGAGCTTGCGGGCCCGTTCGAGTGCGGCGGCGGCCTCGTCGTCGGTGGGTCGAGGCGGGGCTATGGCGAGCTGATTGGTCAGCAGCCTGGTCCAGGCCTCGGCGTCGGCCTTGGCGCGGGCCTTGCGGCGGCGCCGCGTCTCGATGTACGCGCGCAGACCGAGCACGGCCGCGAAGACGAGGATGATACCGACTACCGCGACGAAAGAGGCGATCGTGACTTGGATTGCGTCTTGCATCGTCACCCCCGTGACCTGTGATGTTGGTTCTCTCTGAATATTATTCCATTCCGCTCCGACTTTTATGAAACTCCCCCCGCTTGGCCCCAGGGACGGCGCTTCTCCAACATTCGGTGCATTCACAGTGAACTTCGGCCCAAGTCACTCCATTTTCATGCATCGATACGCATACAACTATGTTTAAAGTGACTTCACGATACACCCGCCCACACCAGCGGGTCTTCCGGCGCGGACACCGGCTCGGCCGCCGTCCGCGCTCGTGAATCGTCACTCAATGCACTCGATTGGGTGATTACGGTCCGCGATGTTCACGCCCGCGAAGGCCCCTCCGGATGAGACGCCGCAACCGTCCACCCGGCATTGGGCACCGGCGCGGACCGGACGCCGGCCCCCAGAGGCATCCGCCGGAACCTGGACCAACGCGCCCGGGACGGCCTCGCGACCGTCCAGTTCGAGTCCGGGAATGCCTCTCGGGCACGCCGACCGCTCCACGCACGAATCCCGAACGCGCGATGTCAGGAAACCGATAGTGACGGATAAGTGACGCTTACAACATGTGGCTCTGGCTAAGGTAAACCTGACCTGGGGACTCGAAATGCTCCTTGGAAGGAGGAGATCCATGTTGACCCAGACATGGAGGAAGAGCAGCAGATCAGGCCCGAACGGGGCCTGTGTCGAGGTCCGGTTGGCCGGGAGTGGCGTCGAAATTCGCGACTCCAAGCTTGAGGCCAGCCCGATCTTGAGTGCCGGCCAAGCTGACTGGCGGGCACTGCTGCACACCGAAGGCCGGTAGCGAACGGACGGAGGGGCGCCGCGGCATCGCCGCGGCGCCCCTCCGCGCGCCGGTTCACAGGTCGCGCAGCCGCGCGGCCTGCCGCTCGATGAACTCCAGGCTCTGGCCCGGCCCGAGGGCCGCCGAGCGCAGGTTGCCGAAGACTTCGTGGAAGGGGGCGACGTCCTCGCCCTCCTCGTACACATCGCCGTTGTGGCCCTCGATGTAGACCACGTCGGGGTGCCGGTATCCGGGATCGACGTCGCCGTCGACCTCCCCGAATCCCAGGATCGTGAACGAGGACAGCATGCCGGGGTACGCGCCGCCGTCGAACGGCAGCACCTGGAGGTGCACGTTCGGCAGGGCCGCCAGCTCCAGCAGATTCCGCAGCTGGTCGACCATGACCTTGGGCCCGCCCAGGACGCGTCGGATCGCGGCCTCGTCGATGACGTTCCAGATCTTCAGGTCGTCGCGCAGCCGCTGCTGGCGCTCCATGCGCAGCGAGATGCGCTCGTCCATGAAATGCCTCGACTGCTCGGTGACGAAGTCGAAGGTGGCACGGGCGTATTCGCGGGTCTGGAGCAGCCCGTTGATGATGAGCCCGTCGTAGATGTACAGGTTCGAGGCGTCCTGCTCCAGGCCGATGTAGGTCGCGTACGGCGGGGAGATGGTGTCGGAGTACCGGGCCCACCAGCCGCGCTTGCGGCCGTCGCGCGCCAGTCGCACCAGCTCGTCGACCTGCGCGTCGTCATCGAGGCCGTAGACCTCGGCCAGGGCCATGACGTCGCGGGGCTTGATGCCCACGCGCCCGAGCTCCATCCGGTAGATCGTCGAGGTGGTCACCTCCAGCGCGTCGGCCGCCGCCTGGGCGTCCCTGCCCGATTTCTCGCGCATGTCGCGCAGGATCTTGCCCGCCCGCCGGCGACGGACGGTGGGACTGCCGCCTGAAGGCATAGCCTTGCCCCCCAACCTCTTCGGAAGATCGCTCTCAGCGTCGTCGTTCGATGTTCCCATTTGACACCCTGGTCCCTCCGGTTCAGGCCGCGACGCACCGAGCCGGAGAGGACTTGTGGCCGCTCACCGGGGGTGCCTCCGTGGACGGTACGGCTCCGCTTGCTTGGCGAACTCGCGGCTCCGCTGGCGTCGCCGTGTCGCCGAGGATGGGGAGATAATTCGCCACCCGATCCGGTTATACCTCTTGCATCCAAAATCTGCATGTGCAATTCTACTTTGCGGAGGGGCTACCCGCCCCACTGACTGTACCGATTCGACACCGCGACTCGAATTCCGACTGGTGATCAACCGGTCGGCGCTCGAATGGCGTTGGACGCCAACGAAACTGGAACCAAGACTAGCGAGAAGGGCTACCCGCGTTGCGAAGTCCGTACACACTCGACAATCCTCCGCCGGACGAACCGCCTGGCGGCGTCCTGGTGCCGAGCCTGTGGCGCGTGCAAGCGCGGTGGTGGAAACGGCACACTCCCGCATCAGACCAGCGCGGCTCCCGGCGACCGGTGTGCGGCCACTGCCACCAGGCCTGGCCCTGCCACTCGTGGGCCTGCTGGGACGGCCAGCTCGGCGAGGCGGTCGCCTCCCCCGGTCTCGGAGTCGAATCGATCAGCGAGCCCGCGCCGACGGCCCGGGCCCACCTCGACGCCCGCCGGCAGACGCCACCCCAAAGAAGCGCCGCCTGACGCGTAGCCTCAGCCGCTTCCGGTCGTTAGACCCCAGAGAGAAGTTCCGACGCTTGCCGAACCCATGGCTCGCGAGCGTCGCCGAGGGGGGAAAGCCGCCGGATGCTGAGCACGCGCAACCTCAAGGCAGGCGATGTACTGGACGGGCGGTACCGGCTCGAACGCCGCGTCGGCGGCGGCGGTATGGGCGACGTCTGGGAGGCCACCGACACGGTCCTGTGGCGGAAGGTCGCCGTAAAGGTCCTGCTGGCCGACCTGGTGGACGACCGCGGATTCCGCGAGCGGTTCCGCCGCGAGGCCCGCGCCATCGCCGCGATGCGCGGCTCGGGCGTCATCGAGGTCTACGACTACGGCGAGATCGACCACGGCGACTCCCAGCTGGCGTACCTGATCATGGAGTTCGTCGACGGCAAGCCGCTCTCGCGGCTGCTGGGTCTATGGGGAAAGCTCCCGTCCGACGACACGCTCAGGATCGTCGGCGGCGTCGCCGAGGCGCTCCGCGCCGCCCACGCCGCGGGCATCGTCCATCGAGACATAAAGCCCGGCAACATCCTCGTCCGCGACGACGGCTCGGTCGTGCTGGTGGACTTCGGGATCGCCCGCGCCAACCACAACCTGACCCTCACCACCACCGGCGTGGTGCTGGGCACGGTCACCTACATGTCTCCCGAGCAGGCCGCCGGGGAGAACCTCACCGCGGCCTCGGACCTGTACTCGCTCGGCGTGGTCGCCCACCAGTGCCTGGCCGGGTCGCCGCCGTTCAAGGCGGACACGCCGCTCGGGGTGCTGTCGGCGCACCTGCGCAACAGCCCGCCGCCGCTGCCGCCCGAGGTGCCCAGCGAGGTCGCCGGGATCGTCACGCGATCGCTCCAGAAGGAGCCCCCGGCGCGCTGGCCCGACGCGGCCGCGCTCGCCGAGGCCTGCCGCCGCACCAGGGCGATGCTCGCGGCGGTCCCGCGCCCGGCGCCGCCCTCCCCGCCGGTCTCCCCCACACGCATCCAGTCCGACCCCTACTACGCCGGGGCCGCGGTCACCGGAGGTCCGCAGGACCCGGTGACCGGTCCTCAGCCGGTCGGGAACTCCGGCGCCCACCGCGTCTCCAGCTCTCATCCGGTCCCGGTCACCGGGGCGCACGCCGCACCGCCACCGCAGGCGCCCGGCGCGCCCGCCCCGGCCGAGGAGCCCGAGCCGCCGCGGCACCGCCGCAGGTGGGCCGCCATCGGCGGGACCATCGCGGCCGTGGCCGCGCTCGGCGCGGTGATCATCACCAGCCCCTGGGACGGCCCGACCGGTGCGGGGACGGCCCCGTCCGGGCAGTCCCAGGACGACCCGGCCGAAGTGCGCGGCCAGGGCTCCGGAGACGAATGGGCCGGAGACGACGACTCGAACGACTACGAGCGGCCGACCGAGTCCCCCAGCGCGGGCGAGACGCCGACCGCCGAGGACGACGAGTCGGCGCCCGCCGACGACACCGAGCCGAGCTCGGGACCGACCGAATCGACCAGCCCGACGCCGAGCCCCACGGAGAGCGAGGCGGCCACCGCGAACGTCCCCGACCTGTCGGGCAAGACCGAGTCCGGCGCGCGGCAGCGCCTCGAAGAGGCCGGTCTGGCCGCCGACGTCGAATACCAGGGCGAGGGCGACCACAAGTGCGGCGTGGTCGGACAGTCCCCGGCATCGGGGACCACCGTCGAGGAGGGCTCGACGGTGCGGGTCACCGTCAAGCGGGCCGCCGACTCCGACTCCTGCAAGTCCGAATCGGACGACTCGGGGGATTCCGGCGGCGGCCAGTCGCCGCCGCCGGAATCCCCCTGAGAGTCCTCGGGTCCTTACTCCCCGGCCGCCTGTCTGGCCTGCTCGAGGGCGTCGAGCGCCGAGAACAGGTCGTCCAGGGCCGCACCGATCTCCTCGTTGGTACCGCTGGCCTGGGCCTCCTCGTATGCGGCCTGGGCTTCGAGCACGTCCTGGATCGCCTCGTCGACCGAGTCCGGCGTCTCCGCCGGAGTCTCGGTGGTCGGATCCTCGGTGGGCTCGTCCGTCGGTTCTTCGGTGGTGTCCTCACCGCCTTCGTCATCGGGGTCGACCTCCACCGGCTGCTCGCCGGAGAGGTACTTGTCCACCACCGATTCCAAGGCGTCCTCGAAGGTCTCCGCGTAGCCGACGTGGCCGCCGTAGGAGATGGCGACGTTCTGCAGCACCGGCAGTGTGGTGCTGCCTCCGCCGACCTGCCTGCGCAGGTAGAGCGGCTCGACGTACATGATGCCGCTGCCGACCGGCATCGCCAGCAGGTTCCCCCATTCGACGTCGAGGTTCGCCTGCTGGTACTGGCGCAGGTCGTCGACCACCGTCTGGTCCTGCGTGATGAGCTGGTGCATCTGCCTGGCCGACTGCGTGTCGGAGCCGGCGATCTGGAGCAGGTTCAGCACCGGTTTCCCGTCGGCATCGTAGTGGCCCGACATCATCGCGGACATGATGTTGTCTCGCGAGACCGGTGTGAACGTCGTTGTCAACTGGAACGCCGCCTCGTCGAGGCCGTAACTGGCGTAGACGTAGTACGCCGGCTGAGTGGTCTCGCTGGCGCTGGCCGGGTCGTCGGGGACGTCCCATGCCTCGGAGTTCTCGATGAACGTCCCGGAGTCGTCGACGTGGTAGCGCTCGAGAACCTCCCGCTGCACACTGAACATGTCCTGCGCGTAGCGGAAGTGGGCGACCAGCTCCTCGTTCTCCAGGACCTCCTCCTTCGGAACCACCAGGTCCCCGCCGTACACCTCGTTCCATGCCTGGAGAATCGGGTCCTCGTCGTCCCACTCGTAGAGCGTCACCTCGCCGGTGTAGGCGTTGACCACCGCCTTGACCGAGCTCCGCATGTAGTTGACGTCTTCGCTCTCCTGCGTCGCGGTGCCGGCGCCCGTGTAGGTGTCGCTGGTGGCGCCAGCCAAGTTGACTCGGTCGGAGTAGGGGAAGTCGTTCGCGGTCGTGTAACCGTCGATGACCCACACGATCTCGCCGTCGACGGCGGCCGGGTACGGGTCGGAGTCGATGGTCAGGAACGGCGCGACCTTCTCCACGCGGTCGCGCACATTGCGGTCGTAGAGCAGCTGCGACTCGCCGTTGACGCGGTCCGAGAGCAGGAACCGCGGCTCCTGGAACTCCCAGGCGTACAGCAGGCGGTTCATCCAGGAGCCCAAGTCGACACCGGAGTCGCCCTGCCAGGTGGTCCGCACCTCGCCCGAGACGACCTCGGTCTCCTCGCCCTCCTCGGTCTGCTCGGCCTCCTCGCTGACCGCGACGTCGGCGGGCCGGTCGAACTCGACCGGGTCGTCGCCCTCTTCGACGCCGACGATCGCGTAGTCGTTGTTGAGCATCCCGAAGTAGATCTGGGGCTGATCGACCTCGATGTAGTCGACACTGCTGACACATCGGCTGGTCTCGTCGTCGTCATCGCCGCGCATCACACCGGAGGTGAACAGCGGCAGCCCTTCGCCGCACACTTCGCGGGTCGGTGCCGAGACCAGGCCCCAGCCGTGGGTCAGCTGGGTGTAGCGGACCGTCCAGTCCTGCTGGCTCTCGTTGTAGTTGTTGGGGTCGAGCTCGCGCACACCCACGACGAAGTCCTCGGTGACGGTGTCACCGGCCTCGTTCTCATAGGTGTAGCGGTCGATGTCGAGCTTGTCCTCGAAGGCGTAGAAGCTTCGCGGCTGCTGGCCCTGGGTGAAGGCGTCCGAGACCAGTGAAGGGTCGATCAGGCGCGTGTTCGGGACCGTCTCGGTGTCCTCGTTCAGCGTCTCGGCGTTCGGCCTCGAGTCCACCTGGTACGTGGTGGAGTCGAGCGTCCCCTCGCCCAGGCCGAACCCGAAGCGGGTGCCGTCGATCGTGTACTGGACGTACTCGCCTTCGCGCTGGGGCACGTTCGGCTCGACCTGGAAGTTGCGGACCACGGCCGGGTAGATGCCGCCGGCGGCGATCGCGGTGACCACGACCAGGCCGAGCGCGGCGCCCGGCAGCGCCAGGGACCGGGTCAGGCCCCAGGAGAAGACCAGGATGACCACAGCGGCGATCAGCGAGACCCAGATCAAGGCGGTCTTGGCGTGCATGAGCGCTTCGATCTCGGTGTAACCGCCGCCGACGACGTTGGTGACCTCGTTCTGCTGGTTGACGAAGTCGAACCGGTCGAAGTAGTAGGCCACGGCCTTCAGGCCCAGGAACAGCGCCACCAGGACCGACAGGTGGATGCGGGCCGCGTTGGTCATGCGGTCGCCCTGTCCGGAGAAGCGAAGCGCCCCGTACAGGTAGTAGGCGCCCAGGGAGGCCAGGATCGCTACGATCACGGCCGCGAATCCGAAGCCGATCATGAACTCCCAGAACGGGAGCTTGAAGACGTAGAAGCCGGCGTCGCGGTCGAAGATCGGGTCGGTCCATCCGAAGGAGCCGCCCTCGCGGAACAGCAGCCAGGTCTCCCAGCGGCTCTGGGCCGACATGCCGGCGAAGATGCCGATCACGGCCGCGAGCCCGGCGATCCACCAGCCGGCCCGGGGGGAGAGCAGTTCGCGGTAGCGCTCGAGGCCCTCCTGCTCGGCGGTGGCCGGCCAGGTGTCGGGCCGGAAGCGGTAGGCGATGTAGAGGTTGAGCGCGGTCCACGCGGCCATTGCGAGCGTGAATACACCGAACAACCCGATCCGCGTCCACATCATCGTCGAGAAGACGGTCGTGTAGTCGACCGAGTCGTACCAGAGGTAGTTGGTGCGGAGGCTGACCAGCCACCCCAGCACCGACAGCAGCACGATCGCGGCGACGAGGAGGATCAGCACATAGCGTCCTCGCCGGCTCATCCGTGGGGGTGTGGGCGTCCGGTTGGCCAATCTAAGCAACTCCTTTGTGTCTCATAGGACCGGTTCGCGGCTCAGCAGGTCTGGACGTCGCCGCCGGCGGCAAAGGACTCCAGTGCCCGCACGGCGTCCGCGAGGGTCTCCACCCTGACAATAGTCATGTCATCCGGCGCCACTGTGACGGCGTCCGAACAGTTTGCGGCCGGGGCGAGGAAGAGGTCGACGCCCTCTTGGTCCGAGGCCGCGATCTTCTGCTGGATCCCGCCGATCGGGCCGACGTTCCCTTCCGGATCGATTTCGCCGGTCCCGGCGATCTCGTGTCCGGCCACCAGGTCCTCCTCGGTGACCCGGTCGACGATGCCGATCGCGAAGATCAGCCCGGCGGAGGGGCCGCCGATGTCGAGCGCCTCGGTGTCGATCTCGATGCCGTAGGGGTCTCGGCGGGTCTGCTCCAATTCGACGTCGGAGAGCAGTACGTCTTCGACGGTCTCCTCCTCGCCGTCTCGTTCCACAGTCACCGTGGTTTCGCTGTCGGCGTAATCCTCGAGTTGCTCGAGCCCGGTGACGGCGGTGTCGTCGACGGTCAGGAGGTGGTCGTCGGTCCGCAGTCCCTGTGAGTCGCCGGTGACGAGCAGTTCGGCGGGCTCGCCGAGGTAGCCCAGGGCGGCCTGTTCGGCGTTGGACTGCGACTCGACCCAGTCGGCCTCCTGTTCGGCGGTGATCTCCTCCTGGGTCTGATCCGGCGGGTAGATCAGGTTGCGGGGCACGACGGCCTGGTCGTTCGACATCCAGTAGCGCAGCGCCTGAGCGAGGGTGACCCGAGACTTGACGCGGACGGTGGTCAGACGCAGCTCGCCGGTGGTCTCGTAGCCGACCTCGGCGGTGATGATCTGGTGCTCGACGTCGTTGTCGTCGATGGTGGAGGTCAGCACGTCCTGCGTGGGACCCGGCCCCATCGCCACATAGGCCACGTCCATCGACAGGGCCTGCCAGGTCAGCAGTGCCACCAGCGCCGCGCCCAACACCACTGTGATTCCGCGCCTCTTCATGCGCGGAAGACTACATGGCGCCAGCCATGTTGGCTTCCGCGCATGAAGAACCAGGAGCGCAGCATGCGCGGGATACCCGCGCAGCGGGTCCGCCCGACACAGGAGGGCGGGGCCTACCTGTTTGAAGCTAGTGCGGATTCAGCCCTGAGCGGACGCCTTATCTTGTGCCGTAGATGACCAGGCCGTGGTTTTCGCCGCTGTCCCTGACGTACGGTTGGCGCATGGGCTCCGATATTCCATTCGGTTTCGGCAATTTGGGCGGCGACCTGCCAGACCCGAACGATCCGCGAGTGCAGCAGATGATGCAGCAGCTGCAGCAGATGATGGCGCAGTCGCTCTCGTCCGGGCCGGTCAACTGGCAACTGGCGAAGCAGCTCGCCGAGTCCGAGCTGGGCACCGAGAACACCGTCGGACCGGCCGAGCAGGCCCAGGTGGCCGAGGCGATACGCCTGGCCGACCTGTGGCTCGACGGCGCCACCGACTGGCCCTCGGGCGTGTCCGCCACCGACGCCTGGAGCCGCAAGCAGTGGATCGACCAGACCGAGGACTCCTGGAAGCAGCTGGCCGAGCCGCTGGCCGGCCAGATGGGCGAGGCGATGCAGACCCTCGTCCCCGAGGAGATGACCGGGATGCTCGGACCGATGGCCGACCTGATGAAGGGGGTCGGATCGGCCCTGTTCGGCGCCCAGATGGGTCAGGCCCTCGCCAAGCTCGCCGGTGAGGTGCTGTCCTCGACCGAGGTCGGACTCCCGCTGGGCAAGACCGGTGTGGCCGCGCTGCTGCCGGGCAACCTCGCCCGGTACGCCGAGGGCCTGGAGCTCCCGGTCGAGGAGGTGCGGCTGTTCGTGGCACTGCGAGAGGCCGCCACGCACCGGCTCTACACCCACGCGCCATGGCTGCGTTCGCACCTGCTGGGCGCCCTGGATGCCTACGCCCGGGAGATCCGCATCGACGAGGCGGCCATCGAAGAGGCCATGTCCGACATCGACCCGACCGATCCCGAGGCCGCTGCCATGATGGATCTGTCGGAGGTCTTCAAGCCCGAGGACACCGAGCAGCAGAAGGCGGCCCTGGCCCGCCTGGGAACGAGCCTGGCCCTGATCACCGGCTGGATCAACGTCGTGGTCGCCGAGGCCGCCGGGAACCGGCTGCCGACGATGGACCGGCTGCTGGAGTCGGCCCGGCGGCGTCGCGCGAGCGGCGGACCGGCCGAGCAGACCTTCGAGGCCCTGGTGGGCCTGCGGTTGGACCCGGCGAAGGTGCGCGCGGCCGCGAAGCTGTGGAAGCACCTCGGCGAGGCGCGCGGCATCGAGGGGCGCGAGGCGGTCTGGGCACACCCGGACCTCCTGCCGACCGCGGCCGACCTGGAGCACCCCGAGAGCTTCGCGAGCGTCTCGGAGGCGCTGGGCGACCTCGACATGTCGATGTTCGACCAGCTGGCCGTCAACGACCCGACCCCGCCCGAGGACGGCGAGGACGAAGGCGGAGACGACCGGCGCTAGACCGCTCCGGAGGCTTCGGCGTCGGCCACGCCCTCGAGGTAGCCGCGGGCGCGCTCGGCCTTGGAGTAGCGGCCGACCAGGTCCCAGAACGGCCGCGAGTGGTCGGGGAAGACCAGGTGCGCCAGCTCGTGCAGCAGGACGTAGTCGATCACCCATGAGGGCATCATCGCCAGCCGCCGCGAAATCCGGATCGTCCCGTCGTCGGGGGTGCAGGACCCCCAGCGCCGGTGCTGGTTGTCGACCCACTTGACGCTGACCGGGGCGGCGCACTCGGGGTGGTCGGGGTAGAAGCGCTTGGCCAGGCGCACGGCCCGGGTCCTGAGCGCGTTGTCGCTGGCGCGGCCGTCGCGGGCCTGGCGGCGGCGCAGTCGCTCCAGCATGTGGTCGATCCACTCGCGCTCCTCGGATTCTGAGAAAGCGTCGGGGATCATGACGACGACGCGGCCCTTCTCTTCATAGGCCGCGACGGTGGAGCGGCGGCGAGGGGAACGCCGCACCTCAACGGGGGGATGGACTTTGCGCGCCATGACCGCACATTAAACCCTGGGGGTGACAATCGCATAACACCAAAGTCGTGATTGTGGGGATAGGGACGAAAGTTCATGAAAAGTCCCCTCACCAGTTTCCCATTATATGGGAATGGTGAGGGGGGCGGGACATCCGCTCCGGATCACGACTCTTTGCCGAGGATCCGGTTCATCTTGGTGCCGCAGGTCGGGCACGTCCCCTTTGCCATCCGGCGTCCGGAGTCGGACACGACCACATGGCCCTCGAAGTCGCGCTTCTCGCGGCACTTGACGCAATAACCCGTGTAAGTCTCGGTTGCTTGAGCCACTGGCTTCCCCCCTTGCCTGGCGCGATCACTCGGTGCGACCGCTCGGCCTCAGGATGCCACAAAATCCAGGGTTGTAAGCCTCACCACGGCGAAGCGTTCCGACCGTGAATCGGATCGGTTCACCGCTTCACCCGCCCGAGGGACCTCGGGTGACGGGTTCTCACCCTCGCGCGGCAGGCGAAAAGCGCCTCCGGCGTGAGAGCATGGGGAACGTGAGCGACAGGCATGGAAACACCCATTCGGGCGACGACCTCCCGCGGCGCGCCCTGTCGCGGGGAATGAAGCTCGCCTCGCTGCCTCTGGGGCTGGCCGGGCGGGCCACCGTGGGGCTGGGCAAGCGCGTCACCGGTCTGGCCGACGAGATCCTCGGCGAGCAGGCGCAGAAGCGCACCGCCGAACACCTCTTCAGCGTACTCGGCCAGCTCAAGGGCGGGGCGATGAAACTGGGCCAGGCCCTGTCGATCTTCGAGGCCGCGCTCCCCGAGCACCTGGCCTCGCCCTACCGGCAGGCGCTGACCAAGCTCCAGAACTCCGCCCCTCCCCTGCCCGCCTCCAGCGTCCACGGCGTGATGGAGCGCCAACTGGGCGAGGACTGGCGCGACCGGTTCTCGAGCTTCGACGACCAACCCGCCGCAGCGGCGAGCATCGGCCAGGTCCACCGGGCGGTGTGGAGCGACGGCCGCGAGGTGGCCGTCAAGATCCAGTACCCCGGCGCCGGCGACGCCCTCCGCTCGGACCTGCGGCAACTGGCCAGGATGGCGCCGCTGTTCAAGGTGCTCCAGCCGAACTTCGACGTCAAGAAGCTCACTGTGGAGTTGCGCGAGCGGCTGCTCGAGGAGCTGGACTACGAGCTGGAGGCGTCCACTCAGCGGCAGTTCGCCGACGCCTACCGCGGCGACCCGCAGATCCTCGTGCCCGAGGTGGTGCACGCCGGGCCCGAGGTGCTGGTCACCGAGTGGGTCGAGGGCACCCCGATCGCGAAGATCATCGCCGAGGGCACCCCTGAGACTCGCGACCGCGCCGGGCTGCTGCTGGCCACGCTCCACTTCTCGGCGCCCGCGCGGGCCGGGCTGCTGCACGCCGACCCGCACCCGGGGAACTTCGCGCTCAGTGAGGACGGACGGCTGGTCGTCTACGACTTCGGGGCGGCCGCGCGCCTGCCGGACGGGATGCCGCTCCCGGTCGGACGCCTGACCAAGCTGACCCTCGAGGGCAAGGCCGAGGAGGTCGTCGAGGGGCTGCGGCACGAGGGCTTCGTCCCGCCGGGCCTGGAGATCGACGCCCCGGCGATGCTGGACTTCCTGCTACCGATGCTCGAACCGCTGGGGGCGGACGAGTTCCAGTTCTCCCGGGAGTGGCTGCGCAAGGAGAGCACGCGGCTGACCGCGCAGGGCTCGGAGGCCGCCAAGCTCAACAAGCAGCTCAGCTTCCCGCCGTCGTACCTGCTGATCCACCGGGTGACGATGGGCTCGATCGGGGTGCTGTGCCAACTGGGGGCGCGGGCCCGCTGGCGGGACATCCTGGAGGAGTGGCTGCCGGGCTTCGCCGATCCCAGCGAGTCCTGAGCGACGAAGAAGGGGCCCATCCCGTTCGGGATGGGCCCCTTCTGCCAACGCATTCAGGCTTCCGGTCAAAGCCTCGAATGCCCGGCTTCCTTCCATAGACTCCGCATCCGGAGGCGTCCTACGCGTCCGAACATCAGGTTCGTCGGGCTTACCGGCCGACTCTCCTCGGCCTCCGCGGTCGGGAGTTCGAGGTCTTGGACACCGACGTCACGCTTGAGGTGGCGGCTCAGGTAGTCGACGGTCATGACACCTTCACCCCGGCCAAGGCCAGTTCGGCAGTGCGGCGCTCCAGCTCGGCCTCCGCGCTCCGCTCGAGTTCGGCGGCGTCCTTGCGGGGCCGTCCGCGCGGCCGCTTGCGGGCCACGACGTTGCCCTTCTCGAAGATCTCGCCGCCCCAGACGCCCCAGGGCTCGTGGCGCTCGAGCGCCCCGGCCAGGCAGTCGATGCGCACCGGGCAGTCGGTGCAAAGGGACTTGGCGAACTCCAGCTCGGTGGGTGACTCCGAGAACCACAGGTCGGCGTCGTACTCGCGGCAGGGCAGGTCGCTTCCGACCTCGAAGGCCTGCTCGCGGAGCTCAGGTCCGATGAGGGTGTCGGTCATGAACTCGGTCTCCTCTCGTTGCTCGATCGGCTTGTCGGCTTGTCGCATCCGGGTTGATTGAGGACTCAATTGCCTTCGCAATCCGTCTAGTTCTCGTTCTGTTCCTGGTTGTCGGGCTTCGCGACCCGGCCGATGCCAAATAACAAAGGCCGCGATTCCCGTTTGCGGGAGTCGCGGCCTCGAGAGGTCCGAGCGGGCTTGGTAAGCCCTTCAGATGTTCTCGAGGTGGTCTCCCACGGGTGACGCCGTGGCGCTTCCGGTTGATTCCGGCGCCCGGCGCGAGGGTGGTGGTGGTCTTCAGACCGCCGGCAGACTCGCGCCAAGTGCCCTCAACGAACGCGACGGCGCCCATATCGGTGGTGTTGCTGCGGATACCGAGGCCCGCT
Organism: Glycomyces salinus; assembly: GCF_016428645.1. Classification (GTDB taxonomy): domain Bacteria; phylum Actinomycetota; class Actinomycetes; order Mycobacteriales; family Micromonosporaceae; genus Glycomyces; species Glycomyces salinus. The sequence goes on along the minus strand of NZ_JAELXW010000097.1, from coordinate 18,004 downwards.
GCGGCAATGCCGGCGGCGGGCACAGTGGCCCCACGGACTTCGGCAGAAACGGGCAGGAGCTGGCAATACACGCTGACAACCGGCCGCGTGGTGACGCCCCGGTTGTCAAAGTGATCAGTAGTCAGCATCATCTTCCGTTCCTCCTCTCCTAATCCGTGGAAGCCATTTGGTCGTTCTCCATCCTCGCCGGGCCCTTGAGGCACAGACCTCACCCCGGCAATCGCAACGCTACGCCTGCCCTCCGACGAAACGCAACGCCTTTTTCCGGGACTCGCTGAAGAAAATTTTTGCCGCCGCCGCACCGTCTCAGTCGGCCTCGGCGGTGATCGCGAGAGCCTCTTCAGGGGTAGAGCCGTTGACCAGGGACAACACCGCTGGCCCATACTTATCTAGTTTGGACTTTCCAATGCCGTGCAGGGCCGCCAGTTCGGTGTCGGATGCCGGACAGCGCTCCGCGATCGCGATCAAGGTCACATCCGTGAACACGGTGAAGGCCGGCTTGCCCCCATCCTTCGCCACCGCCAAGCGCCACTCGCGCAGTCGCTCGAACAACTCTTCGTCCATAGTCGCCGGACAGTCGGGGCAATGCCCCAGCTTGCGGTCGCGGGCCTCCGTCAGGGGCTTCCCGCAGCCGGAGCAGTCGAGGACCTTGGCCCGCCGGTCGGGCTTGGACCGCTTCGCGGCTCGCTTCGGCTCCGGTTCGCTCGGGAACCCGCCCAGGCCCAACGGCGCCAGGAAGCGGCACAGCCTGCGCTCGCGGCCGCCGGGGTTGCGCGCGAGCCCGTACGAGACCTGGAGGTGGCGGCGTGCGCGGGTGATGCCCACGTACAGCAGCCTCCGCTCCTCCTCGCGGGCCCTGTCGGTGCGGGCGAAGGTGGTCGGCAGCGTGCCGTCGGCCAGGCCGACCAGGAACACCGCATCCCACTCCAGGCCCTTGGCCGCGTGCAGGCTCGCCAGGGTCACTCCCTCGACGGCGGGCGCGTGCTGCTCGGAGGCACGGCGGCCCAGCTCGGCGCAGAACTCCTCCAGGCCGAAGTCGGAACCTTGCTCACCGTTCGCTCCGCGCTGCTCCGCACCTTGCTCACGGTTCGCTCCGCGCTGCTCCGCGAACTGATCGGCCAGGCCGACGAGGGCGGCGACGGCCTCGTACTGCTCGCGCTGGGCGCCCCCCGCGGGCGCGGCGCCGGGCCGCCAGCCGATCGCGTCCAGGGCGGCCGGGACCGCCTCGGCCAGCGGCATGGCTCCGATCTCGGTCTTGACCGCAGACCGGAGCGCCACCACCGCCTGGCGGACCTCGGGCCGGTCGAAGAAGCGGGCCGCTCCGGTGATCACGGTCGGCACGCCGTACGAGGCCATGGCCTCCTCGTACGCCTGGGACTGGGCGTTGGTGCGGTAGAGCACGGCGATCTGGGACGGGCTGGTGCCGTCGGCGATCAGCTGCGCGCAGCGCCGGGCGACCATGTCGGCCTCCTCCGCCTCGTCCTTGAAGGTCTCGGCGAAGACCTCGGGGCCGGCCGGCTGCTGGCCGACCAGTTCCAGGCGCATGGCGGCCTCGCGCCCCGAGGAGGCGGCGATGATCCGGTTGGCCAGGCCGACCACCTGCGGAGTGGACCGGTAGTCGCGGACCAGCCGCACCAGCGCGGCGTGCGGGTAGCGCCGGGTGAAGTCGAGCAGGTAGTCGGAGGTGGCGCCGGTGAAGGAGTAGATGGTCTGGCTGGCGTCGCCGACGACCGTCACATCGTCCCGGTCGCCGAGCCAGGAGTCCAGCAGGCGCTGCTGGAGCGGGGTGACGTCCTGGTACTCGTCGACGACGAAGAACCGGTACTGGCTCCGGATGCGGTCGGCGACGCTCTCGTCCTCGGAGATCATGTCGGCGGTGAGGGAGAGGGCGTCGGCGAAGTCCATGACCCCGGCCCGCCGCTTCCCCTCGATGTAGGCGGCGTAGACCTTGGCGACGTCGGCCGGGTCGGACGGGGCCTCGCGGCCGAGGCGGGCAATGGTGTCCACGTAGTCGTCGGGCCCGATCAGCGAGGAGGCGGCCCATTCGATCTCGGTGGCCAGGTCGAAGTTCTTGGCCCGGGAGGTGCCGAGCCCGGCGCGCGCGGCGGCGATCCCGACGAACTTGACCGTCGAGTCGACCAGTTCGGGAAGCTGCCCGCCGAAGCGGCGGGCGCCGAAGTAGCGCAGTTGGCGCAGCGCCGCCGAGTGGAAGGTCCTGGCGTTGACGCCGTGGACGCCCAGGCCCCGGAGCCGGTCGCGCATCTCCCCCGCGGCGCGGGCGGTGAAGGTCACGGCGGTGACGTGCTGGCCGCGCAGGTCGCCGCGCAGCACCCGCCAGGCGATCCGGTGGGTCACCGCGCGGGTCTTGCCGGTCCCGGCGCCGGCCAGGATGCACACCGGCCCTGGATCGGCGGTCACCGCCTCGCGCTGCTCGGGGTCGAGTCCTGAGAGAAGTTCGTCGATGTCACCGTCGCGCGAAGTCACCGTGCCAGTGTGGCAGATTCCGCCGACACGACCGACCGGCCCGCGCCTCCGCGGGAGCGCTCTGTGCATCGGACCGTACTGACGCCGATGCGTCCGGCGGGAATGATTGCGGGCACCGATCGCGTTGGAGCCAGTGGATGACTAGGAGGCAACCGTGATCACCATGTACAGCACCACCTGGTGCGGATACTGCCGTCGGCTGAAGATCTCCCTCGACGCCGAGGGGATCCTCTACAAGGAGGTCAACATCGAGGACGACCCCGAGGCGGCGGCATGGGTCATGGGCGTCAACGGCGGCAACCAGACCGTGCCCACCGTGCGATTCGAGGACGACACGGCGCTGACCAATCCCTCGCTCGCGCAGGTGAAGGAGAAGCTTTCTGCTTGACGTGTGCCACATGCCGAGACTATGGTCACGTTTAGGACACAGAGCCGGTAACATGCTCTATAGTTGAGTCGTCAAGCTTGCTTGGCTGCTTCGAGGGGTGGCAGCCAAGCATTCAGGCCCGGGATGGATCCGTCCCGGGCCTTTTCCTATCCCTCGGGCGCCATCCCTCACGGCTCCGCACCGGCGCGCCCCGCCGCCCGATTGGTTGGAGCCGCCCGATGTCCTCCCCCCGCGCCGCCCTCGGCGTCACGCTGATCCTGCTGGCCTCGTTCTTCTTCGGCGTCTGCGGCTCGTTCGGCAAGGTCATCATCCAGTCCGGGCTCACCCCCGTCCAGGTGACCTGGCTGCGCGTCGCCGGGGTCGGCCTCATCGCCGTGGTCGCGGCGATCGGACCGCTCCTGCGGATCCGCCGCGAAGGATCGCGGCCCCCGTGGGGTGCGCTCGCGATGTTCGGGCTCACCGCCATCGCCGGAGTCCAGGCCTTCTACTTCATCGCCGTCGAACGGCTCCCGGTCGGCATCGCGCTGCTGCTGGAGTTCATGGGCCCCATCGTGGTCGTCGCCTGGATCAAGTTCGTACGGCGCAACCCGCTGCCTCGCCCGGCCGTCGTCGGCGCGCTGCTGAGCATCGCCGGACTGTGCATCGTCGTCGAGGTCTGGTCGGGACTGCGGCTGGACGCGATCGGCCTGGTCGCCGGTTCGGCGGCCGCGGCCTGCCAGGCCACCTACTTCCTCGGCGGCGAACGTCTGACGGCCAGGGTCGACGTGCGGCTGCTGCTGGCGGTCGGCTTCTCGGTCGGCACGCTCGCGCTGATCCCGCTGGCCGCGCCGTGGGCCATGGACTGGGGCTCACTGGCCTCGCCGGTCGTGATGCGCGGCATCGAGACCACGAGCCTGGTCAGCTTGATCGCGCTGATCGCCTCGACCGCCGTCGCCTACGTGCTGGGGCTGACGTCCCTGCGGTTCCTGTCGGCCCCGGTGGCCGGGGCGCTCGGGTACGCCGAGGTCGTGGTGGCGGCGCTGGCCGCTTGGGCCCTGCTCGGCGAGGCACTGACCATCCCGCAGATCATCGGCGGCCTGGTCGTCATCGCCGGGATCGCCACGGCCCAGCGGGCGGTGGCCCGGCGCCGCGTCGCGGGCGGCGAACTGGCCGAGGCCGGAGTCTAGGAGCCGTCCAGCCACTGCTCGATCAGGAAGCGGGCGATCGAGATCCGCACCGCCCGCGGTGTGCTGTCGGCGGTCTCGACCCACATCCGGCGGACCTCCTCGCGGGTGAACCAGCGGGCATCGCTGATCTCGTCCGCTTGGAGCCGCAGCTGTTGACCCGAGTCGGCGCTGGCCCGGTAGGCGAGCATGAGCGACCGCGGATACGGCCACGGCTGACTGGACACGTACCGGAGCGAGTCGAGCTTGATGCCGGTCTCCTCGGCGACCTCGCGATGGACGGCGGCCTCGGCCGATTCGCCGGGCTCGACGAAGCCAGCGATGCACGCATAGCGGCCCCTCCGCGTTGAAGCTTTCGAAGAGGCGGATCTACTCGGTCCGCCGTAGCGGACATGCTGGGCGAGCAGCACCCGGTCGGCGCCGTCGTCGATGAGGACGATCACGGCCGGGTCGGTGCGCGGGAAGATCGGGCGGCCCTCGTCGGCGGTCAGCTCCCAGCCGGCCTTTCCGGCCGTCAGCTCCTCGCCGGTCGTCGGGTGGTACCGGTAGGTCTGCCGCCAGTTCATGACGGCGATGGCCTCAACGGCGATGCCCAGGTCGCGCCGATCCCAGTCTCCGCCGATCCAGCGGGCATGCAGGCCGTCGGGGACCGGGGCCCAGACGGCGAACACCGGCGGATCCTCGCCGCCGAGGTAGATCCTCTCGCCCTCGGGCGCGGAATCGGCGTCGAAGTAGTGCAGACCGTCCTCGTCAGCGTCGATCCGCTCGGTCTCGGGATCGCAGACGACGATTCTCGCCCGCTGCCAGGCTTCGTCGATCCAGTCCTGATCGCCACGGTGCACGTCGCAGCGGTCCAGTGCTTCGATCGCCAAAGGCGGAGTTTGCATCAGCGTTTACTCCGGTTTGGGGAGAGGCATCGCCTGCGATGCCGGCGGGTGGGGCGACGGGTGTACATGGTCAGCGTGGCGAAGCCGCTCCGGTGTGGGGAGAGGCATCGCCTGCGATGCCGGCGGGGGGGGCGACGGGTGTACATGGTCAGCGTGGCGAAGCCGCTCCGGTGTGGGGAGAGGCATCGCCTGCGATGCCGGCGGGTGGGGCGACGGGTGTACATGGTCAGCGTGGCGAAGCCGCTCCGGTTTGGGGAGAGGCATCGCCTGCGATGCCGGCGGGTGGGGCGACGGGTGTACATGGTCAGCGTGGCGAAGCCGCTCCGGTGTGGGGAGAGGCATCGCCTGCGATGCCGGCGGGGGGGGCGACGGGTGTACATGGTCAGCGTGGCGAAGCCGCTCCGGTGTGGGGAGAGGCATCGCCTGCGATGCCGGCGGGTGGGGCGACGGGTGTGGGTCATTGCACCTCGATCTCGGCCGACTCGGACAGCGACTCGGTGACCTGGCCGCCGTCGGCGAGGATCACTGTGACCGCACCCTCGGGGTTCATGCGCTCGGCGGCGACGCGCTTGACGTCGGCGACCGTGACCTGGCGCAGGCGCTCGGAGTGCTCGGCCAGCCACGACAGGGGCAGACCGCAGGCGGCCAGCGCCGAGGTGTAGTTGGCGATCCCCGCCTGGGTGGCGGTGGCGAGCTTGACCGAACCGAGCGCGTAGCGGCGGGCCAGGTCCAGCTCCTCCTCCCCCGGCGGGCGCTCGGCCATGCCGCGCAGCTCGTCGATGACCTCGGCCAGCGCCGGGGCGGTCACCTCGGTGGCGACGTCGACACTGGCCAGCTGCACCGAGCCGGCCGGCGAGTGGTCCACTCGGGACCTCGGCGAGTAGCCGTAGCCCTTGGTCTCGCGCAGGTTCATCACCAGCCGCGAGGTGAAGTAGCCGCCGTAGATCAGGTTGGCCAGGTGCTGGGCGGCGTTGTCGGGGTGGGTGCGCTCGACGGCCGGGTAGGCGACGCGGATGGCCGACTGGACCGAGCCGGGCCGGTCGGCAAGGACGACCGGCCCGGGGCGGAGCGCGGGCAGGGGCTCCATGCGGCGGGGGTCGCCGGCGCCGTTCCAGGCTACGAGCGCCTTCTCGATGTCGGCGGCGGCCTGCTCCGGGTCGATGTCGCCGACGACGACCAGGCGGGCCCCGTTCGGGTGCAGCAGGGAGCGGTGGAGGCTGTGGACGGCCTCGCGTCCGACCTCGGCGATCTCGGCGGCCGTCGGCTGCTGATGGCCGTAGGGGTGGTCGCCCCACAGGCGGGCGTCGAGGGCGCGCGAGACCTGGAACTCCGGCTGGTTCTCGGCCACGGAGATGGCGTCGATCATGCGGGAGCGTTCGGTCTCGTAGGGCCCGTCGGGGTATTCGGCGGCGGTGACGACCTCGCCGAGCACCGCGAGCAGTTCGGGCAGTCCGGAGGTTAGGCAGTTGCCGGATATCGCTATCCGGTCGGGGTCGGCGCCCGAGTTCAGGCTCCCGCCCACGCCCTGCAGGCGCTGGGCGATCTCGGTCAGCGTCGCCTCCTCGGTGCCTGAGAACAGCGCGGCCGCGGCCATGTCCGCGACGGCCCGGTCGGCGTGGGCGGCCGGGACCGACAGCCGCACCTCCGCCAGCGGGACGCCTTCGCGGCGCACGAGCGTGACCTCGAGGCCGTTCGGGAGGGTCCGCACGACCGGCTCGGGCAGGCTCAGCGGCACTTCCGGCGCCAGGCCGGGGACGGTCTTGGTCACGTTCTCGCTCACTGGTTGCCTCCCGGGACGACTTCGATGACGGCGCGGCGCTGCTCGGTCATGGCCGCGGCCGCCCGCGAGACGGCCTCGGCGCTCACTTCGCCGAGCAGAGCCGCGAAGCGGGTGGCCAGTCCCGCGTCTCCGTGGAAGACCTCGGCGGTGGCCAGGCGCCGCGAGCGCCCCATGACCGAGTCGTCGCCGCGCAGGAGCTGGGCGGCGACGCGGGCCTTGACGCGGGACAGCTCGACTTCGTCGACGCCGCCGGCGATGAGTTCGAGTTCATCGCGGACGGTGTCCAGGACCGTGTCGACGCTGCCGCCCGGAGACAGGAATGCCTGGATGAGCAGGACGGTGGGGCCGCGGGAGGCGAAGGGCTCGGCCATGAAGGTGGCGTGGGCGGCCACGGCCATGGCCGAACGGTCGCGGTGGACCAGGCGGTCGACCAGGCGGGAGGCGTCGCCGTCGGTGAGCAGCTCGCCTAGGACCACGTACGGCAGGAACCCTTCGAGGTCGGCGACCGGGTCGGGGACGCGCCACGCGGCGGCGACGGCCGGGAGCGTCGCCCGATCATCCACGTAGGATTCGCGTCGCTCGGCGGTCAGGTCGGGCTCCTCGAAGGACGGATGCACCGGCGCCGGACGCTCCTGGACATCACCGAAGTGGCGTTCCACCAGGCCCCGGGCGGTGTCGAGGTCGAAGTCCCCGGAGACCGAGAGCACGGCGTTCGAGGCCGCGTAGTAGGCGTCGAAGAACGCCTGCGCGTCGTCGACCGTGGCTGCCTCGAGATCCCCGAAGGAGCCGTAGCCGTCGTGCGCATTGGGGAAGGTGTCGAACATGACCGGCGGGAGTTTGAGCCACGGGAAGCCGCCGTAGGGGCGGTTGAGGACGTTGACCCGGATCTCCTCTTTGACGACGCTGACCTGATTCTCCAGGTTCTCCTCGGTGATCGCCGGGCCCCGCATCCGGTCCGACTCCAGGAACAGCGCCAGCTCCAGACCGTTGGACGGGAGCAGGTTGAAGTAGTCGGTGTAGTCGATGTGGGTCGAGCCGTTGAACGTCCCGCCCGCCGACTGGACGTGCCGCATGTGCTCGGCCTTGCCCACATTGTGCGAGCCCTGGAACATCATGTGCTCGAACAAGTGGGCGAAACCGGTGCGGCCCTCGGGCTCGCTGCGCATGCCGACGTCGTAGACCACGGCCACGCCTACCACCGGCGCGCCCGGGTCCGGAGCGAGGACGACCCGCAACCCGTTGCCGAGGCGGAAGGTCTCGATCGCGAACGCCGGGGCGGGAATCGTCGCAACTGTCATGGCCAGACCCTATCTCAGGAATCGTTTTGTTGTTGATCACAGATGCTTGGCCACGCGCCGTTCACCTGTTTCACTTGCCAACTGTGAACAGGCAGCACACGATTCCCGGCCACGGCGCGCTCCGCGCCGCCGCCTCGTGCTGCCGAATGTGCGTCCGCTGAGGGCCCCCGAACCGCCGCGCCCCGAAGCGGCATAAGCCTCAGCGAAAGCGACGCGAACTCACCATGCCCGAACCAGCCATTCGCCTGTCCGGCGTGTCCAGACGCTTCGGCGACGTCACTGCGCTCGACGGCGTCGACCTCGAGGTGGCGCCCGGAGAGATCTTCGGCATCCTGGGCCGCTCCGGGGCCGGCAAGTCGACGCTCCTGCGCACCGTCAACCTCCTCACCAGGCCCGACGAGGGCACGGTGAACGTCGACGGCGCCGAGCTGACCGCCCTGCGCGGCCGTGAGCTGCGGGCCGCCCGCGCGAGGTCGGCGATGATCTTCCAGCACTTCAACCTGCTGTCCAACCGCAACGCCGCCTCGAACGTGGCCCTGCCACTGCGCATCGCCGGCGCCCCTCGCGAGCGCAGGCGCGAGCGATCCCTGGAACTGCTCGACCTGGTCGGCCTGGCCGATAAGGCGAAGTCCTATCCCGGGCAGCTCTCGGGAGGGCAGCGCCAACGCCTGGCGATCGCGCGGGCCCTCGCCTCCGAACCGTCGGTGCTGCTCTCCGACGAGGCAACCAGCGCGCTCGACACCGACACCACCGACGAGATCCTCGACCTGCTGGCCGAGCTCAACCGCGACCTGGGCCTGACGATCCTCCTGATCACCCACGAACTCGAGGTCATCACGCGCATCTGCCACCGCGCGGCGGTGATGGAGTCCGGCCGGTTCGTCGAGACGGGGCCCGTGCCCGAACTGCTGGCCGACCCGGGCTCGCGCCTGGGCTCCTCGGCCCGCCGCCTGGCCGCCCGCCTGCTCGGCGAGGAGGTCGTGCGATGAACACCTCGTTGACCGACCGCCTCGTCGAAGCAGGCGTGGAGACCCTGCACATCGTGGGTGTCGCCGGAGCATGGACGGTGCTGGGCGGCCTGCTGATCGGCATCGTCCTCTACGTCACCTCGAAGACCGGTCCGAGGCCGTTCGCGGCGGTGAATGCGCCGCTGGGCCTGGCCGTCAACATCGGCCGCAGTGCACCATTCGTGATCCTCATGGTCGCGATCGTGCCGCTGACCAGGGCGATCACCGGAACGACCATCGGCACCGAGGCGGCGATCGTGCCGCTGGCGGTCGCCGCGATCCCGTTCTACGCCCGGCTGGTCGAGTCCTCGCTGCTCGAGGTCAACCCGGGCCTGATCGAGGCGGCCCGCTCGATGGGCGCCTCGACCCCGGCCCTGGTCTGGCGGGTCGTCCTGCCCGAAGCCACGCCCGGCCTGATCCGCGGCTTCACAGTCACGCTCGTCGCCGTCGTCTCGTACTCGGCGATGGCCGGGATCGTCGGGGGCGGCGGCCTGGGCGACCTGGCCTACCGGTACGGCTACCAGCGCTTCGAGACCGAGTACATGATCTGGCCACTGGTGCTCCTGGTCGTGCTCGTCCAGCTCTTCCAAATCCTCGGCGACCGGGGCGCCCGAACCCTGGACCGCCGTTAGCAATTTCCGCATCAACCATTTCCCAAGGAGACGACTATGTCCATTCGCCGTGCCCTCGTGGGCGCATCCGTAGCGACCGCCACCGCCCTGGCCCTGACCGCCTGCGGCTCCGACTCCGACGAAGCGGCCGAGGCCGACGGAACGATCACCATCGCCGCCACCGAGGTCCCCCACGCCGACATCCTGAACTTCATCACCGACAATCTCGCCGACGACGCCGGCCTCGAAATCGAGATCGAAGTCGTCAACGACTACGTGACGCCGAACGTGGCGACCGCCGACGGCTCGGTCGAGGCGAACTTCTTCCAGACTCAGCCCTACCTCGAGGAGTACAACGAGGCCAACGGCACCGACCTGGTCACAGTCGCCCCGGTCCACATCGAGCCGCTCGGGCTCTACTCCGAGTCGGCCGCCTCGCTCGAGGAGATCCCCGACGGCGCCCAGATCGCCATCCCCGGTGACGGCTCCAACGGCGGCCGCGCCCTGGCCCTCCTGGCCGACGCCGGCCTGATCACCCTCGCCGACGACGCCGACGCGACTCTGGCGACCGAGGACGACGTGGCCGAGAACCCGAAGAACCTCGAGTTCGTCCCCCTCGAAGCCGCCCAGCTGACCCGCTCCCTGGCCGACGTGGACGCCGCCGTCATCAACGGCAACTACGCCCTGGAAGCCGACCTCAGCCCGGCCGAGGACTCCCTCTTCAGCGAGTCCGCCGAAGACAACCCGTACGCCAACTACCTCGTCACCACCGCCGAGAACGCCGACAACGACGACGTCCAAACCCTGGCCGACCTCCTCCGATCCACCGAGGTGACCGACTTCATCGAGCAGACCTGGACCGACGGCTCAGTGATCCCAGCATCCTGACCAACCAACCCACCACCCGGAACCCGGTTGCACCTGCCAGACCGCGACACGTAAGATAGTCCCCGGCCAGCCAGGCCAAAGGGGTGTGGCGCAATTGGCAGCGCAACGGTCTCCAAAACCGTAGGTTGCAGGTTCAAGTCCTGTCACCCCTGCTGATGTGTTGAGACATCGGAGACGGCCCGGACCTCGTGGTCCGGGCCGCTCTTTTATGTCGATGCCTGTTCCTGAACCTGGTGGCATGGTTTGACATTTGAGTTCCTACGTTCGGTCAGCACAAGTGAACGAACGTCTGAGATTCGATACGTCCTCAGCGCGTCGGCTCCGCTATAAGAGCAGGTTCGGTTTCAATCGGGCCATGAGCAGCACGACTCCCGGAACTTCACTGGACCAGTACGCCGCCATAGCCTCCCAGGTTCTCCGGCGACCCGAAGAAGAGATCCGCCAAATCATGATCAATGCGATTCCCAACGCTTCGTTCCCGCGCCAAGATCCCCAGGGCGCGGCACCGACACCGACGAAATCACCGAATGCGTCGAAGTCCAAGCAGCCGAAGGCCACCGAGCTCATCCACGACTACAAGGCGATCCCGATCGGCGAGACGCTTGAACTACGCCTACAGAAGCCTGCTGAGCATGCAGCACTCGATGCATGGTTGAAGGCCGACTCGCTTCGGAACCTCGCGACTTGAGCCGGAGGGAAGGGAAGAGCCCTCAAGTGGGCTTACGACGGCCAGCTCTACACGCCCACCGGGCTTTTCAAGGAGATCTGGAGGCAAGCCACCGGCTCTGAGAGCCAACAGGTCCGGGGCACCCTCTACTGGCACATCCGCGGGCGCGGATCGTTGGCGGACATCGCAGCGGCACTGTTGAGCACCAGCACAGCCGCACCATGAGCTGTGTCAGCGATCGGCGTACCAACCAGAACGCGTCAAACTGTCGGGGACTTGACAGGCAGGTTCACGAGAACGGTCTGATTCATTACTTTCCGTAGCTATGGTTCGTAAGAAATCACCTTTCTACAAGTACTGGGGCTACCTTCTCCTGCTCGGAGCGGTGGTCCTGTTCTTTGCCCGAGATGTCGGTCCGCTCGCAGTGACAGGGGCGTTCACCCTGAGCGCGCTGTGAATGCTGCTGGCCGCACCGACCTGGTGCGGAGCGAAGAACCGAGGAGAAGGCTACTGCAGGAACAACACCTCCGGGCTGATGGGCGGATGCAAGATCCGGCAGCACAAGTGGCAGCGGTTCAGGGCGCTGGTCGGTCTTGAACGATTCCAGAGCGCGTTCCGAGGCTGGTTCACTGGCACCTCACAACAGGTGGCGACCTGCGGCCTGGTCGTCTCAGCGGTCGGTGTCGTAGCCGGGCTGTTCAAATAGTGCCGGTGGGCTTCGAGCCTTCGTTTCAGCGGACAGTCCGTTTGCCGAAGCGAAGGCTCGAACCAGTCAGGCTTGCCCGCCCGCAGGGCTTGATCAAGTTCCCGAAGAGTTCGGTTGGTGGTTGATGCCCAGGATCGGGAGGGCTCGTGCGGGGTCTTCTCCGATTGCCCTGGTGGTCTTGGCGATGTTGACGGCGCCGAGGATCTTGAGGGCGCCGATGCCGAGGTTTCTGAAAGCGGCCATGGCGCGGGGTGCGGTCCCGGAGTAGACGGTCGAGGCGTCCTCGCCGAAGGTGACGTCCCGGATGTGGTGCGAGGAGTTCTCGATCCCCCACTCGCCGCGGATGAACGCGGCGAAGACTTCGGGGTCGGCCTGGTGGGCGTCGAGGCTGGTGACGGCGTAGTCAGTGCGGCGGGTCTCCCTCTTCCCCGTTTCCTGGCGGCGGCGGTGGAGGCGGATGGCCAGTTTGGCGTGGGGGAAGGCGATCCCGCCGAGGTTGTCGGCCACGGCCATGGTCTTGATCGAGCGCGATTCCCGTCGCCCGTGCCCGGTCTCCGACGTCGTGTGCTGCACGCCGATGGCGTCCCAGGGCAGGGCGCTGACCTGGGCGAAGGCAAGCGGGTGGTTCGACTTGATCACGGCGATGTAGTGCGCCTTCTTCTCCACGAGCCAGGTGATGTTGGCCTTGACCGAGTGGAGGGCATCGAAGGTGACCACGGTGTCGGTCAGGTCCAAGGGCGCCAGCAGCGGCCGGAAGTGCCGGGTCTCGCCTGTTTTCGCTCCGACCTCGACTTGTGCGAGGGTGCAGGCGATGCCCTGGGTGACGACCGAGAGCAGGTGGCGGCGTTGCTGGTCGAGCCGAGCCGAGCCTTTCAATGCCTTGCCGTCCAACGCGATCGCACGGAGAGACCGCCTGCACGTGGTCGCCCCGTCCTCGTCCTCCTCCTCGTCGCCGGTGGCGGCGCGGTGGCGATCGGCCAGGTAGGCGCCGATCGCGGCATCAAGCGCGTCGCCGTCGACGCGTTCGAGGACCCGGCCGATCGTCGCCCGCGAGGGCGAGCGGCGCCAGCGCAGCAGGTGGCGACGGATGCCGAGTGCCTCCAGCAGTTCGAGCCCGGCACGTTCACCCCATTCGGCGAGCTCGTCGATGCTCTTCGCGCCCGAGACCGTCGCGCACGCGCAGACCAGCAAGATCGCGGTCAGGGAGTACCACCGGCCGCGCCGCGACCGCGGATCGGGCACGGCGTCGAGGTAAGGGCGCAAGTCGGCGACTTGACCTCGATCAAGGGGACCCAGGTTCGCGAGCACGGCAGGGATCGGAGAGGATACATCGGCAGGCACGGGACACCTTCATGATCAACTGGCTTAGACACCACAATGATCACGAATCCCGTGCCTGCTCTGCTATGCGCCCCAACCCATCCCAGACAGACCCTCCACACGAACGCGAAACTTGATCAAGCCCTGCCGCCCAGAGTTAGCTAGAGGCCGCCAGGTGGAGCCCAGAGCCATCTCACAGTATGCAACGTCGGTGGCCCGCTAGAGGTACTGGTGTCCACCGCACAGGCAGTGTCTGCAGCGGAAAAGGAGGCTCACGTGTCGTTCTCTTCCGCTCGCGCGCCGCGGCGCGAAGTCATCGCCATGGTCACCGGAGAGGAATCCGAGTGTCGACCCTGTCGGAGATCAGGGCTCCCAGATCGACCGGAAGCCCTTCATTGTTCTCGATGCGTTCAGTTTTGGAGGGCTTCGACGATCAGCCCGTCCTGCCGATGCGGTCAGCGCTCATCCGCGACGCCGACCGCACGCTTCCCGCTCAGCATGCCCAGATGCCGTCAGCGCGGTCGTTGACAGAGGACCCGACCCAGGCATCGGATCCAGGAGGGCTCCTCCAAAGCACTACCCAGCCGTCGCCGGTCCAGTCGTAGACGGTCGACACGGCGCCTCCGGACTGATTGTTGTGCCAGGAGGAGGCCATGTCCTGGAGCCCGTAGTCGGCCAGGTAGAAGAAGTCGCAGGCGTAGAAGGCCGCTGTCAGACCGCGCTTGTAGTTATTGAAATCGACATGCTCATACAGGCATGTCCACTGGTAGTCGCAATCGGGGGCCTGTGCCGAGACCGCCCCAGAAGAACTGCCACCAGCGGCCTCGTCACCTGCCGTGACGGTGACGACGACCGTTCCGTCGTCCCAAGCGATCTGATTCTCGTTGATCTGCGTGCCGCCGGTCGTCCGCGCGAGGATGTCGTTGATCTGCGCCTGCACGCTGCCGTCGCTCGCGGAATCCTCCGCGGAGGCCGGTTGCGCTCCGGCCACGGATACGGCGACGGTCGCGAATGCGGCGATCGCGGCGCACATGGCTCTCAGGGCCCATGTCCTGGAAGGTTGTCGGGTTGTCATGCCGATCCTTTCGATGATTGGTTCATTGGCCACCACCGGAAGCGCGGCCGATGATCGGGGTTTCCGATGACTCCAGCCTGGACGCACAGGAGTCCCTTGTAGCCACCGTCGCGGGTGAACCGGCTCCCCGCTCGGGTGGTTCGGCGCGAGTTCTCGCCGATAAAAGGGTTCGTAGCTGAACTTGGAAGGCTCAGATGTGCAGCGGCAGCGGTCCGAGCTCGCATGTCTCGGTCTCGTTCGCGAATGGGTGCAGGGCTTGTTGAAGTTCCCGAATCGCGCTCGAGCAAGACCATGGCCGTCGCCGCCAACCTCGGCGGTCTGACCTTCCCGAAGGCCAAGCTCGCCCTCCGGGTTCACCGCCGCCGCAAAGAGAGCGGGAATGCCGATACCCGGGAAACGGTCTATGCGGTCGCCAACCTCGATGCGCACCAGACTAGTTCCGCCGAACTTGCCGACTACCTGCGAGGACACTGGTCGATCGGGAATTCGAGCCATCACATCCGCGACCGGACCTTCGGCGAGGACGCCTCCACCATCCACCACGGATCAGCGCCCCGCGCCATGGCCGCCCTCCGCAATCTCGCCATTGGTGTCCTCAAGGCCGCCGGAGCGACCAACATCGCCAAGACCACCCGCGCGATCAGAGAGAAACCCGAACGAGCACTGAGAAGCGCTCAGCCTGGCGAGTCAGGTGAGGAGTCCACATCCGCCGATCGGAGGGTGGGCACCGGCACCTTGAGCCGGGAGTTGAGTTCGACCGACCCACAGCCGGTGAATGCCGTGGGCTGTATCCCGCTTTATCGGGTCGGGAAGTCCCTGGACGGGATAGCGTGTTCGACAGGGAGGCACTCAGCTGGGTCGTCGAGTCCTTCGTTGTCTTCGTCGTATGCCGGCCACAACAGCGCGAAGCGACTCTCGGTGCTGTAGATGCCGTCGACGCGTACGGCTTTCCCGCTCACCTGCCGTTCCCAGTACTGGGCTGTCTGGAGTGCGGTAGCTGTCGCCTGGTCGAAGACACCATCGAGTTCGATGTCCTGCCCGTAGCAGTGGATCAGCATGTTCTGCACAGCGACCACGCCCCAACCTTGGTCGCCGAGGTCGAGCACGCAGAACTCAGTGGGGACCTCGGTGTTCATCGGCGTGAACGCTTCGTCGTGGGGCCAGGGACCGAAGCGCCAGACGGCGTGGTCGCAGTCCGCGCCGGCTGCCGACGCTTGAACGGTTTGCGGCGTGTCCGGTGTGTCAGTGAGGGCATCGGGCGAGGAGTTGTGCGGGGCCGACGTGTCGAGTTCAGGCAGCAGGTAGGTCAGAGAGACCAGCCTGCAATGCCCCAGCGGCGCGTCCAGGTCGATGTCGTCGTAGCCGTAGATGGGCCATTCGAGGGCGAAGCGGCTTTCGCCGGTGAACTGGCCGTCATCGCGGATCGCCTTGCCGTTGACGACCCGCTCCCAGTGCTGGGCGTTCTCGAGCGCGACCGTGGTCGCCTCGTCCCAGATGCCGTTGCGTTCGATGTCCTGGCCGTAGCAGTGGATCAGCATGTTCTGCACAGCGGCTACGCCCGGGCCCTCGTGGCCGGGCGCGAGAGTGCAGAACTCGGTGGGCACGCTGTCGTTGACCGGCACGAACGTCAAGTGCTCTCCCGTTCCACCCCACTGCCCGTCGTCGCAGGGGCCTGGAGTGCTCGAGGCATGGGCGACCGGCTCTGCCTCAGTGGGCTCTGCGACGGCGATGACGAGCATCCCCGCGGCCAATGCCGCGGTCACAGCCCGCATGAGGAGCTTGTCGAGTCGCCACATTGGACTTCACCTCTTTGTGGAAAAGGTGTACAGGGGAGTCTGGTTCGATACTCGCGCCCGTACCGCCATGATCGTGTCGGAGAGGAGACAGAACAAGTTCCCGATTCCAGACGGAGACACTGCCCCATTTGATCGAGCAACCCTGGCGGCTCACGGCCAGGGTTTTTCGAGTTCAAGGGGAACCTCGCCGATTACGTCCTCGACGCGGCCGCCACTCCCGCCCCCGGCCAGATCGGCGACGACGGCCCCTACCTTCATTAGACCTTGCCCCACCCAGAATCAGTCGGTCGAGCCGTCCACCACGGCGGCTCGGCCGACGGGCGATAGCCGCGTGACCGGGACGGGCTCCGGCGGTGGTCCGCCGGGGCCCGTTGGTCGCCGTGTTCGGTCATTCGGGTAGGCCAGCCGTCACCAGGCCGCCCACCAGCAGGCCCGTTCCGCACGGGACTGGGTGACCCCTTCGTTCCTGAGAATGTTCCAGCAGGTGATGGTGCTGCCGATGCCGCCTTGCGCCCCTTCCCAGCAGCCGTGGTTCAGCGCCGGGTTGAGCCGGTAGAACTGATTGAGGTACAACCTGCAGTCCTGGTAGTTCGAGATGCCGACCTCTCCTTCGGGTGCGGGCTCGGCCGAGGCCGGGGACGCAAGTAGCGGGGTGAGACTGACCGTTGTCGCCATCACCACCGCTGCGAGGACCCGCGTGAGCCTTCCGGATCGCGGCCGACCGGTGCTTTTGACCTCGAGAGCCCTTGATGCAGTGCTCATTTGTTACTCCCTTCGAAGTGGAACGGTCGATATCTTGCCGGGAATCGCTACCGATTCAGTCCCGATCCACTACCGGGCCCGCGGCTAATGTGTGCGGTGCTCGGCAGAAGGAGGGGACACGGTTCCACTTAGACCGTGTCCGGTATGGGATTGTTGGCTTCCTTCATGAGTCGGCTGAAGCAGGTCAGCGCGGCGGCGAGGGTGACCATGGCCAGGTAGTTCCGGCTGTGGCGTTCATAGCGAGGGCTCAAGCTGCGGAAGCCGGTCAGCCAGGAGAACGTCCGCTCGACGACCCACCGGTATCGGCCCAGGCGCTGTGACGATTCGATGCCCTTGCGGGCGATGCGGGGGATGACGCCTCGCTCACGGAGCGCGGCGCGGCAGTCATCGTAGTCGTAGCCCTTGTCGCCGTGGAGTTTGTCCAGGCGGCGCCGAGGCCTGCCGAAACGCTGCCTGATGGGCTGGATGTTGTCGACGGCGAGCTCCAGCAGGCGTTAGTCGTGGACGTTGCCGGTGCTGATCTGGACGCTGAGGGGCAGGCCGGTCCGGTCGGTCGTGGCGTGGATTTTCGTCCCGGGCTTGCCGCGGTCGACCGGGCTGGGTCCGGTGTGGTCGCCCCCGCGTTTGGCGCGGACGTGGATCGAGTCGATCACCGCCCGCGACCAGTCGATGGCCTCGGAGGTCCCGAGTCGGTTGTAGATCGCGGCGAGCAGGGCGTCCCAGAACCCGGCGCGGGCCCAAGCGGCGAAGCGGTCGTGGCCGGTGGATCGGGCTACACCGAAGGCTTTGGGGATATCGCGCCAGGCGCAGCCGGTGCGGTCGAGGTAGATGATCGCGGCCAACACCGCCCGGTCGGGGACCTTGCGCCGCCGGCCGCCGCCTTGGTGCCGGGGTAGCACCGGCGGGACCAAGGGTTCGGCGATCTCCCACAGCTCATCCGGACAGTAGCGGCGATTCTCCTCATGCATGCCAATGAGGATCAGCGGTCACGGCCGAAACCGGAACCCTCAATCCTGCAACAACCCCAACCGGACACAATCTAAACCGAACCCTCGGGAACTTGAACACACCCTGGCCCGCCCGGCGGATTCGTTTCGGCCGCGCTAGGGCCCGTCAGGCAGCCGCGCAGGGCTGAATCGCCCCGGCTGTGATAGAGGGTTGATTACGTGGTG
>NZ_JAELXW010000096.1 GCF_016428645.1 Glycomyces salinus | reverse complement strand
GGCTTGACACCAACACCCCAGCCCTAACCGAACGGCATTGGCTCTAGTGGTCGTCGTAGTGGCCGGCGTGGGCGGCGTGGCGGTGGCCGTCGTGGACGTAGTCGACGTGGTCGCCGTGGCGGACCGCCACGTGGCCGCAGCCGTCGCCGTGCTCGTGGTCGTGGCCGGAGCAGACGACGTGGCCGGACGGTTCGCATTCGTCGTAGTGGCCCGAGTGCTCGCGGTGCAGGTGCCCGTCGTGGGCGAAGTCGGTGTGGTCGCCGTGCTGGAAGGCGGTGTGGCCGCAGGCGTCGCCGTGGTGGTGGTCGTGGCCGGTGTGCTCGGTGTGCGTGGAAGTCATCGCGTGGTCCCCCAGGTCCTGGTTTCGGGACGGGACCGGCGCACTCCGCGCCGATTCCCGTCCACCGCGCATATATTAGCGTTTTCGCATGGATTGTGCGGCGGTTCGCGGGTTTCCCGAGGCGGCTCAGCTGCAGTCGCAGGAGCAACCATCCCCGCAGCCCTCGCAGCACCCCCGGCAGCAGCACTCGCCGCAGCAGTCCCGGCAGCAGCCTTCGCGCGGCTTGCGGGACCAGGGCCCCTCGTAGGATTCGGCGCAGCACATCGTGCAGGTGCAGCACAGGACGGTGAAGGCGCACAGCCCGGCCCAGAAGCCGCGCCGTTGCAGCCCCGGTTTCCAGTCGTACTGCTCATCGCCGCGTACGGGGTGCTCGGGGTCGCCCGGCCGGCGCGGGTCCGTTCGCGGCCACCGGTTCGGTCCGTAGCCGTGCGAGCCGAAGACCTTGGAGACCGCGTGCCGGGCGTAGCGGTCGAGCAGCAGCGCGACCATCGCGGTATCCACGAACGAGGCGGCCTCCAGCGCGGCCTTCATGTCGTCGAGGACGCGGTGGGCCCTCCGGTGGGCCTCCTCGACGGTCGTGCCGGTCGCGCGCAGCGGGTTCCAGGCGCCGCGCCGCTCGTCGTCCTCGTAGTCCTCGGCCGCGTCGAGCAGGTGCGCCAGGGTTCCGAAGGCGGCCCCGGCTGCGCGGAACGGCCCGATGTTGCCCGGACGCTCGGCCACGAGCGCGGCGTGGGCGAACAGTTCGCCGGTGGCCTCGGCGGTCGGTGCGGTGACCGACTCCAGGGAGCCGCCGGGCCCGCAGGCGTCCTCCACGGCCCGCTGGCGGTCGATCGATGCCGCGATCCGGTCGACCGGGAGCCCGATCGCCTCCCCGAGCGAGCCGGCCTTGGCCCGGTACCGGTCGGCGGCCCGCCCGGCCAGGCCCGCCACGCCCCGGCGCGCGGCCAGGCCGTCGCCGTCGGCGATGTGGTCGCCGAGCTTGGCCGAGGCCAGCAGCAGGGAGGCGGTCGCGGCCAGGCGCGGGCCCGCTCCGGTGGTGACGCGCTGGCGGCGCAGCCCGCGCAGGGCGCACGGCCCGGCGTCGCGGCCCTGCGCGCCGGGCTCGCCCTGGGCCTCGACGAGGACCGACAGCGTCAGCGCGTCGTAGTTCGTGGTCAGGCGGGCGGCCTGGCCGGCGTCGTCGCGCAGTTCCAGGCACAGGCCGCAGAAATGCCCCATCCAGCGGGGCCGGAGTTCTTCGGGCGTGCGGGCGGTGCAGGGGGCGAGGATGCCGAACAACGCGGTCTCCTAGGGGTGCGGGGATCGGTCGGGAGGCATCCTAGCGGCCGTCCGCTACCCGGCAGGGAGTCCGGACACGGAAAACGGGGCCGGGTCGGACCCGGCCCCGTCAAGAAACGCCTCGCCTAGGAGACCAGGTCCTGGAAGGAGTTCTCCTGGAGCCACTCGGTGACGCCGGCCTCGACGTCGCCGTCGTGCTGGTCCTCGTCGAACACGACCTGCTCGAGCTCGGCCAGCTGCTCATCGCTCAGCTTGAAGCTGCCGATGGTCTCGGCGAGCTCGGGGAACTCGCTGGAGAAGTCCAGGTTCGCCAGCGTGTTGATGGTCTCGACGTCGCCGAGGGTGCCCTCGGGGTCCTCGAGGTTCTTCAGGTCGTACTTGGCGTACGCCCAGTGCGGCTGCCAGAGGGTGACCACGATCGGCTCCTCCGCGGCGATGGCCGAGTCGAGCTCGCCCAGCATGGTCGCGGTCGAGGAGGTCTCCAGCTCCAGGTCCTCGATGCCGTAGGTCGGGATCGTGCTGTCCGCGACCGCCTCGGTCAGACCGGCGCTCGGCTCGATGCCGACGATCCGGTTGCCGAACAGATCGGCGTTGTCGTTGAGCTCCTCGAGGGAGTTGACGTCCTCGACATAGGAGGGCACGGCCACGGTCAGCGCCGCGTTCTCGTTCCAGGTCCCGAGCTGCTCGAGCTGGTCGCCGTACGAGTCCATGTAGGTGGCGTGCGTGACCGGCAGCCACCCGTCGAGGAACAGGTCGATGTCGCCCGAAGCGAGGCCCTCGAAGAGCACGCCGGCCTCGCCGATCTCCTCGACGGTGACGTCGTAACCGGCCGAGTCGAGGGCCTGACGCCAGACTTCGGTGGCGACCACGCCCTCGTCCCAACCCGGGATGACCCCGAGCGTGATCTCGCCTTCGCCCTCGGGGAGGCCGAAGTCGATGGCGTCGGTGCCGCCGTCGGAGGACGAGTCGCCGTCCTCGGACTCGACTCCGCAGGCGGCCAGGCCCAGACCCAGTGCGGTGGCGGCACCGATGGCGGCGGTGCTCTTCATGATCGAACGACGTAGCATGTCGTCTCCTTCTCTGTTTCCGGTCGGTTGCCGATTTCTGCGTTTCGGGAGCGGTCAGGCGGCGAGTCTGGCGGCGCGGGCGACCGGAGTGCGGTCGGCCAGGCCGCGCATGACCCGGTCGAGGAAGATGGCCAGGACCACCACGGCCAGGCCCGCGTTGACGCCCGCGTCGATCTCGACCCGGCCCAGCGCGGTGACGATGACGCCTCCGAGGCCGCCGGCGCCGACCATACCGGCGATGACCACCATGGACAGCGCCAGCATGATGACCTGGTTGAGACCGGCCACGATCGTCGGCAGCGCCAGCGGCAGTTTGATCCCGAACAGGATCTTCGAAGGCGAGGCGCCGAACGCCTGGCCCGCCTCGATGACCTCGTTGTCGACCTGCCTGATGCCCAGTTCGGTCAGTCGCACGCCCGGAGGCATGCTGAAGATGATGGTCGCGAAGATCCCGGGAGTGACGCCGATGCCCCAGAGCATGACCACCGGCAGCAGGTACACGAACGCGGGCAGGGTCTGCATGAAGTCCAGGATCGGCCGCATGGCCGCCGAGGCCGCGCGGTTCTCCGCGGCCAGGATGCCCAGCGGGATCGCCAGGAGCGTGGAGATCAGCGTCGCGACCAGCACCATCGCCAGCGTCTCCATGGTCTCTTCCCAGTAGGGGGTCCAGGCGGCGACGAACATGCCCACGCCGACCAGGGCCGCCAGCTTCCAGCCCTTGGAGAGCCAGGCCAGAGCGGCGAAGATGATGACCATCAGGCCCGAGGGAAGCCACAGCAGCCCGTCGGTCAGGCCGGTGTGGAGGATTTCGAGGAAGTCGCTGGTCCCGGTGAAGAACGAGCGCCATTCGAGGCGGGCCCATTCGATGAACGACTCCGCCCACTGCCCGAAGGGGATCTCGGGCAGCGGCTTCCAGACGAACGTCCAGAACCAGTCGTGGAGGTATTGGATCATGCGGGCGCGGACTCCTCACGGGGCTCGCCTTCGCCGTCTTCGGTGGCGAGCGATTTGATGATGGTCTTGGGGGTCACCACGCCGAGCGGGTCGGAGCGCTCGTCGACCACCAGCAGCGGCTGCTCGGAGGACAGGACGGGCTCGTACAGCTCGCTGACGAGGACGTCGGCCGTCACCGTCTCCAGGCCGCCGGCGTCGCCGGTGAAGGGCTCCATGACCGCCTCGGCGGTCAGGACCCGGGAGCGGTCGACCTCGGCGGTGAACTCGGAGACGTAGTCGTTCTCCGGGCGCAGCAGGATGTCCTCGGCGGTCCCCAGCTGGACGATCCGGCCGTCGCAGATGGCGATCCGGTCGCCGATCTTCATCGCCTCGTTCAGGTCGTGGGTGATGAACACGATCGTCTTGTTCAACTGGCGCTGCAAGTCGAGGAGCTGGTCCTGCATGTCCTGGCGGATGAGCGGGTCGAGCGCGCTGAACGCCTCGTCCATCAGCAGGATCTCGGTGTCGGCCGCCAGGGCGCGGGCCAGGCCGACGCGCTGCTTCATGCCTCCCGACAGCTGCACCGGCAGCTTGTCCTCCTGGCCGCCGAGGCCGACCATCTCGACCGCCTCGCGGGCCTTGTCCAGGCGCTCGGTCCTCGACAGGCCCTTGATCTCGAGTCCGAAGGCCACGTTCTCGACCACGGTGCGGTGCGGCAGCAGCGCGAAGTGCTGGAAGACCATGCTGACCTTGTCGCGGCGCAGTTCACGCAGGGCCTTGGGGGACAGTCCGCCCAGGTCCACGCCGTCGATCCAGATGTTTCCGGCGGTCGGCTCGATCAGGTTGTTGAGCATGCGGATGAGGGTCGACTTGCCGGAACCGGACAGGCCCATGACCACGAAGATCTCCCCGGAGGGGATCTCGAAGTTGTGGTCGATGACCGCAGCGGTGACCTTCTTGGACAGGTCCTCTCGTGGCACCCCGGCCTTCAGGTCCGCAACGGCCTGCTTGGCGCCTCTTCCAAAGACCTTGTACAAAGATTCGACTGCTAGGGCTGACATCGTTTCCTTCCGGTTGACGGGCGGCAACCGAGGCAACCCTAGTCCCGCACCGGGCCCAATTTCATCCGAGCGCGACGTGAGAAGGTGAACACGCGTAGTTCCATCTCATTGTTTTCCCAGGTTAACACGGGTGAAAGCCATCGCCTGACGGTAGGACGTCGGATTGTCTGCAATCTGAGGTTAGCGAGAACGTTGCAGAACGGAGACCAATCCTCAAGCCCGAGCTAAGGGCAGCGTGGCGGCCTTCGCGCGTTCGGAGACCGCCGCCAGGTCGGACTCCCCGAGGCCGAGCGAGGCGGCCTTGGCATACTCGTCGGCGATGCCGGTCCCCATCCGCAGCGGCGAGTCGGTGCCGAGGACGACCTGGACGCCCGCCTCCAGGAATCGCGGGAGCGGGTGTTCCGCGAGCGAGGCGACCATGCCCAGGACGACCGCCGAGGTCAGGCACACCTCCACGGTCACACCGCGGTCGGCCAGCAGGCGCATCACGCCCGGGTCGGCGGCGGCCCCCACCGCGTGCCCGATGCGGTCGACCTGCTCGATCCCGGCCAGCGCCGCCAGGTTCGCCGAGTTGAAGGCCCCGGCCGGGACCGTCACGCCCAGCCCGGCGTCGGCGGCGGCCTCGGCGACCGCCCGCCCTCGCGACCAGTCGGCCTCGGCGGCGTAGGGGACGTAGATGAGCTCGACGCCGACCAGGCCGAACTTCGCGGCGTCCCCGAAGGCGTCGCAGATCTCCCTGACCGTCGGCTCCCACAGGTTCAGGCTCAGGACCGCACCGGCGTCGAAGCCGGGGTAGGACTCGGCCACCCGCGACCTGGCGGACTCGAAGCGCTCCATGAATCCTGGATAGACCACCGACTCCTGCGGCAGCCGCAGCTCGGTGTAGCGGGCCCCGCCGCGGGCGGAGTCGGCGAGCGCGTTCTCCAGGATCCCCTCGTAGACCTCGTCGGCGACGGTATCCAGGTCGAACCGGGGCACCGCCGAGAGCCGCTGGAGCCGCGCCAGGCCCCGGGGCTCGTCGGCCAGCTCGCCGCGTCGCCCGGCCCAGTCGACCGGAGTGGAGCTCAGCACCTGGTCGAGCCGCGCCGGCCACTCGGTGTTCTGGTGCAGGTCGAACAGATCCATGTTGTGATGATCACACTTTCATAGCGGGCGTGGGCGGACTTTCGCACGGCGTGTCCCTTTCGGCGGGTGACGGGTATCCGACAGTGACCACGCGTATGCGTCACGCCTCAGGGTGAAAGCGGCCCTCCCGCTCCCACCCCTCCCGCAGATAGAATTCGGCTTTATGACCTCCAATGACGAACCCGAGCTCGGTCCGCTCCTCGCCTCGATCGGCAGGCTGGCCGACTTCAAGTCGCTCGACGAGGCGGACCTCCCGGACCTGGCGGAGGAGCTGCGCGAGTTCCTCATCGGATCGGTGGCCAAGACCGGCGGGCACATCGGGCCGAACCTCGGGGTCGTGGAGCTGACCATGGCGATCCACCGGGTCTTCGACTCCCCGCACGACCAGGTCGTCTTCGACACCGGCCACCAGTCGTACGTCCACAAGGCCCTGACCGGGCGGGCCGCGCGGTTCGGCGGGCTGCGCAGGCGCGGCGGACTGGCCGGCTACCCGAATCGGGCCGAGTCCCCGCACGACCTGGTCGAGAACTCCCACGCCTCGACCTCGCTGTCCTATGCCGACGGTCTGGCCAAGGCCAACGCGCTCTCCGGCTCCGACCGGCACGTGATCGCCGTGGTCGGCGACGGGGCGCTCACCGGCGGCATGTGCTGGGAGGCGCTCAACAACATCGCCGCCCGCGACGACCTGCGGCTGGTCATCGTCGTCAACGACAACGGCCGCTCCTACGCTCCGACGGTCGGGGGCCTGGCCAAGCGCCTGGCCGGGCTGCGGCTCAATCCCGGCTACGAGCCGGCGCTCGGGAAGATCAAGTCCGCCGTCGAGGGCATCCCGATGGTCGGCCGCGCCGCCTACTCGGCGCTGCACGCGGCCAAGACCGGCCTCAAGGACGCGCTCGCCCCGCAGGGCATGTTCTCCGACCTGGGCCTGAAGTACGTCGGCCCCATCGACGGGCACGACCTGTCCGAGATGACCGAGGCCCTGGAGAAGGCCAAGGGCTTCGGCGGGCCGGTGATCGTGCACGCCCTCACCGAGAAGGGCCGCGGCTGGCGCCCGGCCCGCGAGGACGAGGCCGAGCAGGCGCACTCCCTCTCGTCCGCGTTCGACCCGATCACCGGCGAATCGGTCACGGCGAAGCGGCGCTCCTGGACCGGCGTGTTCGCCGAGGAGCTGGTCGCCCAGGCCGAGGCCCGTCCCGACGTCGTGGCCATCACCGCGGCGATGCCGGGACCGACCGGTGTGGACAAGCTCATGAAGCGCATGCCCGAGCGGGTCTTCGACGTCGGCATCGCCGAGCAGCACGCGGTCACCTCGGCCGCCGGGCTGGCGATGAACGGCCTGCACCCGGTGGTGGCGGTCTACTCCACCTTCATGAACCGGGCCTTCGACCAGACCGTGCTCGACGTGGCCATGCACCGGCTGCCGGTCACGTTCGTGCTCGACCGCGCCGGCATCACCGGCCCGGACGGGCCGAGCCACTACGGGATCTGGGACACCTCGATCTTCCGGATCGTGCCGGGGATGCGGATCGCCGCCCCGCGCGACGCCGCCACCCTGCGCCAGGAGTTCGCCGAGGCCCTGGCCGTCGACGACGGTCCGACGATGCTGCGGTTCCCGACCGGGGCCGTCCCGACCGAGGACGTGGCGGCCGTCGACTCCCGCGAGGGCCTGGACTTCCTGGTCGAACCCGACGAGGCGGACCTGCTCATCGCCGCCTGCGGCCCGCTCGCCGGCGTCGCGGTCGAGGCGGCGAAGCTGCTGGAGGCCGCCGGGGTCAGGGCGGTCGTGGTCGACCCGAGGTGGATCGCCCCGGTCCCGGACGCGCTGGTCAAACTCGCCGGGCAGTACCCTCTGGTGGCGACGGTCGAGGACGGGGTGCGCACCGGCGGCTTCGGCGACGCGCTCGCGCAGGCGCTGCGCGACGCCGGTACCGATGTGCCGCTGCTGGACTTCGCGGTGGCCGCGGATTGGCACCCGCACGGTGCCCGGCCCGAGCTGTTGGAGGACCTGGGCCTGACTCCCGAGGCCATCGCCGCCCGCATCGAGGCCGAGACGACCCGCCGCAACCGCTCCTAGAGCAGAAAGCGGCGCGACGGTCCCTGTGGGAACCGCCGCGCCGCTCCGGTGCTGAAACTAAGACGCCCTGGGAGCCCGAGCGGTTGCTCCGGATCGCCGGATATTTCCGACGCCCTGATCCCGAAGTCCGAACTCGCCCGGGGCCGAAGCGGCACACTTGCCCGCCCCGCGCTGAGGACCAGGCCCCTGGAGAACTGTCCAGATGGCATATTCGAGGTCTACTGGGCCGGTGCGATTCCCGATAGAATGATCGTCGCCCCCTGCGGAAGGCGTGCGGCAATGCTCTACAGCTTCGATTGCGTCGAATGGGACGGAAACCGGCCCTGCCCACATCAACACCGCACCAGCGCCGAGGACTGCGCCGGTTGCAGATTCCACCGCCCCGCGGTGGTGCGGGGCGGTCCTCCGCCTCATATCCAGTTCGATCCGAGCATGTTCGCGAGCGCCCGATCGATCGGAATCATTCACCTCGGCGGCCTCGGGAGCATTCTTCAGGCCGATGTGGTCCGATGGGCCGTGCACCAGGTCAATCCGTCCGCCGAGATCGTGTGGTTCACGCATTCGCGAGGCGTTGAGCTGGTGCGTCACCTACCCCGCACCACGCCGATGGAAGCGTCGCGGACTTCGGCCTGCGTGCGAACGGTCCGGAATCTGGACCTGGTCGTCAACTTCTCCATCGACGAGCGCATTCGACCACTAGTCGAGGCGAGCCGATGTGTAGCGGGCTTCACGGTCAACGAGTACGGCAATTTTCTGCCGGCCACGCGACACGCCGTCTACTTCCAGCGATTGAAGGTCAGCGACGGCTTCAGGAAGGCCAACGGCCTGTCGATGAGAAACATCCATCTCCAGGCCGCGGGTCTGGAAAATGTGGATACGCGGTCCTATGAACTCCCGATGCCCGGCCGCCTCTTGAAGCGCGCCGAGTCGATGCTGCGGCGGACGGGGCGCCGGCCCCTCATTGGGCTGAACATCGGCTCGAGCGCAAAAGGGCGGCTCAAACGGTGGCCTCCCGAGCACTGGGCGGAACTGGTCGGGGCCATCAATGTGATCCTCCCCGAATACAGCCCCGTGCTGCTCAGCGGCCCCGAGGACGGCGACATCCGCCGCAGGTGCCTGGAGCTGATCAGGTCGGACCCGGGATCCGACCTCGCCGTCTTCCCCGACCGCGCTGACATCGGAGTGTTCATGGCCGCGGTCGCGAAACTGCGGGTGCTGATCACCAACGACACGTTCGCGCTGCATGCGGCGGCCACATTTGGAGTGCCGCTGATCGGGCTGTCCGGTCCCATGCCGGCGCAGGAGCTGGTCAACGGAGCGGGCGATCACATTCTCAGGGCGTCGGTCGAATGCGCGCCGTGCTATTACGACTGCTCGAACGACATCCGCGCCTTTTGCATGAAGTCCATCTCCGTATCGCGGGTGGTCGACCGCCTCGTATCACTCCTCGTGGAAGACAGGAGCCGTCGTGAAACTCAAGTGCGCAGTATGCGAGATCGTCCCGCACTCAAAATCGCTCCGTCAAGCGGTGCCGCCTGACCAGATTGACCGGTTCGTCGACCGGGACCTCCTGTCCGAGATCATCCGGTCGGCGCTGGGGAGCGCCGAAGTGCTGGAGGAGGTGGCATCGCGCTCGCACCAGCACTGGACGGGATTCCGCAAGATCGTGTTGGTCCGCTGCGAGCGGAGGCATCAAGTCCGGGTGCACCGATGGGACGAGGCGAGCCCGCCGGCAGAGGAGGTGAGCTGCCACAACCACCGCTGGGACTTTGTCTCCTACGTCGTCTCCGGGAAGATCGCGAACGTGTCGTACTCGATCACCTCCGAAGAAGACGGTCCCCTGCGGCACTTCAAGGCCGACGCCGTCAAGGCCGGCCAGAACCGTGGGGTCCGATCGCTCGGTGGTGTGTCGGTCGTGCTGGAGTCGGAGGCGGTCGTCTCGGCCGGGCAGAGCTATCTGCAGTTGGCCGATGTCCTGCATTCGACGGTCGCGTTGCAGCCGACCGTGACCCTACTGCTGCAGGACAGCTCTCGAGGAAGGACGAGCTCGGTAGTTCAAGGGGGCGAACTGAAGGAGTTCGTGCCGCCCGCAATCTCCACGGACACGCTCGTCGAGGACCTCGAATTCTGCCTCTCGCGCCTGCGCCGTGATTCGTGACCGCTCAGGCCGCGGGCAGTAACGACGCCGCCGGCTCGGCCTTGCCGACGATCGCGATGAGTTCCTCGACGTCCGGGTCGTCCAAGGACTCGAGGACGCACTTCCAGATCGAAAGGTTCGCATCTGCCCACGTCTGGTACTTCTCGCGCGCTGAGGCGGTGTAGAAGTAGATGCGCTTCTGGTTCAGCGGCACCTGTTCTCCGACGATTTTCTCGGCGAGTTCCCTGATCGAGCGGCCGGTCTCCCGCAGATACAGCGGGGCCAGGACCACTGGGGTGATCGGAAGCGCCTTGAAGAGCGTGTCAGCGTCGCTCAGCGCCTGCGCCTCGACCGAGATCTCCTCGTCCCGATACTTGGTCTCGGCCGAAGCCACGATCGACTCGATCCGCTCGATCTGGGGATCGGAGAAGCCGGTGGCGCTCAGGATCTCGCGACGGAGCACGGCGCCGGCTCCCGCTTCTGATCGACGGTCCACCAGGTAGTTGAGATCGTGCACAAGAGCGGATGCTTCCACCAGCGATTCGTCCGCGCCGAGTTCGGCGGCGAATCGCTTGGACTTCCTGGCGACGAAGTCCAGGTGGTGCCAGCCGTGGAACGGGACGTCGGTCATCCGTTCGCGGTACAGCTTCGCGACGTAGGTGCGCAACTGCTGAAGTGTGTTCGATGCGATTGGCATGTGAGTCTCTCATCTCGTATGCGGACCGTAGCTCTTGATGACCTCGTCGGCGAATTTGAGGAATCTGGACCGCCTCTCGAGGTACTCGTCGTCCGACATCTGAGCGCCGAACACCGCGTTGTAGATACCCACTTTGGTCTCGGTCGACATTCTCGGAGGTAGTTCTATCACGCGGGCTCTGGGGCTGTTCTTCGTCTGAAGGCACTCGGCCTCCTGGATTCGATAGATCACCGAGGAGCTCTCGAAACGCAGCGTCCTAGGGAATTTCATACCGGTGCCGTTGTCGCTGAACAGCGTCACCCAGATCGCGTCGCGGAATATCTCGTATCTGTCCAGGCTCGGCATCGGGGTGAGCACGATCCGGATGTCCGAGCACTTGTCCCTGGCCTCGAACAGGCCCACAATGCCCATCGACAGATTGTTCATTGTCACCTGGCGGATCTGTTCGATGGACGCCTCTCTGTAGAGGTTGTGTCGATATGAGTAGTCGGCTCTGCCGTCGAGGGACCCCTCCGCCCTGGGGTCCGGCAGAATGATATTCACCTGGAGATTCACCCCGCGATTCAGCAGGAGCCTCGCCGCCGCGTACTGGCCCGAGCCCCCTTGGAACCACACGACCGAGGAATTCCCCAAGTCGTGATTGATGGTCACATTGAACTCGGGGTCCGGCCGCGGCGACGGCTGGAACTCGTGAGTGGGGAAATAGGACTTGTTCAAGGCGGCCAATGACGAGGAGACTTCTCCGACTACGGCGGACCGGAGCAGTTCGGTCGAGGCCCGGCCGGTCACGTATGCCTGAGCGATGCCGAACGAGGCGGAGACGAGCAGACCGGTCGCGATGGCGCTCGCTACCTGGCGCGCCGCGGAATCGGGTATCGCCGTGGACCACCACAGCAATGACACCGAGACGAACAGGCAGGCCAGCAGCAGCGTGGCCTGGAGGCCCGCCGACAGCTTTCTCAGCAGTCCATATGAACTTGTGGCGGATTCCATCAAGCGAGCCACGTCACAAGGATAGCAACGGCGGCGCCGCGCCATTCCTGTGAAAGGACGTTACTTATGTTGCTGCGAACCAATAAAGAGGGATTTGCCCATAGTGGTCCGGGCGGGGCGCCGCGGGTCCGCCACCCGATCCGGAGCGGTCAGCGCATCGACTACCGGTGCCGGTCCTCGGTCTTCATCGGCAGGTACACCGCCCCCGTCTCCCTCCGGTGCTCGAGCGCGGCCCGCAGCCGGGGCCCGCTCCGCACCGAGAGCAGTTCGGCGGCCTCCTCAGGCTCCGTGAACCGGTGGTCCACGAGTTCCCCGTCCGGCAGCGTGATCGGCGTATCGGTCGGCACCGTGCCGCAGTCGAAGAGCATGTTCACCATCGGCCACGGTCGATCCGGGAGCAGCGGTGGGCTCCAGTCGAGGACCAGCAGCGGGCCGACCCGAAGGACCAGGCCCGTCTCCTCCGCGATCTCTCGAGCGAGCGCGTGCTCGGGGCGCTCGCCCTCGTCGACCGCGCCTCCCACGAAGATCCAATAGTCCCGGTAGGACGGTTTGACCACGAGCGTTCGGCCCGCCTCGTTTGTAATCAGGGCACCGACGCTCACGGCTGGATGTTCCCGAGGGGCCTCTCCGATCGGTTTCACTTCCGTGCTCCTTCCGGTTCGGGCCGCGGACCGGCACAGGGGAGGTCCCGTACCGGTCCAATATGCCTCACGCTCGAAGCCGCGGTGCTCCTAGCGCATAGATTTCAGTCCGGCGCTCAGGCGCCTCAGGTCTCGGCGGCGCTGTTCAATGGTCGCGCCGGTGAAGATCAGGACGCCGCCGCCGACGGCCAGCGGCACCCACTTCGGGATCAGGTGCCACAGCAGCGCTATCTCGTTGACCGTCAGGACCAGCAGCACCGCAGACCCGAGCACCAGCGGGGCCCTCCATCGCAGGGTCGCGCCCGCGACCACCAGCGCCAGCGCGGCCGCGCCGACGCCGATGCGCTGCACCGGTTCGCCCAGCTCGCCGAGCGCGAGCAGCAGGCTCGGGCCGAGCCCGACCCCGATCGGGGCCGACAGCGCCGCCCACGATCCGGTCTCGGGGCGCCTGCTCATCCGCCAGAGCCCGGCCGCGAGCAGCAACAGCGCCGGCGGGACCGTGTAGAACTCGATCGTCGACACCGAATAGGTCTGGAGCAGCGTCCACCACCCGACCGTGCCGGTGCACAGCGCCGCGATCGAGTAGCCCAGCCGCCGGGTCTCGGCGATGAGGCCGGCCCCGGCCAGGGCGAGTGTGTAGACGCCGATCGACGCCGGCAGCAGCCGGGTCTGGTCGGCCGAGGACAGGAGCTGGGAGAACCAGTCGGACACGGTCATCACGCCGACCACGACTCCGAACAGGACGTGGGCCAGGACCTCGCCCAGGATCCGGTCGGCGCGGCTGGGGCCGGGGACCCCGGCGGCGATCACGAGCATGACCGCCGCGGCCACCGAGAGCGCGAAGCCGGTGTCGAGGGCGTTCCAGTCCAGGACCTCGGCCGTCGCCGTGGCCGAGCCCAGGAACCAGACCGGCAGCAGCGCCCAGGCCAGGCACCGGCCGACGAGCGTTCTCGAGGCGAGCGCAGACGCTAGGGCGATCACGGCCGCGATCGCCAGCCCGAGGGCCGGGACCGCCTCGTTGTCGCCGCGCAGCAGCCCGCCGGCGGCCAAGACCGCGAACATCGCGGCGAAGGCGACCACGTCGAGCCGCCAGGCGCGCGGCACCAGCATCGATCCGGCGGCGGTCACGGCCAGCACGATCGGCACCTCCCAGTCCAGCGGCCGGGTCGGGGCGTCCCACCAGACCATCGCGAGCGTCCACAGCGACATGGCCGCGGCGGTGCCGCCGACCGCGGCGCCGGCGATGTACGCAGCCCGGCGCAGCGCCTTGCCCAGCGGATCGGAGACCGCCATCGCGGTCAGTCCGACCACGATGGTGGCCGCCAGGTGCGAGGACAGCTCGGGGGCGTCGGCCAGGACGATCGGGATGGCGGCCAGCGCCGCGATCCCGGCGATGGAGGAGGCCTGCATGCCCGCGGACCCGTCGCCGCCGGTCGGCTCCGTCGCCAGCACCGTGGCGACCGCGCCGACGAGGGCCAGGGACGGGATGACGAGCGCGGCCTCTTCGGCGCGGTAGGCCAGCACCCAGGCGGCCAGCACCAGACCGCCGACCACGCCCCAGGTGACCAGCAGTGTCGTCACCGCCGCCCCGGAGCGCCGAACGGCGATCGCGGCCAGCAGGCCCCCGGCGGCCAGCAGCGCCGCCTCGCCGGCGATGGCCGTCGCCAGCGCCTGCTCCAGCGTGGACACGACCCGGATGCCCGCCAGGACCGCCAGTACCACCGATCCGCACGCCAGCAGCCGGGCGCTCCACAGGTTCGACCCCGGATAGGCGGTCGGGGACTGGGTCGACAGCCAGGCCGCCCCGGCCAGGACCGCGGCGGTGCCGAGCATGAGGAGCGCGGCGTTCGCGGTGTCCCCGAACGCGGAGTAGGCCGAGCCGATCGCGGCCAGCGGCAGCATGGCCCAGCCCGTCGCGCCGACGGGGACCGCACCCCGGTAGGCCGCGAGCGCGATCAGCGACAGGAGCGTCCACACGCCCACGGCCTCGGGCGTCAGGCCCTCGCCTTCGGGACGGAACTGGTAGTAACCGGCCAGCGCCGAGCTCCACAGCGCCAGCGCCGCCAGCGCGCCGAAGGTCTCGGCGGTCGCCTTGAGGCCGAAGCGCAGCAGCGCCACCGGCATGACCAGCATGATGGCCGTGAAGGCGGCCAGGACCGCCAGGCGGCCGCCGTCGCCTAGGTTCCGCCAGGCGACGGCGGTGAAGATGATGATCGCGGCCGCGACCAGCAGGCCGCCGAGGCTCAGCAGCAGTGTCTGCGTGCTGTTGCGGGAGAACTGGGACGGGCCTCCGACCGGGGCCTGGGGCGGCGGGGCGGGGCGGTACCCCGGTGCCGGTGCGGGTCCGGTCGGCGGCGCCGCTGCGGGCGGGGCGGCGGGCGCCGGAGGCGTGCCGGGCGGCGGCACCATGGTCACCGGCGGAGCGTCCGGGGCGTCGGCGTCGACCGGGGCCGCGGCCGGCGGTGTCGCCGGCGGCGCGGACGGCTCGTTCTGGGAGCGGAACGAGGCGGCCAGGCGGCCGAGGTCGTCGAGGACCTCGGCGCGCTCGGCCTCGAGCGCGGCGCGGCTGTTGGCGCGGCTCGACAGGACCCGGAGGGCCGAGTCGAGCTCGTCGAGCCGCTCCAGGAGGGGTTCGGGCCCCCGGCCGCAGTTCGGGCACTGCGCGGGGGTGCTGCGGGCTCCGCAGCGCGGGCAACTGAAGTTGGTCACTCCGACAGTGTGGTCATGCTGTCAACGGCGAAACGGGACGAAATGCCCGAACCTTGTGGGGCTTCCACAGTTTTCGGCCCTCATTCCGGTCCCCGAGGCCCGGATTCTTGGAGGTTTCCTCTAAACGATTCACCGCCGTTCAGGCCGGTCTGGTTGAATCACATCAACCTCATTCCCTCGAATTCGAAGGGCCACAACATGAAGATCGCAGTAATGGGCACCGGCGCGGTGGGCCGGACCCTGGCCGGGGGCCTGGCCGAGCTGGGCCACGAAGTGACGGTCGGCACCCGGAACCCCGAGACCACGGCCGCCCGCACCGGCGAAGGCTCCTTCACCGAATGGGCCGAAGCCAATCCCGCGGTCGGACTCGCCTCGTTCGCGGACGCGGCGGCGGGCGCCGAACTGGTCCTCAACGCCACCTCCGGGGCGATCTCGATCGACGCCCTCGGACAGGCCGGGGCGCCGAACCTGGCCGGGAAGGTCCTGCTCGACGTCTCCAACCCGCTCGACTTCAGCCAGGGCATGCCCCCGGCCCTGGCGATCGTCAACACCGACTCGCTCGGCGAGCGGATCCAGCGGGCCTTCCCCGACGCCCGGGTGGTCAAGTCCCTCAACACCATGAACGCCGAGATCATGACCGACCCCCGGCGTCTCGCCGACGGCGACCACTCGGTGTTCGTCTCCGGCGACGACGCCGACGCCAAACAGACGGTGCGGGGGCTGCTCGAGCAGATGGGGCACACCGACGTGATCGACCTGGGCGGCATCGAGACCGCCCGGGGCGCCGAGATGATCCTGCCGCTGTGGCTGCGGCTGTACGGCTCCCTGGGGCACCTGGAGTTCAACTTCAAGATCGTCCGCTGAGTCGCCGGACATCGGAACGCGGACGGCCCCGGCGGCATCGCCGGGACCGTCCGCAAGATCATTCTCGACCGTTGAAACTCCTGGTGGACTGGCGTTCTCGCACTTGCCGAGATAGGGCACCATAGAGGTCCCTTCGTATTCTTCCCGAGAGGACGCCCGGTGGTCAGACTCCGCATCGACCAGGACGGCACCGCCCGCAACGACCTGTCCGATCTGCACGCTTGGCTGTTGGAGGACTCCCAGACCCGAGAGCTGGACCTGGCCGCCCAGGGCGCCGACGACGGCAGCCTCGGCCTGGTCGACACCCTGCTCGCGGGCGTCGAGTCGGCCGCCACGCTCGGGGCGCTGTACTTCGCCGTGCTCTCCTATATCGACAACCGGCGCATGTCCCATCCGGAGGAGCCGCGGCCCGAAGTGGTCATCACCGCCCCCGACGGCACCACGCTGGCGGTGCGGAACGCCCCGAAAGACGCCCAGGAGCGGATGATCCAGCAGTTCGCCGAGCATCTCTCCGACTCCGATTCCGGGGACGAACGAGAGGATCGATGAGCCTGCCCGACCCCTCGCGCTCGGCCGCCGTCTTCATCGGAGTCCACGACCACGCCGACGCGACCATCCCCTCGAACCCGGAGGTCGGCGCCGGCGCCGAACGGCTCGCCGAACTGTGCCGCGACCCGCGCCTGCTCGGCCTCCCCGATGAGCGATGCGTCGCGGTCACCGGAACCGGGGCCACCAAGCAGGCCGTCGAGGAGGCCGTCGAGAACGCCGCCGCCGAGGCCGAGGACATGCTGCTGGTCTACTACGGCGGCCACGGGCTGCGCATCGCCGCCGAGCAGAAGCTGCTGCTGTCCACCAGCGGCAGCCGGGTCTCCCCGCGACAGCGGTGGATCGGCTTCAGCGCCCTCAAGGAGATGGTCGACCCCGCCGCCACCCGCGCCAAGCGCGTGGTGGTCATCCTCGACTGCTGCTACTCCGGCCAGGCCAAGGCCGGCGGTCTCCGCGACAACACCGAATCGGTCACCGGCGACCGCATGTCCGTGCTGTGGACGGCCGCCGGAGCCACCGAGCGCGGCTGGATCGACGAGGGCGCCGACTACACCAACTTCGCCTCGGCCCTGATCGACGCGATCGAGTCCGGCATCGACAGCGGCCCCGAGTTGCTCAGCCCCGCCGCGATCCACGAGCGCCTGATCGCCTCCTGGAACCACGACCTCCACCGGCCCGACCTGCTCACCACGGGGAACTCGACGCTCGCACTGTTCCGCAACCGCCGGTGGCGTCCCGAGGCTTCGCGTCCGGCCCCCGAGCGTCCCCGCCAGCTCATCGACGAACCCGAGCCGCTGTTCGGCCGCGACGATACGGTGCGGCGCATCCTCGACCATGTCGCCGAGCGCGCCGCGGTCGAGCGCGTCCCGGTGGTGTGCGGCCTCCAGGGCACGCCCGGCATGGGCAAGTCCGCGCTGGCCCGGCGGGTGGCCGCCGAACTGGCCGACCAGTTCGGACAGTCGCAGTACCTGATCGACCTCCAGGGCTGGAATCCGAAACTGCCGCCCCTGAACGAGAGCGAGGTCATCGAGCACCTGGTCCGCGACATGGCCGGGCACCAGGTGTACCCCCGGGACGACCAGGGACGGCTGAGCCAGTGGCGCCAGTGGATGCTCGAGCGGTCCTCGGTGCTGGTCTTCGACAACGCCTCCGACTGGGCGGTGGTCGAGCACTGCATGCCGCCGCGGGGCGCGCGATGCGTGGTCCTGGTGACCAGCCGGATCGACCTGACCGACCCGGTCGGCAACGCCGCCACGTTCATCGTCAGGGGCCTGGACGACGCCGAGGCGGCGGCGCTGCTCTCGGCGAAGTCCCACCACGACTTCGACGAAGGCGCGGTCGCGGCCCTGCTGGAGCGCTTCGGGCGCTCGCCGCAGACGCTGGCGACGGTCGGCAGCGTCCTGCGCGGAGGCATGGACCCCGAGCGGTTCATCACCGCGCTCGACGCGGGCGCGTCCGCAGCCAGTAGCCACCACCCCGAGGCGTGGGCCAAGGAGGCGTTCAGGGCCTCGGTGCGGCGGTTCGACGCCGAGGAGCAGAAGGTGATGTGGGCGGCGGGCAGGCACCCCGGCCCCAACTTCTCGCCCGCGTCCATCAGCTCGATGACCGGCGCCTCCGCCGAGACGACCGAGCTGGTGCTGCGGCGGCTGGCCACCGAGCACTTCCTGCTGGAGCCGGTGGGGCAGAACCGGTTCGCCTTCCACGACCGCTACGGCGAGTACGCCGCCGAGCTGGCCGACGCGATCCAGCCCGGCCTCGGCGACGCGATGGTGCGGCGGCTGTTCCGGGGGCTGCTGGCGCGGCTGCGCGGAGCCAAGCTCCAGTTCGCGGGCGTCGAGATCGAGCAGTCCGCGCCGGAGGCGACGCGGCGGACCCCGGCGGTCCACCGCTTCGCCGACGCCGGGGCCGCTCGGGCCTGGCTCGACGAGAGCGCCGACGAGCTGGAGGCGGCCACGACCGCGGCGCTGCGGTCGGGCTGGGAGAACGCCGCCCACCTGGTGAAGTACGCGGCCTGGTGGCTGGCCTTCGACGCCCGCCCCAATCGGGCGCGGCTGCTGCTGGACCGGCTCGCCGAGTCCGAGCGGCTGGCCGACCTGGCCGAGGCGTGGCGGGGGCTCGGCGAGATCGAGCTCCAGTCCGACGAGTTCGAGGAGGCGGCCCGCCGCTTCGGCGACGCGCGGCGCGCCTTCCGCGACCTGGGCGACGCGATGGGCGAGGCCGACGCCCTGATCGGCGTCGGGCACGGGCTGCTCGGTCGCGGCAACACCGCCGCCGCGGCGCGGCGCTTCGAGGAGGCCGAGTCGATTCACCGCGCCCTGGGCAACCGGCGCGGCCAGGCCGACGCCTGGAGGGCCCTGGCCCGGGTGGCGTGGCTGCGCGACCAGTACGACACCGCCGCTCGGCTGTTCCAGGACGCCGCGGCCGCCTACGAGGACCTCCACGACCGCCTGGGCCTGACCGCCGCCCAGCAGGGCCTCGGCGATGTGGCCCGCCACCGGTGCGTTTTCGCGGACGCCGAGCGCCACTACCGCGAGTCCATGTGGGTCTACGAGGCCCTCGACGACCGGCGCGGCCAGGCGCAGTGCTGGCAGGCGCTGGGGGACAACGCCCGGCTGTGGGACGACTATCCCCAGGCCGGCAAATACTACGGAAAGGCCGAGCTGCTCCACGGCGACCTGGGCGACCGGCTGGGCCGGGCCGACGCGTGGTGGGGTCTGGGCACGGTCGCGCAGATGAACGAGGACTACGTGCGCGCCGAGCACCACTTCCGGTCGGCCCAGTCGGTCTACGCCGACCTGGGCATCCTGCGCGGCCAGGCCGACACCTGGTGGAGCCTCGGCCACACCGCCAGGCTGCGCGGCGACCTGGAGGCCGCCGAGCACAACTACACCGCTGCTCTGGAGGCGTACCAGGCGTTCGAGAACCTGATCGGCCAGGCCGACTCGTGGCTGGGGCTGGGCGACATCGCCCGGGCGCGGGGCGATCTGGAGGCCGCCGAGCGCCGCTACCGCGAGGCCGAGTCGGCGCATCTGCGGATGGGCACCCCGCGCGGCTGGGCCAACGCGTGGTGGAGCCTGGGCGAGACGGCCCGGCTGCGCGGCGACCTGGAGGCGGCCGAACGGTACTTCCGCGACGCCGACCGGACCTATGACGGCACCGGCAACCTGCTGGGGCGCGCCGAGTCCCATCGGGCCCTGGGACTCGTCGAGCGGTCGAGAGGCGACCTCGAGGCGGCGGCGCGCCTCCTGGTGGCCGCCGAGGACTTCTACCTCCAGGCCGGGGCCGAACCGCGCGCGTCCGACTGCCGCCGCCTCCGCGACGAGCTCGGCGAGTGAGCTAGCCGGGCTTGACCGCCTTGAGCGTGTACATCAGTGGCACGGCAGGGGCCTCGGGCGGGAACCGGAAGTAGCCGTCGGAACTGCGGGACATGTTGGCGAAGCGGGCGAACACCGACTTGTCGTGCTCGTGGAGGAACTCCAGCCGCAGCCCGGCGGCGGCCACGGCCGAGACCACGTCCCCGAGCGGGTGCACCCACTGGTAGGAGGTGTTGTTGACGGTCCGGGCCCCGGGGTCGGCGTAGCTGCCGGGATCCTCGTGGACGATCGGTCCGTCGCGGAAGTAGGAGCGCAGCACGTGCGAGCCGGTCGGGTCGTCCAGCGAGAAGTGCAGCGGGTGGAACTCCGAGACGTACAGGAATCCGCCGGGACGGACCAGCGAGGCCGCCACCTCGGCCCAGCGCCGGATGTCGGGCAGCCAGTCGATCGCCCCGCAGGAGACGTAGACCATGTCATAGGCGGACTCCGGCATCGCCGTGGCCGCGTCGTAGAGGTCGGCGACCACGAACGCCGCCCGGTCGGGGCCGTAGCCGAGCTGGTCGGCCAGGGACCGGGCCTGCTCGATCGCGGCGGGGGAGAAGTCCAGCCCCGCCACCCGCGCGGCCCCGCGCAGCGCCCACGACAGCGTGTCCTGTCCCATGTGGCACTGGAGGTGGGCCACGCTCATCCCGGTGACGTCGCCGACCTCCTCGGCCTCGAACGGGGGAATGACGTCTTGGCCCCGCTTGAAGGTCTCCAGGTCGTAGTTCCCGCTGACCGCGTGGATGGGGACCCGCTCGTCCCACCGCGCGAGGTTCGACTCGCGCCACTTCTCGCCGTTCTCGATTTCGCCCATACCGCAAAACTAGAGACAACGGCTGCCGAACTCAACCCCCGGCGGTGGCGGGAACCGCATGGCGGACAGCGGAACGGGCCCCGCAGAGGCGATGCGGGGCCCGTCCATCGGGAGGAATGAGCGAAGCTAGTTGGCCGCCTCGTAGGCGTCGATGATGTTCCAGGCCAAGCTCTCCCACTGCGCGTAGGCGTCGGGGTAGGCCGAGACCTGGACCGCCTGGGCGGCCTGGGCGATGGACATGTTCTCCCAGCCCGAGATCTGCTCGAGGGTGCCGTAGAACTTGGAAGCCGAGGTGGACACGTCCATGAGTTCCTCGACCGTGCCCCAGCCCATCGACGGGCGCTGCTGGAAGACCCCGACCGAGTCGTGGTGGCCGTAGTCGATGTTCTTCAGCTGCGACTCCTGCATGCCGGTGGCCAGGGCCACGGCCCAGCCGTTGGAGTCGAAGCCCATCTCCTTGCCGGTCTCGATGACGATGGCGGCGGTCTCCATCTGCTCGGAGCTGAGGCCGTCGACCGGGTCGGGGACGACCGGGCCCGGGTCCTCCTCGGGCTCCTCGGTTTCCTCGGCCTCTTCGGTGGTGGCCTCCTCGGTCGGCTCCTCGGAGGTCTCTTCCGAGGGCTCCTCGGCGGCGACGTCCTCGACGGCCTGCTCCTCCGATTTCTCGGTGGCTTCGGCGGCGGCCTCGGTCGGCTGCCGCGGTTCGTCGTCGGTGGTGGTGATCGCCCAGGCGGCGGTGGCGCCCGTGCCGGTGAAGATCACGGCGGCGAGGCCGATGACGGCCAGCCGCCGTCCGCGGTGCTCGCCCCACTTCGCTCTGAGCTTGGATGCGGCGTTCCGGAGGGAGCCGGTCGCGCCTTCGATGAACTCGCGAATTTGCACGGGGCAACAGTAAGAGCGAGAAAGTGCAGGTCAAAGCTGGTTACCTGAGAGTATTCCCAGGTAGGGCGGGGGTAAGGTCGGACCTGGGTCGCCTGCACGTTTCGCCCGGTAGCGGCCCTATTGCGCCGCCGGTCCGCGCCGTCACCGGTATCGCTCCCATCGGCCGCCGTTCCCCGGACAGCGGCCGAGCCTGTACTCATCCCTTCGGATGAGCACAGGCTCGAACAAAAGATAACGTGATCGCGCGCACTAACCCACGGCCGAGAACGGCGATCCGGACACCTCGGTTGAAATCCCCGCCCGGTCCAGGTACGGCGTCAGCCCGCCCAGCCAGAACGGGAAGCCCGCTCCCAGGATCATCGCGAGGTCGATCTGCTGCGGACCGGGCACCACGCCCTCGTCCAGCATCAGCTTGACCTCCTCGGCCAGCCCCGAAAGCACCCGGTGCTTCACCTCTTCGGCCGACGACGACTTGTCGCCGAGCTCGACCAGGGCCTTCGCCGCCTCGGTCAGCTTCCCCTCGCCCTTGGCCTCGGGGTCGAAGACCGGCACGTCGGCCTCGGCCAGGCGCCGCAGGTTCTCCGAGATCGGGAAGCGCGGCCCCAGGTCCTCGTTCAGGTGCGCGCACAGATGCCAGGCGATCTGGAGGCCCACCAGCTCCAGCAGCGCGAACGGCCGCATCGGCAGCCCCATCTCGTCGAGCGCCACGTCGGCGACCTCGACGGGCGTGCCCTCGTCGACCGCGCCGGTCACCTCGGCCAGCATCCGGCCCAGGAGGCGATTGACGATGAACGCCGGGCGGTCGGCCGAGCCCACCGCCGTCTTCTTCAGCTTCTTGGCCACCGTGTACGCCGTCGCCAGGGTCTCGGTGTCGGTCTGCTCGGTCGCGATGATCTCGACCAGCGGCATGACCGCCACCGGGTTGAAGAAGTGCATGCCCACCAGGCGCTCGGGCCTGGCCAGCTTCGAGGCCATCGCCGTGATCGACAGCCCGGAGGTGTTGGTGACCAGCAGGCACTCGTCGGTGACGACCTGCTCGACCTCGGCGAACACCGCCTGCTTGACCTTCAGCTCCTCGAACACGGCCTCGATGACCAGGTCGCAGTCGGAGTACACGTCCTTGTCGGCGCTGGCCGAGACCAGGGCGCGCAGCTTCGCGGCCTTGAGCTTGGACACCCGGCCCTTGGACTCCAGCTTGTCGATCTCGCCGCGCACGTGCGCCAGGCCCTGCTCGGCCCGCTCGGCGTCGAGGTCGGTCATGACCACCGGCACTTCGAGCCGGCGGGCGAACATGAGCGCGATCTGCCCGGCCATGAGTCCGGCGCCGACCACGCCGACCTTCCCGATCTCCTTGGCCAGCCCCGAGCTCGGCGCGCCCGCGGGCTTCTTGCCGAGCCTGCGGACCAGGTCGAAGGCGTACAGGCTGGTCTTGAACTCCGGCGCCATCTCGCAGTCGGCCAGGGCCTCGTCCTCGGCCAGCGACCCCTCCTCGAACGAGGCGGTCCGCGCCAGCTCCAGCAGGTCGAGGGCCTTCATCGCCGCCGGGGAGGCGTTGTGGATCTTCCGGTCGACCATCTGGCGGACCCCGGCCATGACCGCCGGCCAGGACTCGCGGTCGATCTCGGGCCGCTCCACGGCGATCTCGCCGCGTACGACCTTCACCGCCCACGACAGCGACTCCTCGAGGAAGTCGGCGGCCTCGAACTCGGCGTCGGCGATGCCCAGCGGCGCCAGGTCGGTCCCGCGCAGCATCTTGTTCTGGTTGAGCGGGTTGCCGATGATGACCTGCGCGGCCTTCTCGGGGCCGATGAGGTTCGGCAGGATCTGCGAGCCGCCCCAACCGGGGATGAGCCCGATCGAGACCTCCGGCAGGCCCAGGCCGACGGCGCTGGTCGAGACGGTCCGGTAGTGGCAGTGCAGCGCCAGCTCCATGCCGCCGCCCAGGGCGGTGCCGTTGACGAACGCGAAGGTCGGGATCGCCGAGTCCTTCAGCCGCTTGTAGAGCACGTGCCCGGCCCGGGCCATCGCCAGGCCCTGTTCGCGGGTCTCCAGCAGGGGCATCATTTTGATGTCGGCCCCGGCCAGGAAGATGAACGGCTTGCCGGTGACCGCGATCAGCGCCACGCCCTCGGCGGCCTCGACCTCGTCGAGCGCGTCCCACAGGCTCTTGAGCCCGCCGGGACCGAACGAGTTCGGCTTGGTGTGGTCGAAGCCGTTGTCGAGCGTGATGAGCGCGGCCTTGCCGTCCAGACCCGGTACCTCCAGGAACCGGACCTTCGACTCGGTGACGACCTCTTCGTCGAATTCGGGAAGCGGTATGGGGAACTCGCTCATTACTTGTCTCCCTCGAAGTTCGGGTTCTCCCAGATGACCGTGCCGCCCTGTCCGAGGCCGACGCACATGGTGGTGATGCCGTAGCGCACCTCGGGGTGCTCGGCGAACTCGCGGGCCAGCTGCGTCATCAGCCGCACCCCCGAGGAGGCCAGCGGGTGGCCCATGGCGATCGCCCCGCCCCAGGGGTTGACGCGCGGGTCGTCGTCGGCGACCTTGAAGTGGTCGAGGAAGGCCAGGACCTGCACGGCGAAGGCCTCGTTGATCTCGATGAGCCCGATGTCGTCGATGGTGAGCCCGGCGCGGGCCAGGGCCTTCTCGGTGGCCGGGATCGGCCCGACGCCCATGGTCTCGGGGTCGACCCCGGCGAAGGCGAAGCCGACCATCGTCATCGCGACCGGCAGCCCGAGCTCCTCGGCGGTCTCGCGGTCGGCGACCAGGCAGGCGGTGGCGCCGTCGGTCAGCGGCGCCGAGGTTCCGGCGCTCACCTTGCCGTGCTGCCGGAACGGCGTGCGCAGGTCCGCCAGGGCCTCCATGGTCGTCTGGGGGCGCGGCAGCTGGTCGGCGGACGCGACCGTCCAGCCCTCCTCGGTGGAGCGCGCGGCCATGGTCGTCATGTCGTTCTGGAGCTTGGCGACGGCCTCGGCGTAGCGCCGCTGGCTGCCCACCGCGTAGGCGTCGGCGCGCTCCTTGGTGATGGCCGGGAACAGGTCGTGGAGGTTCTCTGCGGTGTTGCCCATGACCAGCGCGTCGGTGTCGACCAGCTTCTCGGCGACGATGCGCGGATTGGGGTCGACCCCCTCGCCCATCGGGTGGTTGCTCATCGACTCGACGCCGCCGGCGATGGCCACGTCGTAGTTGCGGGAGGCGATCGCCGAGGCCACGGTGGTCACCGAGGTCATGGCGCCGGCGCACATGCGGTCGATCGAGAAGCCCGGCACGGACCGCGGCAGGCCCGCGAGCAGTGCCGCCGAGCGTCCCAGCGTGAGACCCTGGTCGCCGATCTGGGTGGTGGCGGCCAGCGCCACCTCGTCGACCTTCTCAGGCGGCAGCCCCGGGTTGCGGCGCAGCAGCGACCTGATGCAGCGGATGATCATGTCGTCTGCGCGGGTCTCTTCGAAGAGTTTGCCCGCCTTGCCGAACGGGGTTCTGACCCCGTCGACGAAGACGACATCGCGGATGGTGTCGTTCACGCTGAGCCCTCCTTTGGGTATGCGACGTCACAACCGATGTTACTCGTAAGTAGGATCGGTGTCACGGCCTCCCCGGCGTGTCGCGCGACCGTTCGGGACCAGCGGCGACGCGGGACT
Source organism: Glycomyces salinus (assembly GCF_016428645.1). Lineage (GTDB taxonomy): Bacteria > Actinomycetota > Actinomycetes > Mycobacteriales > Micromonosporaceae > Glycomyces > Glycomyces salinus. Next base: position 4,001 of record NZ_JAELXW010000096.1, on the reverse strand, counting down.
TGGATGCGAGTCGATACGCTGAGCGACATGAGCTACCCCCCGAACCCCTACGGGCAGCAGCCCCAGTACCCGCCACCGGGTCCCGGCGGCCCCGGCGCCTACGGCCAGCCCCAGTACGGCCAACCCCAGTACGGACCACCGCAGTACGGCCCGCAGCCCCACGGCGCGCCGCAGCCCGGCCCCTATGGGCAGCCCCCGCTGCCGCCTCCCCGGCGGTCCGGCGCGAGCGGGATCGTCGCCGGAATCCTGGTGGGCGTGGTGGTCCTGGCCGCGCTCGGCGCCGGCACCTACTTCGTGCTCACCAGCGGCGACGACGACGGCGAGGCTTCGCCCGGAACGGGCGCCGACGAGTCCTCGGAAGTCGCCGAGGACGAGGAGTCCGAGGAGAACCAGCTCGCCCACCCCGACGCCGAGGACCTGACCGCCGGGCTCGACCCGTTCGAGGCCGGGACCGGCGGCTACTCCCCGGCCACGGCGGAGGAGGACCTGTGGATTCCCGTCGACGGCGACTGGGAGGAGTTCGAGATCGACTCCGAGCGGGGCGGCTGGGAGAAGACCGGCACCGGCGGCACCAGCGTCTTCTTCGCCTGCGCCGACGTCGACCAGCGCGCGAGCGGCGACACCGACTTCACCGACTACGAGGGCGCGTTCGAGGCGCACATCAACCAGTACCTCGACGCGCAGGAGGACGTCGCCGAGATGGAGCAGCAGGGCGATCCGACCTACGACCACTACCTCATCGACGGCCGTGCCGCCTACATGGTCGGGGTCGACCACCGCTGGACGACCGACAACCTCGGCGAGAGCGTCGACATCGACGCCGGCTGGGGCTTCCTCAAGGTGGAGCGCGGCGACCTTCCGGCCGCCGTCTGCACCTTCGGCTCGTGGGGGTCGGCCGAGCTTCACGCCGAGGTCGTCGACCTGCTCCTGCAGATGCGCGCCACGGCCTGAGCGGCCTCAGCCCAGCGCCTCGGCCAGTCCCGCGGCGAGCAGGTCGACCTGCCACTGCCGGGCCCCGGCATCGAGCAGCACCGAGCGGATGTGCCGCTCGTTGACCCGCTTCGGCGGGGCCCAGGCCAGGCCGCGCACGATCGCCGGGGCGATGAGGTTCTCCGCCGGCAGCCGGTGCTTCCCGGCCGTCTCGGACACCACCTCGCGGGCGGCGGAGAGCCGCTCGGCCGCCTCCGGGTCGCGGTCGGCCCAGCGGTGCGTCGCCGGCGGCCCGTCCTGTGGAGGCGTGGTCGAGGGCAGGTCGTCGCCGGAGAGGCGGCGCGCCTCGGCCAGCGCGCTCAGCCAGAGCCGCGCGTTCGACCTCCCGCCGCGCCGCCGGAAGCCCGGCAGGCTCATCAGCTCCGAGAAGTCGGTGGGGTCGCTGGTGGCCGCCTCCACGATCGCCGCGTCGGACAGCAGCTTGCCCGGGGCCCTGTCGAGTCGGCGCGCCAGGTCGTCGCGGGCCTCCCACAGCGCCCGCACCCGGCCCAGCGCCCGGGACCCGCGCACCTTGTGGATGCCGCTGGTGCGCCGCCACGGCTCCTTGCGCGGCTTGGGCGGCCCGGCGGTGCGCACGTGCTCGAACTCGGCCTCGGCCCACTCGGTCTTGCCCTGCTTGACCAGCTCTGCGGCCAGTTTGCCGCGCAGCTCCAGCAGCAGCTCGACGTCGAGGGCGGCGTAGACCAGCCACTCGTGCGGCAGGGGGCGCTGCGACCAGTCGGCCGCCGAGTGCTGCTTCTCCAGGCGGTATCCCAGCAGCTGCTCGGTGATCGAGGCCAGGCCCACCTTCTCGAAGTCGCACAGGCGCGCGGCCAGCTCGGTGTCGAACAGTTTCGTCGGATGCAAGTCCAACTCGTCCAGGCACGGCAGGTCCTGGCTGGCCGCGTGCAGGATCCACTCCGGGCCGTTCAGCGCGGCCCGCAGCGGCTCGAGGTCCTCGATCGGCACCGGGTCGACCAGGATCGTGCCGACGCCGGCGCGGCGCAGCTGGATGAGGTAGGCGCGCCCCGAGTAGCGGAAGCCGGAGGCGCGTTCGGTGTCGATGGCGACGGGACCGGAGCCGGCGTCGAGCCGCTCGGCCGCCTGGGCGAGGTCGGCCGACGTCTGGACGAGCGGGGTCATCCCTTCTCTCGGCTCGGTCAGGAGTTCGGATTCGGATTCGGGCTGGGGATCGTTCACCTGTTCAAGGTACGACCCGGTAGCCTGCCGCCGCTACTGCCTCGCCGTCTGCGCGACCGATATACACCCGAACGTGCGCTATCGTATGGTTCTGCGGACGCCTGCGGGAGTGACCGGGCCCCCGATCCAGGAGACGATGAGCGCCACATCGCATGCGCCGCCGCGCTCGCGACCGGGCTCGGCGTGTCAAGATGAGAGCGTGCGAACCGATGCGGCAATCCGATCAAGATCCCCGTTCCTAGCGGCCTGCCACGGAGAGCGGTCTGGTCACGTGCCGGTCTGGTTCATGCGCCAAGCCGGCCGCAGCCTCCCCGAGTACCGCGAGGCCCGCGCCGGTACCTCCATGCTGGAAGCCTGCCGCACCCCGGAGTTGGTCTGCGAGATCACCATGCAACCGGTGCGCCGCTACGGGGTCGACGCGGCGATCTTCTTCTCCGACATCGTCGTGCCGCTCGCGGCGATCGGCGTCGACATCGAGATCGTCCCCGGCGTCGGCCCGGTCGTCGCCGAACCCTTCCGCACCGAGGCCGACGCCGAACGACTGCGCAACCTCGACCCGTGCGACGTCGGCTACATCACCGAGGCGGTCGGCCTGCTCACCGAGGAACTGGGCGACACCCCGCTCATCGGCTTCGCCGGCGCCCCCTTCACCCTCGCCTCCTACCTCATCGAGGGCGGGCCCAGCCGCGACCACGCCAAGACCAAGGCGCTGATGCGCTCCCGCCCCGACCTGTGGCACGCCATCGCCTCCCGCCTGGCGGCGATCTGCGGGGAGTTCCTCCGAATCCAGGTCGAGGCCGGCGCGAGCGCGGTCCAGCTGTTCGACTCCTGGGCCGGGGCGCTCTCGGAGGCCGACTACCGCCGCTTCGCGCTCCCGCACTCCACGGCCGCGCTCATGGGCGTGGCCGAATCGGTGCCGCGCATCCACTTCGGCGTCGGCACCGCCCACCTGCTCCCGGCCATGGCCGAGACCGGGGCCGAGGTCTCCGGGGTCGACTTCCGCATCCCCCTGGACCAGGCCGCCGCGATGCTCCCGGGCAAGACCCTCCAGGGCAACCTCGACCCGGCCGCCGTCCTGGCCGACCCCGAGCCGCTCCTGGACGAGGTCGACCGGGTCATCGAAGCCGGAAGGGCCGCCCCGGCCCACATCTTCAACCTCGGCCACGGCGTGCTGCCGGATTCCGACCCCGACCAGCTCGCTCGCATCGTCGACCGCGTACACGAGGTGACCTCGCGATGAAGGTCCTGGTGGTCGGGGGCGGCATCACCGGCCTGGCCGCGGCCCACCGGCTCCGCCTCCGGCTCGGGGACGAGGCCCACATCATGGTCGCCGAGGGCTCGAACCGCCTGGGCGGCAAGATCCGCACCGTCGACTTCGCCGGGCGCCCGGTCGAGACCGGCGCCGAATCCCTCCTGGCCGCCCGCCCCGAGGCGATCGCGCTGGCCGAAGAGGTCGGCCTCGGCGACGACCTGGTCCACCCCGCCGGACTCAAACCCGCGCTGAGCCTGAACGGGCGGTTGCGCGACTTCCCGACCGGCACCCTCATGGGCATTCCGGCCGACCCGGCCGACGTCGCGGACATCGCCGAGGTCAAGGAGGCCGATGACGACGGCACCCCGATCCTCTCTCCCGGGTCCGACATGTCGGTGGGTGAGCTGGTGCGGGGCCGCCTCGGCGCCGAGGTGCTCGACCGGCTGGTCGCCCCGATGCTCTCGGGCGTCTACGCCGGAGACGTCGACCGCCTCTCGGTGCGCGCGGTCATGCCGCAGCTCGCCGGGGCGCTCGAACGTCATTCGCGGCTGACCGACGCGGTCGCCCAGTCCCGGCGCCC
>NZ_JAELXW010000095.1 GCF_016428645.1 Glycomyces salinus | reverse complement strand
CGCCTCTCGGTGCGCGCGGTCATGCCGCAGCTCGCCGGGGCGCTCGAACGTCATTCGCGGCTGACCGACGCGGTCGCCCAGTCCCGGCGCCCGCCCACACCCGTCGCCCCACCCGCCGGCGCCGCAAGCGACGCCTCTCCCCAAACCGGAGCGGCTTCGCCGCGCAGCCAAAACGGCGGCAAGCCCGTGTTCGCCACCGTCGACGGCGGCCTGGGCCGACTGGTCACCGCGACTTCGGCCGCCGCCAAGGCGGACGTGCGCCTCGGCATGACCGTCCGCGAACTGCGCCAGACCCCCTACGGCTGGGAGGCGGTGGCCGGGCCCGTGCCCGACCCGATCCGACTGAACGTGGACGCGGTCGTCGTGGCCGTCCCCGCGGCCCCGGCCTCCCGCCTGCTGCGCGAGGTCGAACCCGCGGCCGCGGCCGCACTCAGCGGCGTCGGCTACGCCTCGGTGGCACTGGCCGCCTTCGCCTTCGACGATCTCGACCTGCCGGAGCGGTCGGGCTTCCTGGCTCCGGCCGCGAGCGGCAAGGCCGTCAAGGCCGCCACGTTCTTCAGCCGCAAGTGGCCGCACCTGGGGCGGCGGCGCACCATCGTGCGCGTGTCCATGGGCCGCCTGGGGGAGGAGGCGCTGCTCCAGCACGACGACGACACGCTCGCCCGGACCGCCCTGCGCGAACTGGCCGAGCACCTCGGCCGGTCCCTGCCGGAGCCGCTGACGCAGCGGATCGACCGGTGGGGCGGGGCCCTGCCGCAGTACACGCCGGGGCACACCATGCGAGTGGCCGCCGCCCGAGAGGCGCTGCGGGCCCGCCCCGGGATCGCGATCGCCGGGGCCGCGGTCGACGGGGTCGGCATCGCCGCCTGCGTCGCCTCCGGCCGGAGCGCGGCCGACGAAGTGGCAGCCTCGGCGAAGCCTGCGAGCCGCAAAGAGCAATTGGGATCCAAGGCCGAATAGGGAAGGGCCGCAACGTGACCGAACAGCAGTCGAACAATCCGAACGCGCAGCGCATCAAGGAGCTGAACGAGGCCGTCCGGTACACCCTGTGGTCGGTCTTCCGCGTTTCCGAGCCGTTCCCGTCGATCCGGCAGGATCTGGGCGCCGACACCCAGGCATTCTTCGACAAGCACTGCGCCGACGAGGGCGTGACCGTGCGCGGCACCTACGACCTGACCGGGATGCGCGCCGACGCCGACGTCATGGTGTGGTGGCACTCCGAGAGCGCCGACCGGCTCCAGAAGGCCTACTCCGAGCTGCGGCGCACCGCCTTCGGGCGGCACCTGGAACCGGTCTGGTCCAACATGGCCCTCCACCGGCCCGCCGAGTTCAACCGCAGCCACCTTCCGGCGTTCGTGGCCGGGGAGGAGCCGCGCGGATACGTGAGCGTGTACCCGTTCGTGCGGTCCTACGAGTGGTACCTGCTCCCGGACGAGGAGCGCCGCGACATGCTCCGCGAGCACGGGCAGATGGCCCGGCCCTACCCCGACGTGCGGGCCAACACCGTGCCGGCCTTCGCGCTGGGCGACTACGAGTGGATCCTGGCCTTCGAGGCCGATGAGCTGCACCGCCTGGTGGACCTGATGCGCGACCTGCGGGCGTCCCGCGCGAGGATGCACGTCCGCGAGGAGGTCCCGTTCTTCACCGGCCGCCGCCGCCCCATAGCCGACATCATCGACGACCTGCCCTAAAGCGATGGAAGCCAGCTGGTGGGTGAGCCTGCTCGCGATCGTCCTGGCGTTCGCGCTGCTCATCGAGGCGGTCCGGTTGCTGCGCGGGCGGTGGCTGGTCGTCACGGTCGAAGGCGGCAGCATGGAGCCCACTCTGCACGCCGGCGACGAAGTGCTCGCCAAGCGGGCCTGGACGGCCGAGACCGGCCAGATCGTGGTCGTCGTCGCCCCGGACCCGGTCCTCGGCTGGGCCCAGGCGCCGAAGCCCCGTCGTTTCGGCGGCCGACCGAAGGGCCCCTACTGGGTCAAACGCGTCGCGGCCGCCCCCGGCGAGCCCATGCCCGGCTCGGGCGACCCCGTTCCGCCGGGCCACTACTTCCTCCTCGGAGACAACTCGGCGGCCACCGACGATTCCCGCCGTCACGGCCCCTGCCCGCCCGAAGCCCTGGCCGGAGTGATGATCCAGAAGTTCTAGAAACCTAGGGCGTCCTAAGGTGCGGGCGGTTCGTCCCGCGATTTGGAACGTGGCAGACTTGGCCTATGCCAGCGCTTCGTTCACGGACCTCCACACACGGCCGGCAGATGGCCGGCGCCCGCGCGCTGTGGCGCGCGACCGGCATGACCGAATCCGACTTCGGCAAGCCGATCGTGGCCGTGGCCAACTCCTACACCCAGTTCGTGCCCGGGCACGTCCATCTCAAGGAGCTCGGCGGCATCGTCGCCGAGGCCGTCCAGGAGAACGGCGGCGTCGCCCGCGAGTTCCACACCATCGCCGTCGACGACGGCATCGCCATGGGCCACGGTGGCATGCTGTACTCGCTGCCCAGCCGCGAGATCATCGCCGACTCCGTCGAGTACATGGTCAACGCCCACTGCGCCGACGCCCTGGTGTGCATCTCCAACTGCGACAAGATCACCCCCGGCATGCTCATGGCCGCCATGCGGCTGAACATCCCGGTCGTCTTCGTCTCCGGCGGCCCCATGGAGGCCGGCAAGACCACCGACGAGAACGGCGTGGTCACCCAGAAGCTCGACCTCATCAACCCGATGATCGCGGCCGCCGACGAGTCGGTCTCCGACGCCCAGCTCGGCCGCATGGAGGCCGACGCCTGCCCGACCTGCGGGTCCTGCTCGGGCATGTTCACCGCCAACTCCATGAACTGCCTGACCGAGGCCATCGGCCTGTCCCTGCCCGGCAACGGCTCCACCCTGGCCACCCACGCCGCCCGCAGGGCCCTGTTCTCCGAGGCCGGCCGCGTGGTCATGGACCTGGCCCGCCGCTACTACGACCAGGACGACGAGTCGGCCCTGCCGCGCAGCATCGCCACCCACGACGCCTTCGAGAACGCCATGGCCCTCGACGTGGCCATGGGCGGTTCGACCAACACCGTCCTCCACCTGCTGGCCGCCGCCCGCGAGGCCGGCCTGGAGTTCTCCGTCTCCGACATCGACGAGGTCTCCCGCCGGGTCCCGTGCCTGTCCAAGGTCGCGCCGAACTCGCAGAAGTACCACATGGAGGACGTCCACCGCGCCGGCGGCATCCCGGCCATCCTCGGCGAGCTCTACCGCGGCGGCCTCCTGCACGAGAACGTCCACTCCGTCCACTCGCCGTCGCTCGACGAATGGATCGGCAAGTGGGACATCCGCGCCGACAATCCCGCGCCCGAGGCGATCGAGCTGTTCCACGCCGCGCCCGGCAACGTCCGCACCACCCAGCCGTTCTCCACCGAGAACCGCTGGGCGAGCCTCGACACCGACGCCGAAGACGGCTGCATCCGCGCGGTCGAGCACGCCTACACCGTCGACGGCGGCCTGGCCGTCCTGTTCGGCAACCTCGCCGAGGACGGCTGCGTGGTCAAGACCGCCGGCGTCTCCGAGGACAGCCTGACCTTCACCGGCAGGGCCATCGTCTTCGAGTCCCAAGAGGACGCCGTCGACGGCATCCTCGGCAAGAAGGTCGAAGCGGGTCACGTCGTCGTCATCCGCTACGAGGGCCCCAAAGGCGGCCCCGGCATGCAGGAGATGCTCTACCCGACCTCCTTCCTCAAGGGCCGCGGCCTCGGCCCCAAGTGCGCCCTGATCACCGACGGCCGCTTCTCCGGCGGGACCTCGGGCCTGTCGATCGGGCACATCAGCCCCGAGGCGGCCGGCGGCGGCCTGATCGCCCTGGTCGAGGACGGCGACACCATCGAGATCGACATCCCCGCCCGCCGCATCGAACTCAAGGTCGACGAGGACACCCTGGCCGAACGCCGCGTCGCCCAGGAGAAGCGCGACCAGCCCTTCACCCCGGCCGGGCGCGAGCGCGCCGTCTCGGCCGCGCTGCGCGCCTACGCCGCCATGGCCACGCCGGCCAGCGACGGCGCCGTTCGCAAGGTCGACTGAACAAGCCTCACTCAACGCACCGCGGCCGGGCCCCCGACGGGGGCCCGGCCGTTTGCACGCCCGGACCACAATGGGGAGGCCCGAACCGCCCCGACCCCCGGAGAGTGACGACGCCATGGCCCGAGTGAGCTTGTGGAACTGGGACAACGACTGGGTTCAGCGCAACGCCATCAACGAGATGGACCAGGAGCTGTCCGACCTGTCCCGGCGACAGAGCCAGCGCCTCCACCGCACCAAGCGCGAGTTCGACCAGAGCCTGCGGAAGGTCGGTTCGCAGATCGACTCGGTCTCCGGCCGCATCGACACCGTCCTCGAATGGACCGAGCTGCGGTTCCAACTGCTGGAGTTCGACGAGTACAGCGCCCGCAAGCAGATCCGCAAGTCCTTCCGGGCCCTGGCAGGAGGCATGCCAGCCACCGCCCCGGAGGTCGAGGACGTCCCCGGCTACTGGATGACGCCCGCGGCGACCGCGATGCTGCGGCTGCTGCTGCGCCAGGGTATGGCCGACCTGAACACCGGCCTCGAGACCGCCCGCGAGCGCGACCCGATCCGCGCCGAGCTGTTCAACCTGTGCGTCGGCGTCTGCTTCGACCAGCCCAGCTTCACCGAGGTCGCCGTGCTGCGGCTCCTCGACGAGGCCCCTGACCTCGGCCTGGCCGAGTCCGGTCAGGTCGCGGCCGGGTGGCGCGCGATGTGGGAGCACACCGTCCGTGGCGAGTTCGGCGCCTCCGCGTCCGACCGGCTGACCGACCGGTTGCGAGCCCTCTTCGACTCCGAGGGCGTGGCCGACGACGAGAACCTGGCCTGGGACGAGGCGATCCGCGGCTTCGGCTCCGACGGCGCGCCGCTGGGCAAGCCGGAGGCGCTGCGGGCGCTCGCCGAGCACCTGCGGGCCGCGGACGGCGTCGAGCCGGCCGAGGCGCCCGAGCCCGACGAGCGCTGGCGCCTCTACCTCCAAGAGCTCATCGAGGAGCCCAGCCCGGCCGAGCTGCCGCTGGTCGAGGCCATGGAGGAGCTGCACCTCCCCGATGACGAGATCCAGCGCAGCGAACCGACCTGGGCCGCGTCCGCGGGCACCGTCGGCGACCTGCTGCGGCGGGACCTGTTCGACCCCGATGCCCACCCGGCCCAGCGCGAACTGGCGCTGCGGCTGTGCGCGCCCCTGCTGCGCTCCCGCGTGGAGGTCCTCAGCGCCGGGGCCGTCTCCACCGCCCCGATCACACGAGTGGTCAAGCGCCCCGGCGGCATCACCGTCGAGGTCGGATCCGACGGCCACGACAAGGCCGAACTCGAGCAGGCCGAGCGCGCCCTGACCGTGCGCGCCGACCTCGGCGGCCCGTCGACGGCGCTCGCGGTCGGCATCGGCGGCGCCCTCGGCCTGCTCGCCCTGATCTCGGCGCTCTTCGGCGTCTGGTTCCTGGCGGTGGTACTCGCCCTCGCCATCGCGATACCGGTGTGGCGCTACCTCAAGGGCCGCAGCGACCAGGCGCGGCGGCAGGAGTACCACGACAGTCAGATCGAGTCCCTCCGCACCGAGCTCGCGCGCGTGCGCGACCAGGTCGGCGAGGACGAGAAGGCCCGTGAGAAGCGCGCCGCCGAGGCCCGGGAGGCCCGGGACGAGCTGCTCGCGGTGGTCCCGGAGGCCGCTTCGAGCGCCGTGGAGACCAATAGCTGAAACCTGGCGCAAAGAATTCTCCGGGCCTCGAGCGGCACTCGGTGGTCATGCGCGGCTACCGAACGTAGAAACCGGTATCGTGACCGCAGGTCAAACCCTGCGAAAGCGGAACCGGATGTGACGCAAGGTGAATCGGCGGACACGCGGGCGCCTCCCGGATGCACATGCAGACGGCATGTGCCCTAGGCCGAGGTTCCCATCCGTCTGCGGATACGGCATCCTGTAGGGCACGAGGGTTTCAAAGATTGGGCTCTGTGCATGTCGCCATCACCCCGCCGCTCACGCGTCCTCTCGACGTGGATCGCGGCCACGGCCGTCTGGGCCTCGGTGCTGGCCGCCGTCGTCGTCACCGGCGCGCGCTCGATCGCCGAAGGCGGTATCAGCGACGCCACGGCAGCCTGCCTCGGCGGCCTGGGCGCCGCGTGCGCCGGACTGCTGATGTGGCGCGCCGCCGGGCGCATCAGGTCCGGGCTGCGCAGGTCCTACCAGCTCATGGCCGCCGGCGTGCAGGCGACCGCCGGGACCGTCGCCGCCACCACCTGGCTTCCGGGCGGCATCGCCTCGCTGTTCGCCGGGCTCGGCTTCACCGCCGCCATCGTCCTGTTCGGACTGGCGTTGCTGCGGATGCCCGACTCGGTCTGGGACGGCCCCGCCGTCGAGCGCCGCCTGGTCGACGGCGCGTTCGTCGGCCTGTCCCTGCTGTTCGCCTTCTGGCTGGTCTTCGGCCGCCCCTGGCTCTCCGAGGTCGTCGGCCGATTGAACAACGCCGACCTGGCCATCGTGCTGCCGGGCATGCTCGGCATCGTCCTGCTCGGCGTGGGCCTGTCCACCACCTTCCGCCTGACTCGCTGGCGCCGCCGACACGCCTTCGCCTACACCGCCGTCCTGGCCGTTCACACCTCCTCTATGGCCCTGTACGCCTCCTGGGAGTGGGGACGCCCGGCCGTGGCGACCCTCTGGTGGTCGGTCGCCTGGGTCGCCTCGTGCGCGGCCCTGCTCGGGGTCACCTACATCGCCCTGCGCCAGAAGCCCGCGATCGACAAGCCGAACTACCCCACCGTCCACTACGGCGTCACCATCGCGGCCGCCGCCATCGCCGTGTTCGTATTCCTCGACAACGGCGCCACCTCCGGGCCGCTCCCGCTCGACGCCGCCCTGATGGCCCTGGCCGCCGCCGGAGCGCTCGCCGCCCGAGTCGTCCTCACCCACTTCGACGTCCGCCGGGCCAACGACGAGGCCGCCGACCGGCAGCGCCGACTCACCGCCATAGTTGGGGTCGCCTCCGACACCGTCCTGGTCCTCGACTCCGACCTCACCGTCACCTGGCACCCCGACGACTCGGCCTGGCGCCCCTCCACCGAGGCCGGGCACTGCGTCGGCGCCCACTTCCTCGACCTGGTCCACCCCGACGACTTCCACGCCGCCGAGGAGAACCTCCAGCACCTCCTCGAGGGCCGCAACGCGACCGGCCGCATCACCCTGAAGGCCCGCGTCCGCGACTCCGCGCGCCGCTGGCGGCACACCGAGACGGTCGTGACCGACCTGCGCGGCCAGCCGCAGGTGCGCGGCCTGGTCGCCCGCGTCGAGGACGTCGGCGCCCGCCGCACCCTCGAGACCGAACTGGCCCGCATGGCCTACTCAGACCCGCTCACCGGCCTGGCCAACCGCCGCGCCCTCCTCCAGGCCCTCGAAGACGGCGTCGCCGCCCAGTCCCAGCAGACCGCGCTGCTCCTGCTGGACCTCGACGGGTTCAAGAACGTCAACGACACCCGCGGACACGACTTCGGCGACGAACTGCTCGTCGAGGTCTCGCGGCGCATCAAGGAGCTGCTGCGCCCCACCGACACCGGCGCCCGGCTCGGCGGCGACGAGTTCGCCGTCCTCCTGCGCGCCGGGCGGGCCCAGGCCGTCGCCATGGCCGACGACCTGGTCGCGACCCTCTCCGAACCCTATGAGTTCCACGACGAGTCGACCGTGTTCACCACCGGCTCGGTCGGCATCGCCACAGCCTCCGACGGCATCGAGGACCCCGAGATCCTGCTGCGCAACGCCGACCTGGCGCTGCGGGCGGCCAAGCAGGCCGGGAAGAACCGCTACGAGACCTACGACGCCGAGTTCGACCGCAAGGTCCGCCGCCGCAACGAGCTGACCCAGGAACTGCGCGGCGCCATCGCCCGCGACGAGCTGCGCCTCGCATTCCAGCCGGTCTTCGCCCTGGCCGACCGCTCCATCGTCGGCGCCGAGGCCCTGCTGCGCTGGACCCACCCCCGGCTCGGCAAGGTCAGCCCCGGCGAGTTCATCCCCGCCGCCTCCGAGGCCGGCCTCACCCAGGACCTGGCCGTGTGGGCGGTCGGCCGCGCCGCCGAGCAGCTCGCCGAGTGGCAGGGCCGGGGCATCAAGTGGTGGATCTCGGTCAACGTCTCGGTCAAGGAGCTGCACACCCACCTGTTCGCCACCGAGGTCAACACTGCCCTCATCGCCGCCGGCGTCCCCGCCTCCAGGCTGGTCCTGGAGGTCACCGAGCACGACTTCTCCCACCAGATGAACACCCTGGTCGCCCAGCTCCAGGCCCTCCGCGGGGCCGGGGTGCGGATCGCCTTGGACGACTTCGGGTCCGGGTACTCCTCGCTCGGGCAGCTCGACCGGCTCCCGGTCGACATCATCAAGCTCGACCGCGACCTGATCGCCAAGGACGACGGCGGCGTCGGGCCCCTGGCCGAGGTCGCCGTCGAGCTCGGGCGGCGCCTGGGCATGGACGTCATCGCCGAGGGCGTGGAGACCGACACCCAACTGGAGGCCATGGTCAAGGCCGAGGCCCCGCTGGTCCAGGGCTACCTGCTGGCCAAGCCGATGCCGGCCGACGAACTGACCCGCTGGTACAGCGACGACCCGCCCGCCATCGGCGCCGCGTGAGCGCCCGTGCTGGAGCGCGACACACCCTTCCCGTACTGTGAGAAAAGTTGACTCACGGGCCGGAATCGTGCATGCTGGACTCGTGCCGAAGCAGAACTACGACATCAGCATCACGGACGGGCTCGTCGCCCGCCCGCTCGTCGTAGTACTTACATAGCGCACCGTCGTTTCCCCGACGGTGCGCTCGCCCCGTGCGTCTTTGCACGCGGGCGATTTTTTCTGCCCGGGAAACGACGTCCCAGTGTCGACAGTCAGCGAATACTCCCTATTTGGACGAAGGACATGAGCACACCAGTGAAGGCCCCGAAACCGGGTCCGCGCCCAGCCGGAGCAGCAGCGCCCCGGCCGAAGGCCCCCAAGCCCGGCCCGCCGCACAGCGTCACCGCCACCGCGCCCGTCCTCACCGGCGCCCAGGCCGTCGTCAAGTCCCTGGAGCAGCTCGAGGTCGATACCGTCTTCGGCATTCCCGGCGGCACGATCCTGCCGGCCTACGACCCGCTCATGGACTCCGCCCAGGTCCGCCACATCCTCGTCCGCCACGAGCAGGGAGCCGGGCACGCCGCCGAGGGCTACGCGGCCGCCACCGGCAAGGTCGGCGTCTGCATGGCCACCTCCGGTCCCGGCGCGACCAACCTGGTCACACCGATGGCCGACGCCCACATGGACTCGATCCCGATGGTCGCCATCACCGGACAGGTCGTGTCGTCCTCGATCGGCACCGACGCCTTCCAAGAGGCCGACATCTGCGGCATCACCATGCCGATCACCAAGCACTCCTACCTGGTCAGGGACGCCTCCGAGATCCCGCGGATCCTGGCCGAGGCGTTCCACGTCGCCTCCACCGGCCGCCCCGGCCCGGTCCTGGTCGACATCCCCAAGGACATCCTCAACACCGAGGCGCCCTTCGTGTGGCCGCCCAGGATGGAGCTGCCCGGCTACCGGCCGACCACCCAGCCCCACGGCAAGCAGATCCGCGAGGCCGCGAACCTCATCGCCGAGTCCAAGCGGCCGGTGCTGTACGTCGGCGGCGGCGTGGTCAAGGCCGGGGCCGACGCCGAACTGCTGGAGCTGGCCGAGCTGACCGGCGCTCCGGTGGTCACCACGCTCATGGCCCGCGGCGCCTTCCCCGACTCGCACGCCCAGCACCTGGGCATGCCGGGCATGCACGGCACCGTGCCCGCCGTCCACTCGCTGCAGAAGGCCGACCTCATCGTCGCCCTCGGAGCCCGCTTCGACGACCGGGTCACCGGGAAGCTGTCGAGCTTCGCACCGGGCGCCAAGATCGTCCACGTCGACATCGACCCGGCCGAGATCGGCAAGAACCGCGAGGCCGACGTTCCGATCGTCGGGGACTGCAAGTCCGCGATCGCGGGCCTGACCGAGGCCTACGTCGACCCCGGCAAGGAGCGGCTGAAGGCCTGGTGGGAGACCCTGGACGACCTGCGCGCGCGCTACCCGCTGGGGTATGAGGATCAGAGCGTCCAGGCCATGACGGCCCCCCAGTACGTGATCGAGCGGCTCGGCGCCCTCGCCGACCCCGACACGATCTGGACCACCGGCGTCGGCCAGCACCAGATGTGGGCGAGCCAGTTCATCTCCTACGAGATCCCGGGGACGTTCATCAACTCCGGCGGACTGGGCACCATGGGATTCGCCGTTCCGGCGGCCATGGGGGCCAAGATGGGCCACCCCGACCGCATGGTGTGGGCCATCGACGGCGACGGCTGCTTCCAGATGACCAACCAGGAGCTGGCGACCTGCGCGGTCGAGGGCATCCCGATCAAGGTCGCGGTCATCAACAACGGCAACCTGGGCATGGTCCGCCAGTGGCAGACCCTGTTCTACGACAAGCGCTACTCCAACACGGGTCTGAGCACCCACCACAGCGAGGACTCGCCGCGGGTCCCCGACTTCGTGAAGCTCGCCGAGGCCCTCGGCTGCGTGGGCCTGCGCTGCGACAGCCCCGGTGAAGTCGACGACGTCATCCGGCGCGCCAACGAGATCGACGACCGCCCGGTGGTCGTGGACTTCACCGTCGGACCCGACGCCATGGTGTGGCCGATGGTCCCGGCCGGGGTCTCCAACGACGAGATCCTCTACGCCCGCGACGTCCGGCCCGCCTTCGACGAGGAGGAACTCTGATGAGCACGCACACCCTCTCGGTCCTCGTCGAGAACAAGCCCGGAGTCCTGGCCCGAGTGGCCGCGCTGTTCTCCCGCCGCGGGTTCAACATCGACTCGCTGGCGGTCGGAGAGACCGAGCACCCCGGCGTCAGCCGCATCACCATCGTGGTGGACGTCGAGGCGGGCTCGCTCGAACAGGTCACCAAGCAGCTCAACAAGCTCATCCATGTGCTCAAGATCGTGGAGCTGGAGCCGGACGCCTCCGTGCAGCGCGAACTGCTGCTGGTGAAGGTCCGCGCCGACGCCGCCTCCCGAGGCCAGGTGATATCGGCCGCCGAGCTGTTCAAGGCCCGGTCGGTCGACGTCACACCGGACACGGTCACCTTCGAGGTCACCGGGAACTCCGACAAGATCGACTCGTTCCTGGAAGTCCTCGAACCGTTCGGGATCAAGGAGCTCGTCCAGTCGGGGACCGTCGCGCTGGGGCGCGGGGCCAAGTCGATGGCCTCGCTGTCCCGCTACATCTCACCGAGCTAAGTCAAGTAAGGAAGATAGAGAATCTATGTCCGCTGAAGTGTTCTACGACGACGACGCCGACCTGGCAGTGATCCAGGGCAAGAAGGTGGCCGTCCTCGGCTACGGCTCGCAGGGCCACGCGCACTCGCTGAGCCTGCGCGACTCCGGCGTCGAGGTCGTCATCGGCCTCCAGGAGGGCTCGAAGTCGCGCCCGAAGGCCGAGGAGGCGGGCCTGAAGGTCCTCACCCCGGCCGAGGCGACCGAGTGGGCCGACGTCGTGATGATCCTGGTCCCCGACACCGTCCAGGCCAAGCTGTACGCCACCGAGATCGCCCCCAACCTGTCCGAGGGAATGAGCCTGTTCTTCGGGCACGGCTTCAACATCCGCTACGAGCTGATCCAGGCCCCGTCCGACGTGAACGTGGCAATGGTCGCCCCCAAGGGCCCCGGCCACATGGTGCGCCGCCAGTTCGCCGACGGCAAGGGCGTCCCGGCGCTCATCGCGGTCGAGCAGGACCCGTCGGGCGACACGCAGGCGGTGGCCTTGGCCTACGCCAAGGCCATCGGCGGTACCCGCGCCGGCGTGCTGAAGACGACCTTCAAGGAGGAGACCGAGACCGACCTGTTCGGCGAGCAGGTCGTCCTCTGCGGCGGCACCGCCGAGCTCATCCGCGCCGGCTTCGAGACCCTGGTGGAGGCCGGCTACGCGCCCGAGGCCGCCTACTTCGAGTGCCTGCACGAACTCAAGCTGATCGTGGACATGATCTACGAGGGCGGCCTGACCAACATGTGGTACTCCGTCTCCGACACCGCCGAGTACGGCGGGGTCACCCGCGGCTCGCGCATCAT
>NZ_JAELXW010000094.1 GCF_016428645.1 Glycomyces salinus | reverse complement strand
CCTTGGACACGCTCGCCCCGTAGACCTCGGCCAGGTGCGCCGAGATCTCGCCGGAGGTCAGGCCCTTGGCCGAGAGCGAGCAGACCATCTCCTCGACCCCGCCCAGGCGGCGCTGGCGCTTGCGCACGATCTTCGGTTCGAACGAGCCGTCCCGGTCGCGCGGCACGTCGATCTCGACCGGGCCGATGTCGGTGGTGACGGTCTTAGCCCGGTAGCCGTTACGCGAGTTGCCCCCGTCGCGCCCCGCGGCCTCGTGCTTGTCATAGCCGAGGTGATCGGCCATCTCGCCCTCGAACGCGGCCTCCAGGACCCGTTTGGTGAGCTCGGCGAGCAGCCCGCCCTTCCCGGCGAGCTTGACCCCGCCGGCCTCAGCCCGCTCCCGGAGCAGGGCCATCAGCTCTTCATCCACGACCGCCGAGGCGGCCGTGACCGGCCGCGGCGTGCGCCGCGGACCAAGCCGCTCCGCTGCCCGACTTACCGTAGTGTCGTTCTTGACCTGCTGAGACTTGCTCGTATCACTGTTCACGGTGGTCACCGTAAATCCTTTCCGGACCGGTTACACCGTTATCGACATAGTCCCGCGCTGCGGCATTCTTGGCTGGTGCAGCGGTTGATGTGTGTCTTCGAGGATTTCGTCCATCGGTTCGATCGTGGTGTTGATGTGCCGATGGAAGCGGCGCATGCCCTGGTTCGCGGCCTTGAAACTTCGGGGCTGGTCGAACTCGCCGGGATGCATCGCGATCAGACACTCGACATCGAGGACCTGATCCCACAGGTCATCGACGAACTTGGCGTCGCCATCGCTGCTCGCAGCACGGTGGTCGAGCGGCGGGCGGGCGAGGTTGCGTCCAACTATCTCGCCGGCGATATCGCGTTCATCGAGGGGCTCTCGGGTGTGTTGTCCTGGCAGGCCCGATATTTCGAGGAAGGCTATGGGTATCGGTGCTGTGATTCGATGCTTTGGCTTGAACTGTGGCTCGTCTCCGTGGACGACGACGATGACACGACCTACTGGTTCGGCTCGCAAACCGCCGCCGAGGAGACGTTCAGGGAGCACTGTTCAGCGATGGTCGAAGGCCGTAAATGTCCGAAGCCCGAGAAGGGCCGCTAGTGGTCAGCTCGTGCTCCGTGCCGCTCGAAGCAGGCGCTTGATGCTGGAGAGACTGACTTCGTAGCGGTCGGCGAGGACTTGTTGGCGGACACCCTCTCGATACGCGGTCACGATGGCGCTTCTGACATCGTCGGACAGGCGGCGATTCAACGCCCAGGCGGTGACGGTGCTTTGGGGTGATGGCGCGGGGTCAAGATTTTTGACGGGGCGGGTAAGCAGGTCGGGGAGACGGTTTGCGTGGGTGTTGAGCTGGGGCGATGTGTTCAAGTAAGCCGCTGCCAGCTCCACGGAATGAGACATAGAGGGTTAGAGCGGTCATCGTATCGATGACCGCTCTTTCCATGCTTGGATGCTTCGGCTGTCGCGTCTGTACGGCTCTGTGGGCTGCTGTGGAACGTTCCGGTTGGTCGGTGGCCTATCTTCGGCCGAGGGCGAGGCAGCGGCGGACTTCGTCCATGCGGTAGGCGATGTGGGAAGTCGTGTCGAGTTCCTGGGTTCCAGGGCGGCGCGCTAGGCCGGCGGCCCACAGGCATTGGCTCGCATGACGGGCGGCCATGAGGACCGGCAAATGAGTCTCGAGGTTTGCTGACAGGGGACGGACGATGCGGTACCCGGTTAGGAATGCGTGCTTGAGATCCTCGAAGTGGGCGTAGTCGCTCAGGTTGCCCATGACGGGTGCGAGGTCGTAAAGGTAGTGGCCCCAACCGCAGTCGTCGAAGTCTAGGACCCCTATGTCCCAGCTGTGGGGGCGGCGGCGAACGGGGTGGCAGTTGCCGAGGATGAAGTCGTTGTGGATCAGCCCGAAGGACTCACTGCCCCTGCCGAGTTCGTCGAGGATGGCGGCGGTCTGTTCGGCGACCGATTCGAACAGTGCCAGGTCCTCGCCGCTCAGAAACTCGCCGATCGGCCCGGAGTTGTAGGGCGAGCTCTCGGCAGTGAACATTGCTGCGGCGTCCCAGGTTGGCAGTACGAATCCTGCTGGGGGCGTGTAGTTTTCGGCAACACGGTGGAGATGGGCGAGGGCCCGGCCGAGCTGATAGACACCCCGAGTGCCGAGCCCGCCGCCCGGTCGGCGCACCTTGCCGTTGACCCAGGTGAGCAGATCGCAGTGCACTTCCACCGGTCCGTCACCGTTCGCTTCCTGCGGCAGCGTGAGGGAGACGAGGAGTCGGCCGTCGGTGGCGGGGACCGGTGTGGGGACCGTGACGCGCTCGGCTGCCAAACGCGCGTGGACATCGGCAAGGAAGGTCAGTTCGGCGAGGGTGTGGTCGCTGCGTCGGGCACCGGGCCGGTGGAGGCGCAGCGCGTGTCGACTGCCGTCGCCGGCGATCACCTCGTGAACGCTGTTGTTCAGGACTCGGATCGGCGCCACATGGAGCGGTCCGGGCAGGTTGTATTCGGCCAGCGCTGTCATTGCGATGGATTCGAGCGCGGTCGGGGCGAGGTGGTGCTGCTGCATGGCGACTCCGTTTTCGGGCCGCGGGGTAGCGGTGCCCTGTGTGCCATCTCATCAGAGCCCCGCGAGCGCGGCAAGGAAATTTGCGGACGCGATTCATTCAGCATGCTTCCCGGACCAGGCGTTTGATGCTGGAGAGGCTGATGCCGTACTTCTCCGCGAGCGCCTTTTGGCGTACGCCCGCCTGGTACTTGCTCACAATTGCGGTTCGGTCTGCGTTGGTGAGGCGGCGGTTGAGGGCCCAGGGCCTTCCGTTCGATGAGCGGGGTTTGGCCTGTTTGGTCGTGGGGCAGGGGTCAGGATTTCGGGTGGGGCTCCTGAAGAGGTCAGGGAGCTGGTTTGCGTGGGCGTTGACCTGGGGTGATGGGTTCAAGTAGGCCGTTGCCAGCTCCACCGAATCGACAACCCAATACCAGTTCAGACGCCATGCGGCGGAAGACGAGACAGCGAAGCGGCCGGGCAGACGCCCGGCCGTTGTCCATTCAGTGTCCACCGGATCCGGCCGCAAGGCCGCCGTGCAGCCGGAGGCACCGAAGCGGCCGGTTCGGTAGTGTTCTGGGGAATACTCGGATTCTTGCCATTGGGGGAGGACCGCCATCGACCGGCCGTGCCGCGACCTCGCCGCCGCGCTCCTGCGGACTTGCTCGGCGCTGGCGTTCGGGCTCCTCGCCTGGGTAACCGCCCATGAACTGTCGGTATGGCTGTTCGACCACGCCCATCACGCGGGCGAGGCGGACGTGTGGCGGGTCGACGGGCACTCCGGCATGGCGGCCCTGTTCCTCGGGTGCCTCGCGCTCGGGGTGCTGGCGGCACTGCTGACCGCACCCGCCCGACGGGGCGGATCGGCGCGCCCCTCGCGTGCGTCCGTGCGCGCATCGAGTCTGCTGTCGACCGGCGCGTTCGTGGCCACCGACTTCGCCGAGCGCGCCGTCTCCGGCGACTACGCAGTGCCGCCGCTGCTGGTCCTCCTCATCGGGGCTGCCGTGTACGCGCTGGTCGGAGCGGGCGCGAGCCTGCTGTGGCATCGCGTCGCCGGCGTCGTTCCGCGGGTGCTCGCGATCTTCGACGACAAGCGGCCGGTCACCCTCTTCGAGACCGCACCGGGCGATTCGCGCCCGGTGCGTCGGAGCGTGCGACACCGGACCGCGGCGGTGGCCGAACGCGCTCCTCCAATCGGTTCGGTGTGATCGACCCCATTCCCTGACGGCCGCGTCCCCGCGACGCGCGCCGCCACGCCCGGCCGTGTCCGCGCCGGGCGGTCGTTCCCGTCCTTCCTCCCTGGCAGGAGACTCACTTGTCATCCCCGCGAATCAACTCGATCCGGCACGGTCCGGACCGCGAATGGACCTACGAGCAATGGGGTTCCAGCGGGCGCCCCATCCTGCTCATCGGCGACGCCTCCCACGAGAGGTCGGCGTGGTGGCCGGTGGCCGCGCGGCTGGCCGACGAGCACACCGTGGCGGTGCTCGACCTTCCGTTCGGGCGCGAGCCCGGGGCCTCGGCCGAGGAGCTGGCGCGCGTCGTGTTCAGGCTCGGCACGCGAGCTCCGGTGCTGGTCGGCTATTCCTCGGCGGCGCTGGTCGCTTCGATGTTCGCCGTCCGGTTCGTCACCCACGCGGTCGTCAACGTCGAGCAGGGGCTGGACACGCGGCCCGGCTCCGGCGAGGTCGACCTCGCCGCGCGCGAGGCGCTGCGCGAGATCACCGGCGGCGCGAGGCCGATCCGGTGCCCGTACCTGTCGGTGTTCGCCGCCGAGCCGCGGCCCGGCTACGCGGAATGGCTGCGGCAACGCATCCCCCGCTCGCGCTGCGAGGTCTACGGGACCCCTGGCGTGTTTCCGCACCTGTACGATCTGGCGCGGTTCGCCGCCGACACCCGGGCCCTGGCCGCCTAGGTCGGGTCTCCGGGCGACATCTGGCCGGTGGACCAGGCCCAGGCGGCGATTCCCACCCGGTTTCGGGATTGGAGTTTTCGCTGGGCGGCGGCGATGTGGTTCTTGATCGTGCCGGGGCTCAGGACCAGGGTCTGGGCTATCTCGGCGTTGGTCCGGCCCTCGGCGACGAGGCGGACGACCTCAAGTTCGCGCGCGGTCAGGTCGGCGCCGCTCGGAGTGGACGGCTTCGGCGGGACCATGCGGCGCAGCAGCCGCACCGTCACCTGCGGACTGATGAGCGCCTCCCCTGCCATGGCCGCGCGGATCGCCTCGATCAGGAGGTTCGGGCCCGAGCGTTTGAGGATGAATCCGCAGGCGCCCTCGCGGAGCGCGGTGTGGACGTACTCGTCGAGATCGAAAGTGGTGACCACGATCACGCGCAGCGGGTCGGTGGTTCCGGGTCCGGCCAGGAGGCGGGTCACCTCCAGCCCGTCGCGGCCGGGCATGCGGATGTCGGCCAGGACCACGTCGGGGCGCAGCTGCCGGGCCTGGTCGCAGGCGCTGCGGCCGTCGGCGGCCTCGGCGACGACGGTCATGTCAGGTTGGGCGTCGATCACCATGCGGAAGGCGTCTCTGATGCCCGCCTGGTCGTCGGCGATGAGCACTCGTGTCGTCACCTGTCGGCTCCCTCTGGTTCGAAGTCGGACGTCGGCAGCCGGGCCTCGACTCGCCAGCCGCCGCGCTCGACCGGCCCGGCGGTGAGCGTGCCGCCGAGGGCTTCGACTCGGGCGGTGAGGCCGGTCAGGCCCAGGCCGGACCGGGCCCGGTGCCGTCTGCGGGGGCCGGCGCGGCCGTCGTCGGTGACCGCGACGGTCAGGAATCGGCCGGACCCGCGCAGTTCGACGCGGACCTCGGCCGCGCCCGAGGCGTGGCGGCGAACGTTGGTGAGCGCCTCCGACACCAGGCGGTGGGCGACCGCGCCGGTGTCGCGCTCGGCCGACCCGGTCAGGTCGTCCTGCAGGCGCGCGGTCGGCGACCCGGCCTCGTTGAACCGGTCGACGAGTTCGGCGATCCGGTCGACGCCGCCCGGCGGGGCGGTGTCCGCGTCGTCCGGCCCGCGCAGCAGGCCCACGGTCCGGTCCATCGAGCCGAGTGCCCGCAGGCCCGCCCGTTCGATGCGCTCCAGCAGGGCGGTGACGCGCTCGTCGCCACCGGCCAGTGTCACCCGCCCGGCCTGGGCCTGGGCGACCACCTCGCTGATGTCGTGCGCGGCGAAGTCGTGGAGGTCGTGGGCGAGTTCGATGCGCTGCCGGTCGCGGGCCCGGGCGATCGCGCGTTCGCGCAGGCGCTCCTGGGCGCGTTGGTAGACCGCGAGCGCGCCGAGTGTCAGTGCCGGGAACGACCAGGCCACGCCGCCGGCGAGCGGCTCCCACCAGGGCCCGTCGAGGAAGCGGAACATCATCGACACCAGGGCCGTCAGGACCGCCGCGGCCGCGCAGGCTGCCGGGCGGGGCCGCGACCAGCGCGCGGCCGCGTAGAACAGGACGGTCAGCGCCGCCGGTTCGACCAGCACCCACGAGACGGGCAGGACCGGGGCCCGGCCGCCGAGTATGAGGGCGGTGTAGGCGACCGACGCCGCCGCCGCACCCAGCGCGATGAACGCGGAGCGCGGAAGCGCGCGGAACCAGGGGGCCATGGTCGCGAGTCTACGTTCGCCGCGGCCGGGCGGGCCTGTGCCGAGAGGCATGCCGGGGCCCTGTCCGGGCCGCGATAGGTGCCGATCGGCATCTGACTGAACGGCCGGTGCGCGTCGAGGATCGAGGCATGAGAACACGATGGACTGAATGGATCGGGTACGCGGCCGCCGCGTGGTCGCTGCTGTACGGGTCGCTCGGCGTGTACTGGTGGTTCGGCGGCGCCGGGTTCCCCTTCGGCGTCGGCGATCCTGAGCTGCGCGGCGAAGGGGAGGACGCCCTGGTGATGTCGCTGCTTGGCTGGGCCACGCCGGAGGTGGCAGGTCCGGTCATCGCCGCACTGGGGTTTGCGGGTGCGCTGGCCGGGGTGGCGATGGCGCGGCGCTGGTCGGGCGGCCCGGCCCGGTGGCTGCTGCCTGCGTTCGCGTGGACGGTCGCGTTCGGGCTGACCGTCCTGATCCAGGATTCGCGCGCGCTGATCACGGTGGCCTACACGCCGATCCTGGTCGTGGGGAAGCTCTTCTTCGGCTGGCCCGAGCAGGCCGAATGGGGGGACCTGTTCCGGCTGCCGAGGCTGAACCTGCTGCTGTGCATGGTGGCCGGGTTCGCCTGGGCGTTGACGGCGGTCGCCTACCGGCGGGCCGTCGTCGGCGGCTGCGCTCGGTGCGGGCGCGGCAAGGGTTCCGATTCGGCGCTGCTGCGGCGCTGGGGGAGGCCGGCCGCGTGGGTGGCGTTCGCGGCGCCGATGGTCTACTGCCTGACCCGGTGGGCGTGGGCGCTGGGCTTCAGTCTCGGCATCGACCCGGAGTTCTACCGGGCCGGCCAGGAGAACGGGCTGTGGATCGCCGGGGCCGCGCTGGCCACGTTCGGCGCACTGGGGGCGGTGCTCACGCTCGGGCTCTTCCAGCGCTGGGGCGAGGTGTTCCCGCGGTGGATGATCGGCCTGCGCGGCAGGCGGGTGCCGCCGATGCTGGCGGTGGCGCCGGCGACGTTCGTCGCGCTGCTGGTGACCTCGGCGGGGATCATGTACATCCGCGCGGTGGCCGTCCGCGGCGTCTCGGTGAGCACGTGGCCGCTGGCGCTGCCGGAGACGCTGTGGGTGTTCTGGGGCGCCGGGCTCTTCGTCGCCGCGATGGCCTACCGCCAGCGGCGGCGCGGCGCGTGCGCCGAGTGCGGGGCCGAGTCGGAGGCGGAGGTCAGGGGCGGGCCGTTCCCGACAGCAGCGCCGCGGTGACGGTCTCGGAGACGACGGCGGTGAAGTCCCCGATCGGTTCGCCGTCGTCGACGAGGATCAACAGCCGGTAGAAGATCGGCCCGAGCAGCAGGGCGTGCACCACCCCTGTGTCGGGCCGTTCGGCGAGTTCGCCGCGGGCGACCGCGCGGTGGAGGACCTCGGTGATCACGAGGCGTTCGCGTTCGAGGAAGGTCGAGGTGAAGCGATCCCCGAGGGCGGTGTCGGCGTGGATGTCCGACAGCAGGCCGTGGAGGACGTCGGGCGGGGCGGTCGAGAGCTGCGAGGCGATGGTGCGGGTGATCGCCGCCAGGTCTCCGCGCAGCGAACCGGAGTCGGGAGGCGGCTGCTCTTGCATGTCGTGGACGGTCGCGGCGAAGATCATCTCCTGTTTGGTGGCGTGGCGGCGGTAGATGGCGGCCTTGCCGACGCCGGCGCGGGCGGCTACGGCGTCGACGGTCAGGCCCGCGTAGCCGCGTTCGGCCAGCAGTTCGCGGGTGGCCTGGGCGATGGCGCCGTCGATGCGGCCGTCACGCGGGCGGCCGCCGGGTTGTCTGTGCTCCGACATGGTCCTAGGATATAGAACCAACAGTATCGGAACTAAGAGTTCCGTAACAGGAGGGAGCTCCGATGATCAAGTGGGCCGGACGAATCATGGTCCTGGTGGGAGTGGCGCACCTGCTGCTATCGCTGGGCTTCACCGTCACGACGCACGCGGGGGCCTGGCTGGGAGGCGAATTGTGGACGACCGATGGCGCCCTCGACAGCATGGAACCGGTCGAGGCCGCGTTCTGGTTCAGCGTCGGCAGCTTCGGCCTGCCGCTGACCGTGGTCGGCGCGACCGTGCTGTGGATGCACCGCCGCGGCCTCGTTCCGCCCGCCTTCATCGCGTGGGCGATCGGGGCCTGGTCGCTGGTCGCCGGGGCGATAGTCGAGCCCGCGCCGTGGATCGTGGCCACGATCGCGGCCGGGATGCTGCTGGCGGGCGTGCGCCGCGCCGCCCGCGCCGGAGCGGACGCGCCGGTCGCCGCGTCCTAGCGGCGCGGTCCGATTCCGCCGTGGGCGTAACGGGCGGAATCGGCCGCCGCGCGGACTTACCATGAAGCATGGCCGAGACTGCACCCACGCCGAAACCCCGGACCGACTCCTCGCCCGCCGAGCGCGAGCCGCTGTGGCGCGACACGCTCGGCGATCATCTGCGCAGCGTCCGCCGCGAGCGCGGCGAGACGCTCAGCGAGACCGCCGACCGCGCCGGAGTGTCCCCGCAGTACCTCTCCGAGATGGAGCGCGGCATGAAGGACCCCTCCAGCGAGATGATCGCCGCCGTCGCCGGGGCGCTCGACCTCAGCCTGGCCGACGTGGCCCTGGCCGTGGCCCGGCGCCTGCGGACCCCGCAGGCGAGCGCGTCGGTCGGGCTCGGGGCCCGGGCCGCGTTCGCGCTGGCGGCCTAAGCGGATCACTTCTCCTCCAGTACGTGGTCGATGAGTCCGTATTTCTTGGCCGCTTCGGTGTCGAAGACGCGGTCGCGGTCGGTGTCGGCCCGGAGCGTGGCGGGGCTCTGCCCGGTGTGCCGGGAGAGGATCCGCTCGATGTCGGAGCGGACGCGGACGACCTCGTCGGCCTGGAGGATCAGGTCGGGGATCGCGCCGCGGCCCTGGGCGGCGGGCTGGTCGAGGATGATGCGCGCGTGCGGGAGCGCGGCGCGCTTGCCTTCGGCGCCGGCGGCCAGGAGCACGGCGCCGACGGCGACGGCCTGGCCCACGCAGGTCGTGGCGACCTTCGGCCGGATGTAGCGCATGGTGTCGTAGACGCCCAGCATCGCGCTCGGGTCGCCGCCCTCGCAGTTGATGTAGAGGTGGATGTCGCGGTCGGGTGCGGCGGCCTCCAGGTGCAGGAGCTGGGCGACCAGGGCGTTGGCGACGCCCGCGTCGATGGGCGTGCCCAGGTAGATGATCCGCTCCGACAGCAGGTGGGAGTAGACGTCCATGACGCGGTCGCCCCGGGGGTGCTCGGCGATGACGTTGGGAATGGCGTAGGTGCTCATCGGGCGGCCCCTTCCGCCGGGAAGCCGAGTCTGCGGCGCGGGTGCGGGGCGACTTCGTCGAAGGCGGACACGATCGCGTCGACGAAGCCGTACTCGATCGCCTCCTCGGCGGTGTACCAGCGGTCGTGCAGGGAGTCCTCGAAGACCCGCTCGGGCGGCTGGCCGGTGTCCTCGGCGATGAGCCCGAGGACGGTGTCGCGGGTGTAGCGCAGGTCGGCGGCCTGGAGTTCGATGTCGACGGCCGCGCCGCCGATCCCGGCCGAGCCCTGGTGCATCAGGATGCGGGAGTGCGGCAGGGCGCGCCGCTTGCCGCGGGTCCCGGCCGACAGGAGGAACTGGCCGGCGCTGCATGCGATGCCGAGGGCGAGGGTGGCCACGTCGCATGGGACGACGCGCATGATGTCGCGGATCGCGAGCATGGAGGGCACCGACCCGCCCGGGGAATGGATCCACAGTGCGATGTCGGAGCCCGGGTCGTGGGCGGCGAGGGCGAGCATCTGCGTGGCGAGCAGGGTGCCGTTGTCGTCGTCGAGGACCCCGTCGAGGACGAGGACGCGCTGTTCGTAGAGTTCGCGCCGGGACCGTTCGTTGAACAGCGGCGGTTTGGATTCTTCGCTCATGCCACCACGGTGCGCCGCCGCACCCGGTGGCGGCCATCGAATCCGCCGTGGGCGGATCCGCCCACAGCGGATCAGTCGGCCTGGCCGGGCGGGGTGTTGAGGCCGGCGAGGGCGCGCAGGGGTTCGGCGAAGGCGTCGCAGCAGAGGGCGTAGACGTTGCTGCGGCCCTTGGGGGTGGCGGTCACCAGGCCGAGTTCGCGCAGCGGCGTCAGATGGTGGCTGATGAGCGTCTGGGCCAGGCCGGTGGCCTCGGTCAGTTCGCGGACGGTGCGGGAGCGTTCGGACAGCAGCAGCACGATCGCGAGGCGGTTGTGGTCGGACAGGGCCTTGAACTGGGGGGCGAGTTCGGCGGCGCGGTCGATGGCGGTGGCGTCGGCGGCCTCCTGCCCGGACCGGGCGAGCTCGATCGTGCGGGTCATGCGCCAATTAAAGCACAGAACTTGCTATCAACAGTATTCGCTGGTATTAATTACGGAAGCTGATGTGATCGCGGTCCGCGCGGACCGCCGAAGCCATCCGGAGGAAACCATGACCAGTCCCGCGACACCCGCCACCGCCGTCATCGGCGCCGGTCCGGTCGGCCTGGCCGCGGCCGCCCACCTGCTCGAACGCGGCATCACCCCGATCATCCTCGAGGCCGGACCGAGCGCCGGAGCGGCCGTCGCCGAATGGGGGCACGTGCGCCTGTTCTCCCCGTGGCGCTACGACGTCGACGCCGCCGCGGCCCGCCTGCTGACCTCCCACGGCTGGACCGCCCCCGACCCCGACGCCCTGCCGACCGGCGCCGAACTCGTCGAGACCTACCTGGAACCCCTCGCCGCCGCCCCCGAGATCGCCCGGCACCTGCGACTGGGCGCCCGCGTCGTCGCCGTCACCCGCGAAGGCGCCGACAAGACCCGCACCCTCGGCCGCGGACGCCGCCCCTACCTGCTGCGCGTCCGCACCGCCGACGGCGAGTACGAGGACATCACCGCCGAGGCCGTCATCGACGCCTCCGGCACCTGGGGCCATTCCAACCCCCTCGGCGCCCACGGCCTGGCCGCACCGGGCGAGACCGCCGACGCCCCGTGGCGGACCGGGCCCCTGCCCGACGTCCTCGGCCGCGACCGGGACCGCTTCGCCGCTCGCCGCACCCTCGTGCTCGGCATGGGCCACTCGGCCGCGAACACGCTGCTGGCCCTCGCCGAACTGGCCGAGACCGCGCCGCGGACCGAGGTCCTGTGGGCCATCCGCGGCGGCTCGCCCCGGCGCCTCTACGGCGGCGGAGTCAGTGACGCGCTCCCGGCCCGCGGCGCGCTCGGCACGCGGCTCAAGGAACTGGTCGACACCGGCCGGATCGAGCTGACCACCCGGATCGGCATCGAGCGCTTCGACACCGCGCCGGACGGCTCGGTCGCCGTCGTCGGCCGCGCCGGAGACGAGGCGGTCAAGCTCGACGTCCACAACGTCGTCGGCGCCACCGGATTCCGGCCCGATCTGGAGATGCTGCGCGAGGTCCGCCTCGAACTGGACGCGACCGTCGAGGCCCCGGCCCGCATCGCCTCGCTGATCGACCCGAACTTCCACTCCTGCGGCACCGTGCCGCCGCACGGCGAGAAGGACCTCGCGCACCCCGACGAGGGCTTCTACCTGGCCGGAATGAAAAGCTACGGCAGGGCCCCGACATTCCTGCTGGCGACCGGATACGAGCAGGTCCGCTCGATCGCCGCGGCCTTGGCCGGGGACCGCGAGGCCGCCGACGGGGTCGAACTCGACCTGCCCGAGACCGGGGTCTGCTCGACCGACCTCGCCGCCGAGGCCGACGCGCCCCGCGGGCTGAGCACGGGCGTCCTCCACGGGCGCTCGGGCGAGCCGATCGAGCTCACACCGGCCGGTGACGGCTGCTGCGGCTCGGGGAACTAGACCAGTTCCCGCAGGAGTTCCTGGACGCGCCGGTCGATGTCGTCGCGGATGCCGCGCACGACCTCGACCGGCTGACCGGCCGGGTCGTCGAGCTCCCAGTTCAGGTACCGGCGGCCCGGGTAGACCGGGCAGGCGTCGCCGCAGCCCATGGTGATGACCACGTCGGATGCCCGGACCACCTCGTCGGTCAGCGGCTTGGGGAACTCCTTGGACACGTCCAGGCCGAGCTCCTCGAGGGCCTCGACCACGGCGGGGTTGATCGAGTCGGTCGGGGCCGATCCGGCGGAGCGGACCTGGACCCCGCCCGCGGCGTGGTGGTCCAGCAGCGCGGCGGCCATCTGCGAGCGCCCAGCGTTGTGCACGCAGACGAACAGGACCTCCGGCCTGGTCTTGACACGGGTGCCCTGGGTCGCCGAGGTCGCTTCGAGGCGCTCGGCGGCGAACCGCTCGGCCAGGACGTACAGGTGGGCGCGCACCCGGGCGGTCGCGGCGAGCACGAGGTAGGAGTCGTCGAGGACCTCGCGGACGGTCTCGGCCGAGAAATGCTCGGCGAACTTCTGCGACAGGCGCTGGGCGACGTGGTCCAACACGACCTGGTCGTCCAGTGAGAAAGCGGAGCTCGATCGGGCCGGCATGGCGTAGTCCCTTCGGTTCGCGGGAGGAGTCCCTGGCCGCTTGATTCGATTCTCGTCTAGTTTTACAGATATCTAATTAAGCTGCCACTCCCGGGCCGGGCGGAGTCGGGGGCCGAACCGTGACCGAATCGGGACGCGCCTCCGCAGATTCGCCGCATGGAACCGCGCACCCCGGAGGACCGCCCCTCCGAAGAGGACCGCGCCGAGACCGCCGACCTGGGCCGAGCATCGGCGTCGAACCCGGAGGGGCACCGACCGCGAGCGTCCCGCGAGAACATGAACGGAGAGTCCCGGCAAAACGGACATCAGGTGGTCCCCCCTGTTCAAACCTACGGCGGAGGACCGACGCGGATCGGCCGCCGCGCGTTGACCGTGTCAGTCCTGCCGGATAAGGTCGAGGCGGCAGATGCGGCCGGCCGCCTGCGCCCCTCCCGGGCACGGTGAACGCATCATCGACAGCGCGAGTTCGAACCTCCCCGAGCGGCGAGTCGTCAGCAACGCAGGCACTGACCCGACCTTCGCCCGAAGGAGGAACGACACCATGCGCACCTTCCGCGATGCCAAGGCGATGGCCAAGGCACTCCGCTTCGGGCTGAGCCGGCGCGGCCTGTCCGAGCCGACCCATGGCCAGAGCCTCGAGATCGTGGCCGAGCAGTTCGGGCTCGGCGACTGGAACATCCTGGCCGCCCGCCTGAAGGAGGCCGAAGACCGCGCCGGCGGCGTCGGGCTGAATCCGGCCATTCCGGTCCTGCGGATCTTCTCGATCGAGAAGGCCAGGGAGTTCTACCTCGATTATCTGGGATTCGAACTGTCCTGGGAGCATCGCTTCGAGCCGCAGGCGCCGCTGTACATGCAGATCGAGCGCGGCGGCACCGTTCTGCACCTGAGCGAGCACCACGGCGACGGCTCTCCCGGCGCGGTCGTGTTCGTGCCCATGACCGGCATCGACGCCCTCCACGCCGAACTCTCCGCCAAGGACTACCCCTACCTCAATCCGGGCATCGAGGACGTTCCGTGGGAGTCGCGGTGCATGACCCTCACCGATCCCTTCGGCAACAGTCTGCGGTTCAACGAGTACCGACGCCGCTGACGCACGCGGCGAGTGGGATGTCGTACCCGGCGGGCACCATGGCGAACCGGTGCGGCATCGCGGCACGACCACCGAGGTCGTGCGCGGGCGCCCCGACCGACGAGGAGGCACCGCATGGCGGCGAGATTCGACCTGACACTCGACTGCGCGAAGGCGACGCGCCTGGCCGAGTTCTGGAAACTGGCACTCGGCTACATCGACGAGCCGCCACCACCGCCGTTCGCCACCAGAGAGGAATGGCTGCGGCACCTCGGCGAACCGGGGGGCGATGCCGACGACGGCGCGTGGCTGTGCGACCCGGCCGGGATCGGGCCGCGGCTGTCGATCCTCAAAGTTCCCGAGCCGAAGACCGCGAAGAACCGCCTCCACATCGACATACGCGTGGGCGGCACCGGCAGTCCCGAGGAACGCTGGACGCGGATCACGGCCGAGAAAGAGCGGCTGACCGAGGCCGGGGCCACCGTGGTCAGGGAGGATGTCGACCGTCTCTTCGTGATGGCCGACCCCGAAGGCAACGAGTTCTGCGTGACCTGACGACCGTCTGCAGGCGCGGCGCGCCGGTGATCGTCGTCCGGCCCGATGCCGCGAAACGGGGTCGAGGCGGCGACCTCAGGCCACCACCGTGTGCCCCTTGGATTCTGAATCGTCCTTAGTCCTGACGCCGACCTCGCATCTCGCGGACAGTTGGCCGACGAAGAGTGCGTACAAACCGAGCACTCCGGCGACCACGGAGGCTACGACCACCCCGTCTCGCTGGTCGGTCGAGAGGCTCGCGGGTTCGACGAGGGTGAGCAGGATGACGAGCAGTGCCGCGCAGACCAGTCCGCCCGCCACCGCCAGGGCGACCCACATCCGGCGCGACCTCTGCGTCCGGCGGACGCTGAGGATTTGCACTCGGATCAGGGCGTCGCATTCGGGGCAGCGCACTTCCACGACGGCGCTGCCGTTCTCGGGGCGACATACTCGGCCGGGAACCTCGAGGTAGGTGCGATCGGTGGTGCCGTAGCCGTAGAGGCCACCCGAATGCGTACGGCTGATCGGATGCCCCACTTCGAGTGACACGTTCGCGTCCACCGGCTTCACGATTCTCCACCGCCTTCCAGCGCATCGACCGTACACGGCACCGGAAGGGACCGCTCCGCGCCGCCGATGGCCTTGACTCACAACGGCGTCGAGCGCCCCAGCAGGTCGAGGTACGAGGCGTGGGCGGCGTCGACTTCGTGCGGGTCGGCGCCGGAGACCAGGTCCAGCAGGAGCCCGCGTGTCAGCGCTATGCCGGCGCGCAGGAGCGGCGGGTCGGCTTCGAGGCCGACCGACTTGGCCGCCTCCACAGCGCCGTCGAGCCAGGGACCGGTCAGGCCGTCCGGCCGCCGACCGCCGTCGGTCCCACCTGCGGCGGCGATCCCGGCCACTTCGAAGAACAGCCGCACGAAGGGCCGCAGCCGCGGGCCGGACAGCTCCGCCCACAGCGCGGTCATCAGCTCCCTCGGGGTCTCGGCGGACTCGGCCAGCGAGGCAAGCAAATCCCGTTGTCTATCCTCCATATCGGACACGATCGCGTCCAGGAGTCCCTCGCGGGTACCGAAGTGGTACAGCAGCATGCGGTGGCTGGTGCCGACGCCAGCGGCGATCTCGCGGAGGCTCCTGCCCGCGATACCCTGGTCCGCTGCGTACTCGACCACCTCGGCGAGCAGCCGCTGCCGTGCCCTCTGATTCATGTACCAGATGGTACATTGACGAAGTGCGATACAAGAATTCACTCCTCATCGACGCCCCCGCCTCGACCGTATGGGACCTGACCGTGGACATCGCGCGCTGGCCCGCGTTCGTCCCGACCATGCGGCGCGTGGAACCGCTCGATCCGGCCCCGCTCGAGGTGGGCGACCGGGCCCGGGTCAAGCAGCCGATGCAACCCGCCCGGGTGTGGACGGTCACCGCGCTCGAACCCGGACGCCGCTTCACATGGCAGAGCAGGCGCGGCAGCATGACCTGGACCGCCGAACACGAGATCACCGAGGTCGACGACGGCAGATGCCGCAACACGCTGAGATTCGAGGCGACCGGCCGAGGCACCGGACTGTTCGCCCTGCTGCTCGGCGCCGCCGTCCGACGCGCCATCGACTTCGAGAACGACAGCTACCGCAAGGAAGCCGAACGGACCCAGTCGAGCGAATAACGCGACCGCGGCCGCCTCGCCGACTTTGCTCCCAGCCCATATCCTTGGAGGCCGACCCATCCAAGGAGCCGTCAATGGTGTCTGAATCAGCCCTGATTCAGCAGCTCAGCGATCACATACGAGACCTCGACGTCACCGACCCGGAGCAAGTGCTCGACGACCGGCTCCTGGCCCTGGCCGAGGAGCTTCGCGGACGGCGCGTCACCGACCTCGATGAAGCCCTGTGGGGCTGCATGGCGATCGCGCTCCTCCACTTCTGCCGGGCCGGAATGCTCGAAGGCGAACAGCGGCACCGGGAGACCGTCCGCGCCGCAGGGCTGTACTCGATCATCGGGCAGCTCAGACCGGACCTGGTCCCCGCCGAACTGAGGCACCTGATCGTCGACCCCGACAGCCCGAACCCGACCCTGGGCCGCCTGGACGCCGTGCGCGACAACGCGCTCGAGAGCGGCGACCCGGCCGCGCTCAACCTCGCCGCGGCGGTCCTGCGCGTGCGCCTCGAACCCGAGCCCGACGACCCCGACCGCCTCGCGGACCTGGCCGAAGTGCTCTGGGCCCGAGCCCAACGAGTCCACGACATCGGGGACCTGGACGAGGCCGCTCACGTCAACCGGGCCTGGACGGCCGCCACGCCCGCCGACCACCCCGACAGCGCCTTCCGCCTGTGGCGGCTGGGCCTGGCCCATTTCGGGCGGCACGCGGTCCTCGGCGAGCGCGCCGACCTGGACGCGGCCGTCACGCACTACTTCAACGCCTACAAGAGCGCCGCCGACGACGATCCGAACCGCCGGTCCTACATCGTCGACCTGAGCCTGGGCCTGCATAGGCGGGCCGACCTGACCGGACGGGTCGAGGACCTCGACCTGGCCGTGGACTCCTGGCGACTCGTCCTGGCCATGACCCCCGGCGAGAACGCCGACAACGCCGCCCACCAGTTCAACCTGGGCACCATGCTCTCCGGGAGATTCAGGGCCACCGGCGATCCCGCCGACCTCGACGCCGCCATCGAGGCATGGCAGGAGGCGGCCGCGCATTTCGGGCCCGGCCACCACATCCACACCACGGCCGTGCCGCCGCTCGCCGAGCTGCTGCAGACGAGGGCCGAGCGCGACGGCACACCCGCCGACGCCGCCGAGGCCGCCGCACTGATGCGCGCGCTCATCGAGTCCGGCGATACGGGACCGGACCCGGCCCAGGCCCGAGCGATCCTCGGCGCGGTACTGTGGACCGTCTACGGTCTCACCGGCGACCTCGACGACCTGGAGCACGGCGTCGAAGCGGCCCGCTCGGCGCTGGACCTCACCCCCGAAGACCACCCGCTGCGGCGGGCCCGCCAGTCGACCCTCTCGAACACACTGGTGACCCGGTACCGGCGGCTCTCGGAGTCCGGTGACCTCCAGGAGGCCGTCGAGCTGGCCGGAAGCTCAGTGTCGTCGATCCCGCCGGGCTTCCCCGACTCCGGAGTGATCCTGTCGAACGCCGGAAACGCCCTGCGTGAGATGGCCGAGCGGACCGGGGACACCGACGGCCTCGCGGCGGCGGCCCAGCTGCTACGGCGGTCGATCGAGGCGCTCGCCCCATCCGATTTCCGCCGTGCCGCCGTTCTGTCCAACCTGGCCAGCACGCTGCACCACTGGGCCGAGCGGACCGGCGAGCTCGACCGGGCCGACGACGCCGTGACCGTCGCCCGCGAGGCGCTCGGGGCCGCGTCCGGAGGCGGTCCGCACCGGGCCGGAAACCTCGCCAATCTCGCGGCGGCGCTGGGGACCAGGTACCGCATCACCGGCGGCGTCGCCGACCGGGACGAGGCCGCCGAGCTCGTTCGCGAATCGCTCCGTCTGACACCGGCCGACCATCCCGGCAGGCCGACCCGCCTGGCCTCGCTCGCGGTCGTCGAACTCGAGCGGTTCGAGCACTACGGCGGCGAGGAGAAACTCGCGGAGGCCCTCGATCTCGGAGCCGAGGCGCTCGACCTGACTCCCGCGACGCATCGTCTCCGCGCGACCCTCGCGAGCTACCTTGCCAAGGCGCATCTCCTCAGCTTCCGGGCCTCGGACAACCCCGCCGACCTCGAACGGGCCGTGGCACACGCTCGAGACGCGACCGCCGCCACGCCCGCCGACGACTCCTCGCACGCCGCCGCCCTGTCGAACCTCGCCGAGATGCTGCATCGCCGCTTCGAGGCGCTGGCCGACCCGGACGACCTGGAGCAGGCGCTGTCGCTGGCGGCCAGGGCGCTTGAGCACGCTCCGGTCGACAGCCCCGGTCGAGCGCATATGCACTGGGTGCTCGGGAAGGCCCTCGACAGCAAGGCCGAGGATCCGGCGGCCCGGGCCGAGGCCGCCGCCGCGTTCGGCGACGCCGCAGCGGTCGCGTCGGCTCCGGTCTCACTGCGCGTCCGGGCCGGGCACATCGCGGCCCGGATGATCATGAGCGAAGGCGACGGCGATGCCGCGGCCGCGCTGCCGCTGCTCCGGTCCGCCGTGGAACTGCTGCCTCGCCTGGCCTGGCGGGGACTCGACTCCGGTGACCGGCGGCGCCTTCTCGACGAGGACGCCGCGGCCCTGGCCATGGACGCGGCCGCTTGCGCGATCGGCGTCGGCGACGTCGCCTCGGCCGTGAGCGTGCTCGAACAGGGCCGCGGCGTGCTGTGGGGCCAACTGCTCGACCTCCGTTCCGACCGCGCCCGGCTCCGCGAGGCCCACCCGGGGCTCGCCGCCGAACTCGACCGCTGCCTGGCCGTGCTCGATCCGGCCGGCGCCGACCACGAGGCCGACACCGAGCGCGAGGGGCAGGCGCGCCACGAGGCGGCGCGCAGGCTCGACGCCCTGACCGAGGAGATCCGCGCCCTCCCGGCGACGCCTCAGTTCCCGAATCCGACCGAGTTCATGTCCCCGCCGGCGTTCGACGACCTGCTGCCGACCGGACCCGGTGCCGTGGTCGTGCTGAACGTCAGCCGCTGGCGCTGCGACGCGATCGTCCTCACTAGACAGATTCAGACCTCGGTGCCGCTGCCGTTCACGGCCGAAGAAGCGGTCGAGGCGACCAACCAGTACCTGCGCGCCCTGCGCCGGTACACCGGGCCCGACGGCCGCCTCGGACTCGAAGCGGCGACCCGCGCCACCTTGGAGTGGCTTTGGGACCGCGTCGCCGCACCGGTCCTGGAACACCTCGGATTCGGTCCGGAACCGGCCGAGCCGCCCCGCGTCTGGTGGTGCCCGACCGGGCCGCTCACCCTGCTGCCCGTCCACGCCGCCGGTTCAGGCGAGCGCGGCGAGTCCGTGCTCGACCGGGCCGTGTCCTCCTACACTCCGACGCTGCGGGCCCTGGCGCACACGCGGTCGCGAGACCGCGGGGCCGATCCGGACCCGCTGGTCGTGTCCGTCGCCGAGACACCGGGCCCGTTCGCCGCGCTGCCCGGCGCCGCAAGGGAACAGCGGATGCTCACCGAACTGTTCGGGGCCGACGCGGTCACGACGCTGACCGACGAGGCGGCCACCCGCGAGGCGATCGCGGCCGGGCTCGGCTCGCACTCCTGGGTCCACATCGCTTCGCACGGCACCCAGGACCTCGATCGGCCCTCCGAGGGCGGCCTGGTTCCCTTCGACTGGCAGACGGCCGGACTGGTGCGCGTCGACGACCTCGCCGGCATCGCCGGGACCGGCGGTCTGGCGTTCCTCTCGGCATGTCAGACCGCGACCGGCGGCGTCGCCAACCTCGACGAGGCGATCAGCGTCGCCGCCGCCATGCAGCACACCGGCTGGTCCCATGTGGTCGGAACCTTGTGGACTGTCAACGATAACGCGGCCTCCGAGGTCGCCGAGCGCTTCTACCGGCGACTCGTCCGAGACGGGCGGGCCGACGCCTCGGCCCACGCGCTCCACGACGCGGTTCTGGCCGTGCGCGAGGCGCACCCGGACGACACCGCCCACTGGGCGAGGTTCGTCCACTTCGGCCCCTAGGGGCTACTCGGCCGCGGCCCGGCGCCAGCGGTAGCGGCGCTCGGGCCTGCCGCGGCCGGCGTAGCGCAGGGCCGTCTCGACCAGGGAGGCGGTCTCGGCGCTGAATCCCTTCGGGAGCGCCGCGGTCGTGGTGGCCCGGGCGGTCCGGGAGAAGACACGGTCGACGTCGGCCTCGCGCGCGGCCTCCGTGAGGAGGTCGCCGCCTGAGACGACGGGGTGGAAAAGTCGGATGCCGACCGGCGCCTCGGGACTTAGCATGTGCCGGTGACTCCCTACCGCTATCGAGCCCCGGACGAGGACAGCGGCCGCTGGGCCGGTTTCCAGTTCCGGCCCGGCGACATCGTGATCAGCACCCGCTCCAAGTCCGGGACCACCTGGATGCAGATGATCTGCGCGCTCCTGGTGTTCAAGACGCCCGACCTGCCGCACCCGCTGACGGAGATCTCGCCTTGGCTCGACTGGACCGGCGCGCCGGTCCAGTCGCTGTTCGCGCACCTCGGCGCCCAGCGGCACCGGCGGTTCTTCAAGACCCACACGCCGCTCGACGGCGTGCCGATCGATCCGCGGGCGAGCTACATCGTGGTCGCCCGCCACCCGCTCGACGCCGCCGTCTCGCTCTACCACCAGGGCGACAACATCGACCGGGAGCGGCTCCGGGAACTGACCGGCGCCTCGGCACCCGATCCGGACGAGCCGGAGAAAACCCGCGAACCGGTTCGCGACTGGCTGCTGGACTGGATCGCCGAGAAGGCCGATCCGCGCGAGCACCTCGACTCGCTGCCCGGCTTCATGCACCACCTGGCCGACGCCTGGTCGCGCCGCGAGGAGTCGAACGTGCTGCTGGTCCACTACGAGGACCTGAGCGCCGACCTCGACGCCAAGATGGGCCGCGTCGCGGACTGGCTCGGCGTCGACCTGCCCGCGGCGGAGCGGTCCGAGCTGGTCCGGGCCGCCTCGTTCGAGACGATGAAGCGGAACTCGGCGGCGCTGGCGCCGAACCAGGGCGGGATCTTCAAGGACACCGGCCGCTTCTTCCGCCGGGGCCGCTCCGGTTCCGGGACCGACCTCCTGACCGCCGGGGAACTGGACGAATACCGGGAGCGGTGCGCCGCGCTCGCGCCCGCCGGACTCCTGGAATGGCTCCACCGGGGCCGCTGAGACGGGACCGGAAGCGGCGCGGGGTGTCGCAGGGGCGCGGTAGCGTCGGTTCATGACCGATGACCTGCCCGAACGGCTTCGGGGCATCTGCATGGCGCTGCCGGAGGTGACCGAGCGGCCCAGCCACGGCACGCCGACCTGGTTCGTGCGCGGCAAGAAGTCGTTCGTGACGCTCTGGCATCGGGGCCACCACGACCACACCTTCCCGCACCTGTGGTGCGCCGCGCCGCTCGGCGCCCAGGAGGAGTCGATCGCGATGGACCCGGACCGGTACTTCCGGCCGCCGTACGTCGGCCACCGGGGCTGGCTCGGCATCCGCTTGGACGGCGAGGTCGACTGGGAGGAGATCGCCGACCGCTGCGAGGAAGCCTTCCGGGCCGTGGCTCCGCCGACCCTGGTCGAGCGGCTCAGTGAATGAGGCGCTTCTGGAGCATCTCGGCCGGTCCCGCCGGGAAACGGCGCAGCCACAGGCCGGCGCCGACGACCAGGACGAGGCTGATCGCCAGCCACAGGGCGACGGTGAAGGCGGCGCTGTCGCCGTACTTCGCGGCCAGTCCCAGGCCCCAGCCGTAGCACAGGACCGAGGCGAGCAGGTTCTGGAGGACGTAGCCGCTCAGCGCGGACCTGCCCAGGCGCTCCAGCCCGGTCATGACCGGGCCCTTGCGCGCGTGGTCGATGATCCAGCCGGTCAGGCCGATGTAGCCGAAGGCCATCAGCGGGGCGGTCACGTACCGCTCGGCCAGTGACAGGTACTCCGGGCCGAGGCCCATCGCCAGGTTGAGCGGGATTCCGAGGCCGAGCCCCCAGGCCAGCATCCGGGCGCGGACGGCGCGGCCGCGGGCGTCGTCGCCGAACGCTCCGGCGCGGAAGAGCCTGACGCCCAGCAGGAACAGGAACAGCATCATCCCCGAGGCCAGCACCGGTTCGAGGCGGAACAGCAGCAGGTTGTCCAGGCGGAACTCGACCTGGTCGAGCCAGCTTCCGGAGGCGTATATCGCGTCGATCTCGGCGACCGTGCCGGGATCGGGGTCCGAGGCGGGGGCGGCGGCCATCGCGAGGGTGAGCAGCGACATGGCCGCCGCGTGGAGGCCCAGCGCCGTCCACATCACCGCCCGCTGCGCCCGCTCGGACCGGGTCAGGAGCCAGGCCACGACGATCGCGGTCACCGCGTAGCCCATGAGCACGTCGAACGCGAAGACCAGCGCGAAGTGGACGGTGCCCTCGACGAACAGGAACAGCGCCCGCCAGTGGTAGCGGCCGGGCCAGCGCCTGCCGCGGTTCGCCGCCGACCGGAACTGGATGGCCAGGCCGACGCCGAACATGAGCGTCAGCATGGAGATGAACTTGCCGTTGGTGGCGAACATGACGGCCCGTTCGATCCAGGGGCCGCCGCCGTCGATCGGGTTGCCGGTCAGCAGCGCGCCCTCGCTGCCGGAGCCGGTGAACAGCCAGATGTTGGTGCCGAGCGTGCCGACGATGGCCACGCCGCGCAGGACGTCCAGCAGCGGCAGGCGCCGCTGCCTCGCTCCCGGGGCGGCGGTCTCGGTCGTGGCGGTGGAGGTGTCCATGTTTCAAGGCTCGCCGCCGCCGGGCGCGGCCGAATCCCACCGCGGCAGGGTCTTCGCCGCCCCGAACGGCGGAGTCGG
>NZ_JAELXW010000093.1 GCF_016428645.1 Glycomyces salinus | reverse complement strand
CCCCCCCCCCCCGACTCGGTTCCGCGGTCAGGCGCGCAGGCCGCGCCAGAACCCGATGCGGTGCTCGTCCTCGAAGTCGATCGCGGTCGCCCCTTCGGGCGAGAGCCGCATCGTGTCCTCGTCGGTGGCGTAGGGCTCCCAGGGGCCCTCGCCGTCGGGGTCGCCGGTGCGGGCGAACTCGGACCAGCTCTCGATCATGAGTTCCGCCAGGGGCCGCTGCTCGTCCTCGATCGGCTCGAAGAACCCGGTGTCGAACAGGAACGCGCAGTCGACCATGTGGTGGGCGTCGAACTCGAAGTCGGGGCGGGAGGGGATGTGGGTGAAGTAGGGCGCGTCGGACACCGACAGCTCGTAGGTGAACGCCGGGACCCGGTCACCGAACGCCTCGCGGGTCGCGGCCAGGCCGGTCGACCATTCGGCGTCGGTCAGGACCCTGCCGAGCGCCCTGGTCGGGCCGTCGTCCCCCTCGACGGCGGGGTACTCCGCGGCGATCGCCCCGGCCAGGTCGCCGAACATCTCCTCCAGGCGGGCGAGGTAGTCCTCCTCGGTCTCGACGCCGAGGGTGACCGCGTAGCCCTGCATCTCGTCGCTGTTGATCCCGTGCAGGACCGGCACGTGGTTGAACTCGCCCGAGGCGATGGCCTCGCCGGTCGGTACCGGCATGACCGGGCCGCCGACGACGGGCTGAACCTCGCCCAGCCGGTCCGAGAAGGCGATCACGTCCGCCGCGGCCGCCTCCCGCAGGCAGGTCGCGACGTCCTCGGCCTCGGGGCAGAGCTCCTCGGCCAGGTCGGCCGCGATGTCCCGGCCCTCTTCCCTTCCGGTCGCCCAGGCGGCCGCGCAGGTGGCGCTCTGCAGGATCGCCTTGTCGAACAGGCCCGCCGAGCCGGCCGATGCCAGGTGCGCGCAGGCGTCGTAGCCGCCGCCGCTCTCCCCGAACAGCGTGACGTTCTCGGCGTTCCCGCCGAATGCGGAGGCGTTGGCGCGAACCCACTCGAGAGCGGTCTGCTGGTCCTGGAGCCCGTAGTTGCCGGAGAGGACCTCGCCGTCGTCTCCGTCGAGTGCGGGGTGGGCGAGGCTCCCGAACAGGCCCTGGCGGTAGTTGACGGTGACCACGACGACCTCGCCGTCGGTGACCAGCCGCGACGGGTCGTACTGCGAGCCCGCGCCGTAGGAGTTGCCGCCGCCGTGGAGCCAGACCATGACCGGCAGGTCGCGGTCGCCGGTGTCCGGGGCGTAGACGTTCAAGTTGAGGCAGTCCTCGTTCACGCCGGGGACGCTCGGCATCCCGAGCGCCGATTCGCCCTGCGCGCAGGCGCTGCCGAACCGGTCGGCCGCGCGGACGCCGTCCCACGGCTCGGCCTCCTCGGGTGGGGCCCAGCGGAGGTCGCCGGTCGGCGGGGAGGCGTAGGGGACGCCGAGCCAGGATCGGACGCCGTCGGCGGCGGTGCCCTTGACCTGTCCCTTGTCGGTGGTGACGAGCGTCGGGTCGGTGTCCCCGGTGTCGGGTTCGGCGCTCGCCTCGACGGTGCCGCAGGCCAGGCTGGCCGCGGCGATCGAGGCGACGGTCAGGCCGCCGAGGAGGCGCTTGGAGGCGGTCTCGATGTTCATTGGGGGTCTCGTTTCTCTCGATCGGGCGGGGTTCCGCCGTGCTTGGGAAGTAGCCTAGCCAAGATTTGTGCATATGCGCAATACAGATGCGCAAAAAAATTGCCTGATGCGTTTGATCTAGGCAAATCTGCAGCTCACTGCTAGGATCGGCCCATGGGAAATCGCGAGGCGCTCCTCGAAGGGGCCAAGCAATGTCTGGTGGAGAAGGGCTACGACCGGACCACGGTGCGCGACATAGCCGCCGCGGCCGGGGTCAGTATGGCCGCGATCGGATACCACTACGGTTCAAGGGAGGCGCTGCTTCAGCAGGCCCTGTTCGCCTCGCTCGAGGACTGGGACGCCGACCTCAATGAGGCGCTGTCGGCGCTCGATGCGCCGCCGGGCGCGGGCCGGTTCGCGGCGGTCTGGAATCTGCTGATCGAGCACATCAGGACCCGGCGCCCGATGTGGATCGCCAGCTTCGAGCTGTTCCTCCAAGCGCAGCGCTCCCCGGAACTGCTGGAGCTGTATGCGAAGGGCCAACCCGGGGCGTTCTCGGCCATGGCGGCCCTGGCGACCGGCGAGATCGAGGAGTCGCTCTCCGCCGAGGACGTGCGCACCGTGGGTGCGGTCCAGCTCGCGCTGGTCAGCGGGATCGTCATGCAGTGGATGTCCAACCCCGACACCGCCCCCGGCCCTGACGAGATCGCCGCCGGACTCCGGGGCCTGGCCGACGCGATCGACTCGTGAAATCCGGCCGCGAAGGGCCGGTGACGGCCCGCGGCCTCCCCCAAAGGTCGTAAGCCGATTTCCGACTCGCGCCAGTCGTCGCCGACCGCTCCCGCGGGCCAGGATGGTCCTGTTCGAACGCAAGGGCGCCCGACCCGATCGCCGAGGCGATCCGGGAAGT
This sequence comes from Glycomyces salinus, assembly GCF_016428645.1. Classification (GTDB taxonomy): domain Bacteria; phylum Actinomycetota; class Actinomycetes; order Mycobacteriales; family Micromonosporaceae; genus Glycomyces; species Glycomyces salinus. The sequence continues at coordinate 16,771 of NZ_JAELXW010000093.1, read as the reverse complement.
CCTCAAAAGACAGAACCATCAGGCAGGAGCCACCATGCCCTCCAACCACACCACCAGACGCGCGCCGATCGCCGTCCGCGTCGCGGCCGGGATCGGCGCCGCCGCCGTCCTCGCGGTCACCGCCGCCTGCGGCGGAGCCGCCCCCGAGGCGCCCGAACCCGAACCCGCACCGGACCCCGAAGCGCTCACCGCCGACAACGTCGACGCCTGGCTCGAGCAGACCCTCCCCGACATGCTGGAGCGGAACGGGATCGCCGGAGCCACCGTCGCCGTCGTCGGCGACGGCGAAGTCCTCACCACCCGCGGCTTCGGCCACGCCGACACCGGCGAAGACGGCTCCGAGCCGGTCGAGACCGACCCCGCCGAGCACCTGTTCCGGGCCGGGTCGGTCTCCAAGGTCTTCACCGCCACCGCCGTCCTGCAACTGGTCGAGCAGGGCGAACTCGACCTCGACGCCGACGTCTCCGAATACCTCGACTTCGAGATCGAGCGGGGCTTCGACGACGACCTGACCCTGCGCCACCTGCTGACCCACACCGCCGGGTTCGAGGAACGCCTCCGCAACCTCATCGGCTTCGGCGACGACACCTTCGACCTCCGCGAGGTCCTCGCCGAGGACCCGCCCGAACAGACCTACCGGCCCGGCACCACGCCCTCGTACTCCAACTACGGCAACGCCCTCGCCGGGTACATCGTCCAGCGCGCCAGCGGCGAGCCCTTCGAGGACTACATCGACCGCCACATCCTCCAGCCGCTCGGCATGGACTCCTCCTCGTTCCGCCAGCCGCTGCCCGGCAGCCTGGCCGACCGGCTCTCGAACGGGTACATGGACGGCGACGGGCCCGCCGGGCGGTTCGAGGTCGTCGGCACCCCGCCGGCCGGATCCCTGTCGACCACCGCCGACGACATGACGCGGTTCATGCTCGCCCAGCTCGGCGCCGCCGACGACCAGGACCCGCTGCTGAGCGACGCCACCCGCGAGCTGATGTTCGCTCCGGCACTCGACGAGGACACCCTCGGCGCCTTCGCCGAAGGCGACCGGATGACCCTCGGCTGGTTCGAAGAGGACCGCAACGGCCACCGCGTTCGAGGCCACGGCGGCGACACCACCATGTTCCACTCGCACCTGGCGCTCTACCCCGACGACGGAGCCGGGTTCTTCGTCTCGTTCAACAGCACCGGTCCCGACCCCACCGCCACCGTCGAGATGCGGTACGCCCTCGCCGACGACTTCGCCGACCGCTTCTTCCCGGCGGAGGACGAATCCGGCACCGAGACGGTCGACCAGGCGTCCATGCAGGAGAACGCCGAACTCATCGAAGGCGCCTACGTGCCGTCGCGCGGCTACCACAGCACCTTCATGGCCTCAGTCGGCGCATTGCAGGCCATCGAGATCACCGCCCTCGACGACGGCCGCCTCCACCTCCCGGCCGATCCCGGCACCGGCGGGTCGACCTTCTTCGAGCAGGTCGGCGCGAACGTGTGGCAGGAGGTCGACGGCCACCGCACGCTCGCGGTCCAGATCGAGGACGGCGAGGTCGTCGGCATCGGCCACGACTCGGCCTTCACGATGCTGCCGATGGAGACCGAGCGGCAGATCGCCGTGCCGATGCTCATCGGAGGCGCCGCCGTGCTGCTGCTCGCGATCCTGGCCTGGCCGACCGGCGCGATCTGGCGCAAGCTCCGCAAGCGGCCCTCCCCCGAGCGGCGCACCCGAACCGCCCGGGGCCTCGTCCGCGTCGGCGCCGCCTGCACCCTCCTCGCACTCGTCGGCTGGGCCGCGATCATCGTCGCGGTCACCGGACTCGCCGACGTCCCGGCCACCGCGATCCGCGCCGTCCAGGCGCTCCAGGTCATCGGCGCGCTCGGCATGGTCCCGGCGGTGTTCAAGATCGTCGGCGAGATCCGGGCGGGGTCCGGCTGGAAGACCGTGACCGGCACGGTGCTCACGCTGCTGGCCCTGTCGGTGGTGCTCAACGTCGCCATCGAGTTCCAGTTGCTGAACCCGGACGTCACCTACTGACCGGTGCGGCCGTCGCCGCCGTGAAAGGCTGCCCGAAGATGATCGATGTGAACGCGAGCGCTGACCGGCAGGCGACGGCCCCGCCCACCCTCGGGGAACGCTTCGACGCGGCGCTGGACCGGCTCGGCGTCCGCAGTCCCTTCGCCCGGGACTCGCTGCTGGCGGTGGTCGTCGCCGCGATCAGCTTCGGACTGTTCTGGGAGATGGCCACTCTGGTCCCGCTCGAATCCACCGACGCCCAAGCCGGGAAGCTCGCCGTCATCGGCTGCGTCCAGGCGCTCCTGCTGTGCCTGCGGCGGATCCGCCCGACCCTCTGCCTGGCGGCGGTCGTGGTCTGCCAGCTGGCGATCGTCGCCACGGCCCCGGAGGTCATGGCCCACGGCCTCGGCCCGCTCGTCGCCGCCTACACGTACGCGACGCTCTCGCCGGTCAAGGTGACGATCGCGGCCGGTGCGGCGGCCACCCTGGCCGAGACGCTCACGGCGACGGCGATCGCGTGGGGCCAGGACGCGGCGACCGCCACCGTCTACAACCACGCCAGCTCCGCGGCCGTGGCCTACGCGATCGCCGGATTCACCGGCGTCTACATGGCCGCCAGGCGACGCCACCTCGCGCTCGAACGGCAGCGCACCGCCGAGGCGATCAGGGCCCAGCGCGAGCGGGCCGAGGCCGCCGTCGCCGCCGAGCGGACCCGCATCGCCCGCGAACTCCACGACGTCGCCGCCCACCACCTGTCGGGCATGGTCGTCCAGGCCGCGGCCGTCGAGCGGCTGATCGGCCGCGACGACGCCGCGGCCGCCTCCGGCGCGGCCTGGATCCGCTCGCAGGGCAAGGCGACCCTGGAGAACCTGCGGCTCGTGGTCGGGCTGCTGCGCGACCGCGACGCCGACGACGGCAACGCCCCGGTCCCGGGCCTGTCGGCCCTGCCGTCGCTGATCGACGAGGCCCGCGGCCTCGGCGACCGGGTCGAGTTCGAGCGGACCGGTGAGGCGCTGCGGCTGCCGCCGATCGCCGACATCTCCCTGTACCGGATCGTCCAGGAGTCGCTGACCAACGCCAGGCAGCACGCCCCGGCCGCGCCGGTGCGGATCCGCCTGGACTACCGGGAATCGGGGCTGGCCCTCGAGATCGCCAACGACCCCTCCGAGCGCGGCGAGCTCGCCGACCTCACTCGCGGCGGCACCGGCCTGCTGGGGATGCGCGAACGCGCCGACCTGGTCGGCGCCGCCTTCGAGGCCGGGCCGACCGGGTCGGGCGGGTGGCGGGTGAGCCTGGATCTGCCGGTCGAACGGACCGAGGCCGAACGCCGGGCCGACGACATCGAATTCGAGACGGGAGAGCGGTCATGATCAGGGTGCTGCTGGCCGACGACCAGGCGGTGGTGCGAGCGGGCTACCGGGTGCTGCTGGAGGAGGCCGGGGACATCGAGGTCGTCGGCGAGGCCGACAACGGCCCGACCGCGGTCGAGCGGACCGCGCGGCTGCGGCCCGATGTGGTGTGCATGGACGTGCGCATGCCCGGCGGCGACGGCATCGAGGCGACCCGCCGGATCACCGCCGGACGCGGCGACGGCGAACCGCCCGCGGTCCTGGTGGTCACCACGTTCGACTTGGACGAGTACGTATTCGGCGCGCTCGAGGCCGGCGCGAACGGCTTCATCCTCAAAGACTGCGAACCCGAGGAGCTGACCGGCGCGGTCCGCAGACTCGCCGCGGGAGAGGGGCTGGTCGACCAGGCGGTGACGCGGCGGGTGATCACCGAGTTCGCCAAGCGCCGAAAGCGGGCCGAGCCCGATCCGGCCGCGCTGGAGGCGCTCACGGCCCGCGAGCGGGAGATCGTGCTGCTGCTGGCCCGCGGCATGTCCAACGCCGAGATCGCGCGCGAACTGTACGTGGAGACCAGCACCGTCAAGTCGCACCTGGGCCGGGCGATGACCAAGATCGGTGCCCGGGACCGCGTACAGACCGTGGTGTGGGCCTACCGCAGCGGCCTGGTCGACCAGTGGTGACCGGCGCGGCTCAGCCGGTCGGGATGCCCTCGTTCTCCAATGGGACCGGGGCGGGGTCGACCTCGGTCACCTGGCCCACGTCGACGTTGTAGGTGGTGCCGACGTAGTCCTGGACGCCGTCCTCGATGACCGTGATCCCGACCGTGGTGTAGCCGGAGTGGTCGTCGACGCTGTAGTCCAGCGGCACGATGCTGTTGCCGGTCACCGACCCCGATTCGATGGCCTCGAGGAGGGAGGGGCGGGTGGGGTCGGCTCCGGCGGCGGCCAGGGCCTCGGCGAAGGTGTAGCCGACGCTCATGCCGAGGACCGTGTTGAAGGTGAAGGGGGCGCCGTCGTTGTACTGCTCGTTGATCTCCCTGAACAGCTCCACCCACTCGTCGTCGGGGCCGGAGGGCAGGAAGTTGGTGGCGACCAGGCCCTCCAGGAGCGGCGCGCCCTCGGAGCCGAGGTATTCGCGCAGGGTCGAATAGTCGGACCCGACCGAAGCCGCGTACCACCGGGGGAACCACTCGGCCTCGGCGGCGGTGCCGAGGGCCAGGGCGGTGAAGGGGTTGATGGTGCCGAGGATGTTGACCTCGCAGCCGGCGGCCATGAGGGCCCCGATCTGCTGGCTGAGGTCGTCCATTGAACTGGAGTACACCTGGATCTCGGTGATCTCCTCGCCGCCGACGACGGTCTCGACGCCTTCGAGGACGTCGTCGCCGAAGTCGCCGTCCTGGCCCAGGAAGCACACGCGGGCGTCGGGATGCCGCTCGGCGGCGTACTGGGCGAGGGCCGCGCCCTCGGTGACGTAGTCGGCGTTGTAGCCGAAGGTGTTCTCGAAGACGTTCGGCTGGTTGAAGTCGGGGGAGCCGGAGGAGACGAACAGGTCCGGCACGCCTTCCTCGTCGAGGTACTCCAGGACCGAGGCGTGGGTGTCGGTGCCGAGTCCGTTGACGATCGCGAAGACCTCGTCGGTCTCGACGAGCTTGCGTACGGCCGTCTGGGTCTGCTGGGGCGAGTAGGCGTCGTCCTCGACGAGGTACTCGATCTCGCGGCCGTGGACGCCGCCGTTGTCGTTGACGTATTCGAAGTAGGCCGAGGTGGCGGCCGAGATCGTCGAGTACCCGGCCGAGGCCGGACCGGTCAGCGGCTGGTGGGTGCCGATGGTGACTGTGTCGTCAGTCACGCCCGGGGTGCTCTCTTCTTCGGGTCTGGAGGTGCAGGAGGACAGCGCCAACGCCGCCGCGACCGCCACTGCCGTAGTGGTCGATCCAGTTGTGCGAGTGAGCATCCGGCTCCCTTCCCGTTTCGCGCGCACCAAGGCTTTGTTACTGACCGGTAAACCATGGTCAAGCGGAATATACGCGAAAACCCTCAAGATCGCATTCCGCCGTCGCGGTCGGCGGGCCACGGGAGAGGCCGAACCCTCACGTTTATAGTGTAAACATGGAATCGACCGCCGACCGCATCCTCGCCACCGCCAAGGACCTCGTCGACTCCGGCGGGAGCGGGGCGGTGAGCATGCGAAAGATCGGTGACGCGCTCGGCCTGTCGGCCATGGCCGTCTACCGGCACTTCCCGAACCGCGAGGCGCTGCTGACGCGCCTCGCCGGGGAGTTCTTCGAAGAGACCTACGAGGAGTGGAGCCGGACCGACCCTCCCCCCGACACCGTCAAAGCGCTCCACGGCGTCGTCGACGCCCTGGTGGACCTCGCGCTCGCCCGACCCCACCGCTTCGCCTTCATGTTCCTGGATCGGCGCGAGGACGCCCGAGTGTTCCCCGCCGACTTCCACGCCGGACGATCCCGCACTTTCGGGCTGCTCACCCGCATCGTCGAAGACGGCATGTCCGGTGGAGTGCTCCGGCCCGGCTCCCCCTGGAAGACCGGCCTCACCATCACCGCGACGGTCTACGGTCTCGTCCAACTCCGCCAAGGGGGACGCGTCGACCTGCCGGACGCGGAGTTCCGCGCCCTCTGCCACGACTCCCTCGAAGGAATCCTCAATGGAATCACGGCTTAGCCGCCCCGCGCTCGGGGCGATCGGATGCGCCCTGGCCGGTGGCGGCATGTTCGCACTCGGATTCTCCCTCGAACCGGTCGCGTGGCTGATGTGGATCGCGCCGCTGCCGCTGCTGTGGCTCGTCGGAAGGGTCCGCCTCGGAACTGCGATCCTCGCGGCCGGTGCGACCTGGACGATCGCGCAGTCGAGGATCTGGTGGTACTTGGCCGATGTCGTGGAGACCCCGGTCGTCCTCCTCGCCGTCTCCGGCCTGCTCACCACCGGCCTGTACGTAGGGGTGACCTGCCTGTACCGGGCGCTGGTGGTCCGCCGCCGGTTCTGGCTCGCCTGCGGCTCCTTCCCGGCCGGCGTCGTGGGCGTCGAATTCGCCGTCGCGAAGCTCAATGCCGAAGCCGGAGGCGAATGGTGGAGTTTCGCCTACACCCAGGCCGACCAGACCGCGGTGATGCAGCTCGTCTCGGCGACCGGCATCTGGGGACTCACCTTCCTGCTCATGGCGGTCCCCGCGGCCGTCGCGGTCGCGACCGCACCCGGTATCGAGCGGCGGCCCCGAGCCCTGGTCGTCGGAGCGGCAATGGCCTGCCTGGCGATCGCGCTCGGGTACGGCTTGATTCGTCCCGAGGCCGCCGGAGCGACGATCCGGGCAGGTGCGCTGGCGCTCCCGGCCGGCGAGGACTCGATCCACCTCGACACCGCCGAGGCCGACGACATGATGGCCGATTACCGTGCCGAGATAACGGCCTTGGGAGCGCGGGAGGACCTCGATGTCCTGGTGCTCCCGGAGAAGCTCTTCTACGTCACCGCAGAAGAACGCGGACCGCATCTGGACCATTGGTCCGAACTCGCCGCCGAATCCGGCGTCGACCTCGTGGTCGGCCTCGCTCTCGAGACGCACGACGAGGTGCACAACGTCGCCGTGTGGATCCCGGCCGACGGCTCGGACACCGCCGTCTACCGTAAACAGCACCTGATTCCCGGACTCGAGGACTGGATCACCCCTTCGGAAGCCGGTCCGGTGGCGGTCCCCGGTTCCGAAGGCCGATGGGCCATGACGATCTGCAAGGACCTCGACTACGCGGGCACCATCGCCGAGTACGGCGACGCCGGGACCGGGCTCATGCTCGCCCCGTCCCTGGACTTCGAGGTCGACGGCTGGTGGCACGGTCGGGTCGCGGTGACCCGCGGCGTCGAGCAGGGCTTCTCGATGGTCCGGGCGGGCCAGTGGGGTCTGGTGACCGTCAGCGACCAGTACGGCGACATCCTCGCCGAGGACGAACGGCTCGCTGTCGCAGAGGTCTCTACTGAGCAGGTGGACACGCTCTACAACCGCTTCGGGGACTGGTTCCTGTGGCCCGTTTTCGCGATCTTGGCGCTCGGACTGGCGGCGTCCGTGCGTCGCCCCGCCCGCGACCTTGAAAGAGCGGGGGCGGGCTCGTACGAGCCCGCCCCCGCGGTTCGGGAGAGAACGAGGTCTTAAGTCGCCGAAGCCAGCGCCGGCCTGCGGTCTTCGGCCTGTTCAGGGGCGCTGTCGGACCCTTCGGATATGGTGGGCTCCTCGTCCAGGGGACGCGGCGGGGCGTCGTAGACGGCCCGGTCGAGCAGGCCCTCGGATCTGGCGACGATCACCGGGACGACCATCTGCCCGGCCACGTTCACGGCGGTGCGGATCATGTCCATGATCGCGTCGATCGCCAGCAGCAGGCCGACGCCTTCGAGTGGGAGCCCCAGGGTCGACAGGGTCAGGGTGAGCATGACCGTCGCGCCGGTCAGCCCGGCGGTGGCGGCCGAGCCCAGCACCGAGACGAAGGCGATCAGGAGGTAGTCCTGGATGCCGAGGTCGATGCCGTAGACCTGCGCGACGAAGATCGCGGCGATGGCCGGGTAGACCGCGGCGCAGCCGTCCATCTTGGTGGTGGCGCCGAACGGCGAGGCGAAGGAGGCGTAATCGCGGCTCACCCCGAGCCGCTCGACGACCGTGCGCTGGGCCAGCGGCATCGTGCCGACCGAGGAGCGCGAGACGAACGCGAGCTGGATCGCCGGCCACGCCTTCCTGAAGAACTGGAGCGGCGAGACCTTCGCGACGAAGCGCAGCAGCACCGGGTAGACGACCAGCATGACCAGCAGGGCGCCGAGGTAGATGTCGACGCTGAACACCGCGAGCGGCTCCAGCAGGTCCCAGCCGTAGGAGTAGATCGACTTGCCGATCAGGCCGGCGGTGCCGATGGGCGCGAGCCGGATGACCCACCACAGGGCCTTCTGCGTGATGTCCAGGACCGAGCGGTTGAACCTCAGGAACGGCTCGGCCTTGTCGCCGACCTTCGAGGCGGCCGCGCCGATGACGATCGCGACGAACACGATCTGGAGGACGTTGACTTCGGTGAACGACTCGACCAGGTTGGTCGGGATGATGCCGGTCAGGAAGTCGGTCCAGGACCCGGTCGACTCGGGCCGGGCGGCGTCGGAGGTGAGCGTCACGCCCTGGCCGGGGTTGGTGATCAGGCCGATCGCCAGGCCGATGGCCACGGCGATCAGCGAGGTCGCGGCGAACCACAGCAGCGTCTTGGCGACCAGGCGACCGGCGTTGGCCAGGTTGCGCAGGTTCGCGATCGAGACGACCACGGCGGTGAACACCAGCACGGGGACGACGAGGAACAGGAGCTGGACGAACAGGGACCCGACCGTGTCGAGCGTGGAGCCGAGCCAGTCGACCGACCACTGCCGGGCGACGAAGCCGAGCGCGAGTCCGAGCACCAGGCCGATCAGGAGCTGGGCCGCGAACGGCACGCGTCGTTTGCGTCTGGTCTTGTTCGGGATGGCTGTTTCCGTGTTGACGGACATGAAGATGGAACCTCAGTTTTCGGGCAGGCGGCACCGGATGCGGCCGCGATGCCAGGCGGTAAGGAGGCGCTGGAGTGGGCGGTCCAGCTGGAGTCGGAACAGCGCCCCATGGAGGTGGAGGCGTTCAGGAAAGCGTCGGCGTGCCCCGCCGGTGAAGAAGGGGAGCTAGTGACAGAGCACGGTGGACACGCGGCAGAAGTCGAGGTGACGCCTGCGTGTCAGGTGCTGGTCGGTGATCGTGTAGCTCATCGCCTACCAAGATAGGAGCGTCCCTTGAGGCTCGGCAAGCATCGGTGAGCGATCGCATACGCGGGAATAAACCTGGCACCGGACGCGGCCCCGGTCCGGCGGAGCAGACTCCCGCACCGGCCGAGCGGCTCGAGGCCGGGACCGGCCGAGGCAATGCGCGCCATCCAGGAGAACTCGTGCGAAATCCGTGCATAAGCCATGCAAGTGACCTCCACCATGAGATTGATCACTCTCGAAGTGGAGGAGGAGCAATCCATGACCATCAGATCGAGGCTGTGGGCGTCACTGGCAGTGGCGCTCGCAATGGTCCTCGCCGCAGGATTGGCCACCGCCGATCCCGCCGCGGCCGGACCCGACGACGCCGACCTCACGGCGGCCGAAGCCGCCGAACTCGGCGCGGTGCTGAACGTCCAGTACGAGTCGCAGCCGGACGGCTATATCAAGATCACCGAGTACGAGAACGCCTACGAAGTCACGGGCGTAGCCGCCGCGTGCACGATGACGACACGCGCATACAAGCCCAGGCAGTCCGGGTCCCGCATCCGCGGCACCGGGTACTACGAGCTCAGAGGGTGCGGCAGCAGCCCGTTCGAGGTCATCATCAGCATCGAGATCTATGTCAACGGCTACTGGCTGTCAAGGCACTCCTGGAGTTTCCAGACCTACCCGCCGATCAGCGGCGAACCCAGCATCAGTACGAGCTGCGACGAGGGGAACTGGAGCACCGAGCTGTTCGTGCGGCGCGGCAACAACGAACAATACACGACAAGCTCGGTCTTGAATGTGTCGTCGTGCTGACGAACGGCGGGGAGAGGAGAGACATGAAGTTTCGACGAATGATCGTCAAGATGGCGGTGGCGCTGATGGTGATCGGAGTCGGTGCGGTCGGCGCGGTCGTGCCGGCATCGCCCGCGGTCGCCAACTGTGAACAAAAAGTCACTGTCAGCAAGCCGTACAAGCTTCACCCGAGTTCAACTGACATCTACGCCAGGTTCTCGATTGAAATGTCCGGATGCGGCACCAGGTACTGGACCGAGAACAGCTATCTGGACGGGCCCAGATCCACCGGCCGCACAGTGACTTACCAGGGAGACCGATACTACTCGGTGGTCCTTCGCGTCTCATCGTGTCGGACGGGGACCTATCGGGCCAGTCTGCATATCATCGGCGATGGCTTCGATCTATTTAGAGAGGCATCGCGGTACATCCGGTGCTGATCTCGGCGCTTGAGTGGGTTCCGGATCCACGGTGGATCGCGGGTCCGGAACCGGCCGAGGCCCGATGAAGGCGCGGGCGCGGTCCGGGCGGTCGAACGGGCGGACACTCCGTTCGAGCGCCGCAGGTGCCGCGCCTGCCTTGTGCTCGATCGCCTCTCTCCGGTCGGCGCGTCAGCTCCACTCCGATGGAGGTCGGCCCCTCCGGCGGCTACATTCGATGTCGTGTCGGAATCACCACCGCGGAGCCTCAGCCACGTGCTCCGCTCCACGCCCGCCTCGGCGCTGGCCGCCGTCTCCGCCGGGGGCGCGGTCGGCGCGAGCGCCCGCTACGGGCTCACCGCCGCGTTCCCACACAGCACCTTCGACGTGGCCACGCTCGTCGCCAATGTCATCGGCGGATTCCTCATCGGCTCGCTCATGGTGCTCATCACCGAGGTCTATCCCGGCTCGCGCCTGATTCGGCCGTTCCTCGGCGTCGGCGTTCTCGGCGGCTTCACCACCTTCTCGGCCTACATCATCGACATCGGCCGCGCCGCGAGCGGCGGGGCGACCTTCATCGCTGTGGCGTTCGCGTTCACGACCCTCGCCGCCGCGCTACTGGCGGCGGCGGCCGGGATGTACACGACCCGCCGCTTCCACGGACGCAGAGGAGCAACCGAATGACGCTCCTGCTCGTGGCGGTCGGTGCGGCCATCGGCGCGCCCCTGCGCTTCCTGACCGACCGCGTCCTGGCCCACTACACCGGCCACGACCTGCCGTGGGGCACCTTCGTGGTGAACGTGGTCGGCTCCGGACTGGCGGTCTTCCTCGCCGTGGCCCTCACCGACTCGGGCCTGACCGCACTGCTGGTCATCGGCTTCTGCGGCGCCCTGACCACGTATTCGACCCTGTCGTACGAAACACTCGTCCTCGTCGAGGCCGGACGCTGGCACCACGCCCTGGCCAACGTGGCCGCCAACCTGGGCGGCGGTCTGGCGGCCGGCATGGCGGGCTTCGTCCTCGCCCACCTCCTGTTCGGATAGCGACCGTGTAGCCGGATCCACTGGGATCGGGCTCGAGGTCACCACTGGGACGCGCCACGCCCGAACGTCCCTTCAACGAACTCTTGATACCCGCGTTGACAGCGTTCGAACACTCCTCTACGTTGTAGAGTATTGAGTTCTACATCGTAGAGGAGACCTCCCCCATGGCCGTTGACACCGCCGCGTCCAACACCACCTCCCGGCGCGGCATCGACCCCGTCGCCGCCCGATACGACCGCCCGTTCCTGTTCTACGGGCTGGCGACGGCAATACCCTGGGCGTGCTGGTTCACCGCCGCCTACCTCAGCAATCTCGAAACGCAGTCCACGCCCACGCAGTGGTGGACCGCGGCACTCTGCCTCGCCGGCCTCCTCGCGCCGCTCGCGGTGCTCGCGGGCCTTGTGGCCCGGCGCCCCGAGCTGCGAGCCGACGTCCTGCGCCGCATGCGCTGGCCCCGCAAGGCACCGCCCGTCTTCATCACGCTCGCGTTCGTGATCGCCCCCGCGAGCATCCTCGTCGCGACGGCCGTCTCGATCCCGCTCGGATACAGCCCCGAACAGTTCCTCCTGCGAGGCGGCTACACCTTCACGGCCGGCCTGCTGCCGGTGTGGGTGACGCTCGTGGGCGCGGCGATCATCGAGGAGATCGTCTGGCACGGGTACGGCACCGACACGCTCGTCCGGAAGATGCGCGTCTTCTCGGCGTCCATGCTCTTCACCGTGATCTGGGCGCTGTGGCACCTGCCGCTCGGCTTCATCGAGGGCTACTACCACGAGGAGGTCGTCGACATGGGGTGGATCCACACCCTCAACTTCCCGGTGTCGATCATCGCGTTCGTGGTGATCATGAACTGGCTCTACTACCGGGCCGGGCGGAGCATCCTCGTGCCGATAGTGTTCCACCTCACTGCGAACTTCACGAACGAGGTGCTGCTCACGGATCCTGACACGAAGCTCATCCAGACCGTGCTGTTCCTCCTGTTCGCGGCGGTCGTGGTCGTTAAGGATCGAGAGCTGTTCTTCGCGCGACCGTGAGACAGTGAGTGGATGACCGAAGCACGTCCGCCGCTGACACGGAGGCGAATCATCGACGCCGCGTTCGGGATCGTCGACGAGTCGGGTGTCGAGCGGCTGACGATGCGGAAGCTCGGCGAGCGGCTCGGCGCCGACCCGATGGCCGTCTACCACCATCTGCCGAACAAGACGGCCGTCCTCGACGGGATCGTCGAGCACATGTGGGGCGGAGTCGAGCTGCCCGCGTCGTCGGACGGCGAGTCGTGGCAGGACGTGATCGGCGATATCTTCCGCGCGTTCCGGCGGCGGCTGCTCGCTCACCCGCGTGCGGCTTCCGTCGTCGGGACGCGCCCCGCCGTCTCGCCCAGGATGCTCGCGCTCGTCGAGGAGATCCTCGCCCGCCTGAACGCCGCGGGCCTCGGCGGCCGGGACGCGATGGAACTCATCGACTGCCTCGCGGGCTACACGATCGGCAAGGTGCTCGCGGAGACGAGCGCCGCTCTCGGCGACGAGGGCACCGTGGCGGCCGCGCTGTCGACGGTCACGCCCGCGACGCACCCGTACCTCGCCCGCACGCTTTCGGAGGGCTACGTCCTCGCCCCCGACGAGGAGTTCGAGCGCGGCCTCACGGCCCTCATCGACGGCTGGAAGCCATCGGTATTACATAGGCAGAGCCTTCCGGTGCGAGGCCGCGCTCACCTGCGGAAGTACTCTCTCGAAGCGGGAACCATCAGCAGGATGAAGACGAGCATCGAACCGAAGATCAACAGCGCCAACGAGATCCATTGCAGGGCCGTGAGCCAGACGGGCGTGGCCGCCAGGACCGCATCCGATATCTGGTCGTCGTAATCGACCCTCATGAACGACATCTTGGTGACGAAGATCCGGCTGACGATGCCGCCGATGCCGCAACAGGCCAGTGAGACGCCCGCCAGGATCAAGCTGAGTATCCTCGCCGACCGCTTGCCGAAGTGATCGAGCGCGCTGAGCGTCAAGTGGAACGCCGCGAAGATGAGGTAGATCGCTGCGGTGGCCTTCAGATGAAAGGTCACGATGGCCGCGATCTCATCGGCCGCCCAGGCTGCATCGGCGAATGACGGGTCCCCCATGAGCGCCTCTTGGGCAGCGTCGGCGACTTCACCGTGCAGTGCGAACACGCCGATCGCAGTGGCGATCAAGGCGAGCGCGATGAGGTTCATCGTCAATGTCGCGAACATCAGCGATGTCGGACGCCGGTTCGCTCCTTCCGACGGCATCGGCGGTGGCGGGTGAGGCGGCGGAACGCGGACCATTGGGCTCCATCGAGGTTGTCGCGGTTCGGGCCATCGTATGATTCCCGTGCCCGCGAGTTCGAAGATGCACCGCCCGGATCCGAGTCGAAAAGCGTCGGGCCCGGCTCGACCCAGAGTCACCTGGATCGAGCCGGGGCCCGTTCAAGCCGGACTAGGTCCGCGGTGATTGATCAGGTGTAGATCCCGTAGTAGTAGCCATCGGGATCTTTGAAGCACGGGGTGACCTCGTATCCGTGGGCCTGGGCCCCCTTCCGGTCCATTTGGCAATAGTCCCAGAAGGCGAAGGGCCCCTCGAAGTGGAATCCGGCGCTCGTGACGCTGTCTGTAGTCGCGTTCGGACTGGCTGCGGCCGGTGCCGAAGCGAGTGCGCCACCTCCCAGGATGAGACCGGCGGCCATGGCGACGGCGGATACTGCGCGCGCCGTGCGCCGCACCGTCCGACGCTCAGGTCGAAGTTGAGTTGTGTTGGTAGCCATGGTGCCCCCTTGAAGTCGAAGACGTAACAACGGATACGGTCCCCAGCTCGGGTGTACAAGCCGGGGCCGCTCGCTTTCGCCGAGGTGAACGCCCACTGGTCGTGCGCCATTCGTGCTGGATCCATGCCGAATCCTAAGAGGACCGAAGTGCTCGGTGGTTCGCAATAGAGCCGGTCGAAGCGGCCGACGACGAACCACGCCACCAGCGGTGCGGTCACCCCGACCGCGATATCGCCGTAGCCGGCAGAACAGGTGTCGTGCTAAGAGTCCGAGGCGGCGGTGCCTGCCTCGCTTATCGCCTGCGTGACGACGGCGCTGTAGGTACGTGCGCGGTCCGCGGCGCTGAATTCGACACCGGTGTAATCCACGGTCATCATGGCGAGCACGTCGGTCAATCCGTGGCCGCGCATCGCCTCCAGCATCGGTTCCCCGGAGGTGGACGACGGTTCACCGTCGCCATCCGAGCGCTGGATCGCCCCGCCGTCGAGGATGTATGCGGCGCAGTTGCGGGAGGCGATCCAGTGGGCCTCGCGATGCGCCGCCATCCGCTCGAACACCGCCTCCTCGTCGACCAGTCGGTACAGGGTGCAGGCGAACCGCGCCCGCCGCACGACACGCCGGGTGGTGTGTTCGGGGACCGCGATGGTCTTCACGACATCAGCATAAGAGCTCGCGCGGCGCCGACTCGTTCGGTCGGCGGCGCAGGTCCGGCGGAGGACCGTGGTCACGACTGCCGGACCTGCGCGGTCTCACTTGAGGAGTTTCTGCCTGATCTGCTCTCTGGCCTGGTCGATGACGGTGTCGAAGTCCTCTTTGATCTCGGGTGTGGTGTCGGCGAGGTATTGGACTAGGAAGGTGAGGATCCGGCGCATGCTCGTCGGGTCTATGTGGGCGAGGATGTCCGGCTCTCCGAGTAGGCCGCGGACGGCGCCTTCGGTGTCGAGCCAGTTGCGCGGCAGTGTGAAGCCGTGGCCGGCGGTTCGGGCTTCGGCCAGGAACCGGGAGAGTTCGGTCGGGTCGATGCTCCGTGCTGGATCCGGCTGAGTCCCATCCTGGTCGGTGGCCGCTGTGGGTCGGCCGAAGCGGATGCGGACGCAGACTGCGGCGACGTGCAAGAGCTGCTCGGTCTCCGCGCGTGGTGTGCCTTGTACTTGCCGCGCAGGCGTTCAAGTCGGTCCCGGTCGCGGCGGAGGACGGCGGCCGCGTGGTCTCGGAAGAGCGCTTGGCGTTCGTGGTAGTTCACGTGGCTTTCATCCTTCGCAGGTTCGCTGCGCGTCGTGCCAGACGGTCAGGCCGTGGCGGCGGACGGCTTCGCTGCGGTCCGGCTGGAGGGCCCAGTGCTGGTGGACCGGTTCGGTCAGGTGGAGTTGCGGATCGTCGGCGACCAGGCCGGTGAGGTAGCCGAAGACCGACGGTGTCGACTCGGGGAAGGCGACCCACAGGCGCGGGGCTTCGGTCAGGGTCCCGTATTGGACCAGGCGGCCGGCGATCTCGGTCTGGCCCAGGACGGTCAGGGCCTGGTGGGCCTGGTGGGCCGGTGCGCCGATCGAGCGGACCGGGAGCGGGATCTGCGCGAGGACGCGGGCGTAGGCGGCTCGGGTCCGGTGCGGTGCTTTCCTGCCTAGACCCATGCGGGGACCCCCGCTCGGGCGCGCTGGGCTCCGGCGATGGCACGGGCCATGGCAGTGGCGCGTGCCGGTCCGCCTTGGGTCATCGCGGTGGCACGCGCCGGTCCGGCTTGGGCCGTCGCCCGCACTGCCGACCTCGTCGACTCGCCGCGGTCCGGGCCATAGGGGACCCCCGGCTGCGGGAAAGCGGCTCTGCCGCTTGGCACGCTCCCCGGTGCGGGGGCGGCCATGCACGTCGGTCCCTCCACGGTCCGTTGGCGTGCCAAGCGGCGAAGCCGCTTTCCCGCAGCCGGGGTCTGATGTGGCCCGGGGTTCGGTTCGGCCCCGGCCTCCGGTTCGGGCCCGGGTTTCGGTTCGGGCCGGGTGTTCAGGGACCGGATGAGCGCGAACAGCCACCGGGCCAGGCGGATCCACATCACCAGGGCGAGCCCGGCCTCGCGGTCGAGCGCGGTCTGGCCGGACCGGCGAACCGGCCGGGTGTGGTGCGCGGCGGCGAGTGGGGCCGAGTCGGTCATGAACGCGCCCCATGCATCCTCGCGGAGCCGGTCGAACCGGTGGCCCTCCTGAGGATGCTGGCGGTCTTGGTGGGGTTCGTTCCAGAAACCACTTCGGCGCGGACCCGGCGAAGGCCGGTCGACCGGCGGCGGCGAGGATTCCGGCTCGGTTTCGGGCGGGAGCGGGTCGGGCAGTTCGCCGCGCCGGTGGCGGCCGGTGCGGGAGTCCGGTCGCCACAGCGGATTGCCGTACGGGCCGGAGTCGTCGGGGTCGTGGGGTTTGCCGCCGATCTGCCAGGTGTCACCTGGTTGGTGGCGCAGATGCGGGGGCTCATAGCGCGGGTGCGACGGGTCGTTCTCGGGATGCGAGGCGTCGAACGAGACGCGTCCAGCAGGTTCGATGGCAGGGTCGGACCCGCTCACCTGTTGGTGGTGAGCTGCGGAAACGATCCTGTTTTGCTCTGGTGTGGCGGCCCGTTCGTGGCGTAGGCTAACGCTGACCACGGG
>NZ_JAELXW010000092.1 GCF_016428645.1 Glycomyces salinus | reverse complement strand
CCCGCACCCGGCCGACCATCCCCGACAAGCCACCCACACCATTCCGTCGCCGCCAGATCGAACCCCAACACCCACTCGGCGGAACAGCCAGCCACCGACCCCGACCATCCCCTAGCTCTCCCGTCGACGCCCGACCGAACCCCACCCCACCCGGCCCGCACGACAGCCACCGACTCCGACTCCGACTCCGACGCAATACCCCGCGTACCGTCGCCGAATCAGAACATTGATCCCTCTCGGACGCAATGCCGCGGAGGAGAGTCCCGGACTCTCCTCCGCGGCATTGCATTCAGATCAGGATCGGCCGTAACTCGGCCAGACCGACCAGTTCATAGCCGGCCTCGTCGACCGCCTCGCGGACGTCGTCGGTCGCCAGTTCGGCCCCGCTGGTGACGGTGACCCGGCCCGACTCCACCGAGACGTCGACGCCCTCGACGCCGGGCAGGCCCGACACCTCCTCGGTCACCGCGCTCGCGCAGTGGCCGCAGGTCATGCCCTTGACGAGATAGGTGGTCTGCATGTTCGCTCCATTCGGTTCTCGGATCAGGTCCTGAGCAGCCTCGCGACCGCGTCGGTGGCCTCCTTGACCTTCGCTTCGGCCTCGGCGGCGTCGCCCTGGACCTGCGCCTCGGCGACGCAGTGCGCGAGGTGTCCTTCGAGGAGGTTGAGCGCCACGGCCTGCAGTCCCTTGGTCGAGGCCGAGACCTGGGTGAGGATGTCGATGCAGTATTCGTCGTCCTCCACCATGCGCTGCAGGCCCCGGATCTGGCCCTCGATGCGGCGCAGGCGGCGTTGGATCGCGGCTTTGTCGCCGTGGTACCAGTAGGTCTTCTCCGGCCCGGCCCCGTGGGCCGACTCGTGGCTCGCCATGGTGTCCTTACCTCCGCAACCGAGTCTATACCCCCTCGGGGTATGACCGCAACCGTTCGTCATTCCCGTTGAGCCGCCCGTAGTATTCCGTGCCATTCCGAGGGAAATTCTCCCCCCGCCCTTGTCATCCCGCCACGAGCGCTCTAACGTGAAGCCGTCGCACGGAAACTCGTGTCACACCCCGTGGCCACTGTGCGACACCGCCGAATCGTGAAGCCTGCGAACCGAACCGGTCCAGCGCGGAGCGAACCGGGGAACCAGGGCGATCGGCTCGCCGCGGCAGCGACGGACTCGATCGGGGTGAATCCCGCCTCAGGGCGGGTAGGGCGAATCTTCTTCCCGCCCGAATCCGTCAGCTAACCCGGTAGGCGGCACTAGGAAGGAGCGCATCACTGGTGCGTACCCGGCATCTCGTGGCCGCATTCACGGCAGCCGTGCTGCTGCCCGCGTCTTCGGCCGTGCTGACCTCGAGCCAGGCCGCCGCGGAACCGACCCCGGAAGAGGTCGAGGCCGACATCCAAGAGCGCAACTCCGAGCTCGAGGCGGTCATCGAGGACTACAACGCCGCCAATGAGGAGCTGGACGACGCCGAGAGCCTCATCGCCGACATCGAGGCCGAGCTCCCCGAGCTGGAGGAGACGGTCGCCGAGAGCACCGAGCGGATCGCCGACATCGTCAGCACCGCCTACATCGGAGGCGACCTCGAGATGGTCAACTCCGTCCTGGGCGGCGACCCCGCCGACTTCGCCGACCGGCTGATGTACCTCCAGAACCTGTCCGAGGCCGAGACCGCCGAGCTCGAGGAGCACATCGAGCGCGCCGAGGAGCTCCGGACCCGCAAAGAGGAGCTGGAGTCCCTCCGCGAGGACGCCGACGACATCCTGGCCGACCTGGAGGACCAGCAGGAGGAGATCGAGGGCGAGATCGACGAGCTGGAGGTCCTGCTCGACGAGGTCACCCCCGACCCGCCGGCGAACACGCCGAGCTACTCCGGCGGCTCCGAGGTCGTCCAGTTCGCCTACGACCAGCTCGGCGACCCGTACGAGTACGGGGCCGAGGGGCCCGACTCCTGGGACTGCTCGGGCCTGGTGCAAGGCGCGTGGGCCCAGGTCGGGGCTTCGCTGTCGCACAACGTCGAGATGCAGTGGAACGAGACCGCGCGGATCTCGCGCGACGAGCTCCAGCCCGGCGACATCGTGTTCTACGACGGGCTGGGCCACGACGCGATCTACATCGGAGACGGCCAGATCATCCACGCCCCGCGCACCGGGGACGTGGTCCGCATCGCGGACATGGACACAATGACCATTCAAGGCTACGGCCGCCCTTAGGGCGCGGCCCCAATACTCCCCGGCGTCGGCGCGGGCGCTCCCGTTGCTGACCCGCTGTTGACCCGCATCACGCAAGCGCCGCCGCCGGGGACCACGACCATCCTAGATACAGCGGCTCGAAATCGCTCGGGCCGCCCTCCGTCGAACGGTGCATGACAGCGGATGCGGGGCTACCTGCCGGCCCCGCATCCGCTCCTCGGCCGGTGCGTGCCTACTCGGCCGGGTGCTCGGTGAACTCCACGTCCGACCGCTTGCGGGCGCCGGTGCCGCCGGCCTGCCAGGGCCGGGGGCCCTCCAGGGGCCGGTAGGCCACGCCGAGGGCGTCCAGGCGCTCCAGGTGCGGGACCAGCCGGTCCATCACCGGCGAGGCCCGGCGGGCCTCCGGTGCGGCCCAGGCGACGTCGGCGAAGACGGCCAGCCGCGGGAAGGCGGCGTACTCGACGTCGGCCGGGCGCGGCAGGTACTCCGACCACAGCTGGCACTGGGCGCCCAGCACCGCGGACTCCTCGACCCCCGGCGGGACCGGGTCCCAGCCGGCGACCTTCTCGGCGGTGATCAGGCCGTGGATGCGCAGCGGCTCGCCGGGGTCGGTGCTCTCGTAGTGGTCGAAGTAGACGTACGGCTCAGGGATGGCGATGACCTCGTGTCCGGCCTCGGCGGCCTTCTTGATGTAGGCCTCGTTGCGCCACACCGAGATCACGGTCTCGCCGGGGGCGCCGCCGTCGAGGACCTCGTCCCAGCCGATCGCGCGCCGCCCCAGGGAGGCGACGTGCTCGGTCAGGGCGCGGGTGAACCAGGCCTGGACGCCGCGGACCTCGGCGATGCCCTCGCGCTCCATCAGCGCCGCGGCCGTAGGCGAGGACTCCCACTGGGTCGTGGGCACCTCGTCGCCGCCGATGTGGATGAACGGGGAGTCGAAGACCTCGGCGACGGTGTCGAGGACCTCGCGGGCGAAGGCGAGGGACTCCTCGGTCGGCTCGAGGACCTCCTCGAAGACCCCGAAGGTGGTCGCCACCGGCCGGTTCTGCCCGGCCCCCAGCTCGGGGTAGGCCGCCAGGACCGAGCGGGTGTGGCCGGGGAGGTTGATCTCGGGGACCACGTTGATGTGCCGGGCGCGGGCGTAGGCGACGATCTCGCGCAGGTCGTCCAGGGTGTAGTAGCCGCCGTGGGGGGTGCCGTCGTACACCGCGTCCTCGCGGGCGTGGCCGACGACGGTCTCGGCGCGCCAGGCGGCGACCTCGGCCAGCCTCGGCCGGGAGGGGATCTCGACGCGCCAGCCCTGGTCGTCGGTCAGGTGCAGGTGGACGGTGTTGAGGCGGTGCAGCCAGGCCCGGTCTATCATGCGCAGCACGAAGTCCTTGGCCTGGAAGTGGCGGGCCACGTCGATCATGACTCCGCGCCACCGCAGCCGCGGCTCGTCCTCGATCGAGACCAGCGGCAGGACGGCCCCGGCGCCGGGGGCCGCGCGCAGGGAGCCGGGCGGCAGCAGCTGGCGCAGCGTCGCGATCCCGCGGGAGATGCCGGCGGGGTGGGCGGCGACCAGGTCGACCCCGCCGGGGGCGACCTCGAGCCGGTAGGCCTCGGCGGCGGTGGTGTCCGCCTCGGGCCGCCGGCCCTCCAGGCGCAGGCGCAGGGCGGGGCCCTCGAAGGCGTCGGCCACCGCCAGGCGCAGCCCGGTGCCGGAGGCCAGCAGGTCGGACAGGAGCCAGGCCGGACCGGTGGTCTCGGGGTCGGCGGCGACGATGGCACCCAGGGAGGCGAGGTCGAGCTCGCCGTCGGCGGGGGTGAGGCGGCTGGGCTGAGGGATCAGCGAGATGCGCTGCATGCGGGGCTCCTGCGTGTCGGAAACAGGGGGTACATAATTAGTTCAGTTTATTTATAATATAGGTAAGCGAAGCGGGCGGCCAGTCCGAGTGAGCACCCGAACGCTGACCGCCCGCTTTCGTCCCCGCCGCTACCTGACGATCGGCAGCTGCTGCGTCTGGTCGATGTCGGCGGGCTCGCGCTGCTTGTTGATCGGCACCCGGGGCGGGTCCGACTCGAACGACGCCTCCGAGGAGTCCTCGTCCCCGCTGGCCAGGCCCAACTGGCGACGCAGGTCGGTGAGGTTCGACTCGGCGCTGTCGCGCTGCCGGGTCAGCGTCTCGACCTCCTCGGCCAGCGGCTGCACCAGCTCGGCGGCCCGCTCCTCGGCGTCGCGCCGCAGCCGCTTGGCCTCCGTCCGCGACTCGGTGCCGATCGACTCGGCCTGCTCCCCCGCCCGCTGCAGGGCGTCCTTGGCCTGCTGGTCGGCCTCCTCACGGCGCTCGATGGCCCGGTTCTCGGCCGTGCGCACCCGCTCCTCGGCCAGCGCCAGGCGCTCCTCGGCCTCGGAGACGATCCGCTGGGCGGTGGCCATGGCCTGCTGGTGCCGGTCGGCCTCCTCCCGCTGGGCCCGCTCCCGGCGGTCGGCCTCGGCCAGGGTGAGCTCCTGGGTCATCTTCTTGCGGTGCTCGGCGGCCTCGGACAGCAGCCGGGAGGCCGCCGACCGCTGCTCGTCGGACTCCCGGGCGGCCATCGCCCGCACCTCGGTGACCTCGCGCTCGGCCGTGGCCCGCAGGACCGCGATCTCGCGCTCGGCCTGGCTGCGGGTCTTCTCGACTTCCGAGCGCGCCTGGCTCAGCTGCGTCTGGGTCTCGCGCTGGGCGTCGGTCACGGCCAGGTCGTGGGTGCGCCGGGCGTTCTCGCGCAGCTCGGTGGTCTCGGCCACGGCCCGGGCCCGGATCTCGGCCACGTCCTGCTCACTGGTGGCGGTGACCTCTGAGGACTCGGTGTGGGCGCCGCGCATCATCGAGTCGGCCTCGGCGCGGGCCTCGGCCAGGATCGCCGCCTGCTGCCTGCCGGCCTCCTCGCGCTGGACGGCGGCGTCCTGCTCGGCGGCGCGCAGGATCTTCTCCACCCGGGCGCCGAGCCCGGCGAGCGTGGGCTGCTCGGCCTCGGCGATCTGGGCGGCTCGGTCGGACACGCGCCGCTCGAGGGCGGCGATGCGTTCCTCGGTGCGGCGCAGGTGCCCCTCGGTGGTCTCCAGGGCTGATCGGGCATCGGCGAACTGCTGTTCGCTGCTCTTGATGTTCTGATAGAGCCGGGAGGTGAACTCGTCGACCTGATGGCGGTCGTAACCGCGCATGCTGACGGCGAATTCCGGTCCGGTCTCCTCGAAGAATTTCGACATGATCTTCCAGAGTTGACGTAATCACAGGAAACGGATTAATGAGCCATCATCACCCTGGAAGCGGTGGTTTCGGCGGCTAACACGCCCGGGGGACGTGTCGCGTCTCCCGGCGTCTAGACGTCGGCCCGGGGCAGCGGCGTCTGGACGAGCTCGGGCGCCCGGCCGCGCCGAGCCAGGAGGGCGCGCCCGGGCGGGAGCTGCCTGCTGGCGGTGCCGTTGACCAGGCGTCCTTCGAGGCGGTCGCCGGAGAACAGCAGGCCGGGGCAGGACATGTCGACCAGGCCGCGCAGCAGCGGCTCGTACACCGCGCGGCTGGAGCCGCCGGTGCGGCGGGCGACGATCAGGTGCAGGCCGAGGTCCCTGCCCTGCGGGAGCAGTTCGGTCAGCGGCCCGAGCGGGTTGCCGTTCGGGCCGGCGACCAGGTCGTAGTCGTCGACGACCACGAAGACCTCCTTGCCCTGCCACCAGTCGCGTTCGCGCAGTTGAGCAGGGGTGACTTCGGGCCCGGGGAGGCGTTCACGCAGGGCCGCGGCGAGCTCGGCGGCGTTCTGGGCGGCGTGCGCGGCGGAGGTGCAGTAGGTGATGAGGTGGTCGGGCCCGACGGCTTCCAGGTGGGCGCGCCGGTAGTCGATCAGCGCGACGCCGACCTCGTCCGCGGGGCGGCGGGTGATCTGGTGCAGGATCGAGCGCAGGGCGGTGCTCTTCCCGGTCTGCGTGTCGCCGAAAACGACCAGGTGCGGGTCGGCGTCGAAGTCGAGGCGGACCGGGCCGAGGTCGGTCTCGGACAGGCCGAGGACGGGCGCGCTCGCGTACGGGTCGCCGGGGACCGGCTCGGCCAGGTCCGGGACGAGCGTGTCGAGCCGGACGGTCGAGGGCAGGGTCCTGACCGCGGGCACGCCTGGTCCGGGCCAGCGGCGGCGGACGCGGCGGGCCAGGTCGGCCGAGGCGGCGGCGAGGTCGTCGGTGCCGGTGCCGCCGTCGATACGCGGCAGCGCGACGTGCCCGTAATGCTCGGTGGCCAGGACGACGCGGCCGGGGACGTCCTTGGGGATGGCCTCGACGAGCTTGCGGTCGATCCCCGAGTCGAAGGCGTCGGCCAGGCGCAGTTCGATGCGGCCGGTGAAGGAGGAGGCGAGCCGGGCGCGGATCTGGTTCGAGTTGACGGCGGTCAGGACGGTGTGGACGCCGAGCGCGGGGCCGCGCCCGGCGATCTCCATCATCACGTCGAAGGCGTTGTCGTCGGCCTCGGTGAGGGCGCCCCAGCCGTCGACGGCGAGCAGGACGTCGCCGGGGATGCCGACCTCGCCGTTCTCGCCGGCGCGGCGCAGCCCGGCCACGGAGTCGATGCGGTGGCGCCGCATCTCGGCTTCGCGGACGTCCAGGAGGGACCGCACTTCGGCGAGGGTGCGCGCGACCAGTTCGGGGTCGGCGCGCCCGGCGACGACGGCGACGTGCGGCAGTTCGGCCAGCGGGCCGAGGGCGCCGCCGCCGTAGTCGACGACGTAGCAGGCGACGGCCGCGGGCGGGTAGCGGAGCGCGAGGCTGGAGACGAGGGTGCGCACCAGCGTCGACTTGCCGGTGGTGGGGGCGCCGTAGAGGGCCAGGTTCGCGTCGGCGCCCGACAGGGCCCATTCGAGCGGGCCCTGGTACTGGCCGCGGGGGTCGTCGTAGAGGCCGAGGACGGCGGTGACCTCGCCGTCGCGGTCGGGCCGGTCGAGGGCCCCGGGCACGGCGTCGAGCGGCAGGGCCTCGGGCAGCGGCGGGAGCCAGACGGGGCGGGGCGGTTCGACGTCGGCCGCCGACAGGGAGTCGACCAGGGCGCGCAGGACGCTGCGGCCGCCTTCGGCCTCGGTCTCGGTTCGGGCGTCGGCGGGGACGAGGTCGGCCAGGAACGCGGGCGCGGCCGGCGGGGGCCACTCGAGCACTGGCAGCCGCTGCGGCTCCTCGTCGCGCGGCGGTACGTAGGGCCCGGAGACCATGGCGGCCTTGAACCTGGTGAAGATCGTGGTGTCCACTTTGAGGTACCCGGAGCCGGGCTCGGGCGGGAGCCGGTAGGCGTCGGAGACGCCGATGGCCTCGCGGCTCTCCGATTCGGAGAAGGTGCGCAGCCCGATGCGGTAGGACAGGTGCGACTCCAAGCCCCGCAGGTGCTGGGCCTCGAGCCGCTGGGTGGCCAGGAGCAGGTGGACGCCGATGGACCGGCCGATGCGGCCGACGGCCACGAACAGCTCGGAGAAGTCGGGCTTGGCCGTCAGCAGTTCGGAGAACTCGTCGATGATGACCAGGAGGTGGGGCAGCGGTTCGAGTCCGGGGTCCTGGGCGCGCAGCGAGGCGTAGGCGTGCACGTTGGGGAGGTTCCCGGCGTCCTTGAGCAGCTGCTGGCGGCGGGTCATCTCGCCGTAGAGGGCCTCGGCGAAGCGGTCGACGAGGCTGAGGTCGTCGGCCAGGTTGGTGATCGACCCGGCCGTGTGGGGCAGGGCGTCGCAGTCGGCGAAGGTGGCCCCGCCCTTGAAGTCGGCCGTCAGCAGCGCCAGGCGCTCGGGCGGGTGGCGCACGGCCAGGGCGGCGACGAGGGTGCGCAGGGCCTCGGACTTGCCCGAGCCGGTGGCGCCGACGATGAGCCCGTGGGGGCCCATGCCGCCGAGCGCCGACTCCTTGAGGTCGAGTTCGACGACGCGGCCGTCGGCGTCGACGGCGAAGGGGACGCGCAGCAGCTCGGATTCGTCGCCGGTCTTCCATGTCGAACGCCAGTCGACGTCGGCCGGGTCGGCGACGCCGAGGATGTCGGCGAGCCCGTGGACGCCTCCGAGCGCGTGGGCGGTGTGGTCGGCGGCGAGCCGGTAGGGGGCCAGGGCGCGGCCGATCGCGGCCAGGTCGGCTTCGTCGATGCGGTCGCGGCGGCCCGTGCGGGACTCCTCGCGGAGCCCGCCGTCGGCGCGGTCGATGCGGGTGAGGGTGATCCGGTCGCCGTCGACGGTGAGGCGGGCGTCGGTGTGCTCGGGTTCCTGCCGCTGCTCGGCGACGAGGGTGACGATGTGGACGCCGAGGTCGGCGGCAGAGGCGCCGCCGAGGAGGTCGGGCAGGGACACCTGGTGCTCGCCGTCGATGACGACCAGGAGGCGGCGGGTGCCGGGGCCGGGCCTGGCGCCGCGGCGGCGGCGCAGTTCGGCGCTTCGCCGGGCCAGGTCGCCGGCGAGCCGGTCGGCGAGTTCGGCGGTGGTGGGGCAGATCAGCGGCGCGGGCAGTTCGTCGGCGAGGCCGTCGGCGAGCAGGTGGGGCAGCCAGCGCAGGCCGTGCCAGCGCTGCGCCACGCGCGGGGCGGCGACGACGGCGAGGTCGAGGTCTTCGGGTGCGACCAGGGCGGCGAGCTGGGCGAGGACGGTGAAGGCGGTCTCGCGGGCCGGTTCGTAGTCGCCGACGACCGACAGCTGCCCGATCTCGCCGAGCGGCACGGTCAGGGGCTGGTCGGCCAGGACCGCGTAGCGGTCGACCAGTTCTTCCGCGCCCGAGTGGCAGACCGGGTCGTAGGCGGCCAGGGGGTTGTCCTCGTCCAGGCGCAGCGAGAGGGTCCGCTCGAGCGGGAGTTCGGCGGTGCCGCACCTGACGGTGAGGAGGTCGGCGTCCGAAGCCCGCCGCTCCCAGCGCCGGGCCGGATCGCAGGCGAGGTCGAGCAGCAGGTCGGGGTGGGGGTGGCGGAGCGCGGCGCGGGTGCGCTGGGCGGCGACGGCCTCGCGGACGGCGCGGCGGGCGTCCTCGAGGTAGTCGAGGTAGCGCTCGCGTTCCTGCCGGAGCTTGCGCCGGGGGCCCGAGCGCATGGCGACGAACAGGACCACGCCCATCGCGATGGAGGCCACGAGCATGAGCAGCCCGGCGGTGGCGTACAGCGGCCGGTGCAGGTTCGACAGGGTCATGACGATCGCGCCCGAACCGGACATGACCGGCATGAGCAGCATGGGCGCGCCCATCGTGGGCGGCAGGGCGTCGCCGAGGACCGGCGGGGTCGCGAGCGTCAGCGGCTCGGCCGAGACCTCGGGGAGGGGCCGGCGGGCGGGCCGGTGGATCACCTCGGTGCCCATGCGCGTCCTTCCTTCACATCGCCGCCACGGCCGCGTACAGGCCCCACAGGTGCGCGGCGAGGACGACCATCCCGGCCACCAGAACCGTCTCGGCGACGCCGATGAAGCGGCGCCACCAGGAGGCCGAGACCGGGGAGCGGGAGATCGAGGCGACCGACACGTAGGCGAGCGCGGCGAGGACGGCCGCGGCGGGCGTCCATTCGCGCAGCGGCTCGAGCCGGTCGATCCAGCCGAGGACGGCGAAGCCGCCGACCAGCATGCCGACCGCTCGCAGCGGCGCGACGTGCTGCACCAGTTCGAACACGCGGGATCGGGCGAGCAGCGCGGCGGCCCCGGCCGTGCCGAGGATCGCGGCCCACTCCTCGGTCCGGGAGGCCAGGAGCGCCGAGGCCGCGCCCGCGCAGACGGCCAGGCCGCAGACGGCGCCGGTGATGCGCGAGTCGGTGCGCTCCAGGACGCGCCGCAGCGCCTCGCCGCTGGTGGCGGCGCCGCCGCGCACCTCCCGGTCGAGGGTGAACATGCCCGAGGTGAACATGGCCGTCCGCGGGGCCGCGGCGAACGCGAACAGGACGGCGACCAGGACCGCCGCGGCGACCCGGTCGGCGTCGACGCCGAGGTGGGCCCAGGCGCTCCAGGCTCCGGCCGCGACCAGCGTGGTGATCGCGAGCCCGGTCGCGTACGGGCTCGCCATGCGGGTGCCGAGCCGGACGACGGCCGCGAACAGCAGCGCCCCGCACAGCGCGCCGAGCAGGCGGGTGGCGGTCTCGGCGGCGCCGTCGGAGGCGGCCCAGACCGTGAGCGTGTGGCCGAGGCGCCCGGCCCACAGCGCGCCGACGGTGATCGCCAGATGGGTCATGACCGGATGCTGGCGCTCCGACCACCAGGAGGCGAGCACGGCCAGCGCGCCGACCAGGGCCCCGGTGAGGAGGATCGAGGCGTCGGTCCCGGGGGCGAAGGCGGCGGCGCCGATCAGGAG
This sequence comes from Glycomyces salinus, assembly GCF_016428645.1. Classification (GTDB taxonomy): domain Bacteria; phylum Actinomycetota; class Actinomycetes; order Mycobacteriales; family Micromonosporaceae; genus Glycomyces; species Glycomyces salinus. Next base: position 24,179 of record NZ_JAELXW010000092.1, on the reverse strand, counting down.
CCCGGCGGTGCCGACGGCCAGCAGCCGCCCGACGCCGGGGTCCCAGCGGACGCCGTCCCCGTCCACGGCGTCCTCGACGCCGTCGCGCACGTCCTCGACGGTGGCCGGGAGCGAGGTCGCGGTGCTCTCGGTGAGCAGCAGCGCCTGCCCGTCGGCGACGGCGGCCCCGCCCAGGGTCGAGGCGCGGTCGATGACCGTCCCGTCCGAAGTGGTCAGGGACCAGACCGAGGCGGTCTCGGGGTGGTCTTCGAGGACGCCGGTGGTGCGCAGCATCTCCGGCATGAGCTCGGCGACCGGCACGTCACCGGGCAGCGCCATGTCGCGGGTGGTCTCGGGTCCTACCAGGGTGACGGTGCTGTATCGACCGGGCACAGGGGTTCATCCAGTCTCGCTGCGGGGTTCAGGAACCGATCAGGGCCGGGGCCTGGACCGATTGGGACGCTTCGCGTTCGGCGTCGGCCTGGCGCTGCTTCTCGAAGGCGTTCGCGACGGCGATGGCCGCGACGATGACCGCCGCGGCGATCACGCCGATCATCGCCGCGATCCACAGCGGCTGCCGCTGCCGCCAGCTGCGGGCCGAGCCGTAGAGGACGGCGGCGCGCAGTTGGCGGCGGCGCAGGCCTGCCGCTTGGAGGACGTAGCGCTCGGCCTGGCCGGTCCGCCGCATGGGCAGCGGCGCCGCGTCGGCGCCGGAGGCTCCGCGCTCGGCTTCGGCCGGGGCGCGGTCGGTCACGCGCCCCACCGGGTGGTGATGCGGGTGATGGCCGACTGCCAGTTCGACGCCGAGTTGTCGGTGGCCGCCGCGAGTTTGTCGAAGGCCGCCTGGAGGTCGGTGAACTCGCCCTCGGTGCTGGTGTTGAACGCCGAGAACCCGTCGAGTCCGGCGCCGCTCCACTGGCCTTTGGCGGTGGAGACGCTGCTCTGGAACTGGCCGAGGATGCCGTCGAACTTGGAGCGGTAGTCGGTCTGGACTCCGGCCAGGTTCTGCAGTTTGCCGACGTCGCCGTGCAGTTCGTATGCGGAGGCTCCCATGGTGGTCTTCCCTTCCTCGGAGTCAGATCTGGACGGTGATGGGCTTGATGGGCGGCAGGCCGCCCTCGGCGTTCTGGAACTCCGCCTGGTTGGCGTCGTCGGTGTTGAAGCCGTCGTTCTGGGTCTCCGCCTGGGCGAACGCACTGACGCCGTACTTGTCGGCGAGCTCGTTGTAGGCGGTGACGAACTCGTTCTTGGCGAGGCGGAACTTGGAGAGCGCTTCGCCGCCCATCGCCTCGGCGTCGGCCTCCATCTCCTGGATGAGCCCGCGGAGCTGGCCGAACAGCTCCTCGACCGAGATCTCGTGTTCATTGGCGCTGGTCGCCAGCGCGTTGGCCGTGGTGAGTCCGAAGTGGGACGCGCCAGACATGGTGGCCTCCTCGTAGGGGTGGAGAACTGCGCTCGTTCGTGTTGGAATCTATTGGGCGCCATTTACATCGGGGTAAACAGTGAGTTAAGACACGTAATGTTAACATGTAGTTCCGTTCGATCTTACGGTAACCGCATATATTTATCCTTGCGGCGCAACCGCATCCAACTACACACACCCCCGCATCGCCCCCTCATGCTCGGAAGGTGCAGCGTCACATGCCCTCCATACCAACCGTCGGAAGCTTCGACCCCCCGGAGTCCACCGCGGACGAGGACACCCTGGCCGCCGAGGCCGAGGCCCTGGAGGCCAACAGCGGCCGCATCGTCGGCAGCGGCGACAACCTCGTCTCGGATATGCGCAGTACCGCCGTCGACTTCTCCGAGATCGTCTCCGACCGACTCCAGCAGGAGGCCGGCAACTCCACCGGCGCCTACCTTGCCGCGATGCAGGGGGCCGCCTGGGGCGCGATGGTGACCGGCAAGTGGGCCAGCGACGTCAAGACTTACAAGACGCGGCGCGAGGAGCTCATCGAGGAGTGGGAGGAGGCCGTAGGCGACGACTTCGGCGTCGACCGCGCCGCCCTGGGCAGCGAGATCGGCGGCGACTCCCCGAGCATGACCGCCGACGCGATCGACCGGGCGGTGCAGAACGCGGTCGCCGAGGCCGGACAGGCGAAGCTCACCGAGATGGAGGGCGAGGCCGACACCGCGTACGAGGAGTACAAGGACAACGCCGCCGAGGCGGGGCGCATGCTCACGGCCGGACCGAGCCCGGAGGACCTGCGCATACTCACCGGCGGCGGCGCGGCCTCCTGGATGGCCTTCAACCTGTGGGGCACCGACGCGGCCCTGCCCGTCACCGGCTCCGACGGCCGCGACCTGGGCGAAGCGCTCGCCGAGGCCATGGCCGCAGGCGACGAGCTGACCCCGGAACTGCGGGCCCAGTTGGAGATGGTGTACGCCATCGCCGAACGCGCCCAAGAATTCCAGGGCATCGACGGCGCCGAGCTATCCGCGGGAGAACTCGAATTCCTGGAGGCGTTCTACGACCACATGGACTCGGTCGACGGCCGCGATCCTTACGCCGGCGGCTTCAACCCCGCCAACTCCCCGCTGTACTCGGTCGGTGATTGGGCCGCGAACTCGGAGAACATGAGCGAGGAGGACAAGCGCCTGCTGCTCTCCGCGCTCGGCGGAGGAATCCTGGCGCTGTCGAACGAGAGCGTCGGCGGCGGACTCGACCGGCTTCCCGACAACGTGCGCGTGACTCTGGACAACCAGCACGGCGACGCACCGGGCGAGCTGCTCTGGCCCGACCACGCCGCGGTCCTCGGTGGTCTCTCGCCCCTGTTCGGCAACGTCCTCGACGACGCCGCCCTGTCGGAACTGGAAGGCGGCCGCGAGTTCTCGGCCGCGCTGACCGTGGCCCTCGCCGAACACTTCAACCCGGACAACTCGATCAACACGGCCACAGATCTCGAATCGGACTCCGGCAATCTGCTGGGCGTCAGCACCAGGAACCACGAAGCCAACACCGACGTCCTCACCGGGGACTACCAGCACTCCCAATACGGCGACGACTCGCCCGAATTCGTGCTGCGAAGCCTGTTCGGACACGATTGGGAGGACGGCGGCACGGCCGCATCCCTGCTCACCGACTGGATCCCCGAGGCGATGTACGGCGACGACCCCCATGAGGAAGAACTGGCGGCCCTGGCGGCCCACAGCCTGTACACCACCATGACCAACGAGGACCCGGCCGCCGGCGGGCACTGGGATCAGTCCGCTTTCGAGTTCTTCACCGACGGCTACGGCCAGATCGGCGCAGACGAGGCCGCCAGCCTCGGCGTCGCCAATCCGGAGATCGCCCGCTCGCTCGGCGACGTCGTCTTCAGCACGATCCCGTACTTCGCGGAAGGGCCCCCGGACTCCGACGACGAGTTCTCGTGGGGCCCCGAACCGGAGGACCGGCACCTCCCACTGGACATTCGAACGAGGGCGAGCATGTTCGAGCTGGTCATGGCCGACGAGCAAGCCGCCAACGACCTGGGTGGGCGCGTGTACGCCCTCGCGATCGGAACCGCCGACGGCCTGCACGAGTGGAGCCACGGCGAAGCGGGAAGGTTCGGAGCCGAGGCCGGCAGACTCATCGGCCTCCTCGACGCGGGCTACGCGAATCTCGCAGGGGACGTCGGCGAAGGCGTCGAAGGCCGCAACTCCGATATCACCGCCACGGATGCGCGCCACGCCGCCTGGGCGCGCGCCGGATCTTCGATCGTCAAGGAGGTGGGCGGCGAATTCGCCGGAGAGATCCGCGACAAGGTCCCCGGCCTGAAGACACTGGGCACCCTCGGCAAGGTCGTCATCAAGGAGATCTTCGAGGCCCCCAAGTGGGCGATCCCGCTCGGGCAGACCGAGGGCTGGTGGCTGAACAGCGACCCCGGCTCGGTCGAACTCGCCGCGGAGTTCCAGATGACGCGCAGCGACATGACCAGGGCCATGGCCGACAATGCGGTCACGGGCATGCTCGCCGACCCGGCTTCCGGAGTCACCACTGCCGACGTCAGGGCGGCGGCCGAAGCGGCCGGCCAGGACCCCGGCGTCGTGCTCGACGGCGACCGGCTCAAGGATCTGGAAGAGATCCCCTCCCACCTGCGCGACGAGGCCGAGGGGATCTACGTCGACGTCATGAACGGCGCGAACAGCGACTACCGCGAGATGTACGAGAACTACACCGTAGAGATGGAACTCGAGCGAGCCGACATCCGCAGACTCGCCGCAGCACAGTGAGAACGGACGAGGACCGACAGCGCCATGACCGACTCCGCCCCTGATCCCTCCGGCCGCCGCGACCTGCCGGCCGTCATCGCCTCCTGGCGCGACCAGCTGCGCGAGAGGGGCGGCGCCGGACGCTCGCTCGCGATGGTGGCCGCCGCCGTCGCGGCCGTGCTCGCCGTCGCCATGGGCGTCGCGGTCGCCGACTCCTTCGGCGGCGACGAGCCCGCGCCCGCGGCCGCGCACGCGGACTCCGCGTCGACCGAGTCCCCCGATCCGGACGGCGCCGAGGCGGCCCCGTCCGAGTCCGAGGAGCCGACCGCCGAGCCGGAGCCCGAACCCGAGTCCGAACCGGACGGCACGACCTCGGACACCTTGTCCGAACCGACCGTGCAGGTCTCGGGCCACTCGTCGGGGACCGACTCGATCACGCTGGACCTGACCTACGACGACGGCGGCGGAAAGGTCACCTGCGACCTGCTCCGCGACGGAGCGGTCAAGGTCGGCGACGGCTCGTGCGACAGCCTCACCGAGGACGGCCTGCGGGCCTCCACCGAGCACACCTACCGGGTCCGGATCACCAACGCCGCCGGCGACTCGACCACGGGCGACTACCGGGCGTCGACCGCGACGGTCAAGGGCCAGGTCTACTTCGGATGCTCGGAGATGGACACCGCCTACTGCGACGACACCAGTGCGGCCGGCGGCGGAAACGGCATCGGGCTCTTCGACAACCCCGGCAGGAACGGCAGCCCGGTAGGACACGTGAGGACCGGAGACCGCTACCGGGCGATCTGCTGGACCACCGGCCCGAGCATCACCCCGCGAGGCCAGGAGGCCGACGGCTACCACGACTACCACCCCGGCAAGGACACTTCGAACAAGCAGATCCTGCTGGGCGACGGCGACTACTACATCCCGTTCGCCTGGTTCAACATCGACGGTTTCGCAAAGAACTCGGTCGGCGACCTTCCGCCCTGTTAGAGCAGATCCTCGAATTCGCCCCGGCGGGCAGAGCCCGCCCCTACTCCGATTGGAGCCGCCGATGGCCGCCACCGGTGTCAACCCGAGCTCAGCCTCCGCAGGCGCGAGCCGGACCATCTCCGAATCCGACAGCTTCGCCTCGCTCGAAGGCGACATGCGGGCGATCGTCGAGGGCTGCGTCGCCGCGGCCGGAGAGTCCGAGGTCGTCTCGGGCTACGACGAGTTCGGCGCCACCTGGGCCACGGAGCTGGCGCTCGTGGCCGAACACGGCGAGAGCGTCGGCTCGACCAGCCAGATCAGCGTCTCCGACCACGTCGACACCGACACGGTCAACGCCGAGGGCCACACGGTCTACGTGCCGCACCCGAGCTAGAAGACCCGGTCGGTCTCGTCCTCGAAGTCCCCCATGATCTCCTCGAGCAGGTCCTCCATCGCGACCAGCCCGGTGACCTCCCGGCCGGGGCCGGTGACCAGCGCGAGCTGGGCCCGCTGCCGCCGCATGAGCGTCACGGCCGCCGAGACGGTGGTCTCGGCCGCGATCAGGAGCGGGGCGGTGTCCAGGTCGGCGACGGGGGTGTCCGGCTCGGCCTGGATCGCCTCGCGGACGTGGACGAGCCCGATCGGGCGGGCCTCGGGGTCGACCACCACGATGCGGGAGCGGCCGGTCTCGCGGCTGCGCTCCTCGGCGTCGACCGCGCGGGCCGCGGCCGGGATGGTGACCACCGACGACCACGGGATGGCGACCTCGCCGATCGAACGGGCCTGCACCTCGATCGCGTGCGTGAGGATCTGGTGCTCATCGGCCCCGAGCGTGCCGGCCTCGGCCGAGGACCGCAGCAGGTAGCGCAGCTCCTCGGGGGAGTGGGCCTGGGCCTTCTCGTCGGCCGGCTCGACCTTGAGCAGGCGCAGCAGGGCGTTGGCGCCGTGGTTGAGCGCCAGCAGGATCGGCTTGGTCAGCACCACGTAGCCGGTGAACGGCCAGATCAGGGCCATCGCCGAGGGCTCGGGGTGGCTGATGGCCCAGGACTTGGGCATCATCTCCCCCACGACCATGTGGAGGAACACCACCACGATCAGCGCGATCGTGAACGCGATCGGGTGAGCGGCGGCCTCCAGGCCGATCGCCTCGAGCGGGACCTCGATGGTGTGCGCCAGGGCCGGTTCGGCGAGCGCGCCGAGGCCGACGGTGCAGGCGGTGATGCCCAGTTGGGCTCCGGCGAGCATGAGCGAGAGGTTCTTGGTGCCGCGCAGCGCGGCGCGCGCGGCGGCCGAGCCGTCCTGTTCGAGGCGGCTCTGCCGGGCGGCCACGAGCGCGAACTCGGCGGCCACGAAGAACGCGTTGGCGGCCAAGAGGACCACCGAGATCAGCAGGGCGGGTCCGGTGCTCATCGGGCGGCCTCCTTCACCGGCGATTCGCGCCGTTGCAGTTCGACCGCCTGCGGGACGTGCCGCGAGCAGGAGACGACGACCATGCGCACGCTGCCGGGGCTCGGGGCGTCGGTCTCGGCCTCGTCCTCGGACGGCTCGGCGCGCACGGTGTCGACCTCGACCGCGTCGCCGGGGTGGGCCACGCGGCCGAGCAGGGACATGACCAGGCCGGCGACGGTCTCGTAGTGCTCGCCCTCGGGCAGTTCGATGCCGGTGGCGTCGGCGACCTCGTCGATGCGCCAGCGGCCGGGGATGAGCCAGGCGCCGCCGGTGAGGGACACCGGCCCCTCCTCGAACCGGTCCTGCTCGTCCTGGATCTCCCCGACCAGCTCCTCGGCGAGGTCTTCGAGGGAGACGATGCCGTCGAAGCCGCCGAACTCGTCGACCACGCAGGCCAGTTGGCGGTGCTCGGCGCGCATCTGCTCGAGCAGGGTCGGCAGCGGCAGGGAGGCGGGGACCAGCATCGGTTCGTCGGCGATCTCGCCGAGTCTGACGGTGCCGCGCTTGGAGCGGGGGACCTGGATGATCTGGCCGATGCCGACCACGCCGCGCAGGTCGTCGACGTCCTCGCCGACGACCGGGAACCGCGAGTGCCCGCCGTGGAGGGCCTCGACGGCGTCGGCGACGGTGGCGTCGGCGCGGAGGGTGTGGACGTTGACGCGCGGGGTCATGGCCTGCTCGGCCACGATCTCGGAGAAGTCCAGGCCGCGGTCGAGCAACTCGGACAGCCCCTCGTCGAGCGCGCCCTCGTCGCGGGAGACGTCGATGATGTGGTGCAGGTCCTCGGGGGTGGCGTTGTGGTCGAGCTCCTCGACCGCGTGAATGCCCAGCAGCCGCAGCAGCCGGATCGAGGCGGTGTCGAAGAAGCGGATGATCGGCCCGCACACGGTCAGGTAGACGGTGGTGGGGGTCGCCAGGGCCAGCGCCAGGCCCTCGGTGCGGGCGATGGCGAGGTTCTTGGGGCCGAGCTCGCCGAGGATCATCTGGACGATGTTGGCCACCACCACCGCCAGGGTGACGCCGATCGCGACCGAGACTCCGGCGGGGACGCCGGTGCTGCCGAGCAGCGCGGCCAGTCCCTGGCCGAGGTAGGGCTCGGCGAAGAAGCCCACGAACAGGGCGGTGACGGTGATGCCGAGCTGGGCGCCCGAGAGGGCGAAGGAGAGTTTGGAGCAGATGCGCAGGGCGCGTCCGGCGCGGACGGCCCGCCTGCCGTCAGAGGCGGAGGCGATGTCCTCGAGGCGGGAGCGGTCGACCGCGGTGTAGGCGAATTCGAGGGCCACGAAGAATCCCGTGGCGGCGGTGACGGCCAGGATGATGGCCAGTCCGACGGTTATGAGCATCTCTCACGCACCTCGGAAGGTGCGGTGGAGCGCCTCGCGGAGGGGGGCTCTGCTGCGCGGCGGCTGGGCCGCACCGTACTTCGGTGCCGACGTCGGCGCTTTCTCGACATGGGCCGATCCTATATGCCTCGGGACGGGGGGCGAAACTTCATTGCCGGCGGCCCTGCCACAGGACGATCTCGGTGCCGGGCCGGGCGAACGGGCCGGTCACCGCGCGCAGCTCGGACAGCTGGGCGCGGGCCCGGGCCAGCTCCTCGAGGACCGCGGCCATCTCGGCGCGGGCGGCCTCGACCTCCCGCTGGAGGTCCATGATGCGCTTGATCCCGGCGAGGTTGACGCCCTCGTCCTGGCTGAGCCGCTGGATCTCGCGGAGCCTGGTGACGTCGCGGGCCGAGTAGCGGCGTCCGCCGCCGGGCGTGCGGGCGGCCTCGACCAGTCCGAGCCGGTCGTACTGCCGCAGGGTCTGCGGGTGCATTCCGGCCAGGTCGGCTGCCGCGGAGATGGCCAGGATCTTGGCGTCGAAATCCGGCTCCTTCGGGGCGGTCACGGTTCACTCCCTCGTAACTCGGTGTCCGATCGGTGGGGCGTCACTGACCGGTCAGCTCTTCCAGTTTCGAGCGGTCCGCGGGCGGCGACGCCGCCGCGTATTTCTCCAGCGCCTCGCGGGCCTCGGCCGAGAGGTCGGAGGGGACCTCGACCTCGACGGTCACCAGCAGGTCGCCCTTGCCGGGGACGCCTCGGCCCTTGACGCGCAGGACGCGGCCGGTCGGCGTGCCCGCGGGGACCTTCAGGGTCACCGGCCCGTCGAGGGTCGGGACCTTGACCTTGGCTCCGACGGCGGCCTCGGGGAAGGAGACCGGCAGCCGCAGCGTCACGTTGTCGCCGTCGCGCGCGAACAGCGGGTGGGTGCGGACGTTCACCCGCACCAGCAGGTCGCCGCTCCGTCCGCCGCGCTCGCCGGGTGCGCCCCGGCCGGCCAGGCGGATGGTCTGCCCGTCGCCGATCCCGGCCGGGACCCTGACGGTGATGGCGCGGTCCCGCGTGACCGCTCCGGTGCCGCCGCAGTCGGGGCACGGGTCGGTGACCACCGAGCCGGTGCCCTCGCACTCGGGGCACGGCTGGGCGAAGCTGAACGCGCCCTGGTTCTCGGTGATCAGGCTGGTGCCGTTGCACCTGGGGCACGTGACCGGGCTGGTGCCGGGCGCCGCGCCGTTGCCGTGGCAGGTCCGGCATTCGCCCGGGGCCCGCATCCGCAGCTCGGTGGTGGTGCCCCTGACCGCGTCCGCGAAGTCGAGGGTCAGGTGGGTGCGCAGGTCGTGGCCGCGCTCGGGCCCGCGCCTGGCGCGGGTTCCGCCGCCGCGGGAGAACAGGTCCCCGAACAGGTCGGAGAAGCCGCCGGCGCCACCGCCGCCGCCGAAGAGGTCGTCGAAGTTGATGTTGGCCCCGCCGGGGCCGCCCATGCCGCCGAATCCGCCGCGGCCGGACTTCATCAGCTGGATCTGGTCGTACTCGGCGCGCGCGGAGTCGTCGTGGAGGACCGAGTATGCCTCCGAGACCTCCTTGAAGCGCTCGCCGGCGTCGGGGTCGGGGTTGTGGTCGGGGTGCAGCTCGCGGGCGAGCCTCCGGTAGGACTTCTCGATGTCCTTTTTGGAGGCGTCCTGCGGCACGCCGAGGGCGGCATAGAAATCCTTCTCAAGCCAGTCCTGCGATGCCACCGGACGCCTCCTCCAAACTCAGTTCGACTATGCGGGCGGGACTCAGGAGTCCTTGTCGCCCTTGGAATCCTTGCCGCCTTCGGAGTCATCGGACTCCGCGGAGCCGTCGGACCCCACCGAGTCGTCGGCGTCCTCTTCGCCCGGGCGGTCGGCAACCTCGGTTCCGGCCGCCTCGGCCCCGGCCTCGGAGGACTCGGCGGCGCCCTCGGGCTCCGGCTCGACCGGCGGCTCGGCCTCCTGCTGCCCGGCCTCGGCCGGCTCGGGCGCGTCCGGCTCCTCGAGCGGTTCGGCCACCGCCACCAGCGCCGGGCGCAGCAGCCGGTCGCCGAGCCGGTAGCCGCGGCGCATCACGTCGATGCAGGTGGGGCCGTCGACGTCGCCCATCTGCATGTGCGCGACCGCCTCGTGGATCTGCGGGTCGAACTGGTCGCCCTTCTCCCCGAAGGGCTCCAGCCCCTGCTTGGTGAGCGCGCCGGTCAGCTGCTCGGCGACCGAGCCGAACGGCCCGTTCAGGTCCCCGTGCTCGCGGGCCCGGTCCAGGTCGTCGAGGATCGGCAGCAGGGCCGACAGGATCGCGCCCGTGGCCTGCTCGCCGGCCCGGGCCTTGTCCCGCTCGACGCGCTTGCGGTAGTTCTGGAACTCCGCGTGGAGCCGCTGGAGGTCCCGGGTCCGCTCCTCGAGCGTGGTCTGGAGGACTGTGATCGTGTCGTCGGCGGCCTGGCCGTCGTCGGAGGCCTCGGCGAGGATGTCCTCGACGGTCAGCTCATCGCCTGAGTCGGCGGCGTCGTCGCCCTCGGCCGATTCGGACTTGCTCTCGGCCCCCTCGGCCTCTTCGTCCTTGCGCTTGTCCTCGTCGCTCACTTCTGGTCCTTGTCGTCGTCGACGATTTCGGCGTCGACCACGTCGTCGTCGGCGCCACCGGTCGCGCCGGAGTCGGCCCCGGCACCATCCGCGGCGGCCCCCGGAGCCTCCTGCTGCTGGGCGGCGTACATGGCGGCGCCGGCCTCCTGGCTGACCTTGGACAGCTCCTCGGTGGCGTTCTTGATCGCCTCGATGTCGGAGCCGGCCAGGGCGGACTTGAGCGTCGAGACCGCCTCGCCCACCTTCCCCTTGGTGTCCTCGGGGATCTTGTCGCCGGACTCGGCCAGCAGCTTCTCGGTCTGGTAGACCAGCGACTCGCCCATATTGCGGGTCTCGGCCTCCTCGCGTCGCTGCTTGTCCTCCTCGGCGTGCTCCTGGGCCTCGGCCATCATCCGCTCGATGTCGTCCTTGGCCAGGCTCGAACCGCCGGTGATGGTCATCGACTGGGCCTTGCCGGTGGCGGTGTCCTTCGCCGAGACGTTGACGATGCCGTTGGCGTCGATGTCGAAGGTGACCTCGATCTGCGGGACCCCGCGCGGGGCCGGCGGCAGGCCGGTCAGCTCGAAGGTGCCGAGCTTCTTGTTGTAGGCGGCGATCTCCCGCTCGCCCTGGAAGACCTGGATGAGCACCGAGGGCTGGTTGTCGTCGGCGGTGGTGAAGACCTCGCTGCGCTTGGTCGGGATCGTGGTGTTGCGCTCGATGAGCTTGGTGAAGATCCCGCCCTTGGTCTCGATGCCCAGGCTCAGCGGGGTCACGTCCAGCAGCAGGACGTCCTTGACCTCGCCCTTGAGGACGCCGGCCTGGAGGGTCGCGCCGACGGCGACGACCTCGTCGGGGTTGACGCCCTTGTGGGCGTCGCGGCCGATCAGGCGCTTGACGACGTCGGAGACGGCCGGCATGCGGGTCGAGCCGCCCACCAGGATCACGTGGTTGATCTCGGAGACGTTGATCCCGGCGTCCTTGACCGCCTGCTCGAACGGCTTCTTGCAGCGGTCGAGCAGGTCGGAGGTCATCTGCTCGAACTCGGCGCGGGTGAGGTTCACGTCGAGGTGGAGCGGGCCGTCGGGGCCGGCGGTGATGTACGGCAGGTTGATCGAGGTCTGGGTGGCGCTGGAGAGCTCGATCTTGGCCTTCTCGGCGGCCTCCTTGAGCCGCTGCATGGCCATCTTGTCCTTGGACAGGTCCACACCGTACTGGCCGTTGAAGGTCTTGACCAGGTGCTGGATGATGCGGTCGTCCCAGTCGTCGCCGCCGAGGTGGTTGTCGCCGCTGGTGGCCTTGACCTGGATCACGCCGTCGGCGATCTCCAGCAGGGACACGTCGAAGGTGCCGCCGCCCAGGTCGAAGACGAGGATGGTCTGCTCCTCCTCGTTCTTGTCCAGTCCGTAGGCGAGCGCGGCGCTGGTCGGCTCGTTGATGATGCGCAGGACGTTCAGGCCGGCGATCTCACCGGCCTCCTTGGTGGCCGTGCGCTGGGCGTCGGAGAAGTAGGCCGGGACGGTGACGACCGCGTCGGTGACGTTCTCGCCCAGGTAGGCCTCGGCGTCGCGCTTGAGCTTCATGAGGATGCGCGCGCTGATCTCCTGCGCGGTGTAGGACTTGCCGTCGATGTCGACCGACCAGTCGGTGCCCATGTGGCGCTTGACCGAGCGGATGGTCCGGTCGGGGTTGGTGACCGCCTGTCGCTTGGCGACCTCGCCGACCAAGACCTCGCCGTTCTTGGCGAAGGCGACGATCGACGGGGTGGTCCTGGCGCCCTCGGCGTTGGTGATGACCGTGGGCTCCCCGCCTTCGAGGACGCTGACCACGGAGTTCGTGGTGCCGAGGTCGATGCCGACCGCACGTGCCATGTTGATCTCCCGGAGTACGTGGAACTGATGTCTAGGTGTCTCAAGCTGGCGGGCGCACCCGGAACCAAGTTGAGTCAGCTAGGCTCAATGTTCGACCTGGAGAACAGGAGTGTCAAGCCGGATCCCCGAAGTGTGAGAGAACACACTAAAGTTGAGTCGGTTTGACTCAAGTTTGGCGCGCGACCTCCCCGGCCGAGTCGCAGCACTGGGTGATCAGCCCGTCGGCGATCTCCCAGGCGTCGCACGGCCAGGACTGCTTGCACGAGGCGCAGTCGACGCCGAGGAGCTGCTCGGGCAGGTGGTCGCGCCACATGGCGGCGGCCAGCTCCCAGCCGGTGATCTCGGCGATGCCGCGGGGGGCTTCCAGGGGCGGGGGCTCCTCGACGGTGAAGTAGCGGCCGCTGCGGCCGCGTCCCGGGCCGCGGGCCGGGGCCTGCTCGGCGGGCTCGGCGGCGGCCGAGTGGCGGGAGGACCGGCGCGCGGGCCCGCGGTCGGAGGCGAGCGACACCGACCTCACTGAATGCTGCATACCCACGCTATCTCCTCATTCGCCATCGCTTCCGTGCCCTTCGCTGACTCCCTACACTCGGATAACGCGCGAGCGGGCGTCAGGACACGGCCCGGGCCGGATTCCCACCGGCCCCGCGGTCCGCCCTCCCGTGCGGCGTTCGACGCCATCGCAGGCGAGCGCCTCGCATCGGGGCCCGGGACGGGCCGGCGAGCACCGTACCCCCGCTTCCGGGCGACCGGGCCCGGGAGCTCGGTGGATCAGATATTTCCTCACATCGCGACCGGACCGCCGACCGAGCCGCCCGGTTGCGGCCTGGGGCACGTTTCGCCGCATTCCGGGCGGAACCGAATCGGCTTGCGGCACGGCGGCACCCGGCCCGCGCATTCGTCAGATCGGGCCCGATAGCGCATTGCCGCAATGAAACAGGCAGAGCACTCCCGGCACCACTCTGGCCACTCGAATACGCCGATTCGTAAGTGTGTCGCTTGTCATTGCGCTCCAAGCACGTTACGATGCACGTGCAAGTCGGCTTCGGTCCGATGGGGATGCTCAAGCGCTTACCGCGAAGGGTAACGGAGACCGCACCGCCCGCATCAGATCCCGGCTCACCTGCGGTTTCAGGCATGTGTCAAGTGGAAATCCTCGATTAACTTTGCGTTACAGTGTCCGTTTTGTCGGGAATCACCCACTTCGCGTGTGGCATCATTGGTTCATGCAATCTTCTTCAGAAGAAGTACAATGGACTGTTGATGGTGGATTGATCAGTCCCTACTTCGAGTCCAGAACCACATTCCGACGCAGCGCCGGCGCCGAGCACCAGACCGACCGCGCCTACGTATACGGCCTCGAACTCGAAGGCGACGGCGAAGTCGCCATGCGCTTCCGCCCCGAGCACCGGCACCAGCACGCCGAGGCCTCCCTGACCATCCGCGTCGACGAGGTCAACTGGGTCAAGACCGGCGCCGAGTACCTCGGCGGCCAGCACCTGGTCAGCACCGTCACCACCCGCGAGTACACCGACTGGTCGCTCTCCCCGGTCGACACCGAGTCCGACGAGATCTGGCTGCGCCTGGTCCGCAGCGGAGGCACCGTCACCGTCGCCCACGCCGACGACGGGGTCGACTACATCACCATCGCCTCCACCTACCTCCCCGGCGGGGTCCGGGCCATGGCCGGCATCGCCAGCGCCCGACCGGTCGGTGAGAGCTTCTGGGACGCCGCCCAGGACCTCGGCGTCGAGTCCTACTGAGCGGCGATCGCCTCAGAGCAACGGCGCTCTGAGCATAGAGGTCGGGCCCGGTCTCGCCATACCACGCCGGACCCGACCTGTGTGCTCAGCACGATCCCGTCACAGGACCCGAACCCGCAGTCGGCCTACCCGACGACGCACTCGGGCGCGATGCCGAACCGGTAGCCCCGCTCGGCCAGCCGCGGCAGCGCGATCTCGAGGGCCTCGACCGTCTGCGAGCGGTCGCCGCCGCCGTCGTGCATGAGGACCACGTCCCCCGGGGCGGCCCCCAGCAGGACGTCGGCGATCGCGTCGACGCCCGGCCGCCGCCAGTCCTCGGTGTCCACGTTCCACATGAGCTTGTTCAGGCCCGCGTCGGCGATCGCGTCGTCGACCTCGGCATTGCTGGACCCGTACGGCGGGCGGAAGCACGGGGCCCCGCTCCCCAGATCGTCCAGCATCCAGGCGGCCGAGGCGATCTCCCAGTCCACCTCGGCGCGACTCAGCTCGGTCAGATCGGGGTGGCTCCAGGTGTGGTTGGCCAGCACGTGGCCCTCGGCCATGATTCGCAGGCCCCGAGCGGGGTCGTCCTCGAGGCTCTGGCCGACCGCGAAGAAGGTGGCTCGGGCGTCGTTGTCGGCCAGCACCTCCAGGACTCGGTCGGTGTCGTCGCCGTTGGGGCCGTCGTCGAAGGTCAGGTAGACGGTGTCGTTCCAGTCGCCGCCCGGACCGGCGGCCCGGTCGGGGTGGGCGGCGGCTGGGACGACCAGGGTCAGGGAGCCGATCGCGGCCGCGGACGCGGCCAGCAGGATTCGCGACATTTGCATGCCGCACATCATGCCGTAAGCCGCTTGACGGCATAATATCGGTTCAAACCCCTATAATCGAGTATAAAGCGCAAAACACACGAAGCGGGCGCGCACCCTGCGGGTGCGCGCCCGATGTCGGTCACCGGGGCCCGTGCCGGCCGGGCCCCGGTCCACTCACTCGAAGAGCAGCGAGTAGGTGTGGAAGGCCGTGGCCACCTCGACCTGGTGCCAGTACCGGTGGTAGGTGAACTCCGGCGCGTCGCCGGTGCACCCGCCGTCGATGTAGGCCTGCACCTGGTCCCAGCCCTCGAAGTCCTCCATGAAGGACCGGATCGAGATGAAGGTCGAGCCCGGCTCGATCACGTCGCCGTTCGGCATGGTCCCCGACCAACCGTCCGGGATGTAGACCTCGTCGCCGAAGCGGCAGTAGTCGGCCCGCTCCTCGGTGCGGGCCACGCCCACGCCGTCGTTGAACGACCACAGCGAGTCCAGCAGGGTCGAGACCGTCTCCTGCAGCTCGGCGTCACCGGTCGCGGCGGCGTAGTACGCCAGGACCTTGGCCGTCGCGCCCGCGACGCCCGGGTCCTGCGACTCGCTGGCCACCGACACCGACAGTCCGTCGCCCGGCTCGCCCGACCACTCGAGGTCGCCGGGGAAGCTGTAGTCGGACTCGGTGATGGTGCTGTTGTCCAGCACCCAGTCGACCCAGTCGTCGAGCAGGTCTCCGGCCCGCTCGTCGCCGGTGTGGTAGTAGTACGTCGCCACGTCGTCCATGCCCCAGGCCTGGAAGCCGAACCAGTTGTTCGAGGGCGGGTCGTGCCAGACCGGCTGCCAGTCGTAGGCCATGCCGTCGAACTCGGCCGAGGAGTCCGGGGTGCCGTAGTTGCCGCCCCAGTTGTTGGTCGCCCCGCCGGCGATGGCGCCCTCGGGCGCCTGCAGCCACTCGAGGAACTCCAGCTGGGTGTCGAGGCTGGTCGACCAGTCCGAACCGGCCGTCGGCGAGTCCGGGGTCAGCGAGCCCTCCTCGCTCAGCGCGTAGGCGGCCAGGACGTTCTGGTAGCCCTGGTGGACACCCGAGCCGCCGATCCGGTAGGACCAGTCGCCGTTGATGCCCATGCCCCACGAGTAGTACCAGCTCAGCAGGTAGTGGAACGACTCCTTGCCGGTCGCGCCGGGGCACGAGGAGGCGCCGACGCAGTCGCCGATCTCCTTGAAGTACTTGTCGGCGAACGCGTACCTCAGGTAGTCGCCCATCATGGAGGCGTTGTCGAGCGAGCCGGAGATGGCGCCCTCCTGGCCCTGCTCGGCGGCCCACTGCTGGGCCATCCAGGAGACCTGGACGGCGCGGGCGTCCGCGTCGGGAGCGGCGGTGTACTTCTCCTGCTGGGAGTACTGCTCATCGCCGATGAACAGGTCCAGGAAGCCGTTCGGGCCGCCGTAGTCGAAGGTCTCGCAGGTCGGCTGCGTGACCGTCTCCCAGGTGGACTCCTGCTGGCCGCGCTGGAAGGTGTTGATGCCCGACGGCTCACTGGTGCCGTCGCCGCACTGGCCGAAGCCGTAGGCGTTGTCCAGGTCCCAGATCCAGTGCATGCTGTAGACCTGGTTCGTCCCGTAGGTCGAGGTCAGCTCGTCGGCGAGCGGGTCCTGTCCGACCGGGACGCTCGAGTCCAGGTCGGTCGGGTACAGGTCCGGCTCCGGCTGCTCCGGAGCGTACGTAGCCGGCGAGTTCGGGTCGTAGTTGGCCGGGTTCATGTCCGGGATCGTGTGTTCCTCGATCCGGTTCCAGGAGTCGTTGAACGGCTCCCAGTCCCCGGTGATCTGCCCGTACGAGGCGTCGAGCCAGATCTGGTAGGTCAACGCCTCCGAGGTGGTCTGGTGGCCGTAGTCCGGCGCCTCGACGATGAGCT
Organism: Glycomyces salinus; assembly: GCF_016428645.1. Taxonomy (GTDB): domain Bacteria; phylum Actinomycetota; class Actinomycetes; order Mycobacteriales; family Micromonosporaceae; genus Glycomyces; species Glycomyces salinus. The sequence continues at coordinate 7,364 of NZ_JAELXW010000092.1, read as the reverse complement.
CCTCGACCGAGTGGTACGGCAGGCCGGTCGCCTGGTGCAGGTACTGCGAGTCCGAGCCGCTCAGCTGGTCGTACAGCTCCAGGAAGCGCTCCTCGTTCGGGGTGGTCTCGCCGTCGGGCGCGGCGGCGACGGTGACCTCGATCGGGTCGAAGCCGGCGGCGGCCACGGTGAAGGTGGCCGAGCCCTCGGCGTCGTCGTCCGCGGCGACGGTCACCGTCTGCTCGGTGTCCCAGTTGCCGGGGCCGAAGCTCAGCTCGCCCCCGGAGGCCACCGAGAAGGCGTCCGAGCCGCCGCTGCGGGTGGTGGTCACCGCGACTTCGTCCTCGAGCTCCTCGGTGAAGGCGACGCCGAAGTCGACGGTGTCGCCGGGTTCGACCATCATGTTGGCCCGCGAGACGGTGAGCTCGGGATCGGTCGGGGTCACGTCGCCCTCGCAGGAGGTGTCGTTGACGCTGAACCCGGTGGGCTCGGCTGCGTTGCCCGAGCCGATGAAGCCGAAGACCTCGCGGGTCTCGCCGGCGGCGATGGAGCCGTTCCAGCCGACGTCCGAACCGGTGAAGTGGTCGCCGCTCTGGCTCCAGTCCACGTTCCAGGCCGAGGAGACGGAGGTGCCGCTGGGGAAGTCCCATTCGACGGTCCAGCCGTCGAAGGCATCGGTTCCGGCGGTGATGTCGATGTTGGCCTGGAAGCCGCCGCCCCAGTCGCTGATGACGTTGTAGTCGACCGTGCAGTGCTCATTGGCGAGCGCCTGCGGGGCCGCCACGGCTCCGAGCGCCGCGACAAGGGCCGCCGGGAGGCCGATCACGACGCCGCGGCGCCATCGGCGCCGTCTGGACGGCGGCGGGGCCAGGTTGTCGAGTTCCATGCTGGTCTCTCCTGAGAGATGGTGTGAAATGTCCGGTTCAAATGGGAGCGCTGTTAACTAGTCGATGGCCCCATATGACGCGGGTGGAACGAAACGGACCCCGACAAGGAAGCGCTCCCAAGCCATCCTCGCAAGCCTTGAGAGTCAATGTCAATACATTGACATCTCTAAATTTATTAGACATGCTGCGCGACATCACGTCGCTTGGCAACAAATTTCCTGCTAAATGGCCTGAGCAAACGCCATCAAAGCGACAGACTTATGACCATCGATCTATTCTGCCGCAACATCCGGATGACCGTCAGGTAACGGCTCCCACACCCGGACTTGCGTCGTGCATCACGCTCCCGTAAGCTTCTGGTATCGCTCCCAAGCGATGAACCAATCCGATAACCCGGCCGGGCCCCGCCCGACCCCTCGACCCCGGTGGTCGACCCCCTCTTGTACCGCGACGACTACTGAAAGCCCCTCCGAACACACGGCGCTCGGCGCCTGGAAGGAAACCAAGAAGATGCATCTCCTCAACCGACACCGCGGCAGGGCGGCTCTTGCCGTGGCCGCAGCCGGCGCACTCGCGCTGTCCGCCTGCAGCGGAGGCAGCGACGGCGACGGCAACGGCAACGGCGACAGCGACGAAAAGATCCAGTTGACCGTCAAGATGTTCGGCACACTCGGCTACGTCGACATCGAAGCCGAGCAGGCCTACGAGGCCGAGCACCCGAACATCGACGTCGTGCTCGAAGGCGACGGCACCAACTTCGACCAGGAATTCCGCCCCGCGATCGAGTCGGCGCTCCAGGCCGGCTCCGGCGCGGGCGACGTCATCGCGATGGACGAGCAGGCGATGGCCCAGATGATGGCCCAGAGCGACTACTGGGCCGACCTCTCCGAATACGGCTACGACTCGCGCGCCGAGGAGTACCCGGAGTGGAAGTGGGAGCTCGGGCACACCGCCGACGGCAAACTCGCCGGATTCGGCACCGATGTCGGCGGCATGGGCATGTGCTACCGCACCGACCTGTTCGAGGCGGCCGGCCTGCCCACCGATCGCGAAGAGGTCGCGGCGGCCTGGGCCGACTGGGACGGCTTCGAGACCGCCGCCCAGACCTTCGTCGACTCCGACGTCGACGCCGCCTTCCTCGACAGCCCCACCCAGTTGCAGAACATGATGCTGGGGCAGTTGGCCGGACAGGGCGACGGCCAGATGTACGTCGACGCCGAGGGCAACCTGACCCTCGACTCCGCGGCCGTGCAGGACTCGGTCGACACCATCATCGGGCTCCAGGAGATGGGTGCCATCGGCTCCTTCGCGTCCTGGTCCGAGGAGTGGGTGACCGCCCAGGCCGAAGGCGGCTTCGCCACCATGCCGTGCCCGGCCTGGATGCTCGGTGTCGTGGAGGGCAACGCCGGCGAGGACAACGCCGGCAACTGGGACTTCGCCGCCGCGCCCGGCATCTCGGGCAACTGGGGCGGTTCCTGGCTGCTGGTGCCCTCGCAGAGCCAGCACCCCGAGGAGGCCGCCGAGCTCGCCGCCTGGCTGACCTCGCCTGAGAACCAGGTCTCCGTCTTCGAGGCCGTCGGGCCGTTCCCGTCGACCTTCGCGGGTCAGGAGCAGGTCATGGACGTCACCAACGAGTACTTCAACGACGCCCCGGTCGCCGAGATCATCTCGGGCTCGGTCGCCGAGTTCCCGGCGCTGGAGTACTCCGCCCTGCACCCGACGGTGAAGGGGGCGGTCGAGAACGCACTCAACGGTCTGGTCGACGGCACCTACAGCGCCGACGAGATCTGGGACGTCATCAACTCCGAAGCCGAGAACGCGGTGCAGCTCGGAGGCTAGCGCCGATCGTCGCCGCAGGGAGCGGTGATCCCCAGGCACCGCTCCCCACTCCTTCGGCGACGTTCCCGCACCGGTCGGCCGGCTCCTTCATCCGATGAAGGCACTCCCCAGAAGGGGCCGGCGGTCCCGGCGCCGTGCCGGCTCGTCGCGCCCCAACCCGCGGCGGGCCGGCTCCTTCGGACCGAGAGAGGAACCATGACCACCGCCCTAGCCCAGCGCCCCGCACCCAGCCGTCCCGGCTGGCGCGAGCGGCTCCACAAGTTCGACATCAAAGGCGTCCCGTATTTTCTGGTGGCGCCGTTCTTCCTGCTGTTCGCGGCGTTCGGGCTGTTCCCGATGGGGTACACCGTGTACGCCTCGCTCCACGAGTGGAGCACCCGCAGCCCCGAGAAGACCTTCGTCGGCCTCGACAACTACCAGTTCCTGCTGTTCGAGTACGACCGCTTCCTCAACTCGGTCGTCAATACGCTCGGCATGTTCGTCCTGGCCACCGTCCCCCAGCTCATCGTGGCCCTCCTGGTGGCCAACGCGCTGAACAAGCGGATGCGCGCCCGATTGACCTGGCGCATGCTCGTGCTCGTGCCCATCGTCACCTCCGTGGTGGCCGTCGGCGTGATCTTCGCGCGTCTGTGGGGGCAGGAGTACGGCATGATCAACGGCTTCCTCGGCGTTTTCGGCGTCGAGAACATCGACTGGCGGGCCTCGCGGTTCGGCTCCTGGCTGGCGGTGTCGTCCATGGTCGACTGGCGCTGGATGGGCTACAACGCACTGATCCTCCTGGCCGCCATGCAGACCATTCCCAAGCAGCTCTACGAGGCCGCGGCGCTCGACGGCGCCAGCCCGAGGCAGCAGTTCTGGCAGATCACGATCCCGCAGATCAAGCCGGTCATCATCTTCATCACCTTCATGTCCTCGGTGGGCGGCATGATGCTCTTCGTCGAGCCGATGATGTTCGACTCCGGCCGCTTCGGCGGCGGCACCGACGGCCAGTTCCAGACCACCTCGATGGTCCTGATCGACCTGCTGCGGACCCACGGCAACTACGGCATGTCCTCGGCGGCGGGCTGGCTGCTGTTCATCGTCATCCTCGCCGTCGCAGGTACGAGCTACCTGATCGTCAACCGCCTCCAGGGGAACAAATGAGCACCGTCCTCAAACCTCCCGCTCAGCAGAACGACTCCGAGTCGACCGGTCCGCGCAGGCCCTCCAACCGGTCCTCGGGCGGCTCCAGCGCAAAGATCCTCCAGCCGACCGTGATGACCCGCATCGGGCTCGTCGGCGTCATCGTGCTGTCGATCTTCCCGCTGTACTGGATGATCGTCATCGCCTCCCGGACGACCTCGGACGCCGCCAAGTTCCCGCCGGCGCTCCTCCCCGGCGGCAACCTCGGCGCCAACATCGAACGCGCGCTGAACGATCCTGCCTCCAGGCTCATCGACGGCCTCGTCAACTCGATCATCATCACCGGCACCGTCACCGTCTCGGTGGTCCTCATCTCCACACTGGCCGGGTTCGCATTCGCCAAGCTCCGGTTCCGCGGCGCCCGCCTGATGATGGGAATCGTCCTCGCCACGATGATGGTGCCGCTCCAGCACCTCGGCCTGGTCCCGCTGTATCTGATCATGGTCGAGCTGGAGTGGCTCGACACCTACCAGGCCGCCATCCTGCCCTTCCTGGTCAACGGCTTCGGCATCTTCCTGATGCGGCAGTACACTCTCCAGTCCGTGCCCGACGAGCTCATCGAGGCCGCCCGCGTCGACGGGGCCTCCACCCTCCGGATCTGGTGGCAGATCGTGCTCCCCGCCCTGCGGCCGGGCATGGTCGTCCTCGGCCTGCTCACCTTCATGCTCAATTGGAACGAGTTCCTGTGGCCGTTCCTGGTGCTGGGCACCGAGACCCCGACGATCCAGATGGCGATCCGGCAGATCTCCATCGGCCTCTACACCACCGACCTGTCGATGGTGTTCACCGGCACGTTGATTTCGATCATCCCCATCGCGATCCTGTTCGTCATCTTCGGACGGCAGATCGTCAGCGGCATCATGGAAGGTTCCACCAAACAATGACCATCGACAACGACACCGCGGCGAACGGCGCGGGGGACGACGGCTCGGCCCCACTCGCCTCCAGGTTCCCCTCCGGCTTCTCCTGGGGAGCGGCGACCTCGTCATACCAGGTAGAGGGGGCGACCTCGACCGACGGGCGCGGCAGTTCCATCTGGGACACGTTCGTGGCCGAACCGGGAAGGGTCGTCGACGGCTCCAACGGCGACACCGCCATCGACTCCTACCGCAACATCGAGGGCGACGTGGCCCTGGTCAAGGAGATGGGGCTCAACGCCTACCGGTTCTCCCTGTCCTGGCCCCGGATCATGCCCGAGGGCGGGGGCCGGGTCAACGCCGCCGGCATCGCCTACTACTCGGCGCTGGTCGACGCGCTGCTCGAAGCCGGGGTCACCCCGTGGGTGACCCTCTACCACTGGGACCTGCCGCAGGCGCTGGAGAACGCCGGCGGCTGGCCCAAGCGGGACACCGCAGAGCGGTTCGGGGAGTTCGCCGCGGCCGCCCACGAGGCGCTCGGCGACCGGGTCAAGCACTGGATCACGGTCAACGAGCCGTGGTGCGCGGCGTTCCTGGGCTACTCCTCCGGCGAGCACGCGCCCGGTCGGAGGGAGCCGGCCGCCTCGATCGCGGCGGCGCACCACCTCATGGTCGCCCACGGGCTGGCCGCCCAGGCGATCAAGGAGGCCGACCCCGAGGCCAAGACCAGCATCGGGCTCAACTTCTACCCGGTGTACGCCGCCAGTGACGCGCCGGTCGACGTGGACGCGGCCCGCCGCATCGACGGGGTCCAGAACCGGTTCTTCACCGACGCCGCCCTCAAGGGCCGCTACCCCGAGGACGTGCTCGACGACTTCGGCGCGGTCACCGACTTCTCGTTCATCGAGGTCGGCGACATGGAGCTGATCAACCAGCCCCTCGACATCCTGTCGGTGAACTTCTACAGCCAGTTCACCGTGACCGGCGCCGACGGCGGATCGGTCTCGGCCTCGGCCGCCCCGACCGACTCGGACTCGGCGTGGCCGGCCAACGACCACGTCGGGTTCGTCACCACCGGGCTGCCGCAGACGGACATGGGCTGGGAGATCGCCCCGGCGGGCCTGACCGACACCTTGAAACGTTTGCATGACAATTACCCGGGCGTGAAGCTGGCGGTCACCGAGAACGGCGCGGCGTTCCCCGACAAGCTCCTGGACGGCCAAGTGGCCGACTCCGAGCGACTCGACTATGTTCGCGACCACGTGGCCGCCTGCGCCGACGCCATCGACGAGGGAGTGCCCCTGATCGGGTATTTCGCCTGGTCACTGGCCGACAATTTCGAGTGGGCCTGGGGGTACACCAAGCGATTCGGCCTGGTGTACGTCGACTTCGAGACCGGTAGGCGCTATTTCAAGGATTCGGGCAAATGGTACGGCGACCTGGTGCGACAGGCACGCTCGAACCGTGAGGCAGAATAAGATCACGCTACAAAGCCCGAGGTGATGCACGATGACCGACACCCGATCTGACGACCGCGGCGCGGACCGGGCCCAGACCGCGCCCCAGTCCGATGGAGCGCGCAAGCGGCGCGGCCGCAGCGCCGGACGTCCGACCCTGGACACCGTGGCGCGCCACGCCGGGGTCGGTCGGGGGACGGTCTCACGCGTCATCAACGGCTCTCCCAAGGTCGCCGAGGACACCCGGACGGCGGTGCTGGCCGCGATCAAGGAGCTGGGCTACGTCCCGAACCAGGCGGCCAGGACGCTGGTGACCCAGCGGACCGACACCGTCGCGCTGGTGGTGACCGAGTCGCAGGAGTGGCTGTGGGGGGAGCCGTTCTTCGCCGGCGTCCTGCGCGGGGCCTCCGAGCAGCTGGCCGACGAGAACATGCGGCTGATGCTGACGTTCGCGCCGAAGGACGGGGACCGGACCCGGCTGGAGTCCTATCTCATGAGCGGGCACGTCGACGGGGTCATGATGGTCTCCAGCCACTCCGGCGACCCGCTGCCGACGCGCCTGGAGGATTCGGGGATCCCGATCGTGCTGTGCGGCACGCCCAGCGACCTCAACCCGGCCGCCTACGTCGACTGCGACAACCGGTCGGGGGCGCGCCAGGCCGTGGAGTACCTGGCGGAGAAGGGCCACAAGCGGATCGGGATCATCGCCGGCCCGCAGGACATGCAGGTCGGCGTGGACCGCCTCAACGGCTACCGCGACGGCCTGCGCGGGAGCCGGCTGCCGGTCGAGGAGGGCCTGGTGGCGTTCGCCGAGGGCTTCGACGAGGCCAGCGGCATCAAGGCCGCGCGGCGGCTGTTCGACCAGGCCGAGGGCCTCGACGCGGTCTTCGCCGCCTCGGACCCGCTGGCGACCGCGACCCTGCGGGTCGCCCGCGATCGCGGCATCAGGGTTCCCGAGGACCTGGCGCTGATCGGCTTCGACGACTCGCCGCTGGCGGAGGTCGCCGAGCCGCCGCTGACTACGGTGCACCAGCCGACCGAGACGATGGGCCGCGAGATGGCCCGCCTGCTGTGCGGCCGCATCCGCGGCGAGGAGGCCGGGCCGCTGGTGACAATCCTCGGCACGAGGATCGTCGTCCGCGAATCGGCATGAACTTTTCACC
>NZ_JAELXW010000091.1 GCF_016428645.1 Glycomyces salinus | reverse complement strand
GCCTGCTGTGCGGCCGCATCCGCGGCGAGGAGGCCGGGCCGCTGGTGACAATCCTCGGCACGAGGATCGTCGTCCGCGAATCGGCATGAACTTTTCACCTGTTCAGGGATCCGCGGGGCCGCCGCAGCCAGAGGCTGCGGCGGCCCCGCACGTCCGGCCTCCCGCGCGCGGCCCGGCCGCCCCGGAGGGGGTTCGACATGAATCCTACTGATGAGTAACATGTAGGGTGATCGGCAACACCGCACCGTCGAGAGGTCGCCATGGGAGTCGTCCAGATCGTCACCGCCGTGATCGCGTTCGCCTACACGGCGCTCGCCATCGGCCTGTTCGCCCGCGCGTGCCGCGAGCTGCTGACCACCGTCAGGCTCGGCACGCCGGACCGCACCCGGTCCGGGGACCGGGCGGCGCGCGTCAAGACGATGCTGCGGGAGACCCTCGGCCACACCAGAATGCTCCAGTGGACGTGGATCGGCGCCGCGCACTGGCTGGTGTTTGTGGGGTTCTTCTCGCTGTTCCCGGTCCTGGCCACCGCCTACCTGGAGGCCATCAACCCCGAGTGGACCCTCCCGTGGGTCGGCCACTGGGAGCCCTGGCTCCTGCTCTCAGAGGTCATCGCCGCGGTGACCGGCCTGGGCATCCTCGCCCTCTTCGGCGTCCGCCTGGCGAGCCAACCGGCCGCCCACAAGGTCCCCGAGCAGGGACAGGTCTCCGAGGACGGCCAGCGGTCGTCCTCCTCCCGCTTCGAGAACTCGCGGCAGTGGCAGGCCTTCTACATCGAGGCCACCATCTTCGCGATCGTCGCCTGCTTCTTCGTCATCCGCTCCAGCGAGTTCGCGCTCGGCGGGATCGACGCGGCGTGGGCCTCCCCCATCTCGGCGGGCCTGTCGAACCTGGCAGGCGGCGCCTCCGAGGACGCCCTCCACACCACGATCACCGTCACCGCCGGGGTCAAGATCCTGGTGTCGTGGACGTTCTTCCTCATGCTCGCCCTCGTCCCCACCATGGGGATCGGCTGGCACCGGGTCACGGCGTTCTTCAACATCTACTTCAAGCGCCACGCCGACGGAGCGACCAGCCTCGGCGCGGTCCGGCCGATGCTCATCGACGGCGAACCGGCCGACTTCGAGACCGCCGACCCCGAGACCCAGCCCTTCGGCGCGGCCACCATCGCCGACTTCAGCTGGAAGGGCCTACTCGACTTCACCACCTGCACCGAGTGCGGCCGCTGCCAGTCGCAGTGCCCGGCCTGGAACACCGGCAAGCCCCTCTCGCCCAAGAAGCTCGTCACCGACCTGCGGGACCACCTCTACGAACAGGCCCCCTACCTGAAGGCAGCGTCCGCCGCCGCGAAGAACGGCGGCGAGGCCGACCCGCACGAGAAGATCAACATCATCGGCGATGTCATCGACCCCGACGTGCTGTGGTCGTGCACCACCTGCGGAGCCTGCGTCGAGCAGTGCCCGGTCGACATCGAGCACGTCGACACGATCATCGACCTGCGCCGCAACATGGTCATGATGGAGTCCGACTTCCCCTCCGAGGCGCAGACGATGATGCGCAACCTGGAGAACAAGGGCAACCCGTGGGGCGAGAACCCGGCTGCCCGCCTCAAGTGGGCCGAGCCGCTCGACTTCGAGGTCCCGATCGCCGAGAGAGGCGGCGACTTCGAGTACCTGTACTGGGTCGGCTGCGCCGGCGCCTACGACCCGAAGGCCCAGAAGACCTCGCGCGCGGTCGCCACCCTGCTGCACGAGGCCGGGGTCAAGTTCGCGGTCCTCGGCGAGGCCGAGACCTGCACCGGCGACCCGGCCCGGCGCATCGGGCACGAGTTCATGTTCCAGATGCTCGCCGAGCAGAACGTCGAGGCCCTGAACGAGGTCGGCGCGGTCAAGATCATCGCCACCTGCCCGCACTGCCTCAACACCATCGGCAACGAATACGGCGAGCTCGACGGCAAGTACGAGGTCGTGCACCACACCGAACTCCTGGCGGACCTGGTCGAGACGGGCCGGATCACCCCGGTCGACCAGCACGAAGGCAAGCTCACCTACCACGACCCGTGCTACCTCGGCCGCCACAACCGCGTCTTCACGCCCCCGCGCGAGCTCCTGGGTTCGTTCTCGGAGGTGACCGAGATGCCGCGCAACTCCGAACGCTCCTTCTGCTGCGGCGCCGGCGGCGCCCGCATGTGGCTCGAGGAGCCGCTGGGCAAGCGGGTCAACCGCGAACGCGCCGACGAGGCCGTGGCGACCGGGGCCGAGACGGTGGCCGTGGGCTGCCCGTTCTGCTCCACGATGCTGCGCGACGGCGTGGCCGACGCGGGCAAGGAGGACTCGGTCGAAGTCATCGACATCGCTCAGCTCCTGGCCCGCACCCAGGAGAAGAAAGCCGAATCTGCCGCCGAATAATCGACGCGGCACACCCTGAGACATGTCGCTACCACGAAAAACCTGATAATCTGCGATCATGAAGCTCATGACCGCAACTGAAGTGTCACGGAATTTCGCCGCCGTGCTCGACGCGGTCGAGCACGGCGAGAACATCATCATCACACGAGGCAAGCGCCGCATCGCCGCCCTGAGCCCCACACCGCCATCGAACGGCAAAGCGTTCAAGGACTTTGTGGCGTCCTGGGAAGGAAGCCCGGACGACGATTGGGCGGCCGACATCCGCTCCGCACTCGAGTACGTCGACGACGAGATCCGCGACCCGTGGGCCGACTGATTCTCGACACGGGAGTGCTCGTCGAAGCCGAGCGCGGCAACCTTGACTTGTCGGGCTTCCGCAATGATGACGACCTAGCGGTTGCCGCGATAACCATAACCGAATTGCGGTTGGGAATCGCACTGGCGGAGCCTGTGGACGGTGCCAGACGACAGGTGTTCCTCGAACGGGCCCTCGAAATCATCTCAGTAGAGGACTACACGATGGGAACCACGGGGCCGCATGCCGATCTGCTGGCCCATACCCGCCGCCAGGGCAGGCCGCGAGGCAAACATGATCTCATCATCGCGGCCACTGCCGTGGTTACCAAGCGCACTCTCCTCACCACGGACAAGGCAGCGAAATTCGACGACCTCCCCGGAGTCAAATGCGTGGAAATCACTACTCGTTGAATTGACCGAATCAGGACAGGCATACGAGGGCGCCCTCTGTGGCAACCTTTAGTGAGTCATGATCATCTTCTGATTTAGCCACTGGGCGGGGAAATGGACCGTAGAACCACATGACCGTGTTGACCACCGAGTCGTCGAGCCCGCAGACTGGGGCCGTGAGCGATGAGCAGCGTCCCGATCCCGAGGTGCCCGCAAAGGCCAAGCGGCGGACCTTCACCGCCTCACCGAATCGATCAGGTTCAAGCTCGATGTCCGCAATGACCTCCAGATGGCCATCGTCGCCGATCGGCTCGGCCTGGTGAGCGACGAGTCGGTGCCCGGGGAGGTCGGACGGTCGCCGCGTCAGCCGTTCGGGCTCCTCCCGAAGTAGCGGCGGAGGCGTTCGGCCGATTCTTCGGCGAGGACGCCGCCGTAGACCTCGGGGTTGTGGTTCTGGCGGGGGTCACGGACCACGTCTCTGACCGAGCCGACCGCTCCCGTCTTGGGTTCCCAGGCGCCGAAGACTATCTGGCCCACCCGGGCCAGCACGGCCGCTCCCGCGCACATCGTGCACGGTTCCAGGGTCACCACCAGCATGCACCCCTCCAACCGCCAGCCGTCCCCATAGGCGGCCGCGGCCCCGCGGAGGGCGAGGATCTCGGCGTGCGCGGTCGGGTCTCCCGACTCCTCGCGCCGGTTCGCCGCCGCGGCCAGTTCCCGGCCGTCCGGGGCGTACACCACCGCTCCTACCGGGAGGTCGCCCACGGCGGTCCCGTCGCCGAGGTCGGCGGAGGCGTAGGTCTGCCCGGCCACTTCCAGGGCGCGCCGCATCCGCTGCTCGTGGAGCTCGCGGCGGGACTGCATCCTCTCGGCTCCGCTAGGCGCCGGTGGCGGCTTCCAGGGCGTCGTCGAAGCCCAGCACCTCTGCGACCTCCGAGATGACGTCCGAGGGCATCATGCCCTCCTTGGCGCACAGAGCCAGCAGCGTCGCGCCGTTCACCCCGAGGTCTCCCAGCAGGTCGGCCTCGCCCACCGGTTCGGCGTCGAGCTCGGTGGGGCGCGTGGAGATCGACTCCTCGTCCTCGGTGTCGATCTCCTCGGTGTCCTCCGGTTCGAGGTCGCCCAAGAGCGCCTCTCCCAGGCGCGACTGCGAGGCGTATTCGGCGTCGGAGCCGAACGTCCGCAGGTCGTCGCCGCCGTCGAGGCGCATCACCGTCAGGTACTCGTCGTCGGCGTCGACGAAGAGCAGCGTCAAATCGGCGTCCGGGTACGCCTCCCGCATCACCTCGGCGGCGTCCTCGACGTCGGCCACCTCGTCGAGATCGACTTCGGCGGCTTCCCATTCGTCGCCCTCGCGGCCCACAGCCACAGCGAAATACGACACGATCCGTCCCCGTTTTCTATTACCACAGGATCCAATTGCCGGTCAGCAAAAGGTACAGCTCGACAGCGAGCCCGGTGACCCCGGCGGCGGTCCCCGCGACTGCGGCCACGCCGACCGCCACGCCGCGGTCACCGTAGCGTGCCAGTACCGCCGCCACGACAGTTGCGATCGTACTCGCGGCCAAAGTCACCCAGGCGAAGCCCGCCCCCGATCGCGCGAAGGCCAGCAGGCACACCATCACCCACAGCGCCGACAGGGCCGACCCGGCGGCCACCGCGCCGACCCGAACCTGGTGCGGCTCACGCCAACGCGGCCTGCCGGAGTGAGGCGGCGGCACCCCGGCCTCCGCCCAGGAGGTGGGGCCTATGGGTCCTTCATGCATACGAGACAGGGTACGCACCCGCGGGACCGGGCGGCGGGGCCTGCGGAGCCGGGACGGGGACGGGCATGACCGGCTGCGGCGGGGCTTCGACCGAGCGGACCTTCCCGTCGGGGAAGGTCACGTGGTAGCGGGTTCCGTCCCAGGTCGCGGGCGGCATCTGCGGGTCGCGGCCGGTGTACGCGGCGCGGGCGGCGCTCATCCGGTAGAGGCCGGCCGCGACCGTGTTCTGGTCCCAGCGGCCGCCGATCGAGGCCACGTCGAGCTGCTCGGAGACGTCGGAGGCGGCCTGCTGGAAGTCCTTCATCGCGGCCTCGGCGGGCCTGCCGCCGATGCGCTTGGCCCAGGCTCTGGCCGAGGCCCGCCGGGAGAAGCTGGCCAGGGACGCCAGCTCGGGCGGCGAGAGGTGCCCGGAGGCGACGTAGGGGGCCAGGGTGGTCTGGGTGCGGCGGGCGTCGGCGGCGCGCAGCCACAGAGCCGCCCCGACCATGGTGAAGAACAGCGGCATCAGGAACGCCGCGTAGACGGCGAACCACAGGTACGGGTTGCCCATGCCGGCACCCAGGACGCTCGAGCCGTTCCACAGCGCGTGCAGGCCCATGGCGCACAGCAGCATCCCGATGATCCACGCGGCGGCCGAGCCGCGCCTGCCGGGGCGGCGCGCGGCCTTGCCGAGGCCGACCGCCGCCAGGCCGATCATGAGCGGGTGGGCGAACATCGTCGCCAGGCCGCGGACGATGATCAGCTGGGTGACCAGGGCGACCCCGGCGGCCTCGTCGAGCAGTTGGGTGCCCGAGACGTAGGTTCCGGAGGCGTAGAGGACGTTCTCGGCGACGGCGAAGCCCGCCCCGGAGAGTCCGCAGTAGACGAGGGCGTCGAGGGTGCCGGTGAAGTGGCGGCGGGCCAGGGCCCAGACCAGCAGCGGCCCGGCGAGCTTGGTGATCTCCTCGATGACCGGGGCGGAGACGACCGCGGCGAGCTGCTCGTTGAGGCCGTTGTCGTGCAGCAGTTTGGCGGCGAGGGTGTTGACGCCCAGGGATATCGCGGTGGACACGCACGCGCCCCAGCCGAAGCAGAAGGCCAGCACCAGCCAGGGCCGGTGCCGGTAGCGGCCGAGCCACACGAAGGTGCCGACGAGGATCGGGGCCGGCAGCAGGGCCGCCAGCAGGCCGATCCCGGCGGCCTCGGCGCCGGCGCCGGAGACGATGGACCACGACAGGACGGTCAGTCCGCCCGCGAAGATCAGCGAGCAGCCGGTGACCACCAGCGCGCGCAGGCGCCGGGAGAGTCCGACCACGGCCAGGGTCAGGCCCGCCAGGGCCAGTACGACGGCGATGCCGACGAACGTGAGCACCTCGGTCTGGAAATCGCTCATCGGCCGTGCTCCGCGTCGCCGTTCCGGCCTCCGGAGGGGCCGTCGCCGTCCCTGATGACGAAGTGCTCTCCGATGCCGGAGACGGTCAGCAGCCGCTGCAGGAAGTCGCCGAGGTTGGCCAGCACCAGGACGGCGCGGGAACGGGTGGCGGCGCGGCTGAGGACCACGAGCGTCCCGAGGCCGCGCGAGTCGCAGAAGGTGACCCCGCCCATGTCGAGGACGACGCGGGCCGGGTCCTCCGCGAGGGCGGCGTCGACCGCTCCCGAGAGCCGCGGGGCGGTCTGGAGGTCGATTTCGCCGGTCAGCTCCACGATCGTCTCATTCGATTCGCGGTAAACCGAGATGTCGAGTTTCTGGTGTACCACGATCCCAACCCTAGCCGAGGATCAGTCGGTTCCGGGTTCGAGGAGCTGCAGAACGCGGTCGATGTCCGGATCGGTCGCGCGGCCGGTCCGCCACTCGGTGAGCGCCGTCCGGGCCTGTTCGAGGCGCTTGAGCAGTTCGCTCTCGCGCTCGCGCAGGTCGCGGGTGCGTTCGTGGGTGCCGCGCAGTTCCTGTCCTTGGCGCCACAGGTCTATGAAGACCTTCACTTTGGTGCGCAGCATCCACGGGTCGAACGGTTTGGTGATGTAGTCGACCGCGCCGACCGAGTAGCCGCGCATGGCCAGGTGGGCGTCGCGGTCGGCGGCGGTGAGGAAGATGATCGGGGTGTTGCGGGTCTTCTCGCGCTGCTTGATGTGGCGGGCGGTCTCGAAGCCGTCCATGCCGGGCATCTGCGCGTCGAGCAGGATCGCCGCGAAGTCCTCGGCCAGGAGGCGTTTGAGCGCCTCTTCTCCGGAGGTGACGGCGATGGTGGCCACCGGAAGTCCTTGGAGAATCGCCTCCAATGCGAGGAGGTTCTCGGACCTGTCGTCGACGAGCAGTACTCGTGCGGTGCTCATTCGGCCTCTCCATCGTTTCCGTCGTTCGGGGCGTCTCCGTCGCTGGATCGCAGTACCACCCACTGTGACATGGTGTCGAGCAGTCGGTCCAGGTCCACGGGCTTGGTCAGGTAGGCGCTGGCGCCGGCGCTGACGGACTTCTCGCGCTGCTCGGCGAGGGCCTGGGCGGTCAGGAAGATGATAGGCAGGTCGGCGAACTGCGGCATTCTGCGGATGACTCGGGTGGTCTCGTTGCCGTCCATGCCCGGCATCATCGAGTCCATCAGGACGATGTCGATCCCGGGGTGGTGCTGGAGGGCGTCGATGCCGTCGGCGCCGTTCTCGGCGTAGTGCACGTCGATGCCGTGCAGTTCGAGGGCCGCCGTCAGCGCGAAGACGTTGCGGATGTCGTCGTCGATGATGAGGACGGAGGTGCCGTCGAGGCGCTGGGCCGCGGTCGAGGACGAGGGCGTCTCGGGTGCCCCGGTGAGGATCGAGGTGCCGCGGATCTCTTCTGGCTGCGGCAGTTCGGTGTGCTCGATCTGGAAGTCCTCGTCGTAGGCGATCTCGGCGGGGATGACGAAGGTGAACACCGAGCCGTCGGAGCCGGTGCTCTCGATGTAGACGTCGCCGCCGAGCATCTGGGAGAGCGATTTGGAGATCGACAGGCCCAGGCCGGTGCCGCCGAAGTTGCGGCGGGTGGTGCCGTCGGCCTGCTGGAACGGTTCGAAGATGAGGTTCTTCTTGTTCTCGGCGACGCCGATGCCGGTGTCGATGACCGAAAACGCGACTCGCTCGCCGGCTTCGTTGAGCCGCTGGAGGTCGAACGCGGCGTCGGCGCTGACGCGGGCGACTCTGAGGGTCACCGAACCGGTGCGGGTGAACTTGACGGCGTTGGACAGGAGGTTGCGCAGGACCTGCTGGAACTTCTGGCCGTCGGTGCGCAGGGACAGGGGGACGCCGGGGCCGAGTTCGACGCCGAATTCGAGGCCCTTGTCCTCGGCGACGGGCCGGAAGGTGGCCTCGATGTCGCCGAGGGATTCGGCGAGGTCGACCGGGTGGACCGAGATGTCCATGCGTCCGGCCTCGATCTTGGACAGGTCGAGGATGTCGTCGATGAGCGTGAGCAGGTCGGTGCCGGCGTTGTAGATGGTGTGGGCGAACTCGATCTGGCGGCTGCTGAGGTTCTCCTCGGAGTTCTCGCTGAGCAGCCGGGCGAGCAGCAGCAGGGAGTTCAGCGGCGTGCGCAGTTCGTGGGAGACGTTGGCGAGGAACTCGGACTTGTACTTGGAGACCTGGGCGAGCTGCTCGGCCTTCTCCTCGATGTCCTGGCGGGCGGACTCGACTTCGAGGTTCTTGACCTCGATGGCCTTGTTCTGGGCGGACAGGAGGGTGGCCTTCTCCTCGAGTTCGGCGTTGGTCTCCTTGAGCCGGTCGGACTGGGCGCGCAGTTCCTGGGCCATCCGCTGGGACTCGCGCAGGAGCACCTCGGTGCGGGCGTTGCCCTCGATGGTCGCGAGCGTGACGCCCACGTTGGGGGCCAGGGAGTCGAGGAACTTCTTGTGGAGCCCGGAGTAGTTGTTGAACGAGGCGAACTCGATGACGCCGCGGACCTTGTCGCTGAACTGGACCGGGAGGATGATCAGGTCGGTCGGGGTGGCCTGGCCGAGGCCGGAGGAGATCTCGAGGTAGCCGTCGGGGATGTCGTGCAGGTGGATGGTGCGCTTGGAGGCGGCGGCCTGGCCGACCATGCCCTCGTTGTCGGCGATGACGATCTTCTCGCCGGGGCTGGGGTGGCCGTAGACGGCGTTGAGCCGGTAGGTGATGTTGCCCGACACGTCCTCGTGGCGGACGTAGAACGTGGAGGTCTGGGCGTCGATCAGCGGCGTGACCTCGTCGAGGACCATGCGGGTGACCTCTTCGATGTTCCTGCGGCCCTGCATGAGCGAGGACAGTCGGGCGAGGTTGGAGTTGAGCCAGTCGGCGTCGGTGTTCTGGCGGGTCTTCTCGCGCAGCGCGGTGATCATCTGGTTGATCGACTCGGTGAGGTCTGCGATCTCGCCGGCGGCCTCGAAGTCGACCGACTGGGTCAGGTCGCCGCGGGCGACGGCGTGGGCGACATTGGCGATGGCCCGCAGCTGGAGGGTCAGGGTGGCGGCCAGGGAGTTCACGTTGCGGGTGAGCGCCAGCCAGGTCCCGGCGACGCCGGCGACCTCGGCCTGGCCGCCGAGGTTGCCCTCGACGCCGACTTCGCGGGCGACGCGGGTGACCTCGCCTGCGAAGTTGGACAGCTGGTCGACCATGGAGTTGACGGTGGTCTTGAGTTCGAGGATCTCGCCTTGGGCGTCGACGGTGATCTTCTGGTTCAGGTCGCCTCGGGCGACCGAGGTGGTGACCTTGGCGATGTCGCGGACCTGCGCGGTCAGGTTCGAGGCCATGGAGTTGACGTTGTCGGTCAGGTCCTTCCAGATGCCCGAGACGCCCGGCACGTTGGCCTGGCCGCCCAGGTTCCCGTCGGTGCCGACCTCGCGGGCGACGCGCGTGACCTCGTCGGCGAAGCGGGAGAGCCGGTCGACCATGGAGTTCATGGTGGTCTTGAGTTCGAGCATCTCGCCTTGGGCGTCGACGG
>NZ_JAELXW010000090.1 GCF_016428645.1 Glycomyces salinus | reverse complement strand
ACACGCCGCAGACACCAGCCCTCCACACACCTCACCGTCGCCGCCCGGTTGAACCCTGAACCGGCGCGTCCTGGCCACGGCAGCCGCACCCGACCGGTCTCCAGCCCTTCGCCGCAGGCTGTCCGGTGTCGGGCCTGGTTGCGCCCGAGCCCTGTTGGCGAGCGCTGGAATTTGAAACGTCGCTTGGGGACCGACGCGAATTCGGTTGTTCGAAGTTGACGAGACCTCGTATTGTCAACGCCGGAAGGAAAGGTGGCCCCGTGACCAAGCTGAATCAGATCATCGCCATCGAGAAGGGCGTCAAGACCAAGGCGGCACGCGCGCTCGGCGACGCCGGGCGCGAGCTCGGCAAGGCGCCGCTGCTGTCTGGCATCTCCCGGACCTACCAGCCGAAGGACGAGGAAGGCGAGCAACTGCCGCCCGAGTCGACCAAGGTCCAGCGCCGGGTCGAGGAGCAGCTCCGCGAGGTGTCGAAGGCGATGACCCGGCTGTTCGACGTCACCGCGACCAAGGACCGCACCAACGCCGTGTCGACCGCCGACGTCGTGGTCGACGGCGAGGTCTTGCTGGCCGAGGTCCCGGTGACCTACCTGCTCTTCCTGGAGAAGCAGCTCGGCGAACTCCAGACCTTCGTCAAGGGCCTGCCGGTGCTCGACGCGGCCGAGTCCTGGTCCTTCAACGACTCCGCCAACTGCTACGCCACCGACCCGGTCAAGACCGTGCGGACCAAGAAGGTCCCGCGCAACCACGTCAAGGCCGAGGCCACCGAGGAGCACCCGGCCCAGGTCGAGGTGTACTACGAGGACATCCCGGTCGGCTACTGGACCACCGTGAGGTTCTCCGGCGCGGCCCCGGCCAGGCGGGTCGCGACCCTGACCGAGCGGCTGGAGAAGCTCCAGCAAGCGGTGAAGTTCGCCCGGGAGGAGGCCAACGGCTCGGAGACCGTCGAGGAGCGCTTCGGTGAGAAGGTCTTCGACTACCTGCTGGGCGATTGATCACAGACCCCCCTGTTTTGAGCGACAGGGGTGCGCGAAAGCGCAAAGCTGAATCTGAGGTTCAGTCTGAATACACCGCGGTAGAGATGGGGGTTCGAATCCCTCCACCGGCACGAGCCGGTGTGGCCCAACTGGTAGAGGCAAGCCGCGAAAATTGAGACTCTCGCTCTAGCTTCAGCATTCGCCACGCCGCGCCGAATCGCGAGAAGTACGCCGATCGGACATCGGTGTTGGGGGTTCGAGTCCCTCCCGCCGCACCACATGCGGCGGTAGCTCAATGGCAGAGCGCGATGCGAGCAGTAGACTCACGGCCTTCCGTACGGTCGGCAGCGGCTACATGTGGCACATGGCGGCCCGGGATCGAGGTCAACGACCCGGGCCGCACCCATGCTCGGCCGAGTCCGGCCCGTTCGTCGGCCCCCTCCCGTACGGTGGCGGCATGGACTTGACAGCGGCGTCGTTCATCGAGACGGTCGAGGGCTTCCGTTCCGACGACGAGCGGGAGAAGATCCGAAAGCACTTCAGGGGCACCGGCGAGATCATCGGCGTGCGGATGAAGCACACCTTCGACACCGCCAAGGCGTTCGCCGACATGCCCCTGGACGAGATCGAGCGGCTGCTCGACTCGCGGTACTACGAGGCGCGGATGGGCGCGGTCAGCATCCTGGACTTCAAGGCGCGGCGCAAGCGGACCACGGAAGCCGAGCGCCGGGAGATGTTCGAGCTCTACCTGCGGCGGCACGACCGCATCGACGACTGGGGCTTCGTCGACCGGTCCGCGCCGCGCGTAGTGGGCATGTACCTGCTCGACAAGCCGCGCGATCCGCTCTTCGCGCTGGCCCGGTCCGAAGACCGGTGGGAGCGCCGCACCGCCATCACGGCGGCCTTCTGGTTCATCCGGGAAGGCGACGTCGACGACGCGCTGCGGATCGCCGAGATGCTCCTGGGCGACGACGAGGAGCTGATCCACACCTCGGTCGGCACCGGGCTGCGCGAGGTCGGCAAGGTCGATCGGGACCGGCTGGTCGGATTCCTGCGGAAGCACGGCGACGCGGTGCCGCGGGTGACGCTCCGGTACGCGACGGAAAGGCTGCCACCGGATCTCCGCGCCGATCTGATGGGCCGGAGCTGAGTCCGGCCGGCCTCGGAGTGACCGAGGTCTCGGGTGGATCGCGCCTGATCGGACCTCGCGAGTGTCACCCGACTGGCGTATTCTTCTGCTCATGGCAGTCTCCGACGACGACCGCTCCGTCGAGCTCGACGAGGACTTCGCGGTGCTCCCGGACCAGACCTCCGACGACACCGACGCCGGCTGGGGTGAGCGGCCCGCGCCTCGCCGGAGAGCGCGGCGGCCCCTCTCCGCCCGCGACATCGAGCTGCTCGACGAGCGCCCGCCCCACTGGTAGCGGCCCCGGCGCTCCGCCGGCCGGGCTCTGATCGCCTGATCCCGCGATGACCGGTGCCCTCCGAGGGTCTTGCGCGTAAGCGTTTACATATGTAGGGTCCAGGTATCCATGAATTCACCGGCGCCTATGTCGATGAATTGGAATGTAAGCGTTTCAACTCATCGCGCCGGTCTGGACTCCCTGGAGGGACCGTGTCAGATACTCCTCACCGAACCGACCTCCCGCAGCCCGAACCTACGACCACCTCCGGACTCCGCCGCCGCAGCGTGCTGGCCGCGACCGCCGGCGCCGCCGCGGCCGCGTCGCTGTTCGACGGCGCCCCCGCCCGCGCCCAGACCGACTCCGGCGACGGGACCGGGCCCGACTCGGTCGACCTGTCCTGGCTCGAGGGGCAGCCGCCCGAATCGCCCGGATCGACCTGGGGCGTGCCCTGGGGCCGGGGCGCCTTCGATGAAGACCAGACCTTCAAACTCACCGCCGCCGACGGCACCGACGTGCCCGTCCAGTCCTGGCCCCTGGCCTACTGGCCCGACGGCTCCCTGAAGTGGACCGCCCACGCCGTCGGCCCCGAGGCGACCTCCGAGTCCTTCACCCTGACCGCCGGCGAGAGCGCCGCCCCGGCCAGTCCGGTCACGGTCTCCGAGAGCCACTGGCACATCGACATCGACACCGGGGTGATCACCACCCGCATCGCCAAGTTCGGCAGGCACCTGATCAAGCACGTCAAGCGCGGCGACCGCACCGTCGTCAAGGAGGGGCACCTGGTCAACATCACCCAGGACCAGGCCCCGGACCCGGAGAACGCGTGGGTCAGCCGGGACCGGTACATCAGCGAGGTCGAGGACGTGACCCTCGAACAGGACGGTCCGGTGCGGGCCGTGGTCCGCATCGACGGGCACCACCGCAAGGGCTGGGGCTGGGGCAAGTCCTGGCTGCCGTTCACCGTGCGCCTGTACTTCTACGCCGGGGCCGAGTCGTTCCGGATGGTCCACACCTTCATCTACGACTCCGACGGCTCCGAGTCCTTCATCGCCGGGCTCGGCGTCCGGTTCAAGGTCGCCATGCCCGACGAGCTGTACGACCGCCACGTCCGCTTCGTCGGCGAGGGCCACGGGCAGCTGACCGAGGCGGTCAAGGGCGTCACCGGGCTGCGCCGCGACCCCGGAGGCGAGGTCCGCGAAGCGCAGATCGCCGGACAGCCACTGCCCGACCCATCCACATGGGACCAGCGGGTGACCAGCCGCCTGCACTGGATCCCGGCCTGGGGCGACTACTCGCTCTCCCAGCTGACCTCAGAAGGATTCGCGGTCCGCAAGCGCACCAAGTCCGGCCACGGATGGGTGCCGGTCGACCAGGGCCGGCGCGCCTCGGGCTTCGCCTACCTCGGCGGGCCCAGCGGCGGCTTCGGCTTCGGCATGAAGGACTTCTGGCAGCGGCATCCGACCGGCCTGGACATCCGGGACGCCCACACCGACTCCGCGACGGTGACGGTGTGGATGTGGTCGCCCGAGGCGCAGCCGATGGACACCCGGTTCTACCACGACGGCATGGGCCAGGACACCTACGAACAGCAGCTCGACGCCCTCAACGTGACCTATGAGGACTACGAGCCCGGCTTCGGGACCCCGTACGGGGTCGCCCGCACCTCGGAGCTCCAGTTCTGGGTCACCGACGCGACCCCGTCGGCCGAGCGGCTCGGGCACATGGCCGACGTGGTCCGCGCCCAGCCGCAGGTGATCGCCCCGACCGAGCACCTGGCCGCCGCCGGGGCCTTCGGCGGCCTGTTCGGGCCCGTCGACCGGTCCCACCCGGTCAAGGCGCAGGTCGAGGACATGCTCGACTTCTTCTTCGACTACTACCAGGCCCAGCGCGACGAGCGCCACTGGTACGGCTTCTGGGACTTCGGCGACGTCATGCACTCCCAGGACGGCGACCGGAAGGTCTGGCGCTACGACGTCGGCGGCTACGCCTGGGACAACTCCGAGATCTCGCCGGACATGTGGCTGTGGCAGGCCTACATGCACACCAACCGGGCCGACGTCTTCCGCTTCGCCGAGGCGATGACGCGCAAGACCAGCGAGGTCAACGTCTACCACCTCGGGGAGTGGGCCGGGCTCGGCACCCGCCACGGCGTCCAGCACTGGGGCGACTCGGCCAAGCAGGTCCGCATCTCGAACGCCAACTACCGCAGGTACTTCTACTACCTGACCGGCGACGAGCGCACCGGCGACCTGCTCCACATGCTCTCGAGCAGCGAGGAGACCTTCCTCGTGCTCGACCCGATCAGGAAGATCCGCGACCCCGAGGACGACTACGTGCCGGACCGGAACGCGCTGAGCATCGGCTTCGGCACCGACTGGTCGGCCCTGGTCGCGGCGTGGCTGGCCGAGTGGGAGCGGCGCGGCCCGGACTGGGAGTTCTGCCGCGACAAGGTCCTGGGCACGATGGAGACCATCGCCGCCCAGCCCAACGGGTTCGCGCAGGGCGGCGCGCTCTACGACATGGACACCGGCAAGTACGCCATCGAAGAGGACCCCGTGGTCCAGCGCAGCAACCTCTCCAACGCGTTCGGCCGCATCGAGATCTGCGCCGAGCTGATCCAGCAGGTGGACATGCCCGCGTTCGAGGACGACTGGCTGCGCTACTCGCGCTTCTACACCGCCAGCCGCGAGGAGCAGGAGGAGGAGTACGGCGGCCGCTTCGCGGACCTGTTCCTGTACGCCTACGCGCGGGCCAACGCGTTCGTCTACCTGCGCACCGGAGACGAGTCCCAGGCCGAGCACGCCTGGCACCGCTTCCTGAATCCCATCAAGTCCTGGGAGATCACGCCGGGTCCGAAGGAGTCCGAGGAGGTCGACTCGACGCTCAACCCGACCACCTGGCACCCGATCGCGACCAACGAGATCGCCCAGTGGGGCCAGGCCGCCGTGCAGATCCTCGGGATCGCCGGCGACTTCGTCCCCGACCAATGAGAGGGGATCGGGGATGGGCCCGGCCGGCGGCAGTCGGGAGGCTGACCGCCGGGCCGGGCCGGCTCATGCGCGGCTGAGGGTCATCCCTTGACCGCGCCACCGGTCAGGCCGGAGACGATGTAGCGCTGGAGGCTCAGGAACACCGTCACCGTCAGCACCGAGGTCAGCAGGGCCCCGGCGGCGAAGACGCCGAAGTAGCTGGCCGGGGCGTTGTCGGCCACCAGCGTGCGGAGCCCGACCGCGAGGGTCATCTCGCCGCGGTCGGTCAGGAACAGGCTGGCCAGGATGTAGTCGTTCATGGTGCCCACGAACGCCAGGATGCCCGAGATCGCGATGATGGGCGCGGCCAGCGGCAGGATCATCCCGAAGAAGATCTGGGCGTGGCCGGCGCCGTCGATGGTGGCCGCCTCGTCCAGTTCCTTGGGGATGGTGTCGAAGAACCCCTTCATCAGCCACGTCGAGACCCCGAGCGCCCCTCCCATGTAGACCAGCATGAGGCCCAGCTTGGTGTTGAGCCCGGCGACCGGGTAGTGGTCGCCGATCGCCCCGAAGATCAGGTACAGGGCGACCACGGCCAGGAACGAGGGGAACATCTGGATCAGCAGCAGGAACAGCAGCATCGGGCGGCGCCCGGTGAAGCGGAACCGGCTGAAGGCGTAGGCGGCCAGCGAGGAGACGAAGATCGAGATGAACGCCGCCGGGATCGCGATGACCATCGAGTTGGCGAACCACCGGGCGAAGGGGATGTTGCCGTCGGTGAACAGCCGCTCGAAGCTGGAGAGGCTGAACGCGTCGGGCAGCAGGCTGGTCGCCGAGAGGGTCCCGTTCGGGTTGAACGCCGCCGAGACGACGTAGACGATCGGGACGAGCGCGAAGACCAGGATCGCGACGGTGACCAGGTGCCGCCAGCCGGTGTCGGCGGCCCACCTGGAGAAGGTGGTCCTGCGCCGCCGCGCCAGTGCCGCCTTCCGCTCGTCGTTCATCGCCTCGGCCGCAGCGGGTCCGGATGTCCGGGTCATGCGAAGACCTCCTCCTGCTTGCGGGTGGTGCGGAACATGATCGCCGAGATGGTGGCGACGATGAGGAAGATGAACATGCTGACGGCGCTGGCGAAGCCGTAGTCCGAGGTGGACGATCCGAACGCCTGGCGGAACGCGTAGGTGATCAGCAGGTCGGTGCCGCCGACGTCGTCGCCGGCGCGGAACGGGTTGCCGCCGGTGAGCAGCTCGATCGCGTTGAAGTTGTTGAAGTTGAACGCGAAGCTGGAGATCAGCAGCGGGGTGAGCGAGACCAGCAGCAGCGGCAGGGTGATCTTGCGGAACGCGGTGGTGCCGGTGGCGCCGTCGATCTTGGCGGCCTCCAGGGAGTCGGCCGGCAGCGCCTGGAGGGCGCCGAGGCAGATGAGGAACATGTACGGGAAGCCCAGCCAGGTGTTGGTCACCAGGGCCATGGCGCGGGCCGCCCAGGTCTCGCCGAACCAGTTGACGTTCAGGCCCAGCAGCTCGTTGACCAGGCCGAAGTCGCGGTTGAACATCTGGGCCCAGACCAGGATCATCGCGAACGATGGCATCGCGTAGGGCAGGATCATGATCGCCCGGTAGGCCTTGGTGCCCCTCATGCCGGGCCGGTTGAGGGCCATGGCGGCCCCGAGCCCGAGCGCGAAGGTGAACAGGACGCTTCCGGCGGCGAAGGCCAGGTTCCAGACGAAGACGCCGAGGAAGGCCGAGCGCATCTCGGCGTCGGTGAACAGCCGGGCGTAGTTGTCCCAGCCGACCCCGACCCGCCAGCCGACGAGGGCCTCCTCGCCGTCCTCGGTGACGAAGCGGCCGTTCTCGTCGTCGGCGGTCCAGACGGTGCCGGTGGCCGAGTCGGTGATGCAGTCGCAGTCCGCGTCGTATTCGCGGGTGGAGGTGCCCTCGAAGGCCGAGAGGCCCTGGATGCGGATGCCGGTGTCGGCGCCGGTCGGGACGGCCAGCTCGGCGAGTTCGGCCTGGCGCTCGTTGAGTTCCTCCAGGTCCCAGACGGTGTAGCCGTCGGCGGCGGTGATGCGGCCGGTCTCGTCGGTCTCGACGTCGCCGAGTTCGGTCAGGCCCTCTTCGGTTCCGGCCCAGTGGCTGCCGTCGGCGGTGTCGGTCAGCAGCAGCGCGAGCTCTCCGGCGGTGGTCTCGCCGCCGGCCAGGAGGTAGGTGGCGCTGTCGGGGGTCTGCTGCACTCCGGCGGCGATGATGACCTCGACGGCCTGGTCCTTGTCGACCCGGTGCCCGTCCCCGTAGTTGGAGAAGGAGGTGCCGATGGTCATGATCACCGGGATGATCTGAAAGGTGATCAGCAGGAGCGTGCCGGGCACGAGGTACTTGAGCGGGACCGCCCGGCGCTGGAGGTAGGTGTAGAAGACGATGGCGACGACGGCCGCCTCGACGGCCAGGGCCCACCAGGCCCCGGCGCGGATGAGGGGCAACGCCGCCCAGGCGGCGAGGGACGCCACCACCGCGAGCACGACGATCTTGGCGATCAGGCCCGCGGCGGTCTGCGATCCAGCCGCCTGGGAACGTTGGTCGAGCACTGCTTGGCTTCCTTCGCTGTCGGAGGGGGCCTTTAGGATTCGGCGATGGCGTCGCGGATGGTCTGGGCGGCGGTGGCGGCGGCGTCGGCTCCGGTCGAGGCGCCGTCGACGCAGTCGGCCTCGGCGCGCCCGAAGGGCTCCCAGACGGCGTTCATGGCCGGGATGTTCGGCATCGGGACGGCGTTCTCTCCGGCGGCGGCGAAGCCCGCTGCGTCGGCGTTGCCCTCCAGGTAGGTCTCGGCGGCGGCGGTGAGGGCCGGGACGCGGTCGCCGAGCTCGGCGAGCTTGAGCTGGTCGTCTTCGCGGAGCACGAAGTTGGTGATCAGCTCCTGGGCGAAGGTGACGTTGTCGGCCTTGGAGGACAGGAAGAACGCCTGGACGCCCAGGAACGGCGCGGCCGGGTCCCGGCCCTCGAAGCCGGGGATCGCGCCGACCTCGTAGTTCATGCCGGCGGTCTGGACGTCGGCGATCGACCAGGGCCCGGAGATGAGGAACGGGGCCCTGCCCTCGGTGAAGAAGCTGACGGTGTTGTCGCCGTTGATGGAGGTCGACAGGACGCCGTCCTCGCCGAGTTCGCGGAACTTCTCGAATCCGGCGACGCCGCCCTCGGAGTCCACGCCCAGGTCGTTCGGGTCCAGGCTGCCCTCGCCGTCGGAGCCGAACAGGTAGCCGCCCATGGACGAGAAGATCGGGTAGCCGTGGTACGGGTCGCCGTCGACGCCCACCGGGATCAGCAGCGCGTTCTCGGTCCCGGCGTCGGTGCCGGCCTGGACGAGCTCCTCGAAGGTGGCCGGGGCCTCGGGCGCGAGGTCGGTGTTGCGGAACAGGCCGATGTTCTCAATGGAGTAGGGGGCGCCCCAGATCTGGCCGTCGACGGTCACGGCCCTGACCGACGCCTCGTTGAGGGCCGACTGCACGTCGGCGCCGAGGGTGATGGGGCTGATGACGCCGTCGCCGGCGAGCTGCCCGGTCCAGTCGTGCGGCCCGACCATGATGTCGGGGCCCTGGCCCTGCTCGGTGGCGGTCAGGAAGTCCTCGCGGAGCGTCTCGACGTGCTCCTCGACGGTGACCTTGACGCCGAACTGGCTCTCGAAGTCCTTCACGTACTCCTTGAGGATCGGCGTGCGGGTCTCGTCGGCCCAGATGACCAGCTCGCCGGAGAAGTCCGGGCCGGACTCCTCACCGGAGTCGGAGTCGTCGTCGCCGGAGCCGCAGGCCGCGGCCGCGCCGAGCGCGGCGGCGGAGACGGCGGCGGTACCGATGGTCCTTCTACGCATGATGTAGTTACCTCTCCTCATTGAGGGCGGCCCCGGCGGGGCCGGTGATGGGGATCATGGGCTGTCGCCCCTGACCCCTCGAAGGTTAGCAAGATGTTTCAGAAACAGGAAACCCTTGCAATCAAACTGTTGCCGAATTTCAGATAGGCTACGCTGTCATCATGCGGCTTCGACTCTCCGACATCGCCCAGCAGGCCGGCGTCAGCGAGGCAACGGTGTCCCGGGTGCTCAACGACAAGCCCGGCGTGGGGGCTCAGACCCGGCAGTCCGTCCTCACTGCGCTGGACGTGCTCGGCTACGAACGGCCACCGTCCCTTCGCAAGCACGCCATGGGCCTGATCGGCCTGGTGGTGCCCGAACTGGAGAACCCCATATTCCCCCTGTACGCGCAGACGGTCTCCAACGTCCTCGCCGGCTCCGGCTACACCCCGGTGCTGTGCACCCAGACCCCCGGCGGAGTCTCGGAGGACGAATACGTCGACATGCTGCGCGAGCGGGCGGTGGCGGGCATCATCTTCGTCTCCGGTCTCCACGCCGACACTACCGCCAGCACCGACCGATACCGCGAACTGCAGGACAAAAGACTCCCGATCGCGTTCATCACCGGCCACCCCGAGGGCATCGAAGCCGCCTCCTTCTCCTGCGACGACACCGCCGCCGCCCGCACCGCCGTCGAGCACCTCGCCGGGCTCGGCCACAAGCGGATCGGCCTGGTCTCCGGCCCCGACCGCTACTGGCCCGTCCAGCGCAAGATCCGCGGCTACCGCGCCGCCATGCAGCACCTGGGCCCCGAGCTGATCGAGCTGACCCTGTTCGGCGAGCAGGGCGGCCACGCCGCCGCCGCCCGCCTCATCGAACGCGGCGCCACCGCCGTGGTGTGCGGCTCGGACATGATGGCCCTCGGCGCGATCCGCGCCGCCGAGGAGGCCGGACTGCGCGTCCCGGCCGACTTCTCCGTCGTCGGCTACGACGACTCCCCCCTCATCGCCCACACCAACCCCCCGCTGACGACCGTGCGGCAGCCGGTGCGCGACATCGCCACCGCCGCAGCGCGGACGCTGCTCGACGAGATCGCCGGGCAGCAGACTCCGTCGTCGGAGTACCTGTTCCGGCCCGAACTGGTCGTACGCGGCTCCACGGGCGCGGTGCCCCAATGACCCGAGCCGGTTCCCCGGCTCCATAGCTTCGCCAAGGGAAAGGAACCACCGATGAGCGACAACTGGTGGCGCGACGCTGTCATCTACCAGGTCTACCCGCGCTCGTTCGCCGACGCGAACGGCGACGGCATGGGCGACCTGGCGGGAGTGCGCTCGAGGATCGGCTACCTGGCCGACCTCGGCGTGGACGCGCTCTGGCTCTCGCCGTTCTACGCCTCGCCCCAGCACGACGCTGGGTACGACGTCTCCGACTACCGGGCGATCGACCCGCGCTTCGGGACGCTCGACGACTTCGACGCCATGCTGGCCGAGGCCCACGGCGCCGGCATCCGCATCATCGTCGACCTGGTCCCGAACCATTCGTCCTCGGAGCACGAGTGGTTCAAGGCCGCCCTGGCGTCGGGCCCGGGCAGCAATGAGCGCGCCCGCTACCACTTCCGCGACGTCGACCCGGCCCGGCCGGAGGTCCCGCCGAACAACTGGCAGTCGATCTTCGGCGGCCCGGCCTGGACCAAGACCCCCGACGGCAAGCAGTGGTACCTGCACCTGTTCGACTCCTCCCAGCCGGACCTGAACTGGGACAACCCGGAGGTCCACGCCGAGTTCGAGTCGATCCTGCGGTTCTGGCTGGACCGGGGCGTCGACGGCTTCCGCATCGACGTGGCCCACGGCATGGTCAAGGCGGACGGGCTCCCCGACACCGGCGGCGACGGTTCGATCGAGATGATCGGCACCACCCAGGCTCCGTTCTTCGACCAGGACGGGGTGCACGAGATCTACCGCCGGTGGCGCCCGGTCATCGAGGAGTACGAGGGCGACCGCATCTTCGTGGCCGAAGCCTGGACCGACTCGGCCGAGCGGCGCGCGCTGTATCTGCGCCCCGACGAGCTGCACCAGGCGTTCAACTTCGACCTGGTCCTCGCGCCGTTCGCGGCCGCCGACTTCCGCAAGGCGATCGACGCCGAGATCGCGAACAACGCCGGCGTGGGCGCCCCCTGCACCTGGGTGCTGTCGAACCACGACGTGCAGCGCCACGTCACCCGCTACGGCGACGGAGAACTGGGCCTGACCAGGGCCAGGGGCGCCACCCAGCTGCTGATGGCCCTGCCGGGCGTGGTGTACGTCTACCAGGGCGAGGAGCTGGGCCTGGGCGAGGTGCTCGACCTGCCCGACGAGGTCAGGGAGGACCCGACCTTCCACCGCACCGGCGGCGAGCAGATCGGCCGCGACGGCTGCCGGGTCCCGCTCCCGTGGAAGCGGGACGGCCTGAGCCTGGGCTTCGGCGAGGGCGGCTCCTGGCTCCCGCAGCCCGAAGACTGGTCGGACAAGTCGGTCGAGGCCGAGGACGGCGAGGCGGGCTCGACCCTGGAGTTCTACCGGACCGCGATCGCCCTGCGCGGGGAGAACAAGGCGACGGTCCTGACCTGGCTGGAAGACCCGGCCGAGGACACCCTGGCCTTCGACAACGGCGCGGTCGTCAACGTGACCAACTTCGGCGACGAACCGGTCTCCCTGGCGGCCTTCGAAGGCAAGGAAATCCTCCTGACCAGCACCGACCTGCAAGAAGGCGACCTCCCCGCAGGCTCCACGATCTGGTTCAAGCGCTGAGCCACCGCCGGAGCACCCCGGGGCGGCCCGCCGCCCCGGGGTGCTCTGCGTTGGTGACCGTCATCGACGCTTCAGCGTGTCATACCACGGACTCGGTGCTAGCATTCATATGGTGAGGGGGTGACAATGATGGCAGACGCCAAGGCCGTTTCCGTTCGCGGCATCGACCCTGAGATTTACCGCTGGCTCAAGGTTCGCGCGGCGCAGCATGACCGCTCTATGGAAGCGGAAATTCGAGCGATATTCGCGGAGGTCAAGCTGGCTGATGAGACCCCGGGTGACGGATCTCTGGGGGCATTGCTCGAATCCTTCGTCGAGAATCACGGTGGGGTCGATCTGGACCTGCCGCCGCGGGATGAACCGGCGAGGGCGGCGGACTTTTCATGGTAGTTGCAATCGATACCAACGTCTTCCGCGAAGGACTGCACCCTAAAGGCAACCCGGTGGTGAAGCGCTGGCTTCGAGCATTGCCCTTCGAGGAATCGACCACTACTGTCGTCAATATCGCCGAAGTGCGGGCGGGCGCGGCGAAAGAGCCCTACGGCCGCAAGCGAGTTGAACTCGAAACGTTCATCGAGACGAGCATCGTCGAACGGTACGGTGAACGCATCCTTCCGTTCGACCTTGCGGCGACCTCCGTCTATGCCGCAGACTATGGTGAGCTTGCGAGAACAGGCCGCCCGATCGGGTCGATGGACCTCATGATCGCAGCGATCTGCAAGGTGCACGGGGCCGCCCTTGCCACCCGCAATATCAAGGACTTCAGAGGGTTGGGCATCCACCTGATCAATCCCTGGGACAACTGAAACCGTTCGGCGGCGAAGCCCCAGTCGCGGAGCGGCCGAGCCCGCTCCTGTTCACCCCGGTGTCGATTCAGGCTGTTATGGCTTGTGCATGTACTTCAAGGTGCGGTCCCCGCTGTGGCTCTCGGGGGCCTTCGCCGGGTTCTTTCTGTTGCTGACGGTGTGCGGTGGCGCGGTCGTACTGGCCGGAGAGCCGGGTGGCTGGATCCTGGTGGCCGTGGCCGGAATCGGGACCGTGGGCTTCTGGTTCGCCCGGAACAGCACCGTGATCAGGATCGAGGACCGCGAGGTGACCGCCTACCGGCCGGACGACGTCCGGCGTGTGCGGCTGCGCGACGGAGACCGGCTCGCGATCCGGACAGGCCGCCTGTACACCGTGCGCGAGAGCGGCGAATGGGAGGAGATCCGCGCCTACACCTGGCACATCAGGGACTCCGACTGGGCAGACCTCAAGACCGAGCTCGAACGCCGCTGGCCCGAACTCAAGGGATACTGAGGCGCCATCGCCGGGCCCCGGCGCCCAAGTACGCCTCGGTGACGACAGAGCCCGGACCGTTCCCGGTCCGGGCTCTCGTGCGCTGCGGGATTACTTGATCTTGTTGCCGGCGCTGCGGAGCTGCTGGCAGGCTTCGACGATTCGCTTGGCCATGCCGGCCTCGGCGAGCTTGCCGTAGGCGCGCGGGTCGTAGGCCTTCTTGTTGCCGACCTCGCCCTCGACCTTGAGCACGCCGTCGTAGTTGCGGAAGATGTGGTCCACGATCGGGCGGGTGAAGGCGTACTGGGTGTCGGTGTCGATGTTCATCTTCACCACGCCGTAGTCGACCGCGTCGCTGATCTCCTGCGCGGTCGAGCCGGAGCCGCCATGGAAGACCAGGTCGAATGGCTTGTCCTTGCCGGTCTCGGCGCCGATCTCGTCCTGGATCTCCTTGAGGATCTCCGGACGCAGGCGCACGTTGCCGGGCTTGTAGACGCCGTGCACGTTGCCGAAGGTCAGGGCCGACATGTAGCGGCCCTTCTCGCCGGTGCCGAGTGCCTCGACGGTGGCGCGGGCGTCGGCCACGGAGGTGTAGAGCTTCTCGTTGATCTCGGCCTCGACGCCGTCCTCCTCGCCGCCGACGACGCCGATCTCGACCTCGAGGACGATGTTGGCCTTGGCGGTGCGCTCGATGAGCTCCTGGGCGATCTCCAGGTTCTCCTTCAGCGGCACCGCCGATCCGTCCCACATGTGGGACTGGAACAGCGGATTCTCGCCGCGCGCGACGCGCTCCTCGGAGATCGCCAGCAGCGGGCGGACGAACTTGTCGAGGTTGTCCTTGGGGCAGTGGTCGGTGTGGAGGGCGATGTTGACCGGGTAGTTCTTGGCGATCTCGTGGGCCGCCGCGGCGAGGGCGACCGAGCCGGTGACCATGTTCTTGACCGTGGGGCCGGAGAGGTACTGCGCGCCGCCGGTCGAGACCTGCACGATGCCGTCGGACTCGGCCTCGGCGAATGCGGCCAGGGCGGCGTTGAGGGTCTGGGTCGAGGTGACGTTGATGGCCGGGTAGGCGAAGGACTGCTGCTTCGCCCGGTCGAGCATCTCGTTGTATACCTCAGGTGTTGCGATGGGCATGCTGCCTGCTCCTTCTTCGAATGGTTGAAGTGTCCCGGACCGGGGATGTGCTCAGACGCCGCTGTCTGAATTCATGTTCTTGGCGCGTTTCACCTCTGTGAAGTATCGCCCACGAACATGTGAAGCCAACACCACCCTACCTGGCCGTTCACTCGCCGAAGCGCCTCAGTCGCGATTACGGTAGGAGCATGGACGATCTGCCCGAATGGGCCGGAGAACTCGACGAGGTCTCGGACTTCGACCGGGACTCCTCGGACGACGACCTCGATGACCGGGAGGACCCCGAGTCCTTCTCCGCCGCCGAAGAGGGCTCGGTCCCCGAGGAGGCCGACGCCGCCGACGTCGCCGAGCAGGCGATCGAGGTCCCCGCCGACGAAGACGACGAGGCCCGCGCGGAGTAGCCCGCACGGGCCCCGAAGCGCGTCGCGTGCGCTCAGTCGGCGTCGGCCGCTCCCATCCTGTCGAGCACCCACGCCAGGTTGAACGCCTCTTCCTCCCAGGCGTCGTAGCGGCCCGAGCGGCCGCCGTGCCCGGCCTCCATCTCGGTCTTGAGCATCACGTCCGACTCCGGGCTGGAATGCCGCAGCGCCGCGACCCACTTCGCGGGCTCGTGGAAGCCCACCCGCGTATCGTTCAGGCTGGTCACGGCCAGGATCGACGGGTACCGCGCGTCGGTGACGTTCTCGTACGGAGAATACGACTTCATGTACTGGTAGACCTCGGCCGACTCCAGGGGGTTGCCCCACTCCTCCCATTCGATGACCGTCAGCGGCATCGTCGGGTCGAGGATCGTGTTCAGCGCGTCCACGAACGGCACGTCCGCCAGGACCCCGGCGAAGCGCTCGGGGGCCAGGTTCGCGACCGCGCCCATGAGCAGCCCGCCGGCCGAGCCGCCGCGCGCCACCAGCCGGTCGGGCGCGGACCAGCCGGCCTCGACCACGTGGTTCGCGCAGTCGGCGAAGTCGGTGAAGGTGTTCCGCTTGTGCAGTAGTTTGCCCTGCTCGTACCACTGCCGGCCCATCTCCCCGCCGCCGCGGACATGCGCGATCGCGAACACCACGCCGCGGTCGAGCAGGCTCAGCCGCGCGATCGAGAAGTACGGGTCGATGGAGTGCTCATAGGAGCCGTAGCCGTACAGCAGGCACGGCGCGGTCCCGTCGGCCTCGACGCCGGCCTTGGCCACGATCGAGATCGGCACCCTGGTGCCGTCGGCTGCGGTGGCCCACTCCCGGTACTGGCGGTAGTCGGCCGGGTCGAAGCCGCCGAGCACGGGCGTGCGCTTGCGCAGGTGCAGCTCGCGCGCGTCGATGTCGAAGTCGTAGACCGACGACGGGGTCACCATCGAGGCGTAGCCCAGGCGCAGCGTGCGGGACGCGTAGTCGGGGTTGTAGCCCGAGCCGACCGCGTACAGCGGCTCCTCGAACTCGACCTCGGTCAGGTCTCCGTCCTCGAGGATGGCCACCTGCGAGAGGCCCTCGCGGCGCAGGGAGACCACGGCGTGGCGCTCGAAGGACTCGACCGACTCCAGCCTGACGGCCGGGTCGTGAGGCAGGATCTCGTGGTAGTCGGCGGTGTCGTCGACCGGGACCCAGCCGAGCGCGAAGTTCTCGGCGTTCCTGTTGTGCAGCATCAGGAAGCGGTCGCCCTGGTGGTCGATCTGGAACTCGACGCCCTGCTCGCGGCCGTTCCCGAAGAGCGTGAACTCGCCGGTCGGGTCGTTCGCGTCGAGGAAGCGGACCTCGCTGGTGATCTTGGAGCTGGAGCCGATCATCAGGTAGCGCTCGGAGCGGCTCAGGTCGATCCCGGTCCAGAAGCGCTCGTCGTCCTCCTGGTAGACGAGGACGTCCTCGGCCTGCCCGAGGACGTGCCGCCACACCTGGTGGGGGCGCCAGGCGTCGTCGACCTTGGAGTAGAAGAACACCGAGCCGTCGGCCGACCACGCGCCCCCGTAGAAGACGCCCTCGATCTCGTCGCCGTGGACCGCTCCGGTGCGCAGATCCTTGAACCGCAGGGTGAACCGCTCGTCGCCGGAGTAGTTGACGCCGAAGGCCAGCAGGTTCCCGTCCGGGGAGACGCCGAAGACGCCCAGGGAGAAGAAATCGTGGCCCTTCGCCAGCTCGTTCTCGTCGAGGAGGACGACCTCGTCCTCGACCGGCGCACCGGGCTCCACCTGCGGCGGCGTGTCGCCCGAGGCCGCCACGCGGCAGTGGATGGCGTACTGCTTGCCCTCCTCGGTGCGGCTGTAGTACCACCAGGGCCCCTTGCGGACCGGTACCGACAGGTCGGTCTCCTGGGTGCGGTCCTTGATCTCGCCGAAGATGGCCTTGCGCAGCGAGTCGAGGCGCCCGGTGCGCGATTCGGTGTAGGCGTTCTCGGCCTTGAGGTAGGCCAGGACGTCGGGGTCCTCGCCGTCCTTGAGCCAGGCGTAGGGGTCGTCGACGGTGTCGCCGTGGTGGGTGCGGGGGTGGTCGCGGCGGTCTGCTTGTGGTGGCTGTACTGATCGCTCTTCTGACATTCCTCAACTTTGACATCCTGCCCTCCTCGAAAGGAAGGCATTCCCCCTCAACAGCGTGTGATGTCGTATTAGGGGAGTGGTAGTTGCTTATCCCGCTGTGGGTTTCGCGTTCCCACCGGTTCCTGATTCCTCCCCATCGCCGGGGGTTGCGGGGACTGCCGGCATCTTGCCAGTCTTGATATCCCCTCCACAGGCGTTTCGACTCTCCGCTACCGGATCGCTCCGGTCCTCTCGGTGCCCGGCGGCGAGCTGTTCGGCGCTCAGGCGCAAGCCCTCGCGCAGGATGTTGATCGCGGCGTTCACATCGCGGTCGTGTACTGCACCGCAGGCGGTACAGGCCCATTTCCGGACATGGAGTTCTTCCCGACCTTTCGGGCCGGTCCTGTCCCCGCACGATGAGCAGAGCTGCGTAGACGGGAAGAACCGGTCGACCGCGATCACCGTTCGACCGGCGCGTGCGGCCTTCGCGGCCAGAACCCGCAAGAACATGCCCAAGGCCTGATCGTGCACGTTCTTGCCCAGACGTACCCCTTTGGCGGCCATGCCCTGCACGTTCAGGGTCTCCACGGCGATGGTCTGGTGCTCGCGCACCAACCGTGTCGTCTCCTGCTCGATGAAGTCGTGCCGCTGCGCGGCGACCTTCGCATGGACTCTCGCCAGCTTCAGGTCCGATCTTCGCCAGGTAGAGCTTGCCGTCGGCTCGGAGCGTGAAGGCATTCCGATTGAACCGGGCCGTCTGCCGGGCGGATCGCTTCTTGAACCGCGGCGGGCCGATCCGCGGACCTGGCCTGCGCCCGGCCCGAGAGGCGAAGAAGCTGCCGTAGCCGACCGCCAGGTCCCGCAGGGCCTGCTGCAACGGCACGGCTGAGACCGCTGCGAGCCAGGCCCTCTCCGGCGTCGTTTTCGCGTCGGTGGTGACCGCCTTGGCGACTGTACCCATCGCCGGGCGCGGCAGCCCCGCGCGCCAAGTTCCCTGAAAGATCGCCAGCGCATCGTTGAAGACCACGCGCACACACCCGAACGTCTTGGCGAGCATCGTCTCCTGCTCGCCGGTTGGGTAGATCCGGTACTGATACCGCAACACGGTCACTCAACAAACATAGGAAGGGTGTGTGACAGTTTCCCAGACCCAACGACGCGAACGGTCCCGCCGGTCGCTGAGGATGGGGGAGTAGCGCCCGCAAGTTACTAACAAGTAGTACATAGGTCGGCCGAATGTCCCCGAAACCCTCCATAGAGGGCGCAACTACCTGTGAGGATGGTCCGCATGAGCGACAAGCGCGACGACACGGAGCTCCTGCCGCAGGCCTCGCCGCCGTTCCTCGCCGCCGAGGCGCTCTCGGCCTCCGGCCACCAGGGACCGATCTTCAGCGGGGTGCGGGCGTCCGCCGAGCTCGGCCAGGTCCTGGCGGTCACCGGCGACGGCGGCGACGGGCGCACCTCGCTCCTGCTCGCCCTGTCCGGGCGCTTCGCCCTCGCCTCGGGATCCCTGACCGTCGACGGCCAGACCGGGCCCGGCGAGATCCGCCGCCGCTTCACCGTCGCCCAGGCCACGCCGGCGATCGGCTTCGACGAGTACCACACCGTCGCCGCCTGCATCAAGGAGACGACCGCGGTCTCGGCGGGCGCGGCGAGCCGCGCCAACATCCTCGCGTGGCTCGACCGGCTCGCCGTCGACATCGACACCGGCGACACCTACGGCTTCCTGCCCCGCTTCGAGCAGACCCGCTTCGCGATCGCCTGCGCCGCCGCCTCCCGGACCCCGGGCATCGTCGTCGACGACGCCGACACCGGCCTCAACGGGGCCGGAGGCGAACGCGTCTTCGACGCCCTGCGGACCGTCGCCGACGCCGGCCAGCTCGTCCTGACCGCCTGCTCCCGCCACGATCCGCCCGCCGACACCGTGGTCGACCTC
Source organism: Glycomyces salinus (assembly GCF_016428645.1). Lineage (GTDB taxonomy): Bacteria > Actinomycetota > Actinomycetes > Mycobacteriales > Micromonosporaceae > Glycomyces > Glycomyces salinus. Next base: position 1,882 of record NZ_JAELXW010000090.1, on the reverse strand, counting down.
AGGGTCGCCCGCGTCGAGAACGGAGGCACGCAGTGAGCCCGTTCAGACTCTCCATCCTGGAGCTCCGCCGCTTCCGCGGCCACCCCGTGCGCGTGGCCGCCCTGATCGCGGTCGTCCTGATCCCCCTGGTCTACGGCGGCCTCTACCTGTGGTTCGCCTGGGACCCCTACGGCAAGACCGGCGACATCCCCGTCGCCGTGGTCAACGACGACGAGGGCGCCGAATACGAGGACGACGGCGAGCGGACCGAGGTCAACGGCGGCGACCAGCTCGTCGATCAGCTCGAGTCCACCGACCTGCTCGAGTGGAACTTCACCGACGCCGACACCGCCCGGACCGGGCTCGAGGACGGCGACTACTACTTCGTCATCACCATCCCCGAGGACTTCTCGGAGAAGCTCGTCTCGCTGGCCGGGGAGAGTCCCGAGCGCGCCGAGGTCGAGTTCGACCTCAACGACGCCAACGGCTATATAGCCGGGATCATGGCCGAGACCGTCGAACTCCAACTCCAGCAGCAGATCAACACCGCCGTCTACGTCACCTTCGCCGAGACCATCTTCGGCGACCTCACCGAGCTCGGCGAGGGCCTGACCGAGGCCGCCGACGGCGCGAGCGACCTCTCCGAAAGCGTAGGCGGGGCCGAATCCGGGGCCGAGGACCTGGAGGCGGGCCTGGGCGACCTGCACAGCGGCGCCCAAGAGGTCGCCGACGGCGCCGACCAGGTCTCGGACGGGGTCGACCAGGTCGTCGACGTGGCCCAGCCGGTCGTCGACGACCTCGCCGGCGACTGGGAGCAGATCCAGTCGGGAGCCGAGGCCGGGGCCGGACTCGTCGACCGGGCCTCCGCCGACCTCGACGCCGCCTACGAGGAGCTGTGCGCCGACGAACCCGACGGCGACGCCTGCCTCGCCCTCGAGAGCGTGATCGACGAGGCCGACCAGGTCAATGCCGACGTCCAGGACGGCAACGACGCCGTCCAGAGCGTGACCACCGACCGGCTCGAAGAGGCATCGGACGGCCTCGGGGACCTCCAGACCGGCGCGGCCGACGTCGCCGACGGTGCCGACCGGCTCGTCGAGGGTGCGGCCGACGCCCAGTCCGGGGCCGGAGACCTCGCCGACGGACTGGGCCAGATCCAGGGCGGGGCCGACACGATCGCCTCGTCGCTTTCCGAGGCCGCCGAGCAGGTCCCGGCCGGCGACCCGACCGAGGACGCTGCGGACGCCGACGTCTACGGCAGTCCCGTCGCCATCGACGAGGAGAACCTCAACCCCGCCGGCACCTACGGCCGGGGCCTGTCGCCGTTCTTCATCGCCGTGGCGCTGTGGGTCTTCGGCCTCATCGCGTACCTGGTGCTGCGCCCGGCCAACCCGCGCGCGGTCGCCGGTCCGCTGCGCTCGCCGCTGGTCGCCGTCGGCGGCTGGATGCCCGGCGCGATGCTCGGCCTGCTCGCCGCGGTGGTGCTGTACGCCGTCCTCGACATCGGACTCGGCCTCGATCCGCTGCACACGGCCGCCACGATCGGGTTCTGCCTGCTGGCGATCCTGGCGTTCTCGGCGATGACGCACCTGCTCAAGCTCGCCTTCGGCGCCGCCGGAAGCCTGCTGATCGTGGTGCTGCTGATGCTCCAGCTGACCAGCGCCGGCGGGCTCTATCCGCCCGAGACGACGCCCGGGTTCTTCCAAGCGCTGCACCCGCTGCTGCCGATGACCTACGTGGTCGACGGGCTGCGCGTGACCGTCTCGGGCGGCCAGACCGAGCACCTGCTGCGGGCCCTGGTCGTGCTGGCCTGCTGGCTGGTCGCCTCGCTCGCGGTGTCGTCGCTGGTGGTGGCCATGCGCCGCAAGTGGAACTCCGACCGGCTGCACGAGCCGCTGAAGAT
>NZ_JAELXW010000009.1 GCF_016428645.1 Glycomyces salinus | reverse complement strand
AACGCACGAGGGGCCGGGAACCGCGAAGCGGTCCCCGGCCCTCCTTTTGTATTGACAGACTTCGATGCATCAGGGGATACTTCGAGATGCCGGGCCGTCTCGGTCTGAGGTTGGGCGCCGTTTTGCGGCTCGTGAGCGGGTTCGTTCGCGTGGTCGCCGGTCCGGTCGCCGTGACCGCTCATACCCCCGAGAGGCAACATGAGACTCGCCCGACCGCTCCTCATCCTGCTCGCCGCCGCCTTGGCGGCCATGGCCTTCGCCGCACCGGCCTCGGCCGCGCACCCCGAACGACCGCCGCAGGCCTACAGCGCCTGGCACCTGGGGCCGGGCCCCTGCGACTGGTACGAGACCTTCGGAGAGGTGTCCTTCCCCGCCGTTCACCCGCCCGAACCGAACCGTGCCCACTTCATCGGCGACAACGTCGAGGCGGTGGCCGAGGCTCCGCCCGGCGAGGACTGCCCGCCCACAGCGCCGGGAGACCGCGTCATCGAGTTCACTGCCTACACCGACGGGGGCGAAGTCGTCGCCTCGCATGGCATGACCATGGAGTTCGGGGAGGGAAACGAGGTCGAACTCGCTTCGGAGCAGTGGATCGAGTACGTCACGATCGCCGTCTGCCTCGCCGAGCCGTCCGACGTGATCGACCGCTGCGGCGAGGCCGACACCGTCCATTCGAGCGGCCCCACCGCGCCATCCTGCGTGTTCGAGTACTCGATCGTGAACGACTGGGGGAGCGGCTGGCAGGGCCGGGTCCTCCTGAGCCCCCTGGTCGACCCCGGCGAGGACTGGCTGGTCGTCATCACCCTGCCCGAGGGCACCGTCATCCAGCAGGGCTGGAAGGCGCAGATCAAGTGGGTCGACGACAAGGTCCGATTCACACCGCCCGCATGGGCCCCACCGATCCCGGTGGGCGGATGGGACGGCCCCGGGTTCATCGGCACAGGACCGATCCCGCCGGAATCGAACGTCGAAGCCTACGTCAACGGACGGGAGTGCGTCACAGCCTGATCCGCGCTCCCGGAAGGTCTTGATACGTATCACTGGCTCGGGTAGTGTCCCATCTGCCGAAGACCGGCGGCCCGGGCATCCCGCGCCGGGCCGTCGGCGGCAGTGATCATCGTCTACGGGGACTCTCCGTGCAGCAACCTCGCAACACCGGGGCGGCCGCCCCCGCGCCCGCCCGCGTGCGATTCCGCGACCGATGCCCGAGGTGGGAGGTGTTCGAGCTCGAGCTCTCCGGCCCTTCGGAGGGCAATCCGTTCACCGACGTGGAACTGCACGCGGAGTTCAGCGACGGGCAGCGGCCGGTCCGAGTCGGCGGCTTCTACGACGGCGACGGGATCTGGCGCGTGAGGTTCATGCCCGACGCCGAAGGCGCCTGGACCTTCGCCACCGCCTCGAACTCGCCCGACCTCCACGGCCGGACCGGCCGCTTCACCTGCGGCCCCGCCGCTGCGGGCTCGCACGGGCCGGTGCGAGTGGCCGACCGGTTCCACTTCGCCCACGCCGACGGCACCCGCTACCTGCCGTTCGGCACCACCGCCTACGCCTGGACCCACCAGGTCGAGCGACTGCGCGAGGCCACCAGGCGCATCCTGGCCGAGTCCGGGTTCAACAAGGTCCGCATGTGCCTGCTGCCGAAGTCCTACCAGTACAACGACAATGAACCGGAGCTGTTTCCCTTCCCGGGGTCGGTCGAGGACGGCTGGGACACCACCCGGTTCGACCCGGCGTTCTTCCGCCGTTTCGAGGAGGAGGTGCTCGCCCTGCGCGAGAGCGGCATCGAGGCCGACGTCATCCTCTGCCACCCCTACGACAGGTGGGGGTTCGCCGACCTCGGCGCCGCGGCCGACGACCGCCTGGTGCGCTACACGGTGCGGCGGCTGGCGGCCTTCGCGAACGTGTGGTGGGCGACGGCCAATGAGTACGACCTCCTCGGGTCGAAGACCGAGGCCGACTGGGAGCGCCTGGCCGCCATCGTGGCGGAGGAGGACCCGTTCGGTCATCTGCGCTCGATCCACAACTGCGGCCCCTTCTACGACCACTCGAAACCGTGGATCACCCACGTCAGCGCCCAGCGCCAGGACGTGTACCGCACCGCCGAGTACACCGACCAGTGGCGGGAGCGCTGGGGCAAGCCGGTCGTGGTCGACGAATGCGGCTACGAGGGCGACATCGACTGGGGCTGGGGCAACCTCACCGGCGAGGAGCTGCTCCGCCGCTGCTGGGAGGGCGCGGTCCGCGGCGGCTACGTGCAGCACGGCGAGACCTACGTCAACGACGCCGAGGAGCTGTGGTGGTCCAAAGGGGGCGGCCTTCTCGGCTCCAGCCCCGAGCGCATCGCCTTCCTGCGCGCCGTCGTCGAGCGGTCGCCGACCGGCGTGCTCGACCCGCTGGAGTCCGACTGGGACGCGCCCCGCGGCGGCGTGGCCGGGGAGTACGAGCTGATCTACTTCGGCTTCAACCGGCCCCGGTTCCGCATGATCGACCTGCCCGAGGGCGGCTCGTTCGACGTCGACGTGATCGACACCTGGAACATGACCGTCGACCGCGTCGCCGAGGACGCCACCGGCGAGATCCGCGTCGACCTGCCGGCCCGCCAGTACATGGCCGTCCGCCTTACCCGGGCCTCCCGATAGGCCCCGGCCCGGCGGCGCGCCGCCGGGCCGGGCGTGAGGGGGAATCGGGTTCGCTGCGCCGCTACAGGCTCCACTGCTGGTTCGCGCCGCCCCAGCAGCTGTACTGCTGGAGCGAGGCGCCGTCCTCTGTCGACTGGCCGCTGACGTCCAGGCACCTGCCCGAGTGCCGCGACACCAGTTCGCTGTAGCCGCCCGAGTCGCGGACCTCCCACTGCTGGCTTGCGGTCCCGGAGCAGGTCTGCTGGACGGCCGCGGCGCCGTCGGCGGTCGAGCCGTCCTCGATGCCGAGGCACTTGCCGGAGTGGCCGGCCACGATTCGGACGTGGCCGCCTCCGGCGTCTTCGAGGCTCCACTCCTGGTTGTCGCCGCCGTGGCACTCCCACTGGATGATCGCCGCGCCGTCGGACGACGAAGCGCCGGTCACGTCGAGGCACTTGCCGGAGTTGCGGTTGACGATCTCCGTGGACTGCGAGCCGCCTTCGCCGAGCCGGACCAGCTCGACGTAGTCGATCACGTACCACTGCGCGGTGGCGTCCGGGTGCGCGCCGACGACGCGGAACTCGATCTCGTGGGTGCCCGCCGACAGCGCGACCACGCCCGCGTGCTGGTCGTAGTACTGGACCTCTCCGTACTCGTCGAGCGGACCGCCGACCGGCTCCCCGTCCACATAGATCTGCGCCATGCCGCGCGACTCCAGGTTCTTCAGGCCCGCGCGCAGGTTGTAGACGCCGCTCTCGGGAACGTCGACGTCGTAGGAGACCGAATGCCCGTTCGCCGTCGCCTCCAGGACGGCCGCCTCGCCGCCGCTGAGCCCGTCCTCTGCGAACGTGCGGTAGGCGACGCCGCCGGTGGGCGTCGCCGAGAGGTCCTCGGCCTCCCACCTGGTCGTCGCCGCCGAGTCGAGCGCGGGGATCACGTCGACGCGGAGCGACCCGCCCGGCCGCATCGGGTACGGAAGGTCGATCACGGCATCGCCGCCGGAGACGGCCACGTCCTGCTCGAAGTCGGTGCCGGGATTGGTGAACGTGTCCGCGTTCGAGTTCGCCTCGACCCGCACGCGCACCCGGCCGTCGCGGATCAGTTCGGCCGGCAGGTTCTCCAGACGCAGGGTCACGTTCTGGCCCTCGGAGGTCTGGTTGCCGATGAGGGCGACCGAGCGGTGCAGTCCGGTGTCGACCGCCGCCAAGGCGTCGACCGTGGTCGGTGACGTCGAGGTCGTCTCCACCATCCGCCCGGTCATGTCGCCGTAGGCGTGGTAGTTCCACCACACGCCGCGCGGCAGCGAGACGGTGGCGCGGTCGGCGGCATTGCCGAGGCTGGCGCGGAAGCGGTCGTCGCCGCCAACCCACTCCCAGGCCGAGTACAGCGCCGAGTCCATGCCGTAGGGGACGGCCCGCTCGAACTGGGCCAGCCAGCGGACGTTCTTGCCGGTGTGCCAGGCGTCCGGGTTGCCGTACCCGGTGCCCTGGTATTCGGTGACTGCCATCGGCATCGGGTCGATGCCGTTGTCGAGCATCCACTGCCGGATCTGCGCGGCGTGGCCGGGCACGTCGGCGGGAGTGTCGGACAGCTCGTGCCAGGCCAGGACGTCCGGCAGGCAGTCGTTGTCGCGGCAGTAGGTCAGGAACTGGGTCAGGAGGCTGAAGTTGAACCGGGAGAACTCCGGCGCCTGCACCTTCGCGTCCGGGTCGAGCTCCCGCATCCGGTCGAAGGCGACGTCGTGGGCGGCGAGGTATCCGTCGAAGTCGCCGCCCCACTGGATGTCCGGCTCGTTCCAGGTGATCCAGCTTGCGAACCCGAGATTCCGGTCCTGGGCCTCGGTGTAGACCTCGGTGACGATCTCGCGCCAGGTGTCGTAGTCGCCGCCGTCGCCGGGCCGGTAGGTGCGCCTCGGATCGGTCGGGTCGTCGTTGTAGTAGTACAGGCCGACCTGCTGCTCCGCGCCGGTGGCGGCGACCCGGTCGTAGGTGGCCCGGTCGTACAGGCTCGGCAGGTTGCGGTGGTAGTCGGCTCCCCGGATGGAGCGCACGTCGACGCCGTCGATCAGGTACTGGTCGGGGTCGGCCGGGTCGATGCCGTGCAGGAATCCGCTGGCGACATGGGTCGCGGGCCCGAGGTCGGCGCCGTAGTCGATGGCGATGTCGACGCCCGACTGGGCGAAGGCGCTCGGTGCGGTCGCGAAGACCGACAGGAGCATGGTTCCGGTCGCCGCCAGGGCGATGGCCGTTCGTCGTCTGGGCATGGTGGTCCTCCGGTCGGGGTCGGTCGGGTCGGTGGTCGCGAGGTGGAGTTTCCGCTCGTGGCGTAGCATGATCACTGGGTTAGTGATACGTATCAATTGATGAGAGTCACTATACTTTCGATGTCGAGCTTGTCAAGCACAGGAAGGCCGCCGTGACCGAAACCCGCCCGCCCACCAGCCATGACGTCGCCCGGGCCGCCGGAGTCTCCCAGGCGACGGTGTCGTACGCGCTCACCGGCAAGGGCGCCATCTCGCAGGCGACCCGCGACCGGGTCCTCCAAGCCGCAGAGACCATCGGCTACCGGCCGAACCTCGCTGCGAGGTCCATGCGCACCCGCCGCTCCGGGCGCCTGGCGCTGGTCACCGGCGTCGGGGCCGACAACCACATGCGGATGCTCGGCGGGGCCGGCGAGGCCGCGGCCGAGGCCGGCTACGCGATGGAGACCCACTGCCTGGAGGGCACCGCCGAGGACCGGACCGCCAGACTGCTCGAACTGGCCGCGGGGCGGCAGTTCGAGGGGATCCTGGCGTTCATCCCGGTGGTCGCCGAGGCACTCGCCACCGCGTCGGACTCCACGCCCGTGGTCACCGCGACCGCCTTCGACGACCAGATGCACAGCGTGGGGGACCTGGCCGATGCCAGCCTGATCGACGACTTCATCACCGCGCTCGCCGCGGCGGGCTACCGGAGGTTCGTGCACCTCGCCGGCTCGGACAAATGGGCCTCGGCCCGTTCCCGGCGGGCGGTCTACCTCGCCGCCGTCGAGCGGCTCGGCGTCGAATCGCTCGGCGTGCTCGGCGGCGACTGGCCCGCCGAGACCGGCCGCCGCGCCGTGCTCTCGCTGCCCGAGGGCACGCCCCCGCTCGCGGTCATCGCGGCCAACGACATCCTCGCCGCCGGGGTCCTGCGCGGAGCCGCCGAGCGGGGCTGGTCCGTACCCGGGGACCTGGTGGTCACCGGTTGGGACAACTACGAGTTCGGCGGCTACACCACGCCGTCGCTGACCACGGTGGACCTCGATTTCCGGGAGGCCGGACGCCGCGCCATGCGGCTGCTGACCGCCGCCCTGCGCGGCGAGCCCGCGCCGGATCCGACCGGTTCCCTGCAGCGCATCGTCTGGCGCGAGTCGACCGGCGCCGCCGCCTGAACGCCGGTCAGCGCGGCCCCGGGCCCGCGGTCGACTCCCGCCAGATCAGCCGGTTGACCGGCCCCCGCGCCGGTTCCAGGTCGCGGCCGGACACGGCCCTGACCAGCCGGATCATTCCCTCGCGGCCGACCCCTTCGAGGTCGATCTCGACCGAGGTGAGCGCGGGCTTGAGGAACTGCCCGAACTCGCTGTTGTCCCAACCGGTCACGCTGAGGTCGCCGGGGACGTCCAGGCCCCGCTCGTCCGCCCCGCGCAGCACGCCGACGGCGACCGTGTCGTTGCCGGCGATGACGGCCGTCGGCAGGTTGCTCTCGGGAAGCGCCCGAACGGCTTCGAGGCCGGACCGGGCCGACCAGTCCCCGTCGAACACGCCGGCCGACTCGACGCCGAATCGGTCGATCGCCTCCATGTAGGCGGCCTTCCTGGCCCGCGCCGAGGCGAACTTCAGGTCCCCGGCGACGTGGTAGAAGCGCCGGTGACCCAGACTCGCGAGGTGCTCGACCATCTCGTGGACCGGGGCGGCGTCGGTCAATTCGCCGACGGTGCGCATCTCGTCGTCGAAGTCGGCCGCGACCACGATCGCCGCGCCGTTGCCGAGCCGCTCCTGCACCGACGGCGCGATGGTCGCCAGCGCCAGGATGCCCTCGACCTGCGCGGAGTCGGCGAGTTCGAGCACCCGCTCGGTCCGAGAGTCGGTCCCGCCCCCGAAACTGAGCACCTCCAGGGAGAACCCGGCCTCGTGGGCGGCCCCGGTCGCCCCGGCGATGATGCGCGAGGGATTGTGGACCATCACCGGCAGCACGATGGCCAGCCTCCCGGTGCGCCGCGTGTTCAGGTACCTGGCGAGCAGGTTGGGCCGGTAGTCCAGCTCCCGGACGGCCTCGTCGATGCGGGAGAGCGTGTCGGGCCGCAGTCCCTCCCTGGAGCGCAGATAGCGCGAGACGGTCTGGTGCGAAACGCCGGCCAGCCGGGCCACCTCCCTGATCGTGGGGCGTCGGGAGTCCTTCTGACGTTCGGTCATCTGCCGGTTTCCTTCCGATGATTCCTTCGAATATATTGACACAAGAGTGACCGGTCACTATCTTTGGTCGAACCCGCAGCAGTGACCGGTCACTCTGCCCCTCGATACGAAGGAGTGTCAATGGCCGATTCCCCCGCCGCCCCCGGTCGAGGCACCGCACGCCCGCGGGAGGCCGCCTCATGAGCGCGACCACGGAGCTGCACGGCCTGCGCAGCCGTGGCGCGAAAGCGAAACCGCAGAACAAGGTGGCGTTCTGGTTCCTGCTGCCGTGGTTCGCCGGACTGTTCCTGGTGACCCTCGGCCCCATGGCCGCCTCGCTGGTGCTGAGCTTCACCGACTACAACCTGCTCCAGAACGCCGAGTTCGCCGGGTTCGACAACTTCGCCCGCATGCTGGCGGACGAACGGCTCCACCAGTCGCTGGGGGTGACCTTCACCTACGTGCTGGTGTCGGTGCCGCTCCAGCTCGCGTTCGCGCTGGGACTGGCGCTGCTGCTGGACCGCGGCGTGCGGGGGCTGCCGTTCTACCGCTCGGCGTTCTACCTGCCCTCACTGCTGGGCGCCAGCGTCGCCATCGCGATCCTGTGGCGGACGGTGTTCGGCACCGACGGGCTGTTCAACGAGGGCCTGGCCCTGATCGGCATCGAGGGGCGCGGCTGGATCTCCGAGCCCGAGACCGCGCTGGGCACGCTGATCACGTTGAACGTGTGGACGTTCGGT
>NZ_JAELXW010000089.1 GCF_016428645.1 Glycomyces salinus | reverse complement strand
CCCTGGTCGTGCTGGCCTGCTGGCTGGTCGCCTCGCTCGCGGTGTCGTCGCTGGTGGTGGCCATGCGCCGCAAGTGGAACTCCGACCGGCTGCACGAGCCGCTGAAGATTTAGGCGGTGTTTAAGGACCCCTGACGGCCGCTATCCGGCCGATTTGCCCGCTCGCCGCGTTGTCGGCCTTCCAGATCCAACCCCAGGATCTGGAAGGCCTTCCGTCTTGCGAGCGAACAATTCGACTCGGATACCGACTCGCCGGGGGTCCTTAAACACCGCCTAGCCGCGTTCGATCAGCGCGGCGAGCCCGTCGAGGGCGCGCTGGAGGCCGAACTCGAGGCCGTGGGCCGGATCGTAGGCGGCCTCGTGCGCCTCTCCGGCCGCCTGTCCGACGCGGACGGCGGTCGGGAAGCGCTCGGCGTCGAGGACCTTCTCCAGCAGCGGCCGGTTGGACTCCCACCACTCGCGGTCGCTCACGGCCGACTCGGCCCGCTCGGTGTCGGCCTGGGCGGCCTCGGCCGCCGCGGCGCGCACGAAGCCGAGCACGAACGCGAGCGCGTCGTCCATCTCGACGTCGGTCAGGCCGATCCCGTCCAGGGCCCGCAGCTCGTGCTCGTACTTGGCGCACTGGCCCGGCCCCAGGGGCGGCCGGGTCTGCGAGGCCGAGGCCGCCCACGGGTGGGCCCGCAGCAGCGCGTAGTTGTCGCGGGCGACGGCGGCGAGGCGCTCGCGCCAGCCGCCGGCGGCCTCGGTGCGCTCCATGCGGCCGTAGAGCGCGTCGAGCATGAGCACGATGAGCTCGGACTTGCCGGGCACGTAGGTGTAGAGGGTCATCGGGGCGACCCCGAGCGACTGGGCGACCTTCCGCATGGTGACCGATTCCAGCCCTTCGGCGTCGGCCAGTTCGATCGCGGCCTCGACCACGGCGTCGATCGTGAGTCCTTTCCGCGGCCCTCGCCTGGCGGTCTCGGGCAGTTCCCTCCAGAGCAGTTCGAGGAGGTGCGGTTTCGCGGCGTCTGCTGAGGCGGAAGTCACGGCCCGATCCTATCCCTCTAACTTGTACGCTGTATATCGTACGAAATACAATATACTAAGTACGAAGAAAAGGAGTCGCCCGTGAACATCACCTCGTCCGCGATCTCGCTCAACGTCGCCGATCCGGCCGCCTCGGCGGAGTTCCTGGGGCGCCACTACGGCTTCGCCGAGGACATGGCGGCCGACGGATTCGTGTCCCTCTCCCGCCCCGACGCGGGGATCAGCATCATCTACCTGCGAGTCGGCCTGCCGACGTTCAAACCCGAGAGCCAGCGGGGCGCCGCCGGCGGCCTGCTGGTGGTCTTCACCGTCGACGACATCGACACCGAGTACGAGCGGCTGCGGGCCGAGGGGGTCGAGATCACCACCGAGATCGAGACCGAGGAGTGGGGTGAGCGCTACTTCCAAGTCACCGACCCCTGCGGCGTCGTGATCCAGCTCGTCCAGTGGGTGGAGGCGCCGCCGGCGGAAGTGACCGGCTGACCGGGCGGACCGCAGGTCCGGGGCCACCGGGGAAGCTCAGGAGAGGCGGTACATGGCCGCGCCGTGGGCCGGGAGCTTCACGCGCAGCTCCGCGGCGGCCTCGACCTCGGAGTGCGACCAGCAGTCGCGCACCGCGCGAGGCGCGTCGAGCCCCAGTTCGGTCCAGGGCAGGCTCGTCTCGACCGGGTCCGAGCCGCGGTTGAACACGGCCGCGAAGGCCCCGTCCAGGGACGCCCAGGCCACGAGTCTGCCCTCGCGCCAGACCTCCCGCGCCCCGGTGGGGTGCCGCTGGGCGGCCAGGACCTCGTCGTTGGTCAGTGATTCGATCGTTTCACCGGTGGAATGCGGCAGGTCCGCGCCGACCATCAGCGGCGAGCGCGCGATGCACCACAGGGTCAGCATCGTCCGCTGCTCATCGGGGGTCAGGCGGGTCTCGCGCGGCTCGCCGACCTCGGCGCGCAGCCCGATCCGGCCCAGCGGCAGCATGTCCGCGTCCGGCCAGTGCCCGGGGCCGCCGTGCGGGGCCCAGTCGCGCAGCAGCTCGAACTGGGCGTCGACGTCCCGCCACCGGTCCCACACGTCGGCCGAGATCCGCCACAGCTGCGAGTGCGCCCGCAGGTGCTCGGCGTGGCCGGTCGAGAGGTTCACGCCCGGCGAGAGGCTCAGCACGATGTCCCGGCCGCTCCTGCGCACCGCCTCGCAGAGCGCCTCGACCTCGTCCTCGTAGTAGGGGGCGATCATGTCGTCGGCCTTGACGTAGTCCACGCCCCAGTAGGCGAACTGCCGCATCAGCGAGTCGTAGTATGCCTGCCCGCCCGGGTGCGAGTGGTCGATGCCCCAGTTGTCGTCGACCCACGACGAGATCCGCTCGCGGTCGGGGATCTGCGCCGCCGAGTGTTCGCTGCCCTTGATCGGGGTGTTGGCCGCCACCGCCTGCCTGGGCACGCCGCGCAGGATGTGGAGGCCGAACTTCAGCCCCAGCGAGTGGACGTACTCGGCCAGCGGCCCGAACCCGGCCCCGTCGGCGGCCGACGGGAAGCGGTTGGGCGCCGGCTGGGGGAGCCCGTACTGGTCCAGGCACAGCCTGGTGCCGGAGTTGTATCCGCCGGGGCGGGCGTTCGGCTCGTACCACTGGATGTCGACGACGACGTACTCCCAGCCGCTGTCGGCCATGCGATCGGCCATGAACTCGGCCGCGGCCCGCACCTCGGCCTCGGTCACCGAGGTGCCGAACGCGTCCCAGGAATTCCAGCCCATCGGGGGAACGGCGGCGAGTGGGGTCACGGATTCCTCCTCGGGGGTCGCGTGCCCTGTACGGTACCCGCGGAACCCGACGAAGATCACCGCCGCCCCAATACCGATTCGATGACCGGCCCCGGAGTGCTGTAAGGTATCCGAAGCCGTACAGATGCGGCTGGGTAGCTCAGTTGGTACGAGCGTCCGCCTGAAAAGCGGAAGGTCGCCGGTTCGACCCCGGCCCCAGCCACCACGACCGGTAACAATTCCCCGTCTGCCAGGAAGAACACTGGAAGGCGGGGTTTCTGCGCTTCCGGCTCGGGCCGTCCACTCGGGTTCCAACTCGAAGGTGTCGTCGCTGACCGTATCGACGTTCGCGCCGCGCAGTTCCCCGGGAACCGAGCCGAACGCGAACCCGTCCCGGCCCTCACGGCAGTCCTCTGCCGCATCCCACGCCAGCTGGCCCCGGTGGAATCCGGGCCGATCCGACACTCCGCACCTGATCCATTTGAGCAACATGCGAAATCCTCTCCTGTGTCCGTCCCGGGTCACGCCTCTGCCACCATTGCCGGGTGACGACGCTGACCACTTGGTATCTCCAGATGACCGATCCGCACCAGCTCCGCCCCGGAGGGCGTCCACCGGTCGGGTCGGAGTTCATCCAGGCGCGCATCCCGAGCCTCGAATACAGCCGGTTCCTGTACGCGTCCGTCGGCGGCTCCTGGAACTGGACCGATCGCCTCGAGTGGGACGACCGGCGGCTCGCCGAATACCTCGAGCATCCCGACGTCGAGACGTGGGTCGGATACGTCGAGGGCACTCCCGCCGGGTACGCCGAGTTGGACGGGCGCATTCCCGGCGAGACCGAGATCGCCTATTTCGGGCTCATGCCCCGGTTCATCGGACAGCGCCTCGGAGGCCACCTGCTGACCCTCGCGGTCGAGCGCGCCTGGGCGCTCGCCTCCCGGACCGCCCCCTCCGGCGAACCCGACCGCGTCTGGCTCCACACCTGTTCCGACGACTCCGGCCATGCGCTCCCCAACTACCGGGCCCGAGGGTTCACGGTCTACAAGACAGAAGAATCGGTCGAGGCCGACTCCTCGGAGTGACAGGCGATCGGCGGCCTCGCCGCCCGCTGCGAAGCGGTGGTCGTCACCGCCTCCGGCAGGTGTCCGACGGCGGCGTCGTTCCGGGGGCCAGGACGCGAACATCGCGTGCTCACCGAAGGGCGCCTCGGTGGTCAGGTAGGGGTCCGGGCCCGCCGGGCCGGGCCGTACCGGTCGTAGAGGGCGGGGATGTCGGCGTAGAGGTCTGCGAGCCCGGCCGCCGGCGCGCCGGCGGCCGGGCTCTGTCTTGGCGGGAGGCGGTCGGCTACTGCGTCAGCACGTTCACGCCGATCGCCTCGTACATTCGGATACGCGACAACCGCCGTTCGGGGCGCGCGCGGGCCCCTTCGCGGCCCGGCCCCGGGCCGCGAAGGGGCCGATGGTGTCGGGTCAGTTCAGGGTGATGTTGTCCAGCTCGGCGTATCCGGTGCCGCCGTCGAAGTACGGCGAGCCCTTCGCCAGGCGGATGACGTTGTATCCGGCTTGGAGCGAGACGGTGACCTCGACTGTCTCGAACTGCGCCCAGCCGTCGGTCGGGGGATAGGACACCGTCGACCAGGCCCCGCCGTTGTAGGCCAGGCCGTGGGTCGAGGTCGAGCCGGTGCCGTTGGCGTACCGGATCGTCATCGTGTAGTCGCGGCTGTCGGGCACGTTCACGGTGAAGTCCACGAACGAGTCCGAGCGCATGTCGGTGTCGTTGTCGATCTGCCCCACGTAGTACCCGTTCGAGGCGTTGCCCGAGCTGTGGGTGTTGGCGTTCGAGACGGTGGCGTTCTCGGCCTCGTAGACCTGCTGCCAGTCCGTGGTCGGCCCGCCCGCGGGGGTGACCTGGAGCCGGTAGGCGCCCTCGGCGTTCATGTCGTCGACCGGGACCGAGATCTCGCCGCCGGAGACGGACATGGTCGTCTCCAGCACGGTCGTCGGCGCGGCGACGTGCGTGTGGCGGCCCGAGCCGGGAGTGTAGAGGACCGTAACGTCGACCTGCGAGCCGAACGAACCGAGTCCGGTCACGCGCACCGTGTTGTCGCCCCAGTCGCCGCCGAACACGACGTCGGCGATCTGGCGGCTGGAGTCGTAGGAGGCGACCCCGTCGAGCCAGCTGTGGGGCACCGTCTCGACGATGTTCCCGGTCATCGCCCCGTACCAGCGGTAGAGCCAGTAGGAGGCGGTGGGCTGGTTGTCGAGTGTGAACAGGCCGTCGAAGGTGCCGGCCTCGAACCAGTAGGCGCGGTGGGCCTCGCGGGCGCCGTGGCGCTCCAGGACGGCCATCCAGTGCAGGGCCACGCTCGGGATGTCCATCTGGGAGTGGCTGTTGTACTCGTTGATCGCGATGGGCCGCGGCGAGATGCCCAGCTGGTTCTCGATGGCGCGGTAGTCGGCGACGTGGTCGTCGAAGTTGTTCCAGTCCGTGTCGCCCAGCTCGTGCCAGACCATCACGTCCGGCAGCGTGCCGGTGTCGCGGGCGTGGGTCATGAAGTCGAGCGTCCTGTTGTGGTCGTAGTACGACCAGCTCGGGCCCACGATGGGGGTGACCGAGTCCAGGGACCGGACGAGGTTGTAGGTGCGCGTCCAGCCGTCGTTGAACGAGCCGGCGCTGGAGTCCCAGGTCCAGTCGGGTTCGTTCCACAGCTCCCAGCCGTGGATGCCGGTCGTGCCGGTGGCGTCCAGGCGGTCGTTCACCATCTCGGTGACCTTGGACTCCCAGTCGCCCCAGCCCTGCCACTGGTAGGGGAAGGACGGGTAGATGTCCGGCAGCCGGATGAACTGCTGGGCGCCGGAGCGGGTGATGTTGCCGCCGACGTCGAGCGCGTCGCAGCACGGCTCGGTCGCGCCGTTGCCGAGGTGGGTGGTGCCGGGCGGCGGCTGGGTGAAGCTGGTCGGGTTGAGCGGCAGCAGCATGTCGGTGGTCGGCTGGGTGTCGGAGCCGACGCCGTAGAGGCCGCCGGAGGCGACCTGCGTGGCCGGGCGCACAACCTGGCCGACGTCGACGGTGAGGGTCAGGCCGGCCGCGTCGGCCGGGGACGCGGTGCCGACGGCGGCCAGGCCGACCGCGAGCGTCAGCGCGCAGGCGCGCGACAGTGCCCGTCTCGCTTTGGTTCTCATGTGGACTCCTCGTTGAGATGTTGAACCGGTTCGATGAACCTGATGCCGACCGACCATAGTTTCGAACGTCGTTCAATACAAGTTCTTCGATCTATTCAGATAAAGATGCAGTTAGAGGGCTCAGAGGGGGCCTTGTGATCCACGAGACGGTGCGCTATGGTGTGAACCGGTTCGACAGTTCGACTCGACGAGGAGCAGACCGTGGTCAACATCGGAGACGTCGCCCGCGCCGCGGGCGTGGCCCGCTCGACGGCCTCGTACGCCCTCAGCGGCAAGCGCGCCATCTCCGACGAAGTGCGCGACAGGGTCCACCGGGCCGCCCGCGAACTCGGCTACACCCCCAACGCCGGGGCCCGCGCCCTGGCCACCTCCCAGACCCGCGTGATCGGCCTGCTCGCGCAGTTCCTGCCCGACGAGTTCGCCCCCGCGATGCTCCAGTACATCCAGGGCGTCACCGACTCGGCCCGGGACGCCGGATACGACATCCTGCTCAGCTCCGACCCCGACGGGCCCGGCGCGCTGGGACGCATCACCGACTCGCGCATGGTCGACGGCATCGTGCTGCTCAACGTCGCCGCCGACGATGACCGGCTGCCGGTCCTGCGCGCCGCGCCCCAGCCCGGCGCCCTGGTGGGCCTGCCCCGCGACTGCACCGGCGTCGACGTGTTCGACCTGGACTTCGAGGAGTCCGGCCGGGTCATGGTCGAGCACCTCCACGCGCTCGGCCATCGCGAGCTGATCCTGGTCTCCCAGCCCGAGCACGTCATCGAGCGCGGCGGCGCCTACGTCTGGCGGCTCCAGGACGCCGCCGTCGAGGCCGCCGCCTCGCGCGGTCTGACCCTGCACACCGTCCACGGCTCCTCGGAGCAGCCCCGGATCGGCCGCGAGCTGCACGCCCTGCTCGACGCCCACCCCGAGGCGACGGGCCTGCTGCTCAACAACGAGGCCGCCGCCGCGGCCCTGCCGACCGTCCTGCACGAGCGGCACCGGTCGGCGCCCGCCGACCTGTCGGTCGTCGGCCGCTACTCCGACGAGTTCGCCCGGACCTTCTCCCTGCCGTTCTCCTCGATCGAGAGCGCCCCCGACCGGCTCGGGCGCATGGCCGTGCGCCAACTGGTGCGCCGCATCGAGAAGCAGGTGAGCGCCGAGGCCCCGCACGTGGTGCGCTTCGTCTCGCCCGAACTGGTGGACCGGGGCAGCACCGCCCCGCCACTCGGTCAGCAATGACCGGCCCGACCCGCCGGGCACCGCAGCCCGGCGGGACCCCTTTTCAAGGAGGAACGACCAATGAACAACACCAGGCTCACCCGCCTCGCGCGGCCGCTGGCCGCGGGCCTCGCCGCGGTCTCCCTTGCCGCGGCCGCCGCCTGCTCGTCCGGCGGCGACGGCGGCGGTGACTCCGACACCTACACGTGGTGGGACCCGTACCCGCAGCACGAAGACGGCTCGGCCTGGGCCGAGCGCGTCGACGCCTGCGGCGAGGAGGCCGGCGTGACCATCGAGCGCACCGCATCCGACACCACGGACCTGACCAACCGGGCGCTGCTGTCCGCGCAGGAGGGCACCAGCCCCGACATCATCCTGCTCGACAACCCGGCGGTGTCCACACTGGCCGAGACCGAGATGCTCACCTCCGTCGACGAACTCGGGCTCGACGTCTCCGGCGTCGACGAGAACCTGCTGGCGGCCGGCGTCGTCGACGACCAGACCTACGGCATCCCGGTCGGCGCCAACACGCTGGCGATCTACTACAACGCCGAGATCCTCGACGCCGCCGGCGTCGACCCGGCCTCGATCACCGACTGGGAGTCCCTGACGGCCGCGCTCGGGCAGGTTACCGGTAACGGCGACAGTGGCATCACCTACGCCGCCATCGGGACCGAGGAAGGCTCCTTCCAGTTCCTGCCCTGGTTCTGGGGCGCCGGCGCCGACCTCACCCAGCTCGACTCGCCCGAGGCCGAGGCCGCGCTCGAACTGTGGACCGGCTGGCTGCAGGACGGCTACGCCCCCGACTCGGTGCTCACCAACTCCCAGAACACCACCTGGGAGGAGTTCCTCACCGGCGAGTTCGGCTTCGCGGTCAACGGCACCTGGCAGGTCAACAGCGCCGCCGAGGCCGGCTTCGAGACCGGGGTCATCCAGATCCCGGCCCGCAACGGCGGCATCGCCCCGGCGCCGACCGGCGGGGAGTTCATCGTCGCCCCCGCGCAGGCCGACACCGACCGCTACGAGGTGACCCGCCAGATCGTGGAGTGCATGACCACCCCGGAGGGCTTCGTCGAGACCGCCACGACCTTCGCCTACTACATCCCGCCGACCGCCGACGGCCAGGAGGCGCTGCTCGAGGCCGAGCCCGAGCTCGAACCGTGGGTCGCGGCCGTCCGCGAGGCCAAGGGCCGCACCAGCGACAACCTCGGCACCGACTACCCGGTGATCTCCGAGCAGCTGTGGACCGCCGTCCAGAACGCGCTGTCCGGTTCGGCCACCCCGTCCGAGGCCCTGGAGCAGGCGCAGGCCGACGCCGAATCGGCCATGGAGTGATAGCAGCATGACCACGACCTCGGTCGACGCGACCGGGCGCGTGTCCGGCGGCGCGGCGGGCCCCTCGCCCGCCGCGCCGGGCCCGGACCGGCGCCGCCGCCGCAAACCGCCGGGCACGCCGCAGACCTGGACGGCGATCGGATTCGCCGCCCCGCTGCTGGCCTACCTCGCGGTGTTCTACGCCTACCCGCTGTGGCGCAACATCGAGCTGAGCGTCCACGACTACACGGTGCGGGCCTTCGTCCTCGGCAACCCCGAGTTCTCCGGATTCGAGAAGTACGCCGAGGTCTTCGCTTCGGACTCGTTCGGGACTGCGCTGCTGAACACGGCCCTGTTCACCGTCGTCTCGATCGCGTTCCAGTACGCCATCGGCCTGGCCCTGGCGGTGTTCTTCCGCGCCAACTTCCGCCTCTCGGGGGTGCTGCGGGCGCTGTTCCTCGTCCCGTGGCTGCTGCCGCTGATCGTCTCGGCCTCGACCTGGGCGTGGATGCTCAACAGCGAGAACGGGATCGTCAACTCCGTGATCGAGGCGTTCGGCGGCGAGCAGATCAACTGGCTCACCTCGCCCGACACCGCGCTGACCTCGGTGATCATCGCGAACATCTGGCTGGGCATCCCGTTCAACCTGGTGATCCTCTACTCCGGGCTCCAGCAGATCCCCTCCGAGATGTACGAGGCCGCCTCGCTCGACGGCGCCTCGGCCCGCCAGCAGTTCTGGCGCATCACCGTGCCGCTGCTGCGCCCGGTCTCGGCGATCACGCTGCTGCTCGGATTCATCTACACGCTCAAGGTGGTCGACGTCGTCTGGATCATGACCACCGGCGGGCCCGGAGACTCCTCGCTGACCCTCGCCGTGTGGTCCTACCGCGAGGCCTTCGGCACCGGCCAGCCGGACTTCTCGCCGGCGGCCGCGATCGGCAACCTGCTCATCGTCATCGCGCTCGTGTTCGGGTTCCTGCACCTGCGGATGCAGCGCGGCTGGGAGAAGTCATGAGAACCCGATCCTGGCCGAAGACCGTGCTCGGCGTGGTGTTCTGCGCGTTCATGCTGTTCCCGGTCTACTGGATGGTGAACGTCTCGCTCACCCAGACCGGCGACCTGCGGCGCAGCACCCCGCAGTGGTTCCCGACCGACCCGACCCTCGAGGGCTACCGCGCCGCGATCTCGCAGCAGCTGCCCTCGCTCGGCACCAGCCTCGTCGTCGGACTCGGCTGCGTCGCCCTGACCGTGGTGATCGCCGCCCCCGCCGGGTACGCGCTGGCGATCCTGCACCTGCGCGGCGGCAAGGCGCTCAACTTCCTGCTGCTGGTGGCCCAGATGATCCCCGCGGTGGTCATGGCGATGGGCTTCTACGCGATCTACGTGCGCCTAGGCCTGCTCAACTCGGTGCCGGGCCTGATCGTGGCCGACTCGACCATCGCCGTTCCGTTCGGGGTCCTGCTCTACACGACGTTCATGGCGGGCATCCCGCGCGAGCTGATCCACGCCTCACGCATCGACGGCGCCGGACCGTGGCGCACCTTCACCAAGGTGGTGCTGCCGATCAGCCGCAACTCCACGCTCACGGTGTCGCTGTTCGCGTTCCTGTGGGCCTGGTCGGACTTCATCTTCGCCTCGACGCTCGCCCGCTCCGGCGAGTTCGTCCCGATCACGCTCGGCATCTACCAGTACATCGGCAACAACACCACGCAGTGGAACGCCATCATGGCCACCGCCGTGGTCGCCTCGCTCCCGGCGGCGATCCTGCTGGTCGTCGCGCAACGATACGTGGCCGCCGGCGTGACCGCCGGGGCCGTGAAGGACTGATCCGTGGAAGACAACCCCGCCTCCCATCCCGCCCCCGTCGTCTCCGGCCGCGGCCGACGCCGCGGCATCGGGCTCGACGAGCTGCGCCTGACCGGCGGCTTCTGGGAACGCCTGCAGCGGACGAACGCCGACGCCACTCTGCGGCACTGCCTGGAGTGGATGGAGCGGCTCGGCTGGATCGCGAACTTCGACCGGGTGCGCGAGGGCGCCACCGGCGGCGAGAGGCCAGGCTGGCCGTTCTCCGACTCCGAGGTCTACAAGCTGGCCGAGGCCCTCGCCTGGCGGCACGGCACCACCGGCGACGCCTGGGCGAACAAGACCCTGGAGGCCCTGACCGAGCGGATCGGGGCCGCCCAGGACGCCGACGGCTACCTCAACACCTGCTTCGGGCACGCCGGGCAGCGGCCGCGGTACTCCGACCTGTCCGAGGGGCACGAACTGTACTGCACCGGCCACCTGCTCCAGGCCGCCGTCGCGCGGGTGCGCACGAGCGGCGAGGACGAGCTGGTCGAGATCGCCAGGAGGGCGGCCGACCACGTCTGCCGCGAGTTCGGGCCCGAAGGCCGCGAAGGGATCTGCGGGCACGCCGAGATCGAGGTCGGACTCGCCGAGTTCGGCCGCGCCCTCGGCGAGGAGCGGTACACCGAGCAGGCCCGGCTGTTCATCGAGCGGCGCGGCCACGGCACGCTCGCCCCGATCGCGCTGCTGGACGCCTCCTACTTCCAAGACGACGAACCGGTTCGCCGGGCCGAGGTGTGGCGAGGGCACGCCGTGCGCGCCCTCTACCTGGCCGCCGGGGCCGTCGACGTCGCCGTCGACACCGCCGACGCCGAACTGCTGGAGGCGGTCGAACGCCAGTGGCACCGCACCGTCGAGCGCCGCACCTACCTCACCGGCGGCATGGGCTCGCGCCACCAGGACGAGGGGTTCGGCGAGGACTGGGAGCTGCCGCCCGACCGCGCCTACTGCGAGACCTGCGCCGGCATCGCCTCGGTCATGGTCTCGTGGCGGCTCTACCTCGCGACCGGCGAGGCGCGCTACGCGGACCTGATCGAGCGGACCTTCTACAACATCGTGGCCGCCTCGCCCGGACCGGACGGCCGGACCTTCTTCTACGCCAACCCGCTCCACCAGCGGACGGCCGCCGCCGACGTGAAACCGGACCAGGTGAACCCGCGCGCCGAAGGCGGCGTGCGCGCCCCCTGGTTCGACGTCTCCTGCTGCCCCACGAACCTCGCGCGCACCCTCGCCTCCTGGCAGGCCTACGCCGCCTCGGTCGAGGACGAGACCGTCTCGCTGCTCCAGTACGCGCCCGGTCAGATGCGCGCCAGGACCGCCTCCGGCGTCCTCGGACTGCGGATCGCGACCGAGTACCCGCGCGACGGCGCCGTGCGCATCGAGGTCACCGAGGCGCCCGAGGGCCCGGTCGAGCTGCGGCTGCGCGTACCGGACTGGGCCGAGGGCGCGACACTGGCCGACGCGGCGGGCTCGCGGGTCGTCGAACCCGGCTGGGCTCAGGTGCGCGGCGACCTCGCCCCGGGCACGACCATCGCCCTCGACCTGTCCGTCGAACCGCGCCTGACCTGGCCCGACGAGCGCATCGACGCCGTCCGCGGCTGCGTCGCCGTCGAACGGGGCCCGCTGGTGCTGTGCGTCGAGACGGCCGACCTGCCCGCCGGCTGGGCGATCGAGGACGTCCGCATCGACCCCGCCGCGCCGCCGCGAACGGACCGGGACGGCGCGATCGCGCGCATCAGCGCCGCGTCCGCACCCCGGCGGCCGGCCGGCCGGCCGCCCTTCGGGCCGACCCCGCCCCCGGACCGGGACAGTCCCGAATGGAGCGAAGTGCCGCTCGTGCCCTACCACCGCTGGGCGCGGCGAGGCGGCACTGGGATGCGGGTCTTCCTGCCGACCGCCTAGGACGCGGGCCGGAGGACCACCCAGGTGAACGGCTGGACGAGCCCGGTCGGGGTCAGGTGCTCCTCGGCGCGGGCCTCGACCGGCTCGAAATGCGGGGCGAAGACCCGCGCCAGGTCCTCGGCGCCGTAGCGGACCACCGGAAGCCCGGAGCAGTGCGTCGGGCCGTGGGCGTCGAAGGTGGCGACCACGACCCGGCCGTCGTCGGCGACGCCCGAGCGCAGTACCTCCACATAGTCCCTCCGCTCCTCCTCGTCGATGAGGAAGTGGAACACGGCGCGGTCGTGCCACAGGTCCCAGCCTCGCTCCGGCGTCCAGTCGAACAGGTCGCGGTGCAGCCACCGGACCCGGTCGGCGGCCGGGCCGAGCCGGCGCTTCGCGTCGTCCAGGGCGACCTTGGACACGTCGAGGACCGTCAGGTCGCCGTATCCGAGCTCGACCAGGTGGTCGGCCACGACCGAGGCGCCCCCGCCGAGGTCGATCACGGACCGGTCAGGTCCGATGCCGAGCGTCTCGAGCAGTTCGAGCGTCACGGTCGGCACCGCCTGGAACCAGCTGACGCCGTCCTCGCCCTTGGTGTCGTAGACGGTGTCCCAGTGGCCGGCGCGGCTCGCGGGCGTGGTCGGTCGGTTCAGGTGCATCGGAACGCCTTTCTGGTGCGGTCCTGCCGCTCGGCGGCCTGGCGGAGCGCGCGGTCCATCGCCTCGATCGCGGCGCCGACCGGGAGCGGGGAGTCGGTGACGCGCAGGTCGGGGTCGGTGATGCCCACAGGATGCCACCAGACGCCGTCGACGGCGAGTGCGGGCTCAGGGTACAGGTCGTCGCGGGTCAGGACCACCCCCGATGCGGCGAAGCCCTGCCTGGCGATGCGGCGGATCAGCTGGTCCTCGACCCCGATGCCTTCGGTCTCGAGCAGTTCGCGCAGCGCGCCGACCTCCTCGGCGTCGGCCGCGTCCACGGTGGCGGCGACGCGGACCCGGAAGCCCAGGGAGCGGGCCAGGCCGATGCCTTCGCGGGCGCGGGCGTAGGCCCCCGCCCCGCGGTGCCGGTCGTGCAGCTCGGGGGCGGCCGAGTCGAGGGAGATCTGGAGGGTGACGCGGTCGCGGTCCAGCGCTTCGAGGGTGCGGCGGCGGGATCCGCGGCCGAACACCATGCCGTTGGTGAGCACGGTGACCGGGCGGCGCTCCAGGACCGCGTCCAGCAGCTCGCCGAGCTCGGGGTGCAGGAACGGTTCGCCGCCGGTGACCAGCACCTCGGTCCCGCCGTCGGCGGTGAACTCGGCGACCGCGTCCCGCGCGGTCTCGACCGGCAGGAGCCGCGCGGACGCGTGCGGCGAGGACTCGGCGCAGCAGTAGTCGCAGGCGAGGTTGCAGCTGAAGTTGCTGTAAAGCCACAGGCGGGAGCCCAGTTTCGGCGGCTCCGGCTCGATCTCCACTTCGCCCTTGCGGACCTGGAGCGGCCCGACCAGGGCGTTGCCGGTGAGCACGCACCACGCCTCGAGGTCCTCGGCGACCGACCGGTCGCCGCCGCGGACCTCCAGGACCTCCTCGGCCTCAAGGCGCTCCATCGCCTCGTGCAGCCTGACCAGCAGTCCGCTGCCGAAGTCGGTGCCTTCGGCCTCCAGCACCACGTCCGGTTCGGCCATGGTCAACGCCCCTTCCTGACGAAGTAGCTCGTCGTCGTCGCCTCGCGCGAGACCCGCTCGAGCGGGTGGCCCGACAACTCGCACCAGGCGGGCAGGTCGACCTCGACCGAGGCCGCCCGGCTGCGGATCTCGAGGACCTCGCCGACGGCGATCCCGCGCAGCGCCCGCCTGATCGCGATGAGCAGCCCGCCGCCGCAGTCGAGATCGCCCCCGTCGCACACGGCCGCCGGCGTCATGACAGCGCCACCAGCAGGCCCGCGCCGACCAGGCCCAGCACGGCGGTCGCGGCGCCGGTCGCGACCACCACGGAAGTCGGGAACGCCTTGCGGACCATCAGCATCGACGGCAGCGACAGCGCCGGGAGGGTCAGGATCAGGGCCCCGACCGGGCCGAGCCCCACCCCCAGGAGCGCCAGGCCCTGGATGATCGGGATCTCCCCGGCGGTGGGGATGACGAACAGCGTCCCGACGACCGCGAACAGCAGCACCGCCGCCACGCCCCATTCGGCGGCGCCGGCCGGGAACAGCCAGCCGCGCAGCCCCCCGAGCAGCAGCACCACCACCAGGTACTCCGGCAGCAGGATCAGCGACAGCCGCAGCAGCGTCCGCCCGAACCGGCCGAAGGCGTCGCGCGCGCCGGCCGGGTCGTCCGGGGCGGCGTCGTTCTCCGGCTGCAGCTCCGGGTCGGTGACGGTCTTCCGGTCGCCGACCAGCCGGGCCACCAGCAGCGTCACACCGAACACCAGCACGACGCCGGTGACGACGCGGACGGTGACGAACTGCCAGGGCAGGATCACGGCCATGAACACCAGCACCACCGGGTTGAGGACCGGGTTGCCCAGCCAGTACGCCAGCGCCGACGGCAGCGGCACGCCCCGCTGCCGCACGCTGTTCGCGACGGGGGCGGCGCAGCAGGTGCACATCATCGACGACATCGACAGCGCGCCTCCGGCGGCCGTGCTGACGGCCGCCCCCCGGTCCCGCTGGAACAGCTTCAGCAGGCGGCGGCGCGGCAGGAACGCCTCGACCGACGCCGCGAGCAGGAGCCCGGCGACCAGGGCCGGCCAGATCGCCAGCCCGTAGGCGAGCGCGTAGTCCACCGCCGACTCCCACGAGGGGTCCGGCGGGGCCTGCGCGTCGCCGTTGACGATCGAGGAGCCGACGGTGCCGCTGTCGACCACGGCCGGGAGCTTCTGGGCGTAGGGCCACCATTTGGCCCAGGTCAGGGCCGCCACGGCGACGAGCGCGAAACCGATCGTCCCGAGCAGGATCGCGCGCCGCGATCCCTCCTCGGCTACACCGCCGGCCTCGGTTCCGAGGACCGGCCGCGGGGGGTGTGACGCGTTCATGGCCCTGAGTACAGCACGAATGGCGGCCTCGTGTTCCTTACAAGACGTGAAACTCATCGGACGCGCCCGGACTCCCCGCCCGGTCCCCCGACATTTACGCGGTTTGTAAGGTCCCCGCGCGCCCCGTCCGTGCTGTACTCGAGCCATGGCAACAGCGTCGTTCGCGCCCTCCCGCCTCAGCGCCTGGCTGATCGCCGCCACCCGGGTGGGGGTGGCGCTGATGTGGATCGACAACGCCTCCTGGAAGGTCCCGCCCGACTTCGGCCGCGGCGAGTCCCCCTCGGGTCTCTACCGCTGGACGCTCAACGGCGTCGAACACGAGGTCCTCGCCCCTTGGGCCCGGTTCGTCGAACACGTCGTGGTCCCCAACTTCGGGCTCTTCGGGTGGGCCGTCCTCCTCATCGAGGCATCCCTCGGCGCGCTCCTGCTCATCGGGTTGTTCACCAGGGCGTTCGCGCTCCTCGGGGTCGTCCAGAGCCTCGCGATCACCTTCTCGGTGCTCAACACGCCCCACGAGTGGTTCTGGGCCTACCTGCTGATGATCCTCATCCACCTCATGCTCTTCGCGACCGCGGCCGGGCGCTTCGGCGGCATGGACGGCGTGCTCCGCCCGCTGTGGACCGACCGGCCCGGCCCGCTCCACCGACTGATGAAGGCGGCGTCATGACCAGGCCCCATCCGCTCGACCGGGCCGCGATCGCGCTCGGCCTCGCCTCGATCGCCAGCCTCGTGTTCGTCTACGAGGGACTCGACGAGTTCAGGTTCCTCGCGATCGGCGGCCCCTCCATCGCCGTCGCCCTCGTCCTCGGCGCCCTGGCCGCGGCCGCGGGACTGACCGGAAGGCGCGTCCCGGCGCTACTGGCCGGCCTCGGCTTCGCCGCCGCGGCCGCCCTGGAACTGGCCTCCACCCTCGCCGGCGAGGACTGGCTCGGCGCCAACCTCAGCACCATGTCCCTGTGGCTCGGGCTCGCCGTCGGCCTCCTCCTGGCCGCAGCCGCGCCCAGGACCGGCACGGACACGGCCGGCACCGAACCCCCCTCGCACTGACCTCCCGCGGGCGCGAACCGGGCCAGTCACCTGGCGGCCCGGGCCGCAAGCGAGCATGCTTACTCCCGTGACACATGGTCAGCCCAGGATCCGCCTTGGGGCCGCCCCCGGCGACGGCAATGCCCACGCCGCGCACTCCGAGCCCAGCCACGTCCACCCCGGCACCCACGAGCGGGCCGCCGACGCGCCGGACGGCGGCCGCGGCGCGCTCGGCGCCGGACGCCTCACCACCGGCCTGGCCATCGCCCTGATCGGCATCCCCGCGCTCGTAGCCGCCCTGGTCCCCTTCCGAGACGACCTGTCGCTGACCAGCGCACTGCTCATCGTGCTGACCGCGGTCCTGGCGATCACCCTCACCGGCGGCATGTGGCCGGCCCTGCTGGCGGCACTCATCGGCTTCTTCGGCCTCAACTTCGCCTTCACCACCCCCTACCACACGTTCAAGATCAACGAACAGGAGCACATCATTGCCCTGGTCGTGTTCGTGGCGCTCGCCGTCGGCGGCGCCGTCGTCGTCAACGTCTCGGCGGCCCGGGCCCGCCTCGCCGCCCGCGCCGGCGCCGAGGCCCAGACCCTCGCCACCCTCGCCGCGAACGTCCTGCGCGGCGAAGGACGCCTGACCGACCTGCTCGAACAGCTCCGCGACACCTTCGCCCTCGAATCGGCCACCCTGTTCGAAAAGGTCGAACCCGAAACCGGCCCGACCGACCGCCGCGACCCCGACGCCTGGCGGGCCGCCGCCAGCGCCGGCGAACCCTGCCCCGAACCCGGCATCGCCGAGAACCACCTGCCCATCAACGAGCACCTCACGCTGACGCTGCGCGGGCACACCCTCCAGCCGTCGGATCGGCGTATCGCCCAGGCGTTCGCGATGCACGCCGCCGCCGCGCTCGAACACGAACGCCTCGAACGCCAGGCCGAGGCCGTGCGACGCCTCACCGACACCGACAAACTCCGCACCGCGCTCCTGGCCGCCGTCTCCCACGACCTGCGCACCCCACTGGCGTCGGCGCGGGCCGCCGTCAGCGGCCTCAAATCCTCCGAGGCCCTGTTCAGCCCCGAAGACCGCTCCGAACTGCTGGAGACCGCCGAGGACTCCCTGGCGCGCCTGACCGGCCTGGTCGACAACCTCCTCGACATGTCCCGCCTGCAAGCGGGCGTCCTCGGCGCCACGCCGGTGCCGATCGCGCTCGACGAGGCCCTGCCGGGCGCGCTCGAAGAGGCGGGCGAGGCCGCCGCCGCGGTGCGGCTCGACATCGCCGCCGACCTGCCCGAAGTCGCCGCCGACCCCGGCCTCCTCCAGCGCATCCTGGTCAACGTCATCGGCAACGCCCTCCGCCACAGCCCGCCCGGACGACCCCCCGCCGTCACCGCGAGCGCCCGCGACGGCCGGGTGCGGCTGCGCGTCATCGACCACGGCCCCGGCGTCCCCGACACCGACCACGAACTCATGTTCACCCCGTTCCAACGGCTCGGCGACCGCGACAACTCGACCGGGGTCGGGCTCGGACTGGCACTGTCCAGGGGCCTGGCCGAAGCCATGGGCGGCTCCCTCGCCCCCGAAGCCACCCCCGGCGGCGGCCTGACCATGGCGCTGACCCTGCCGCGAGCCGAGGAGGGGCGATGATCAAAGTCCTGGTCGTCGACGACGAACCCCAGATCCTGCGGGCCCTGCGGATCAACCTGGCCGCCCACGGCTACGACGTCGCCACCGCCGGCAGCGGCGCAGAGGCGCTGCGGCGGGCCGCCGCGGCCGTCCCCGACCTGGTAGTCCTCGACCTCGGCCTGCCCGACATGGACGGCGGCGAGGTCATCGCGGGCCTGCGCGGCTGGACCGGCGCCCCGATCCTGGTCCTGTCGGGCCGCGCGGCCAGCACCGACAAGATCGCCGCGCTCGACGCCGGTGCCGACGACTACGTCACCAAACCGTTCGACATCGGGGAGCTCCTCGCCCGGGTGCGGGCCATCACGCGCCGCGGCGGCGACCAGCCCGAGACCCCGACCGTGGCCATCGGAGACGCCACCGTGGACCTGACCACCAAGACCGTCCACCGCCACGGAGACCGCATCCGCCTGACCCCGACCGAATGGCAGCTGCTAGAAATCCTGGCGAGCAACCCCGGCAAACTGGTCAGCCAGCGCGAACTGCTCCACCGCGTGTGGGGACCGTCCTACGACCGCGAGACGAACTACCTGCGCCAGTACATGGCCCAGCTGCGGCGCAAACTCGAGGCCGACCCCTCCCGCCCGGCCCACCTGCTCACCGAACCCGGCATGGGCTACCGCTTCCGGCCCTGAATCAGTCCGGCCGACGTCAAGAAAACGTCAATATCGGCACCCGGGCCGTACCGACCGCGTCAAGGCCCCTTGGCGGAACCCGCTTCGCGGAGTTCACTCGATCCGCCGGGCGCACCGCCCGTCACCCGAGCGCGGCTCGGCGCCGCGGTTCCCGACCGACGAGGGCATTGGCTGACAAGATCCATGCGCGACATCATCGACGGCTTCGCCCGCCATCCGATCCGCATCGTCCCCGTCGGGTTCGCCGCCGCGATCCTCACGGTCGCCGGTCTGCTGATGCTGCCGATCGCCCAGACCGCGCCCGGATCGACCGGGTGGCTGGACGCGCTCTTCACCGGGACCAGCGCGATCACGGTCACCGGGCTGATCACGCTCGACACGCCCGCGCACTGGTCGACCTTCGGCGAGGGCGTCATCATGGCCGCCATGCAGGTCGGCGGCCTGGGCATCATGACCAGCGCGGCGTTCCTCGGGCTGCTGGTGTCGAAGCGCCTCGGCCTGCGGACCCGCCTGATGGCGCAGGCCGAGCTGCACCCGACGGTCGAACTCGGCGAGCTGCGCGGGGTCATCCTCCGCGCGTTCGCCATCGCCGGGATCGTCGAGTTCCTCGTCTCGATCGCGCTGAGCCTGCGGTTCCACTTCGGCTACGGGATGGGCCGGTTCGAGGCGTTCTGGCAGGGCCTGTTCCACGGCGTCAGCGCCTTCAACAACGGCGGATTCAGCCTCTTCTCCGACTCCCTGATGGGCTTCGCCCACGACCCGTGGATCATCGCGCCGGTGAGTGCCGCCGCTATCCTCGGCGGGCTGGGCATGCCGGTGATCTTCGAGGTCACCCGCCGCGGCTGGGGCCGCCGCAAGTGGACCCTCCACTCCAAGATGACCCTGACCGGCACGGGGATCCTGTTCCTAGGCGGCTGGTTCGTCTTCCTGGCCTTCGAATGGTCCAACCCGGGAACGCTCGGCCCCATGGGATGGCACGAGAAGCTGCTCCCGTCGTTCTTCCAGTCGGCAATGCTGCGCACCACCGGATTCAACTCGATCGACGTCGGCCAGATGCAGGAGCACTCACTGCTGGTCTCGATCGTGCTCATGTTCATCGGCGGCGGGGCCGCCTCGACCGCCGGCGGCATCAAGGTCACCACGTTCTTCGTCCTGCTGTGGGTCATCTGGTCCGAGGTCCGCGGCGAACCGGACGCCTCGGCCTTCCGCACCCGCCTGAGCGGGGCCGTCATCCGCCAATCGCTGACCATCGCCCTGGTATACGTCGCACTGAACGCGGCGGCCGTGATGACCTTGACGGCGCTGCAACCGGAGTTCAGCCTCCACCAGACGCTGTTCGAGGTGACCTCTGCACTGGCGACGGTCGGGCAGTCGACCGGCATCACCGCCGATCTCAACTCGGTGTCGAAGACGCTGGTCACCGTGTTGATGTTCGTCGGCCGCATCGGCCCGGTGCTGCTCGCGACCGCGCTGGCGGTCCGGAACCGGACCCGCCTCTACCGCTACCCGGAGGGCCGCCCGCTGGTCGGCTGAGGCTCGGCGGCCGGGCGGGGCGCGTAGACCGGCACCCATCTGGCGAGCCAACCGGCGCCCAGCAGTGAGACCGCGCCGAGCGCGACCGAGGCCGCCGCCAGCGGGAAGGCGAGGGTGATCAGGCTGATCAGGCCCGGCCCGGCGACGTTGCCGAGGTCGGCGCACAGCCGCCAGCCGCCCAGGAACCGGCGTCGGCCCTCGTCGGGGGCGACGTCGGCGCCGAGGGTGAGGACGATGCCCGACGAGACCCCGTTGCCCAGGCCCATCAGGCACGCGACCAGGCCGATCGTGACCGCCGTGCCCGCCAGCGGCAGGATCGTGAACCCCACGGCGAAGACGATCATGGTCGGCAGCGCGACCCACATGCGCCCGAAGCGGTCCATGATCGCGCCGCCGGGGTAGAACAGCAGCATGTCCACGGCCGCCGAGATCCCGAAGATGATGCTCGTGGTCGCCGCGTCGAGGCCCTGGGACTCGGCCCACAGCGGGACGATGCTCTGCCTGGTGGCGCGGGCGGCCGAGATCAGCAGGACGCCGACGCCGAGCGTCAGCAGGACCCGCCGGTGGCGCGCGAGCACGCTCCAGGTGCCGCCGGGCCGCTCCGGTTCGGCCCCGGCCGCCGAGGCCGACAGCTGCGGGAGGGTGAGGCTGAGCAGGCCCCCGGCCAGGCTCATGGCCGCCGCGAAGACGAAGACCGCCGACATCGTGACCTGTTCGACCAGGACCGCCCCGACGAAGGGGCCGATGAACGTGCCGATCCGGAAGGTGCCGCCGAGCGTGGACAGGGCCCGGGCGCGGTACCGCGGCGACACGGCCTCGGACAGGTAGGCGTGCCTGGCCAGGCCGAACACGGCCACGGCCAGGCCCCAGACGAAGATGGCGAGCGAGAACACCGGCAGTGAATCGGTCCAGGCGGCGACGAGCATGGCCCCGGCGTCGACCACGCAGGCGGCCAGCAGGACGCGCTTCTCGCCGAACCGGTGCGCCAGCGCCCCGGCCGGGAGGTCGCCGGCCAGCGCCCCGAAGCCGACGAGCGCGGCGACGACGGCCGCCTGCGCGACGCTGGCGCCCAGATCGAGGGCGGCCAGGGCCACGAGTGGGAGGACCGCGCCCATGCCGATGGAGATCAGGGCGGTGGGCCCGTAAACGGGGATCAGGAGCGTGCGCCACTCGATCGCGGTGTCGGTACCAGGGGTCACCGCGCGAACTTACCAACCAGCCGGCAAGTAGGCGCTTTCCAGGGCGGTGGAATGGGCCCGGGTTCACTCCCCGGGCCCATGTCAACGCGGGCTCACAGACTCCACTGCTGCTGGTGGCCGCTGTGGCAGTCGTACTGCTGGAGGCGGACCGAGTTGTCCGCCGACCCGTTCGGGACGTCGATGCACTTGCCGGAGTGGCGGGAGACGATCTGCACGTAGCCGCTACCGGCGTCGCGCAACTCCCACTGCTGGTTGCTCTGGCCGTTGCACGGCCACTGGATGATCCTGCCGCCGTTGGCGGTCGACTCGTCGGCCACGTCGACGCACTTGCCCGAGGACTGCGAGACGATCTGCACATAGCCGTCGCCGGCGTCCTGGAGCTGCCAGCGCTGGTTCAGGCCGCCGTGGCAGTCGTACTGGATGATCTCGGCGCCGTCGTCGGTCGAGCCGTTGACCACGTCCATGCACTTGTCCGAGGAGCGGGAGACGATCTCGGCGGTCTCGCCGCCCGCGCCGCCGACCTCGCCGGTCGCGGTGTCGATCGAGATCTGTGGGTACCAGTCCATGGCCAGCGTGTCGCCGGACGGGAACCGCAGGGGCAGCCAGACGTAGCTCGACTCGTTCGGCGTCCCGCCGTTCGCACCGGCCCAGCGGTCGCCCATGTACATATAGGACGTCTCTTCCGAGCCCGACACCTCGAGCACGTAGGTCGACTGCGAGTCGTAGGTGGTGGAGTTGCCGAGGTTCTGCCAGCCGCTCCAGGGGCCCTCGGGGAAGTTCGTGGTCGTGGCGTACTGCGCCTGATTGGGGTTCCAGCCGGTCGCGCCGGAGGTGACCAGGAAGTAGACGCCGTTCCGCTCGAAGATCGCCGGGGCCTCGCGGTGGTCGCCGTCGAAGCTGTAGAGCAGCTCCTCGACGTCGAGGTAGTCGTCGGTGAGCCGGTAGATGTGCAGGTCGTAATTGTTGTTGGCCGACGAGATCAGGTAGCCGGTGCCGTCGTCGTCGACGAACACGGTCTGGTCGCGCGACATGTGTCCGAGGGGCCGGAACGAGCGCTGCCAGGCGTAGTCCCCATCGATGGTGTCGGAGACGGCCACGGCGATCTCCGCGTCGCCGTAGTCCGAGCCGTTCTCCTTGTGCGCCCACATCACGTAGTGGTCGTACTGGGCGTTGTAGATGACCTTGGGCCGCTCGATGTTGGCCGGGCTCAGGTCGGGGTGGGAGTCCTTGGTGAGGATCTGGTTGCGGAACTCCCAGTTGACCAGGTCGGTTGAGCGGTACATCGAGACGGCCTCGAACAGGCTGCCGCCGTCGACGCGCTGCTCGCCGAGCATGTAGTAGTAGCCGCCTTCCTTGATGACGCCGCCGCCGTGGGCGTGCATGACATCGCCGGAGGTGTCGTAGACGGTGGTGCCGTTCACCCATGTCTGTGGCGCCGCCTGGGCGGGGGTGGCGCCGAGGGCCGAGATGGTCATCGCCGCGACACCCGCCAGGACGGCCTTCCATGCCTTGCGCATGGCGCTCCTTTCTCCGGAGGTGAGAACACTATTGATGGTTCCATATATTCGAATCCTTGTAAATACGGTTGAATGAAGCCGGGCCCGTGATGGAGCCTGGAGTCGGCTGCGGTGCCTCCAGTGCTGGCGGGAAGCATTGGACAACCTTATCTAAGCTCGGATGGCGACCGACGGCGTTCGCTTGTCGTCGAGGAGTCGAAGTCCGCGCCCTGCGGGGTTGCGGCGGTTTGGGTAAGGTGAGGTCCGGTCGCGTTCGGTAAGTGAGGTGCGACCGGTTCATCCCCCTGAACTCCCAGTTAGGATGGGCCACCCCACCATGGCCAGTGTCGATGAGCTGTCGGGGCAGATCGAGGCGTTGAAGGGCGAGATCGAACAGACGGCGGCCAGCGCCGGGACCTCGATGAGCAGCGCGGAGGAGTTGAGCAATCAGACTCAGGCGTTGGGCATGGAGAGCAAGGCCGCCGAGGCGATGGCGGTCAAGGACGCGTTGGGGCAGTTGCAGAACGGGTTGCAGGCGATCGGTGAGCAGGCCGAGGGGGTGCGTGCTCAGGTCGAGGCGATGAGGACCTTACAGGGCGGTACCGGCGGAGGAGTATCAGCAGAGGGCGAGCAGGATAACGCCCCCACCCCCGCCGGAGGTTCGGGCGGAAGCCAAGGCCCGAACGAGCCCCCGACCGGCGGCCCACCGGCCCCGGCCGCGCCCGATGGCGAGCCGCCGAGCCCGGACAGGTCACGGCGGCCTTCGGGCGAGGAGTTCATGCAGCCCGCTGATCGCGGCAAGGGCGCGAACCTGTTCCGCGAATCGACGCGGAATGCCGACCAAGTTGAGGATGCGGCGAAGACGCTGGGCAAGCAGTTCGATTCGGCGTGGCAGGCGTTCTACTCGGAGCCGTCTCCCTCGCAAATGCACGAGAATGCCGTTTCCGAGACTCATCAGACGAATCCGGTCATCAACGCCATGCCGAAGCCGCAGGTCGGCGCCGGAGGTGCCATCATGGCCGGCTTCGTTGCAACGCTGGTGACCACGAAGACTGTGCAACAATTCGAACGGATCTTCAAGAGGTTCAGGAGGGCCTAGAACCGTGGCGAACAGAAGTCCCGATGAAGTCGCGCTCTTGACCGCGATGATCACCAAGGGGTCCGAGCCCCCCCAGGCGGCCGCCAACCGGCTCGGGCCCGATCGCTCGTATGCGCTGGCCGGGTCGGCACTGGCTATCGCGGCTTCGCGTCGATTTCCCGAGGGCTCGACCTTCGGCGACATCGTGGCCTACAGCAAGAGCCTGCCCGACCGTTTTCCGGGCGGCGCGGAGCTCCTGAAACCTACGGTCGTCGAGGCGATGATCCGCACTGGCCGCGGCGAAGAGGGGCTGCTCGATGGTCTCGACACAGGGCTGGTTCAGCAGCTGTTGCTGATGCTTCCGTATGTGCTCATGACTGAGCAGGAGCTTACGGAAGGTGAGAAGGAAGCGTTCATCGATGAAGCCATCCGGATCACCGATGGCGAATCCGACTGAGGCGTGAAGCTCTGAGCCGCCGGGCCTTCGGCCCGGCGGCTTTCCGCTTTCTGGTG
>NZ_JAELXW010000088.1 GCF_016428645.1 Glycomyces salinus | reverse complement strand
TGGTCGTCTCCTCCGACGGCACCGCCCAAATCGCCGAGAAGGACCGCGACGACATCCTCGGCGGCAACGCCCCGCCCGAGGACGACAACGACGAAGGCTCCGGCGATGACGACGAGGGCGACGGCGACGAAGACGGCGGCGAGGAGATCGGCCCGCCCGGCGCCGTGACCAACCTCGTCGGCGCCGCCGGCGACGGCAAGGTCACCCTGTCCTGGGACGCCGCCCCGAACAACGGCTCGGCGCTCACCAAGTACGTGATCGAAGGCGCCGGAGACTCTTGGGAGATCTCCCCCAGCCAACGCGTGCTGGAGATCGGCGACCTCGACAACGGCGAGTCGTACAACTTCACCGTGACCGCCCACAACTCCGAGGGCGCGGGCGACACGGCCACTTCACCGTCCGTCGTCCCCTCGGCCGACGTGCCCGGCGTGGTCGAGAACGTCGAGGCCACCGCCAACCCGGACGGCACCGTCGAGGTCGCCTGGGACGAGGCCGACGGCGAGGGCAACGACGTCACCGGCTACCGGGTCGAAGCGGTATCCGGAGAGGGTGACCGGACCGTAGTGGGCCAAGCGGACGGCACCGAACTGGTGACCGCCGACGGCGATCTGAACTACGGCGTCCACTACTCGTTCTCGGTCACCACGCTGGCCGGAGACGCGGCCGCCGAGCCCTCGGAGCCGTCGGACTCGGTGACGCCGTTCAACGTCCCCGACGCGCCGACGAATCTGCTGGCCGAGTCGTCGTCCTCGGCCGCCGGGACCATCGACGTCACCTGGAACCAGCCGGCCTCCAACGGCCGCAAGATCGAGAAGTACATCGTCAGCGCCGGAGACCAGACCAAGGAGGTCACTGAGACCTCGGCCAGCATGGAGGGCTTCGGCAACAACGAGAACGTGGCGGTCACCGTCGTCGCGGTCAACGAGGCGGGCGAGTCCGATCCGGCCAGCACCACCTCGAACACCATGTCCAAGCCGACCGTGCAGGTTCAGAACCACTCCTCGACGGCCAAGTCGATCACGTTGAACCTGACCTACGACGACGGTGGCGGCGAGGTCACCTGCGACCTGCTGCGCGACGGCGCGGTCAAGGTCAACAACGGCTCCTGCGACAGCCTCACCGAAGGCGGCCTGCGCGCCTCGACCGAGCACATCTACCAGGTCCGGATCACCAACGCCGCCGGCAACTCGAAGACCTCCAACTACAAGGCATCGACCAAGGCCGTCAAGGTCACGGTGCATTTTGAATGCGACGACCCCGCCGGAGACCCGTACTGCGACGGCACGGACTCCGACCGGATCTCGATCAGAAAGGGCGCCAGCCACGACACCGCCGAGGTCGGGGCCACCGGCCCGGGGAAGACCTTCAACGCCTCCTGCTATACGACCGGCGACAAAATCAGCCCGAGAGGCAACGACGGTCAGGGTGTCTTCCGTGACTACCACAAGAACAAGAACGACTCGAATATCTGGGTGCTGGTGCCGGGCCAGGGGGGCTACATCCCGTTCGTATGGCTGAGAGTGGACGGGGCCGGAGTCAACGGCACCGGCGACCTTCCGAAGTGTTAGCGCAAGCGGGGGAAACAAGAATGCAGGACACCGAGCAGACCCATCCGTTGCAGGTGCCGCGGCAGCAGGTGCAGCAGCAACCGCAGCAGCCGGTCGCGCTCAACGCCGGGCAGGCCGAGGCGTTCGCCGCCACGTTCGAGCGCCTCGCCGCCGCGGTGGACACCGTCGTGCTCGGCAAGCCCGAAGTGGTGCGCCTGGCGCTGACGGCCATGTTCGCCGAGGGCCACATCCTCCTCGAGGACGTGCCCGGCACCGGGAAGACCACCATGGCCCGCGCGATCGCCGCGGCGGTTTCGGGCGTGTGGCGGCGCATCCAGTTCACCCCGGACCTGCTCCCGTCCGACGTCTCCGGCGTCACCATCTTCAACCAGTCCTCCGGCGGATTCGAGTTCCACCCCGGGCCGGTCTTCGCCAACATCGTCATCGCCGACGAGATCAACCGGGCCAGCCCCAAGACCCAGTCGGCGCTCCTCGAAGTCATGGAGGAGGGCCGGGTGACCGTCGACGGGCACCCGCACCAGGTCCCGTCCCCGTTCGTCGTCGTCGCGACCCAGAACCCGGTCGAGATGGACGGCACCTACCGTCTCCCCGAGGCCCAGCTCGACCGGTTCCTGGTGAAGCTGTCGGTCGGCTACCCGGTCGAGGCCGCCGAGATCGAGGTCCTTCGCGGCACCCACCAGCGCTCGCCCGAGCAGATCCCGCCGGTGATCGACACCGGCACCGTCGCGCAGATGGCCGAGCTCGCCAAGCAGGTCTACATCGCCGACCCGCTCTACGCCTACCTGGTGCAGCTGGCCGCGGCGACCCGGAACCACCCGCAGGTCGCGGTCGGGGTCAGCCCGCGCGGGCTGATCGCCCTGACGCGCGCCGCCTCGGTGTTCGCGCTCTCCCAGGGCCGCACCTATGTCATTCCCGAGGACGTCAAGGCCCTCGCCGAACCGGTTTTCGCCCACCGCGTCCAGCTCGCGCCCGACGCGGCGATGCGCGGCGCCAGCAGTGCGGGGATCGTGACCGAGGTGTTCGAACAGGTCCCCGTTCCACTGCCCGCCTCTGCGGCATGAGACGGCTCGAAGCGCTCCGGGCGGTCCCAGTGACAGCCCGGGGAGTCGGGCTGGCCGCGGGGGCGCTCGCGCTCGGCCTGGCCGGATGGCGCTGGGGCTACCCCGAACTGGTCGCGGTCGGCGCCGCCGCCGCGCTCGCCTGCGTCGCCGCGGTCTCGGTCATCGCCGCCAAACCGAACCTGGAGGTCGAGCGCGAGGTCGCCCCCGACCGGGTCTCGGCCGGGGAGGAGGCCGAGGTGGTCCTAGACGTGCGCAACGCCGGGAAGTGGCGGTCGGTCAGCGCCCGCGCCGTGGACGTCTACGGCGGCGGCACCCACCAGACCCGCCGCGTCGCCGTCCCTCTGGCGCGGCTGCGCCCGGGCAAGTCGACCCGCGCCGGCTACTCGATCCCCACCGAGCGGCGCGGCGTGATCGACGTGGGCCCCCTGGGGATCGGCAAGCGCGACATCCTCGGCCTGGCCGCCACCGCCGGATCGTTCGGGCCGGTCTCGCGGCTGTGGGTCCACCCGCGCCTGTGGACCCTCGCCCGCACCCCCGACGGCCTGGCCCGCTCCCTCGAAGGCACCGCCGACAAGGTCGAGCAGGGCTCGCTGACCTTCCATTCGCTGCGCGAGTACGTGATCGGCGACGAACTGCGCCACGTCCACTGGCGCACCTCGGCCCGAATCGGGCAGCTCATGGTCAAAGAGCACGTCGACACCTCCCTGCCGACGGTCGCCATCGCCCTCGACGACCGCACCGACGCTTGGCAAAATCACGGCTCGCAAGCTTCGCCGAGGGGGCCTGATCCCGACTCGTTCGAGGCCGGCTGCGAGGCCGCCTACTCGGTCCTGACCGCCTGCTTCCGCGCCGAATACCACGCCGCGCTGGTCACCGCCTCCGGCAGCGCCATCAGCGGCGCCGGACGCGACATCTACGGCGACACCCTCGCCGAACTGGCCTGCGACGCCACCGACTCGCTCGACGAGTTCATCGCCAGGCTCCAGAACGGCCGCTTCGGGGACACGCTGGTGTGGATCACCGGGACCGAGCCGCCCACGCCGCGCCTGGCCGCCCTCAAGCGCGCCTACCCGGTCGTCATCGCCGTGCACCTCCAGCCGGACTTGCCGACCTCGGCCGCGCTCCAGGGCGGCCTGCCGTTCCTGCGCGCCGCCGACGGCGAGCAGTTCGCCGCCGCCTGGGACGGGGGAGGAGTCAACCTGTGAGGGTGAGCCGCTACC
This sequence comes from Glycomyces salinus, assembly GCF_016428645.1. Lineage (GTDB taxonomy): Bacteria > Actinomycetota > Actinomycetes > Mycobacteriales > Micromonosporaceae > Glycomyces > Glycomyces salinus. Next base: position 5,334 of record NZ_JAELXW010000088.1, on the reverse strand, counting down.
GGGTGCGCGTGGCCGTCGTCGCCGTGTGCCTGACCGGCCTCTCGGGCCTGGCCGGGTCCGTGGCCGGCCGCGTCTACCACGGCCTGACGCTGACCGGCCTGGTCGTCGGGGCCGCACTGCTGGCGTTCGCGATCGGGCTCGGGCTGCGCAACCGACCGTCCTGGCTGGCCGGGACGGCCTCGGTGTGGGGTCTGGCCGCCTACCTGTTCGGCTCGTTCTACCTCACCGCCGACGGCACGCAGCCGCTACCGCAGATGCTCCTGGACGCGGTCGTCAACGCCGTCCCGCGCACCCTGACCGCGCTGATCCCAATCGAGGCCGCCCCCGACACGGTCGGCGTCCCGGTCTTCCTCACCTGGATCGCCTCCGGCCTGGCCTGCGAGTTCGCCATCCGCTACGGCCGCACGCTCCTCGGCTGCCTGCCGCCGACGCTCCTCTACGCCGCCGGGCTCTACCTGGTCGGCCCGAACGCGGGACCGGCGGTGTGGACGACCGTCTCGTTCTGCCTCCTGGCCGGGTGCGCGCTCGCGGTGACCTCCGCGCCGCCGTCGAAGCGGCCCGACCGCGACGCCCGGGTCGAGGGCGGGGCGCCCAAGCGCAGCGCGACCGTGCTGGGCTCGATCGTCGGCGCGGCGGTCCTCCTGGTCGCCGTGGTCGGTCTCGCGCCCCTGGCCACCGGCCTGGTCGGCTCCAGTCCCGACGACCCGCGCGAACTGGTCGAGCCCCCGGAGCTCAACGAGATCGACATCAACCCCCTGGCGCGCATCGCCCAATGGGCGAAGAACCCCGACCAGGAGCTGTTCCGGGCCACGATCGACGGCGACGCGGTGATGCGCCTGGCCGTCCTCACCGAGTACAACGGCGTCACCTGGCAGGCCGGAGGCGACTTCCGCACCGCCGGGTCGGTCCTGCCCGGCTCGGGCACCGGCGACTTCAACGCCGAGGTCGAGATCATCGAGTTGGGCGGCAAACTCGTCCCGGCCGTCGCCGACCCGGCCACCGTCGAGAACCTGCAGGTCGCGGTCAACCTCGAGACCCGGTGCCTGCTCACCCCCGACAGCCTGGCGACCGGCGACTCCTTCACCGTCGGCTCCGACCCGGTCGCGGTCGACCCCGAATCGGCCGCGAACGCCCGCCCCGACCTGTCGGTGGACGGCACTGCCATGCTCCCGACCGGCACCCCGGAGATCTTCACCACGATCGCCGAGTACATCCAGGCCACCTACGACACCCCTTACGAGCGGGCCCAGGGCCTGGCCGACTTCCTGGGGACGCACTACGCCTTCGACCCCGAGGCAGGCTCCGGACACGACTACAAGACCCTGGAGTACTTCCTCCAGGCCCCCGTGGAGGCGGGCGGCCAGCGCGGCACCAGCGAGCACTTCTCGGCCGCCTATGCCCTCATAGCGCGCCTGATCGGCCTGCCGACCCGGGTCGTGGTCGGCTTCGGAGTCCCCGGCGGGGAGTCGACGGTGACCGCCGCGCAGGGATCGGCCTGGCCCGAGGTCAATTTCCAGGACGTCGGCTGGGTGCCCTTCGACCCGATGCCCGCCGAAGGGGTCGACCCGACCCCGCCCGACGACACGCTCGAAGAGATCGAGGAGACCGAGACGCCCAGCGAGGACCCGTCCGGCGGCGAAGGCGCCGAGGACTTCAACGACCCGGCCCTGGAGGACGAGGACGGCGACTTCGACGCCTCCGACGGCTCGGAGGAAGACGCCGTCCCGGCGTGGGCGTGGTGCGCCGCCGCGGCGGTCGCGCTGTCGCTGATCCCGCTGGGCCTCAAGGTCCGCAGGAGGACGCGGCAGCGAAGACGCCTGAACAAGGGCTCCCCGGCCGAGCGCGTGGCCGGAGCCTGGGCCGAGGTCCTGGCCGCCGCCGCGCGCGCCGGGGTCAAGGTCGGTCCGCACGTCAACGCCGAGGAGGCGGCCGCGCGCGTCGCGGTGCTGGAGGCGGGCATCGACGGCCTGCCGCGCTTGGTCAACCAGGCCGCGTTCGCGCCGGGCTCGGTGGCCGAGGCCGACGCCGACGAGGCGGGACGCCTCGCGCTGGAGTTTGTGAAGCGGTCTCGGTCCAGTGTCAAGCGGTGGAGGAGAGTCCTGATGTGATCTGTGTCCGTTACATCGGAATTGTGAGCAGCCGGTGACGGAGGGGGCAGGCCGGTCTCTGCCTGTGGGGATGACCTGGCAGACTGTAACGCATGGAGAACCCCTTCTTCTCTGTCCGATTCCGCGGATATGACCGATCGCAAGTCGACAGGGCGGTCGCCCGCATTCGCAAGGCCATGGAGGTCGGCACGCCCCCGCACCCCGACTCGCTGACCAATCTCGGCTTCCAGATGACGATGCGCGGCTATGACGTGAGGGAAGTCGACGACTATTTTGACGACATCGCGAGATCGCTTCGCCATGGAAGCGGCTAACCTGGCGGTGTGAGCGCTCAGGAACCGTACCGGCCCCAGATGCAGCCTCCGCCTCAGCAGGGCTGGCAGCAACCCGCCTACGGCCAGCACCCCTACCCGCCCCAGCAGATGCCGCCCGGATACCAGTACGCGGTCCAGTGGCCCATGTTCGCGGCCCCCGCGCCCGCCATGGTCGACGGCTTCATGCTGCTCCAGCCCCGGCTGAAGCCGATCCCCTCGGGTCCGGCGATCGGGTCGCTGGTGGCCGGGATCGGCGGCACCATCGCTGCGGTGCCCGGGCTGATCTCGGCGGCGTTCAACCCGTGGGCCGGGCTGACGTTCTTCATGCTGTCGGCGCTGCTCGGGGTCGGCTCGATCATGCTGGGCTCCTATGCTCGGCGCCAGATCGGGGCCGCCGGAGGGGGCGTCTCGGGGCGCGGGGTGGCTCTGTCGGGGCTGATCCTGGGGATCATCGCGACCTCGATGGCGGGCCTGACCGGTCTGATCACCCTGGTGGCGATTTGAGCTAGTGCGGGGCAGCGAATACTCGCAATAAGGGCGAATCATATGATGTCGGCATGACCACCAGTCAGCGAGGCGAGCCGGTGGGCCGCCTGACCTTCACCTACCTTCCGAGCGGCCTGGGACAGAAGTCCGACTTCGAGTTCGAGTGGGGCGGCGTCAAGTTCACCCAGCGGGTCTGGGAGTCCCAGGTCGAAGAGGGCGTGTGGCGAGTGGACCTCCAGGTCCAGGTCATGCGCGGCGAGGTCTTCTCCGATAAGAAGTCGATGCGCGAGTTCCTGATCCGCTACCACGAGAAGGACGACGGCTGGCTGACGGCGCCGTTCGGCGACGACGGCTTCGCCGGAGACCGAGAGATAGTCCTGTTGATCGAACCCGGCCTCGCCGCCGAGGTGAAGGACCCGTTCGGCCGGCAGGACCGCACCGATCTGGAACACATAGCCACCGGCCTGCGCCTCCTCGAACGCTGAACGGCCCCCGCCGAGGCGGAGGCCGATCGGGTTGGTCGGTCGAGGGCTCAGCGCCCTTCATGCGTGAGGAGCGCGGCCCACTCAGCGGGGGAGACATTGAGAACCGGGGAGTCCGCCCCGAGCTTGGTGTCCCGCACCTGGATAATGTGGTTGTGGGCGCGCACCTCGACACAAGCCCCGCCCTGTCCACCGCTGCGGGACGACTTCTTCCACTCGTTGGACAGGAAGCGCGCTTCGACGCACTGGCCCCCGGTGTTGCCGCTGCGGGAGGACTTCTTCCAGTCACTTGTCAGCATCTGATGCTCTCCAGTCTTCTAGGCCCAACACCATAGGGACGGTAGTTGAGAAGAGACTACGACACCAGTCAACCTTCTTCCTGTCTGCCTCGTATTGGGCACCCAGGAGATTCTCCAGGTAGACCACGTCGGGATCCTTTGCATTGTCGAACGACATGATCGTGTAAGACCAGCCCGTAGACGGGGTGGTCTTGCCTGTTGGTGCGATGAAGATGTCGACCCCTTCTTGGCGGTTTCGGTGCCGGAGGTGTTCGATCTGGTCTTCGTAGAAGTCGGCCCCTCTGAATCTCGTCAGCGATACCTCGGACATAACCACCCTGAGCCTGGGAGCTTTGCTCTGCCTGTTGAAGAAGGCTTCAGCTCGTTGCGCGCGGAAACCAACCGCTGCTCGGCGATCGTCGCTGGTGAGGTTCGGGTTGGTGGACAGGACTGCCTCGGCGTAACCGGGGACCTGAAGAAGTCCGGTCACATAGGTGTCCTCGTGTATGTCGAGACTTACGGCCAGCAGTTCGATCTGAGTGAATCGAGCGAACCCGTTGGGCGCCGACTCTTGCCAGCTAGCCGGATTTCCCTGGCGAATCCACTTCGTTTTTGCCCGTGCGTCGTCGATGACAGCCTGCGGTGCCTCGTACTGCCCCAGCCAGTCGGCCACGACTGCCGGTTCTGGGTACTGGAGAGTTCCGCTCTCGTAGCTGTTGAGGATCTTCTTCGAGGTTCCGAGGAACCAGACGGCTTCTTCCTTGGTGAGCCCCTTCTTCTCCCGGTACTTGATGAGGGTCCGGCCGATCTCCCGCTGGAGGAACTTTTCACTCGACATCCCTCCATGGTGACAAGTAGTTATGACATTACAGAAGGTCAACTCAGCGGCGACATTCGGCCGGTCGGAATCCGGCTGCCGAATTCGGCCGCCCAATACCGGCGGTCGGTTATGGAGAGCCCCATCGCGCCGCCGATAGAGATCATTGTGTCGTGCCTTGACCTGCGCTTACGTTGTGTTCAGCTAGCGGTGCACATTCCATTTCGGGAGGAGAACCGACATGACCGATCACGGTCGACGCCGATCACCGAACACACCGGCAGCGCGACCCGCCGCGCCGGGCGCGGCAATTCAGAACCGGGGAGACTTCAGCGACGGAGTTCGCTCCTTCACCGTCCGCGCCTCAGGCATCCCGGCCCCGGACTCGTTCCAGGTCTGCGCGAACCGCAACCCCGCCGAGGTGGTCCTGGTGATCTCCGGTCTCAACACCGGTGAACTCCGCGCCACTTGGGGGCCGCAGTGGCGCACCGCCTCCGAGGGCTGGCGAGACTGGTTCGAGGCGACCGCGTTCATGGTCTTCTACAACGGTCGGCGCCCCGACTTCCGAAGGGTGCGTGTGTGCGATGGGTGATATGACCGACGCCTATCTGGGCGAGTTCACCCGTGGCCCGGCCGTCTTCGTGGTCTTCCGGTTCGACGACGAGTCCTATCGGGTCGAATGCAGCGACGGGAACGGTCCGTCCCCGGTCTGCCGACTCGCCGACGACCCCAATGTCCCGGTGGCCTGGCACGGCGCGTGGAACGGCGACCGTTGGTGCAAGTGGATAGAGGCCGAGGCCCGCAAGGTCGTCGCCGACCCCGAATCCGGATAACCGGCCACCGGGCGGA
>NZ_JAELXW010000087.1 GCF_016428645.1 Glycomyces salinus | reverse complement strand
GCGTGGAACGGCGACCGTTGGTGCAAGTGGATAGAGGCCGAGGCCCGCAAGGTCGTCGCCGACCCCGAATCCGGATAACCGGCCACCGGGCGGACAAGCTCGGGTGCGGCGGTGGGGCCATGCCGTTGTTCGCGTCCTTCCGGACGCCGGTCCTCCACAGCACCGCCGCACCCGACCTCCAAGACGCCAGGTCCCGGTCGTTCGGACGGGAGCATTGCGGCCCTCGGATAGGCTGCTGCTGACGAACCGACGAACTACGAACTGGATAGTGAGCCGAGATGAGCGGAGCGCGACAGAACAGCCGCACTGTGCGTCTGACGGTCCTGGCCGGCCTGGCGACGCTCACAACGGGGCTCACCGGTTGCGGCGGGGACGAGGAGAACTGCGCGGAGCTCTACACCGACACGATTGAAGCGGTGGAAGGTGTGGAGTCGGTCGAAGTCGACTGCAGTCTCCAGCTCAGCGGAGTCTGGCAGCGAGTCGACGTGTATACGACCACGAACGACGAGAACGAGGCCGCCGAGATCGGCTACGACGTACTTCAGGCGATCGCCGAAGAGCCCGGTTTCGATCCGCAATGGTCGACGCCGAGGTCCTACTTCCTGGAGGACGGCACCAAGGTCACCATCGGTTTGAGGGACCTCGGTTTCAACGGCATACCGGACGTCGACGAGGTCCGCGAGCACTTCGGAGTCGAAACGGAGTAGCGCCCTGACCGGCGCTTCCGCGCGGGACCGCTCCCGCGGATCGGGTCGAGCCCGCTACGCCGACTCCGGCTCCGGCAGCTCGTTCCGGTGCGGCGGATTCGCTCCGGGCCGCGAGCAGGTGATCGCCGCGACCGTCGAGGCGAACTCGACCGCCTCCCGGGCCTCGGCGGCGCTCAGCCGGTCCAGACCCTCCGGGCGCAGCCTGTCGTGGCGGCCCAGCCAGTCCAGCAGGCCGCCGCTGAACGAGTCGCCCGCGCCCACCGTGTCGACCATGTCGGTCGGGCGGGCCGGGACCTTGAACTCCTCGCCGCCGCACAGCACCAGCGAGCCGTCGCCGCCCCTGGTCACCACGACCAGTCGGCGCCCGGCGGCGATCCAGCCGCGCGCCAGAGCGGCCGGGTCGGCGCCCGGCCAGATCCACTCCAGGTCCTCGTCGGAGACCTTGACGATGCCGCTGAAGGCCAGCCAGTGCTCCAGCCGCTTCCGGTAGGACTCGCGGTCGCCCAGCAGCGCGGGCCTGACGTTCGGGTCGAGGCTGATCGTGATCCGGTCGCTCAGCGCCTCCAGCCAGTCCGCGACCACTTCGCCGCCGGGGGCGAGCGCGAGGGCCAGCGAACCGGCGTGCACCGCGTCCAGGCCGGGGTCGGTCGGCAGCTCCCGCTCCGTCCACTGCCAGTCGGCCGTGCCCTCGACGTGGAACGAGTAGGCCGCTCCTCCGCCCGGCGCGATCGAGACGATCGCCAGGCTGGTCGGCTCGGCCGCCTCCACGGCCCAGCCCAGGTCCACCCCGGAATCGGACAGGTGCGAGCGCAGCAGCCGCCCGAACGCGTCCGACGACAGCCGGCCCAGAAACGCGACCGCCGATTCCAAGCGCCCGAGGGTGACGGCCACGTTCATCGGCGACCCGCCGGGGTGCGCGGTCGGACGCCGCGGATCGGACTCCGGCACCTCGAGGTCGATCAGGGCCTCGCCGACCACGCCGATCTTCGCCGTCCGTGTCACAACCGCACCAGCCTCTCTCCGTCCCATCGTGCCGGGATCGGGTCAGTGAGCTCGCCAATGAACTCGCCGTTCTCGAAGTTCCGAATGCCGATGATATGCGCTTGCCGGTCCACATCGCGCGGCCCGACCCTCGCGCTCGGTCACACCCGAGTGCGACTCGGACCGCGTCGGGGCCCTGTGAAACCATCGCTTCCGTGCGATTCCACGCCGATCTGCATATTCACTCCAAGTACAGCCGCGCATGCAGCAAAGACTGCGATCTCGAGCACCTGACCTGGTGGGCCCGGCGCAAGGGCATCTCACTGGTCGGCACCGGCGACTTCACCCACCCGGCCTGGTACGAGCATCTGCGCGAGAACCTGGTGCCGGCCGAGCCCGGCGTGTACCGGCTGCGCGAGGACCTGGATGCCGACATCGACCGCTGCCTTCCACCGTCGCTGGCCGCGTCCCCGGTCCGGTTCATGCTGTCGGTCGAGATATCCACGATCTACAAGCACGCGGACCGCACCCGCAAGATCCACCACCTGGTCTACATGCCGGACCTGGACTCGGCCGCCGGGTTCAACCGGGCCATGGCGAAGATCGGCAATATAGCCTCCGACGGCCGCCCCATCCTCGGCCTGGACTCCCGGGACCTGCTCGAGATCACCCTCGAGAACGGCGGCTACCTCGTCCCGGCCCACGTGTGGACGCCCTGGTTCGCCGTGCTCGGGTCCAAGGCCGGCTTCGACCGCGTCGAGGACTGCTACCGGGACCTGGCCGACCACGTCTTCGCCCTCGAGACCGGTCTCTCCAGCGACCCCGAGATGAACTGGCGGATCTCCGGACTCGACCGCTACACGCTGGTCTCGAACTCCGACGCCCACTCCCCGCCGATGCTCGGGCGCGAGACCACCCTGTTCGACACCGACATGGACTTCTACGCGATCAAGCGGGCCCTGGAGACCGGGAGGGGACACGCCGGGACCGTCGAGTTCTTCCCCGAGGAGGGCAAGTACCACGTCGACGGCCACCGCAAGTGCGGCGTCCGGCTGGAGCCGGCCGAGACCCGTGCGCTCGGCGGCCGCTGCCCCGAGTGCGGCAAGCCGGTCACCGTCGGCGTGCTCAGCCGCGTCGAGGAGCTGGCCGACCGGCCCGAAGGGGCCGCGCCCGAGGGCGCGGCCGGGTTCAAGAACCTGGTGCCGCTGCCGGAGATCATGAGCGAGATCGTCGGCACCGGCCCCAAGAGCAAGAAGGTCCGAGGCGAGATCGACCGGCTCACCGCCGAGCTCGGCCCCGAGCTGTCCATCCTCGAGGACGTCCCGGTCGACGCCATCGAACCGCACTCGACCCTGCTGGCCGAGGCCGTGACCCGACTCCGCTCGGACAACGTTATCCGCGATGCGGGCTACGACGGCGAATACGGCGTCATCCGCCTCTTCGAACCCGGCGAAGTCGCCCGACTGAACGCCGTCAGCGTCCCGGCCCTGTTCGACATCGAACCGGAGTCGGCCTCACCCGAACCCGAGAAACCCCGCCCGCGACCGGCCCCGGTAGAGCCCGCGCCCGAGGTCCCGACCCAGCGCGGCGCCCCCGAGCCGACCGGCGAACTCCTCGACGGACTCGACCCCGACCAGCGCGAAGCCGCCGCGGCCGAGGCCGGGCCGCTGCTCATCCTCGCCGGGCCCGGCACCGGCAAGACCCGCACCCTCACCCGCCGCATCGCCCACCTCGTCTCCACCGGACGGGCCGAACCCGAAGCGTGCCTGGCGATCACCTTCACCCGCCGCGCCGCCGAGGAGATGGCCGAACGCCTCGCCGCCCTCGTCCCCGAGCACGCGCCCCGCCTGACCGTCGCCACCTTCCACTCCCTGGGCGTGCGCCTCCTCCGCGAACAGCACGCCACGGCCGGACTCTCGCCCGACTTCGGCATCGCCGCCGCCGACCGCGCCGCCGAGATCGCCGAAGAGGTCACCGGCGACAAGAAGCTCGCCGACCGGCTGACCGAGCACCGCTCTCGCCGCGGTGGCGAACCCGAACCCGAACTGGCCGAGGCCCTCGAGCGCTACACCGCCCGGCTCCGCGAACTCGACCTGGTCGACTTCACCGACCTCGTCGCCCTCCCGCCCGCTCTGCTGGAGGCCGACCCGGCCCTGACCGAGCACTACCGCGGCCGCTACCGGTGGATCGCCGTCGACGAGTACCAGGACGTCGACGAGCAGCAGTACCGGCTGCTGCGCCGCCTCGCCCCCGAAGACGGGCGCATCACCGCCATCGGCGACCCCGACCAGTCCATCTACCGCTTCCGCGGCGCCGACGTCGGCTTCTTCCTGCGCTTCCAGAAGGACTGGCCGACCGCCAGAACGGTCCAGCTCACCCGCAACTACCGCTCCGGCGCGGGGATCCTCGAAGGCGCGCTCGCCGTGGTCGAACCGACCACCCTCGTCCCCGACCGCGAACTGCGGCCCTTCGGCGACCACCCCGCCCATCCCGTCGAGTTCTACCGCGCCTCGAACGAGACCGACGAGGCATCCTTCGTGGCCCGCCGCATCGACCAGCTCATCGGCGGGACCTCGATGAACTCCTTCGACTCCGGCCGCGTCACCGACGACGACTCCGGCGGGCTCGGACTGTCCGACTTCGCGGTCCTGTACCGCACCGACCGGCAGGCCGAGGCCGTCATGGTCGGGCTCGATCGCGCCGGGCTCCCGTTCCAGAAGCGCTCGCACGACCGCCTCGCCTCCCGCGCGGGGGTCCGGTCGATCCTCGACGAGCTCGCGCTCGTCCCGACCGAGGGACCGACCGGCCCGGTCCTGGCCGACCGGCTGCGCGCCGCCGCCGAAGCCGTCATCGCCCGCGGAACCGAGGACGAGACGGCCGCCCGCACCGCCGCCGAACTCCTCAAACCGCTCGCCGCCGACTGCGGCGACGACGAGGAGCGCTTCCGCACCGAACTGGCGCTCGGCGTCGAAGTCGACACCCTCGACCCCCGGGCCGACCGCATCTCCCTGCTGACCCTCCACGCCGCCAAGGGCCTGGAGTTCCCGGCGGTCTTCATCGTCGGCTGCGAGGACGGCCTGATCCCGCTGCGCCACCCCGGCGAAGACCTCGCCGAGGAAGCGCTGGCCGAGGAGTGCCGCCTCCTGTTCGTCGGCATGACACGCGCCCAGCGGCACCTGTCCCTGACCTACGCGGCCGAGCGGACCCGCCGCGGCACGCGGACCCAGCCGGCCCGCTCCCCGTTCCTGTCCCGCATCCCGGCCGAACGCCGCACCCAAGCCACCCCCGAGCCCCGCCGCCGCAAACCCCACTACCAGCCCCGGCTGCTCTGAGCCCCGATACGTCGCCCTCCGAAGGCCGCCGAACCACGCCCTCCCAATTGAGTTAGGGTAGCCTAAAACGCTATAGCCGTACCTAACTCATTTCGAGTCGATCCGGGAGTGGCCCATGCGCCCAACCGCGGCCGAAGTCGCACGCACACTGGCCCGTGGCCGCCTGAGCGGAACCCTGGAGTTCGCCAGCGGACCGCCGGTGACCGCCTTCCACCACGCCACCGACCGCTTCGGTCGCCTGCTCGTGCTCTCCCGCGACGCGGAGGACCCGCAAACGGCTCTGGGGCACCGCGCCGGCGCCCCGACCCCGACCGCGAAGGCGGTCCGCCTGGACCGCTACGGCCTGCTCGTCGACCTCGGAACCTCGGACCGCGGCCCGAAACGCGGCCGCTGGGCCCGCCTGGAATTCGCCCGCGGCGTCCGCAACCAGCACGAACTGGCCCACGTCCTGCACCCGATCCTCTTCCGCCACCGCTGCACCTGCCACGACCACGGCGACGACTGAGCGACACGAACCGGCGTCAAGGCGCACCGTCTCACCGGTCCGCGGCGATAGTTCTGAAAAGACGTTCGATTCCGCGCGCGACCCGGGATTCGAATTTCTGCCGGAGAATGGCTGCCACGTCGAGCCGCCACCGAAATCAAGGCATTGTTCCGTCCAGAGGTGGACGCATAGTACATCCGGGCGCCTTCGATTATCTGATCAACCGATATTCGATAGCTCAGGGCCGCGCTTACCCTACACTGAGTAATACACATCACTCTTGGAAGTGATCTTCTCAGACTCTCTTTTCACCGCGGTCATCCGCGGTGATCGGGCCAGGGGCCCAAGGTCACGGCGCCTCACTGGCAGCGGTTTCCGTCGCCAGTGCCGAGCCCTGGCGGGTGCGATTCCGAGCGCCCGGACTCCGGCTGGATCGAATTGTCCGCATCGGAGGATCGATCATCATTCATGCCGGTCGTCTCGTTTCGCCGAACGTTTCCATTCACAATTGACAGATCTATCTTATTAGGATCATCATGGCTCTCAAAGTGCTCATACGAGGCGCGGGTCTGATCATCGCTGCTGCGCTGTTCGTCGCGTATCCCATGGTGGCGTATGCGGCGACCGCCACTATTGACATCAATCCCGGCAATGTGCCGACCACCGCCTCGGGCTTCGAAACGAACAGTTGTGACCAGGCGCCGGGCGGTGGTGACGATTTGGACGGCTGGGTGTTCGTTCTGCCCGCCGCCGCCGGGGCCGAGGGAAACTTCATCTCGGTGACTGCGACGTTCGTGGACGCGGACGACGTCGAGCACGTCCTCTCCACCGACACCGACGGCGGCATCGTCGACGGCGAGGGCGACAACAAGGCGTTCATTCTGGCTCCGGCGGGATGGACGCTCACGGGTGCCAGCGCCGAAGTCGAGGACCCGGACGAGGGTGCCTTCTTCAACCTCACCCACACCTGCCCCGGAACACCGCCGCCGCCCGACGACGAGACGACGCCACCGGACGACGAGACCACACCACCCGACGATGAAACGACGCCGCCCGACGACGAGACCACGCCGCCCGACGATGAGACGACCACGCCGCCCGACGAGACCACACCTCCCGACCAGGGCCAGAGCGATGACAAGACCGAGTTGCCGGACACGCTGCCGAGGACCGGCTCGGACTTCACGCCGTTCCTGCTCGCGGGGGCCGGTCTGCTGGGAGTCGGACTCGGGCTCTATCTCCTGATGAGAGGACGCGGCGCCTTCGCGGATCGCGGCTGACCGCGCAGTCGATGCACGTCCCGCGGCACCCCGTGAAGGGCGCCGCGGGACCTGCGGAATCGGACCCGGCCCGACCGGGCGGACGAGCTTCAGGCCTCCGGATCAACCGCGGCCCCGGGCAGCTCGCCTTCGGCGTCGCGTTCGATCGTTGTATCCAGCTGCGAGTACACGACGTACCGCTCGTAGTTGTCCCATAGGGGATTGCAGGTGAACAGCGTCATCCAGTAATCGTCCGGACCGGGTTCGACCCCCGGCCGCTCGGGGACCGGAGCGAGGATCTCGACCTGCCGCTCGTCGACTATGACGTGTTCGGTGACCTCGTAGACGTAGAAGTGCTCCCTGGTCTCGATGACGACTTTGTCGCCGGGTTCGAGCTCGCGGATGTGCTGGAATATCTCGGGCACGTTGTGGCCGGCGAGAGTGAAATTCCCCTGTTCGCCCGGGCGGGCCCCGCCCATCCAGCGACCGGGCGCGTACCGGATGTCCTCGAGCTCGGTGCCTTCGACCAGCGTCCACGGCTCGGTCCGGATATCGGGGGCCCACATGCGTGCGAAGGCGTCGCCGAGCTCCGGCACGGGCACGCCGCTGGAGTCGACGTCCGGCGCGCGGCCACCTCGCTCGCGTGCCTCGGCTCCCCGCTCCCCGGTCTCCGACTCCTCGGTTTCGGCCTCCCAGGAGGAGTCGAGATCGTCGGACAGCGAACTCTGATGCCTGTCGAGCTCAGCGGGGACGCCGTAGTACTCGTAGACGGCGTAGAACGACACGACCACGCCGAGAGCGACGAGCACATCGGCGACCGCGCGGACGATCCTGCGTGCTTTCTGACGCATCCTTGCCCCCCGAGTGATCAGACGAGAACTTCACCGGGGAGGGCCTGGCCGCCGACACGTCCGCCTTCGCCGGGGATGACGCGTCGAACTTGATTATCTCTCTGAACGGCGCCGAAAGGAACCCCGCTGCGCGCGCTCGACCGTTTTCAAGACGACCGAGCATCGAGGGGCGGGTCGCCGAAATCGTCTATCGGGTGAGGAGATCTATGTGATTCCCGCCCGGTATGTGCCGGCTGCGCGAAGCGATGCGGCCCTACACCCGCCGCCACATGGCCGAAGCCCACGAAGCGGGGCAGCCGGTCATGCGCGGCATGTTCCACCAGTTCCCCGGCGACGAGACCTGCTGGGACCTGGCCGACCAGTACATGTTCGGCCCCGACCTGCTCGTCGCCCCGGTCCTCGAAGCCGGTGCCACCGACCGCGGCGTCTACCTCCCGGCCAGTGCGACCTGGACCGACCTGCACACCGGCACCCGACACGACGGCGGCCAGTGGATCACCGCCGACGCCCCGCTGGACCGCATCCCGCTCTACACCAGGGACGGCGCCCTGCCCGACCTCATCGGCGCGATCTGATCTCCCGACCCGGATCGCCCTCAGCCGGAGCCGCATCCGGCCGAGGGCGATCCGACGCGAGGCGGCATCCGCAGCGGCCGCTCCGAGTGCTACTCCAACTTCTCGAAGAAGAATTCGTGCTTCAGGTACGAGGTGTCGTACTCGTGGCCGGGGTAGGGCGGGAGCAGCTGGGAGGCCTGGAAGAGGCGCCAGCCGTCTCGCAGCGCCTCGGTCCCGGTGCCGTAGGGAGGCAGGTCGCTGTCGCCGGTGGTCGGGTCGGTCCTGCCGGTGCCGTCGTAGAAGGCCCAGGCCAGCACTTCCGAGTCGAGTGCGGAGGTGTTCAGGTAGAGGACGAGGACTTGCTGCTTCATGCGGCCCTCCCGGGGCGGTTGGCGACCCGGGTCGCCCACAGGTCGATGTCGAAGGAGGCGTCGCCGGTCATGGCGCGCCACAGTTTGATGCGGTTGTAGACCTCGAGGCGACCGGTGGCGTGTTCGCACCAGGGGAAGAACCGGGACAGCTCGCGGGTGATCTGAGGGTCGTCGAGATCGCCCGTGTCCCAAAGCCGCACTTGGGGAACGGTCGGATTGAAGCGGATCTTGAACATATAGCGGCGGGAGTCGGAGTCGTTGCGCCGCCCGCCGTGCCAGATGCCGTGGTGGAGCAGCACGACCGTGCCGGCGGGGCAGGTGAGCCGGGTCTGTCCGCGCAGGTTCTGGTAGCGGCCGGTGTCGGACTCGTTGGTGCGGCGCAGGTGGCTGCCCGGGACGGACAGCGTTCCGCCCATGGTGCCGGTGACCTCGTGCGGGTAGTACATGAGCTGGACGTCGAAGGCGTCGGGCCGGGTGTCGATGATGGCGTCGGCGTGGAGCGGCTGGGCCGCCCCCTCGTGCGGCTCGCGGATGTGGAGCGCCTGATGGTCCACGAGCGGATCGGGGCCGATGAGGCTGTGCAGGGCCCCGGCGACGGCGGGGACCTCGAGGAGGCGGCGTACGAAGGATCCCTCCTCGTACACCTTCGCGACCGGTTCGCCGCTATATACCACCGGGATGCCGGCGTCGAAGACGCCGATGGCCTCTTGGTTGAGCTCGTCGGGGACGACGGCGTCCATGCGGTGGTAGCCGTTGGCGACGAATCGCGCGACCTCGACTGATGACAGGAGTGGTGTTGTGGTTGCCATACGACGAGCTTATGGAGTACCTTGCCATCCGTAATGGGCTGTAATCACCGACTAGTGGTTGGTTTTCACCATGCGCATGGCAAGTGTGCCGCTCGGCGAACCTCCCGAGATCGTCAACGCGGGGATCGGCGTGCACGGCCTCCACGTCCCCGAGGAATGCTTCCGGCTGCCGGACCTGTGGCAGCTGCACCTGTACTCCTACGAGGGCGAACTCGAGGTCGGCGGCACCGTCCACACCATCAGGCCCGGGCACGTCAGTCTGATCCCGGCCGACGCCGAAGTCCGCTACCGCTACCAAGGGGTGTCGGAGCACCTCTACGTCCACGCACGCCTCCCCGACCGAGGTGAGGCGCACCAGGTCCCGGTCATGCAGGACGCCGGGGCGGCCGTCGCCGTCCTCGACGGGATGCTGCGCCACGCGATCACCGCCGCCGCGTCGGCACCGGCCCGAGCCAGCGCCGAGATCTGGACCGTTCTGTGGCGACTGACGCAGTTGCGCCCGCGCCACGTGGGCGAACACGCCGCGGTCGCGACCGCGCTGGACTATATCGAGGAGCGCCTTCCCCGGCCGATCACGGTCCCCGAGATCGCCGAGGCCGCCGGCGTCTCCCACAACCACCTCACCAGGCTCTTCCGCGCCGAGAGGGGCACGACCGTCGTCGCGCACATCAGGCGCCGACGCCTGGAGCGGGCCGCTCACCTGCTCGGCGAGTCGACGCTCTCGATCCCGGCGGTCGCCGCCTCGGTCGGCATCCCCGACCTTCAGGCGTTCAACAAGGCCTGCCGGCGCGAATTCGGAAAATCGCCACGCGCCCTCCGCTCGCACCGTCCGTGAGCCCGTACAGAGCCCGAACAGCACTGTAGCCCCGACATGGTCGAGGCTACGAGCTGCGGATTTACTTGTACTCCCGAGCAGATTCGAACTGCCGTTTCCGCCTTGAGAGGGCCAATCTGTCATATGTACAGATCGCTGGTCCACCCCTCTCAGGTGCGTGAAACTCCAGGTAGATCCCCATGTTTCGCCTGCCGAAACCTGTCGGATCTATCTGGGGTCTGACGAGGAATGGCAGAAATCTCTGCCCCCTCACAGCCCCCACAGGATCTACTGTGGAGGACATGGCTGATGGGCTGGCACGAGCGCCACGTCACTGCGAAGGGCTACGAACGCTTCAAGGCGTACTACCGGGACCTTCGCGGGGAGAAACAGTACGAAGGCACCTACAACACCGAAGCCGAAGCCGACAAGGCGTGGCAGCGAGCAGAGGCTCGGATTGCTGACGGCCGCATTGTCGACTCCAAGAGCGGCCGGGTCAAGTTCGCCAAGTACGTGACGAAGACCTGGTTCCCCAACCACGTCATCGAGCAAAGCACCGCTGACGACTACGAGTACCGGATCCGCCGGCACCTGATTCCCTGGTTCGGGAACCTCCCCATGAACCAGATCTATCCCGCCGACGTCCGCGAGTGGGTCACCTGGATGCGCGGTGAGATGAAGGCTTCGCCGGCGAACCTGGCGAAGACGATGAGCCCGCTTAGCGCCATCTTCACGACCGCGCTGAACGACGGCATTATCTTCCTACACCCCTGCAAGGGCATCACGCTCCCTACTGTTCCCGAAACCGACAAGGACATCCTCACCGTCGAGCAGTTCGACCAGGTTCACGCGGCGATCGGCGACTACCAGATGCAGATGCTCCTGGAGACCGACATCGAGACCGGTGCCCGATGGGGCGAGGTCACCGAGCTCCGAGCCAAGGACTGGAATTCCTCCGAGCAGACCTTCGCCATCTGCCGGGCAGTCGTCAAGGTCCGGCCTGACCGAGACCCCGACGGCTACTCCTACCGCGTCAAGGCATACCCGAAAGGGAAGAAGCATCTCGTTGTCAAGGTCTCTGAAGAGTTCGCCGTGAAGGTAGACAGCTACATCGAAGTCACCGGCAAGACCGGCGACGATCTGCTCTTCACCTACGAGGAACCTGAGGAACCCGCGAGGGTCATCCCGCACCCCGATGAACTCGGACTGACCCCGCCCAACAAGATGGGCCGCCAGTACCAGCACGGCACCACCACCGCTTACCAGCTTGCCAAGTGCCGCTGCGAATACTGCCGCGGCGCCTACGCGCAATACCGCGCCCAGCGCCGCGCGGTCGGCCTCGACACCCACGACTCCAAGACCAAGCGGCAAAAGGGGCTCAACCCTGAAGGCCACGTTCCGGGCTGGTGGTTCCGCCGGCGGATTTGGTACCCCGCCTTGGCTGCAATCGGCGTGACGAAGCGCATCCGCCCGCATGACCTCCGTGGGACCCACATCAGCTGGCTCCTCGCAGGAGGTGCCGACCTAGAATCCGTCCGCGACCGAGTCGGCCACAAGAGCATCGTCACTACCGCCAAGTACGTCCGCAAGCTCAGAGGCAACGACGACAAGACCCTCAACGCTTTCAAGAAGATCCGCCACGCCCCTTCGGCCATTCCTCAACAGCGGCAAGCGGCAGCAGCCGAGGAAATCGGCCTGCATCTCGAGAACATGTCGATGGAGCAGCTGGTCCAGCAGATAGGCCGAATCCAAGCAGAAATGGCCCGCAAAGCCCAAGATCAGACCACACAGCAGTGACTGGGAGACAACATGAGGCGGCAGCGATTTGATCACAGGAACTTCGGGATCCGTCCGGGCCACAACTTCCGCGATAGCGTGCTTCTACCGGGCTGGGACCAGCGGAGCGTCTGGGGGTACGACGAGGCGTGCGGGAGTTTCTTCCTTCAACTCTGGAGCAACAAGAACATATCTGACAAGCCCGATGCCTGGCTGTCCGGAGTCGACCTCCTGTACCCCTGGCCCGGGTGCATCGCCCTCGAACTCGCCGAACTCACCGGCTCAGATTCGGCGACGGCCGTAAATGCCCTGGCCATCGGCAACCCAAAGCCCTGGCTTCGGCCGAACCGACAAATCGAAAGAGCGGCCGCAGACAACCAACACGGTCTCGAAGCCGATTACCCCTGGGGACGATATTGCGCGCTGCTCTGGCTGCTGGGCCGCGCCGAGCTGGCCCCCGGATTGCTGCGTGCCTGGCCGGGTATCCGACCGACGGCGCAGCAGGTGGATGCTGAAACGCACTTCACGACGGGAAGGGTATACCGGAGGAACCGCCAGGCGTGGTTCGCCGGAGCCGAGGAAGCTCTCGTCTGGGCGTCCGATCCAGACACCCGGCCCTGAATGAATACAACCTCGGCGATCACAAAGGTTGACCGACGTTCCTCGTTCGGGACGAGGGGGTCGCAGGTTCAAATCCTGTCAACCCGACTCAAAAGCCCAGGTCAGCGATACATTCTCTGGCCTGGGCAACACGTGTTTCCAGCTCGCGTTGCTTCTTCGTTGCTGGGATTCTCCGTCAGATGACAACATGGCCTGACAACACCCCTGGGTAGAGAGTGGTATATGTCACGTTGTTGGTTGCGGCGTCACTAAGGGTTGCCAAGGCGGGGCGTGGTTACCTCTCTTGAATCGAGGATTCCCGAAGATCGGCTAGCGCGAAGCGAGAATTCTTCTCCCGTAGAGGGTTTGGGGGCTTCCCCTGAGTGGACGGACCTGTAAGATGTGGGTTCCGGCCGCACATCCAACACCCCGCGTGATCTCTGCGTGAGGGCACCCCGACGATGGGATCGAGGATCGAGTGAGTCCCGAAGACCTTCAGGATCTACCACTTCAGTGGCGGTCCGCGCCTAGGCGCTGGGGGCACTCACTTCACAGCCTTTGCAGCTACTTCGCGATGTTCCCTCCTCAGCTGGCACATTTTTTCGTGGACTGGCTCACCCTGCCCGGAGACGCTGTGTACGACCCGTTCTCGGGACGCGGAACCGCCCCCCTCGAAGCCGTCCTACTAGGGCGGCAGGGATATGGAAGCGACGCGAACCCGCTGGCAGTGGTGCTGAGTCAGGCCAAGACCCGTATCCCCAGCAAACGAACTCTGCTCAGGCGGCTCGCGGAGGTCGAGGCAGGCTACGCGTCCGACAAAGTCTCGGTGAGCGACGAGCCCGAGAATATCTCCATGCTTTACAGCGAATCCACTCTGCGTCAGCTGGTATGGCTGCGAGATCAGCTTGATCGGAAGAAGGACACCGACTGCTTTTGGATCGCCACGATCCTCGGCATGCTCCACGCGGGGCACAATAAGTCTGGCGAGCCTCGGGGGTTCTCCATCAGCATGCCGAACACGTTCGCGATGTCGCCGAGATACGTCGCCAACTACATCAAGGAGCACGGCCTAAAGCGCCCTGAAGTCGATGTCTTCGCGATGCTGAGGAGGCGGCTAGACCGGCTGGATCTTCCCGAAGCCAAGCGGCAGGGAGGGAGGACATGGACGCACGACGCTACGGCCGCGCCACCGGCATGGCTTGTGAAGCGGCGCCCAAAGTTGATTTTCACCTCGCCGCCTTACCTTCAGGTGATCAAGTACGGCAAGTACAACTGGGTCAGACTATGGTTCCTCGGTGAGACCGCGACTGAAGTTGACAAGCGCCTGATGGCTTCTGGATCTCTGCCGCGCTACCTAACATTCATGCGATCGGTATCGGAACGGCTTCAACAGGTCGTGGCGGATGACGGATACGTATGCTTCGTGATTGGCGATGTTCGGCGAGGTGAAGAGGACCTCAACCTTGCCCAAGCCGTCTGGGACGAAGTCCTGAAGGACCAAGGGTGGCACCTGCATGGGATTATTCCCGACGAGATCCCCCAGCAGCATAAAGTCAGCCGAATCTGGAAGAACAACAGTGGAAAAGCGACGAAGGTTGACCGACTCCTGCTCATGAGTCCAAGCCCAAGCTCGCTTCCTGCCGTTACATCGAAGACTTGGAGTCATTCTCTCTCGTTCGCAAGTCCAGAAACATAACCCCTCGAGGAGGACCCTGTGGAGCAGCCAGACCTTATCGAAGCCCTCAAACAACTCGCGCAAATCGATCTGTTCGCAGAAATCCGCAAGGGTGACAGCTTTGTTGGCCGCCCCTTCTATCTGGACTTCGACCGACTTCGGTTGATGAGCAACGACAAGTGGAAGCAAAACGTCGGCGGTGTTCCTGCCGGAGCATTCTTGCTGGCCCTCTACGCGGGGGAAGATGGCGTTGACGAAGCCATCCTGCTGCGCGTGCTTCGTCCGACGAAGCTCCCGACGGATGACGACATGGTCATGGCCATGGTTGACCACTACAAGGAGTCGCCAAGGGACGAGGAAGGCAACCGCCTCGACTCCTACACACGGGCCGAGTTCCAGTTCTCTGGGTTGGAATGCCGTGTCATCGGCACGTTCTACCGAATCGGGGACGCGATCAAGTTCGCAGGGGATCTTGACAACTTCTACGCGCCACACAACTACCGGGTAGTGAAGCCGACCGGCAAGGTGCTGGAGTACATCGTCAACTTCCGGGAGGACGGTATCCCCGGCGGCAAAGGGGATGAGCGAATCGGCAAGGTTCGGTACAGCTCGAGCCTTCGCCACCATGAAGGCGACGAAGTCCCCGTTTACGTTTCGGCTTTGGACTTCCTTGGCAAGCGGACCGCACTGTTCGGCATGACTCGGACTGGTAAGTCCAACTCGGTCAAGAAGATCATCCAGGCGACGGACGGCATCTCAAACTCCGGCGTCAAGATCAAGGATGAAACGGTCCGGCCCGTCGGACAGATCATCTTCGACATCAACGGCGAATATGCCAATGCGAATCAGCAGGACGACGGGACCGCCATCTTCGACCAGTACAAGAATGATGTGACACGATATAGCGTTCTTGATAAACCTGGATTCAAGGTGATGAAGCTGAACTTCCACCAGTCGATCGCTGCGGGCCATGGCTTGCTCGCGAGTCTGCTAGACGATGACACGAGCGACTACACCAAAGCTTTCTGCGCGATCGACTGGTCTGAACCCGATCCCACAGACAAGTCGGCAACGATTCGATTCGCGCGCAAGCAGGCAGTGTACCAAGCATGCCTTCACCGAGCTGGGTTCTCCAACCGCGGGCAGCAGATCAAATTCAAGTCCAACCAAACCATCATGGGAAGCGGCATCGCTGGCCTTGACGTCGATCCTTCCAATGGACTCACTCCCGATGAAGCTGTCGCATGGTTCACGGCTGCCTGGGAGCACTATGAAGACCCAGACGGGCCGTTCCAAAAACTAAAGAAGGAGAGGAAGGGCCGCGACTGGGCTGACGAGGATACCCAAACTCTCATGCGGTTCCTTACCCGCCGACGCAAGCCAGGTGGCGCCCCGAGTGAAACCGGTTACCGCAAACTCATAAAGCACCGAGGGTTGCACACAGCAACTGTCGATAAGCCCTTCGAAGACGAGATCGTTGAGATCCTTCGAGACGGGAAGATCGTCATCATGGACCTCTCCCAAGGTGATCCCGAAGTTCAACAAACCTACACTCGACGGGTCTCCCGAAGAATCTTTAATGAGGCCATGCAGCGGTTTATTGACAACGAGCCGATGAACTTCATCCAGATGTACTTCGAGGAAGCCCACAACCTCTTCCCCCGCAAGGACGAGAAGGACCTCACCGACATCTACAACCGACTGGCGAAGGAAGGTCAGAAGCTTCGGATTGGCCTGTGCTACGCGACGCAAGAGGTCAGCTCGATCTCCAGCAGCATCCTGAAGAACACGCAGAATTGGTTCGTCTCGCATCTGAACAACCGCGATGAACTGCGGGAACTAGACAAATACTATGACTTCGAGGACTTCACCGACAGCCTTCGAAGGACCATCGACAAGGGTTTCATCCGGCTGAAGACCGACTCGAACACCTTCATCGTGCCGATCCAAGTCGACCAGTTCAAGGTCAAGGGAGCCTGACCGTGGCCTACTCGAGCGTCCGTGGGCGAAAGCCGATGGAACGGGCAAGCAAGATCTCCCATACGAACATCATCTCCTCACCGCAGGTCCAGGCGTTGCTAGCGCAATGCACTGTGCCGCGACCCGCAGATCCAGCGACCGTCCAGGACAGCGTCAAGCCGGTCCCGAAATCTGAATCGCAACCCATCAAGCATGTTGTTGCTGTAGATGGCAGCTTTCGGGAGGTGGTCATCCGGGAGGACTTCCCCTCCGCCACCATCACCTTCATCGCGTTCGGGCCGCTTATCTTCGAGCTCGAAGATCTCCGGGCGCTTGATCGCGAAACGTTCATTGCTCCCGAGGACCTTGCGAAGCTCAAGAAAATCCAGCGCTTCCAATTGGCCCTGCCCACCCGAAACATTTCGCGAAGTGGCCTGAGCCTACAACGGTCGATCCGGTTGACGGTGCACGAGTTTTTCTCTGAACCGCGTAACGGCGGACCCACGCTCTACCACACCCTTCAGTGGGTAGTCTTCCGGCGATGGAGGAATTCAACCGGGATCACCCGGACCCTCCGGAACTGCCCCAACCAGCAGGCGAACGGCTGCAAGCGACAGGACATCGTGCTTACGCCGCAGACGAAGTTCGAATCCAGATGCACCGAATGCGGCGACCCGATCTACCTGATCGATGTCCTTCGGCTCGAAGAACTCATCGATGAAGAGCAAGGCGCCGGCCGGGTAACCTCCTACCTCCTATCCGCGCTGGAAACCCTGGTGCTGGTGCACCTTATCCACATCCTGTGGGAGATGAAGCCGACCGCACTTCGGGAGATCCTATTCATCAAGGATGGCCCTCTTGCGCTTTTTGGACAGGTCTTTACCCTGGTCGATGCCCTTCGAGACCTCGCTGACTTCCTCGCGGAGTACCATGACCCTGCTGGCACGACGCGCCCGCTGCTCAACATCGTCGGCTTGGAAAAGAGCGGTCCGTTCGTTGAGCACGCGACGCACATTGAGAAGAGCCTGGACGAGAAGCTCCAGGAGTTGAAGAAGTCGCAGGACATCACGGGTATCGTCCTCCCGCTGTCCAACGAGTACATCTACAAGTACGTGGTACCTGGCGACCCCGGTAGCACGATCAGCTACGGACAGAACACGTACTGGGGTCCCAAGATGATTTTCAAAGCGAATGACGGAAGCACCTACGTGGCGACCGTACCTGCACTCGGCGGGCACAAGCCGACGCCCCAGTACTCCGACTTTGTGAACCTGACCGATGTGCTGGGTGCCGTCTCCGAGCTTCGTTGCTCGATGTACGACAACGCGTTGATCCCTGTCGCCCTTGCGAATCGGCTCGTATCTCTATCCGAAGTTCCAAGCAGTCGCATCCTCGAAAACTTCGCCAAGGGTGTCGTAAAGATGTAGCTGGGAGACCGATTTCTCGATGTAGTCCACGCGCCCGCACGGGATATCGCATGTGGTGATGGGGGTTGACGGGGGCGGCTCGGTGGTGCGTAATGGCTCTCATGGCGAACCTTACTCAGATGGTCGACGACCGGAACAGTCCGGTCGCGAGTTGGCTACGGACGCGATTCCCGTTCCACCGCGGGATCCAGCGACAGATTCGAGAAACCTCTGGGACAACCAAGGTCGAACCCCCGGAGGGCGCCGTATTCGGAACAGTCGGCGGCGCCATTGACTGGTGGCTGCGTGTTGTGGTCGATCCAGACGAGCCACAGTTGGACCTGGCCTTCAGCGGGATTCGCCTACTCGGTGACCATCCGGCCGCAGGTCTCGGAATCGAACTCCTCGGTTCCTACGGCATCTCGATACTCAACCATGACCTTGAGGCCGAGAAGCCTGCAAGACTGACCGAATCCGGGACGGAGACCCAGGCTCGTGTCTGCTATGCATTGGCGCTGTTCACGGAGGTTTTCCGTGCACCGATCGCGCAGTCCAAACTGCTATCCTTGCAACAAGATTCGTCGGTGGACGACCTCCTCGGGCTTGCGTCTGATGACGAAGTAGCTGACCTCATCGCCATGCGCACGGAGTCTGAGCGATCGCTCCTCCCATATCTTCCATCAGGTGCTGTCGTGTGCGGCCCGACTTTTGAGGGTAGTCGGGACCTGAGCGCCGATGCTGACCTGATCGTCGGTGATCTGCTATTGGAGCTGAAAGCGACCCGAGGGGGCAAGCCTCGGGGCGATGGGAAGCGGACCATTCGGTTTGAACGGAGCGACGTTGACCAGCTGCTCGGCTACTTGCTGATGGATTACACCGACGCCTACGGGATTGCCCAGGTAGGCGTTTACGCGCCTCGCTTCGCGAGCTTCAATTCTTGGCCGGTGGAGTGGTTCCTTGCCGAGCTGGCAGGCCGTGTCGTCGATCTCGGGGAAGCACGAGATCAATTCAAGTCGGTCCTCCAGGAGGAGCTTCCCCAGTACCTGGAGTCGCTGAGACGCTGAGTGGACCTTCAGGTTTGGTGTGGTTTAGACGAGGCGAGGTCCGGAAATGGTCCGTACCTCTGAGACCGATGCACCCCCAAATTGGAGCAGACCGAGTTCCGGCTTGTTAGACGGGTGTGAGTGGAGCTTCTGGGTGAGGTTCTCATCAAGGTGCAGTTTGATGATGCGGAGATCCGCAGCAGTCTGGGGCGTGAGGTGGCCGGTTTCAGCGAGTGCAGTAGTAAGCGCGGTCGCGTTCGACGGGTGGCTGGCGATGGTCTCGGGGTCGCGTTCGAGGGCGGTGGCGGTAAGCGGGTCGAGCTTGGCGGCGAGAGCGGCGTGGAGTTCGGTGCGTTCGGTTTCGGGGATGGCGTTGTAGAGGTCGCGGGCGATGGTGGCGGCGAGATGCTGCTCGACCATGGCACTGAGTCCGGTGGGGGTGCCGGTCTCATCGACGGTGCTTTGAGTGAGGATGGCGGCGGCGGAGGCCCACCATTCGCGGTTGCCGGTGCGGCCCGTGGTGGGGTAGGGGCCGAGCGGGTTGGCGGGGTCAGTGTCGGTGATGTCGTGTTGGTCGCGGTGGGCGGCGGCGAGGCGGAGAGCGGCTTCGAGGGCTTCGCGCGCGGTGGGGTCGTCGGGCTCCGGGCCGAAGGTATGGGTCCATTCGGGCCGTTTAGCCAGGGAGGTCTCGGCGAGCGTGTCCGTGCGGTCGTGGATGGCCCTGGCGAGGTTTGTGGCGAACTCGCGGAGGTCAGGTTCGGCGGCGTCGCTGGTGAGGACGTGGGCGGGGTAGTGGAGCCACGGCAGGCCGGTCGGGTTGTCGGACTTTGCGTCGCGGTTGATGGTTTCGGTGGTGGAGTGGGCGATGGCGATGGCGAGGTTGTCGAGTCCGCGGCCTGGGGCGAGGGTGTCGACGAGGTAGGCGGCGTCGGAGCCGGTGTGGGTCTCCCAGGCTTTCAGTGTCCAGGCGATGGCGGGCCAGGCTTGCCCGGTGTGGGTGGGGTCGTGGGCGATTAGGCGGGTCTGGCGGTCGAGGCGCCAGGCGAGGATTTCGGCGGAGGAGTCGAGCCCGTCGAGGCCCCGCTGCGCGACGGCACGCTGAAGGGCTTCTGCTGAGTGTTGGCCGGTGTCTTCGGCGCGGGTGAGGGCGCCGACGACGGCGGGCCAGGCCCGCTCTGTCCCGATCCGTGCGGCCCGGTCGTCCCCTAGGAGGTCGGCGAGTTCAGCACGGTAGCGCTCGGCGTTGGGCTGTGGGGCAACAGTGTTCGCGCCGGTCGCCGGGAGGTTCGCGGCGGGCGGGTTGAGGGCGGTCTCGAGGTCGAGGCGCAGGCGCGGGTGGTGGTCTTTGATGAGCTGGGCGTAGTAGGCGACGTCTCGGGCTTCGGGTTGCATTCCGGGCGGGGGTGCGGGGTGGTCGGTGGTGAGTTTCTGGATGCGGGAGGTGAGGACCGCGGTGGGAGAATTCGCGTCGTCGAGGGAGCGGCGGCAAGCGAGTGCGAGGAGCTGTTCGGCCTTCCAGCCCTGGGTTTCGGCGACGGCGAGGGTGCGCGCGAGTGCCCCGAACCCGTTGTCTTGGAGGTCCTTCCAGGCGTCCTCGCTCAGGAGGGGTTTCATCTGCTGTTCGACCAGTTCGCGGTAGTGAGCGGCGGCGATCCGGTCGGCGGTGTACTGGTATTGAGGTACGAGGGTGGCGAGGGATTCGGCCGTGTGGGCGGCCTGTTCGATTGCTTCGGTGGCGGCGAGGTCGTCGGGTTCGGTGGCGAGGATCTGTTCGGCGATTTCGCGGGCGGCGGTGGCGTCGGGGTCCCAGCCGGGCCGCCAGGTGCGGTCGTCGGGTGCGGCCGGGAGCGGGGTGTGGGTGACGGCGTACAGAGTGGTGGTCTCGGCGGCGCGGGTCGCGGCCACGTAGAGGGCGTTGCGGTTCATGCCGGGGGTCAAGAGGGGGTGGGCGGTGTCGATGGTCATGCCCTGGGATCGGTCGATCGTTGAGGCGTAGGCGAGCTCGACGTGCTCGGTGGTGTACCAGGCGGGCAGGGTGGTGGCGGCGCCGGAGTTGTGGTTTTTGACCTTCATCGATCCGTCCTTGAAGGTGCGCATGACGGTCCAGGTCTCGCCGTTGCGGACGGTGTCCTTGCCGCGGCAGTACCGCAGCCGGGAGTCGTTGTTGCGGGTGACGATCCAGTCGCCGCGACCGGCGGTGTTCCCGTCATGGAGCGCCACGCCCTCGGCGCGGACTTCGCCGGCCTCAACGCGGTCGGCGCGGGCTTTCGCGGCCAGGTCGGCGACGACGGTGCCCCGGTGGGCGAGCATGAGGCTGCGCTTCCCGGCTTGGATGTCTGCCTTCCACGCCGCATAGATCGCATCGGCCATCGCATCCTGGGTGCCCCCGACGAGCCGCCCGCGCCTCTCGAAGTAGTCGAGGGCGTTGCCGTCGCCGACGCGCATCTGGAGGGAGGCTGCGGCGAAGGCGGGGTCGGTGAAGCGGTGGAGCTCGTCGAGCTCGGTCGCTCCGGCCTTGGCGGCGATGAGGCGCAGGGCGCCGCCGGAGGCGACCGCGCCGAGCTGATGCGTGTCGCCCAGCAATCGGACTTGGGCGCCCGCATACGAGGCGATCGCGGTGACGCGGTCGAGGTTGAGCGTCCCGGCCATCGATGCCTCGTCGACGAGGACCACGTCGCCGGGCCGGAGTCCGAGCAGATCCGCGGCAAGAGGCGCGGACTGGTCCGCGTCTCCGCGCGCCTGGCCCGCGCGGGCGTCTTCCGTGTGCCGGAGGGCATCGACCAGTTCAGGGCCGGACATCAGGTTGCCGGGGCTGATGTCCCACAGGAACTTGTCGACGGTATCGCAGCGGATGCCGAGGTCGTGCTCGAGGACTTTCGCGGCCTTCGCCGAGGGCGCTAGGCCGATCAGGCGGCGGCCCTCGGCGTCGAGCGCGTCCTTGTAGGCGCGCATGGCCGTGGTCTTGCCGGACCCTGCGGGGCCGATGCCGACGGCCAGAAGTCGGTCGTCGGTCGCGAACGCTTCGACCACGCGCCGTTGGCCGGCGTCGAGCGTCCGGTCCGTCTGTCGCTCGAAGTCCTCAAGCCGCAGACGGACCGCTTCGGCACTGGCTGAGTAGACGGTGGCGGTGCTGGCGGCGTCGACCAGGCGGGTTTCGGCATCGAGGATCTTCTGCGAGGTGAAGCGGTGGGCCTCGTGTTTTTCGAAGACGGAGACGCCGTCGGAGCGGCGCAGCACTTCAGGGACTTCGACGGGGGTGGGCATGCTGATGTGGACCGAGGTGCCTTCGCCGAGCGCGGTCGCGACGATCTGCTCGGCGGCTTCGCCCTGCTTCTCGGGGGTGGTGAAGACGTGTTCGGCGCGGAGCTGGCGCATGGTCTCGGCGTGGACGTTCCACCGAGTCCACGTCGCCCGCTCCTCGCCGATCGCGTTCACGACCCGTTCGGCGAGATCGCTGACCTGTTTCGCTTCCAGCGCCTGCACCGGTTCCAGCGCGCGGAGGACCGTGGCAGCGATGTGGTTGATGGACTCCGGCCCGAACCGGCGGGTGAGGTCGGCGGTCCAGTCGGTGCGCATCTGCTCCAGTGACCGGATCTGCTCCTTCGCGCCGCGGGTCTCCAACGTGGCCCGCTGCGCCAGCTCGTACGCGGTCTTCGCGTCCGGTTCACGGCCGTGTGCGGTTCGGTAGTCGGATCGAAGTTCGGCGTAGCGGTGCTCGATTGCACCGCGTCGCGACGAGAAGTGCTTCACCACGTCGGGGTCGATGCCGTCGATCTCGCGGACCGGGCGGCCGTTGCGTGCCGGCCCGGGACGGTCGGTGAAGGCAACACCCAGCCGGGTGGTGAGCTCGGCTTCGACCGCGGAGTTGTAGGTCTCCGAGGCCGCGACACCGAGCGCGTACAAGGCGGAGCCGTCCAGGGATCGCCACTTCCCGTCGACGCCCTGGATCTTGTTGACCACCGCGAGGTGTGTGTGGAGGTCGGGGTCGCCGGAGCGGGAGTCGAAGTGGTCGAAGGCGGCGGCGATCAGGCCCTTCGTCTCGATCTGCGCCACGCCGCCGACGCCGGAGCGGGTGAATGCCGCATGCTTCTCCAGCATGTCGATCACCGACGCTACGGCGGCGTCGTGCGCGGCCTTGACCTCGGACCGGACCTGCTCGTCGGGGTGGAGTCCGAAGAGGATCGATACGGACTTCACCGGGGAGAACACGAGGTCGTACCCGGCCACGGACGTGCGCTGCCGGGACGCTTCCTCCCGCTTGACCTTCGTGATCTCGGCGGGCGTCGCCGCGCGGCCGGTCTCGGAGGCGATGGTGCCGAGTCGTTTCGCGACTCGGTCGGCGAAGGGCTCCAGGGTCTCGTATTCGGGGAACTTCTGACCCAGCTTCACGGACCGCTTGGCCGCGGCGAACACCCGTTCCCGCTGGACCTTCGACATCCCGGGCTTCAGGTGCTCGGCGAGATGCGTGTCCACCTGCTGCTCGGTGTCGGGGTGGATGCCCGAGCCGAACAGGTTCCGCATCTGCTCCTCGCGCACCGCGCTGCCCGCAACCAAGTCGAGTTCGCCGAGGCCGGACCCCAGCCAGCGGCCCTCGGGGTTGCCGGCCTGGGTGTAGTAGTCCGCCGCCGACTGCCCCGGTGCCCGCTGGACATCGCCGCCAGCGACCTGCTTGGTGAGGTAGCTGTAGCCGTCCCCGACGCTCAACTTGTGGACCGTCATCACCGCACACCACCCCCTCACGGCTCATTCCAACGACAATTCCCGAGCGCCAAAACTAGCCGACGTAGAGCGCGATCGTCCTGTCGGAAAATCCTTATTCACGAAACGTGCAAGAGGTGTGTTGACCTATGTGACCTGGCTAACTTGAGTGGCGAACATGCTGGTAAATGGATATATGTGTCAGGTACTGACTATTTCGGTAGCGACTTCTGGTGAAGATAGATTAATGCTGTCAAGCCTTGTCTGAAACTGTCGTAATTGCGGATTCGCGTGGTTGTTGATTGGTGCTGTAGGTGCTTATGATCGACGGTATGAGTGAATCGGGTAATGCAAAAAAGGGAACCCGACGTCAAGCCGCGATCGAGCGGGCACGGCGGCGACGTCAGGAACGCATCCGGGCCGCGCGGGAACGCGAGAACGCCGTCACCGAAGCCGTCATCGACGTCGCGGTCAACCGAGCCGCGGCATCCGACGCCGAACTGGCCGCCGCCCGCGCTATCGCCAGACTGCGGCGGATGGGCGAGAACCAGCAGTCGATCGCCGAGCTGTGCGAGCTGACCGCCGGAGAAGTCCGCGCCGCGCTCGCGCTCGCGGGAAGGCAGCCGGCGCAGTCCCCGGCCGCGCAGGAGACGGGGGAGCCGTGGTCGTGACGAGCTGATCGCGACCGTGAACACCTCGCTGGGTTCGGGCACGGTGACGCTGCACCCGGACCCGGCGGCGTGGAAGTCATAGGCGCTGCGGGCTCCGGCCTCGCTCGGACCCGACCGTCGATCTGCCCTCGGGGCCGGGTTGCTCGAACAGTTCAGGCCGGACGTAACCGGGCTCGTCGGTCGAGTGGCGGCAGACGGCGGCGCGAATTGAGTGGGCAGTGACGGTCGGCGGGAGGGCGGTACGGAGTTCGATCAGGTTGTCGGCAGCGATCGGGACGGCTCAGATGGGGGGAGAGGGGTAGTGGTCCGCTTCGTCGGCGGCCTGGAGTGGGCCTTGGGCGGTCGGAGAAGCCTGCCCGGCGTCGTGGAGCGCGGCGAGGACTTCGGTGTCACCCACGAGGTTCTGCCCGTTCGATACGGCGACCGGCCCTGACCGCATCCTGCGCGGTCGGGGCCGGTGGGTGTTGGCGTGTCAGGAGCAGATGGCGCGGTGGTCCGTGCCGAGTCGCTGGCCGCCGATGTCGGCCCGCTGACCGGCGGCGGTGCCATCGCGGCGCCCCGAGCCGGACAGGCGCCGGGTGCCGCGCCGGACGTGCGGGTAGTGCTCCCGGAACTTCTCGGTGACCTGGCGGTGGCGGTCGGCCAGGACCAGGTCGGTGCTGTTGCCTGGTGTGGAGTCGGCCTTTTGCCGGGCCTGGGTCTCGGCGGCGGTGATGCGGTCGACCACGGTATGGGTGAACGCGCTGTAGAACGAGCGCTTGTAGGCGGCCGAGCTCTCGCCGGGCCTCGGGCCAGGCCCGCGGACGAGGGCCCCGGTTTGTTGCAAGAGCAGCGAGTTGTAGAGCATTTCGGTGCGGTCGAGGTCGGCGGTGAAGCCGAAGATATGGAGGCGCTTCTGCCCAGCATCGGCGCGGGTGGAGATGTTGACCGCCTGGCAACGCAGGGCGCTGGCGATGCCGCCGAGGAGTTGGAGTTTGTCGAAGGCGAACGGTGCGGGCAGGGTGTGCAGGCGGCCTTCGACCAAGTCCGCGCTAGCGCCGGTGTGGTGGAGGAGTGCGGCGTCGATGCCGTACTTGGCGAGCAGTGCCATCGCTTTGGCCGTGTGGACCTCGGCGGCCTCGGGTGAGGTGGCAGGGTCTTCGGCGATCGCCAGGAGCTGGCGGATCTTCTCCAGCTGCTTCGGGTCGTGGTCGCGGTGTTCCATGGTGATGTGCTCCAGTGTGAGGACGACAGCAGGCGGGGCGACGGAGGGCCCGCCGTTCGGCGGGCCCTCTCGGGGTGGTGGTTCAGGCGGTGTTGCTGGTGGCTTCGGTGCCGTCGGCGGCGACGGTGAGGCGGTCGAGCGCCGCGGGCGGGATGCCGGCCTGGAGTGCAGCGGTGAGCATCTGCGCGAGCCGGTAGTTCGGACACACCTTGAGGGCGTGCTCGAAGCATTCGAGGGCGAGGACGCCGTTGCCGGTCCGGTAGGCGCACCAGCCGGCGACGGTGGCCGATGGTGCGGCCAGGTCGTCCTCGAGATGCCGGGCGACCCACAGCCACAGATCCACCGGGCGACGGGTGTCGGTGCGGCGCTGGTCGGAGGCATGGAGGGCGTAGTCGCGGACTCGCAGGTCGCCCAGGCCCAGGCCGAGCGTGGCGATCCCGTCCGGGCCGGGCGGCTCGTCGGAGCCGAGCCAGTGGTCGACCGCTTGCAGGTCGCGCTCGCACTGGTCGGCCCAGGACAGATCGCAGGCCGCGGCGAGATCGTCCTCGACCGCGCGGGCGACGGCGGCCCTCTGATGCTCGTCGGCGGGGTCGAGCAGTGCGGTGATCGCCTCGCGGCCCGGGTGGCGCCGGGCGCCGGCCACGGTCAGCGCGGTGGTGATGTCGGTGGTCTCGGGGAGCGGGGTGCCTTGGGGTGGGCAGCACCCGTCGCGGCAGTTCTGGGAGTACCAGTGATGGTCGGTGACGCGCAGGCGGTCGAGCACTTGGATGCCGGAGGCGGCGTAGTCGCTTGCGGCGCGGTCGAGGCAGGCGGTGGCGAGCTCGGTCTCGCCGTAGGCGATGAGGATGACCGCGTCGCAGTCGTTGGTCTTGACCTGCTCGGTCATGGTGACCAGGTGGTCGAGGTGGTCGATCCCGCCGGGTAGGTCGACTCGGAAGGTGCATTGGAGGTTGTTGCCACGCAGTCCTTGGACGACGAGGCTGTGCTCGGGCTCGAACCCGAGCAGGTACGGGATGGCCGAGAGCAGGTCGGCCGGGCTGGTCAGGCGAATCGGGGTCGTGTCGTTCACGGGAATCTCCAAGCGAGGGTCGGTGGATGGTTGCTGAAGGGAGGCCGGGAGGGACGTGTGGCCCCTCCCGGCGGACCGGAGGGTCAGGCCGCCGCGGCGGCCGGGGTGGCGGTGTTCCAGGCGTCGTCGCCGGGGAGGTCTTCGCCGTCGGCGGTGCGGACGGTCTGGGTAGTGTCGCGGGGCTTGCGTTCGGGCGTGGCGGTGCCGAACCGGAGGCTGGCGGCGACGTTGTCGGCGGTGACCTTGAGGTGGGCGAACCCGCCCGACTCGTGGGCGTAGAGGCCGCGGGCGGTGACCAGGACCTGGTCGTAGCGTTTGAAGGAGGCCAGGACGTTGTCGGCGAGCTGGCCCCAGGCCACGATGTCGAAGAACTGGGTCCTGCCCTCGGCCCACTGGCCGGAGGCGTCGCGGTAGGTCGGCTTGTGGGCGAGCTCGAAACGGACACCCTGGTTGCCGTTGGCGGTGGCGAAGACCTCGGGGTCGCGCTTGACGATCTGGCCTTCGACGGCGAAGTGGAACTCCATGACAGTGACTCCTTGTCGGGATCGGTGCTGGCGCGGCGGCCGGGGATCGGCCCCGGGTGTTGTGCCGCTGTGGTGAGGCCGCGTCCATCCCGGCGGGAAAGCGAGGGACGTCAAGGCGGGCCCAGCACTTTGTTCGCAGCGACGAAGGAGCGGCCCGGCGAAGAAAGTGCGCCGGCCCCCTTGCGAGCGACGAAGGAGCGTGCCCGAGCGGCCGTCGGGTAGCGTCCTCACACCACAGACGGCACACCCGGGCCAACGAATCCCGACCGCGCCCGCTCTCCCGGCAAGGGCGCAATCAGGGGTGCAGCAGGGCGAAGGGCCGAGCAGGTCGACCTGCGAAGCCCAGCGCCGGGCAGACCGGGCTCGGCGATCGGTATCTCGCGGACCGCGCCGCGACGCCAGCGACGGCACGGGCTCGGACCTCTCCGAGTGAGCCGTGTCGGGCTGGTACCGGACCTGTCGTGCTCAGGTTCAGCGACGTAGGTTTGCCGTCGCCCCGAGCGGTGCCCGACGATCGCGGCTGTTCCCAGTCGGGTGCCGCCCCGGCGCGCTCAGAGGGTTCGTGACCCACCCTCAACGCAATGTCATACATATGTTCGAGTCCGGTGGCGGGCGGCGGCAGTGATCATGCGACCATGACCGCATGGTCGGGCCGAATCGCTACATCACCATCGAACAACTCAAGTACTGGGCGGGCGATCCTGTCGTCCGCTGGCGCACGGTCGGCGATGCCGGTGAACGGTCGCACCGCTACCTCAAGGTCGCGCCGATGCACTTCTACATCCTCACCGTCGACGGCGGCTACGAGGCCGATATCGCCGCACCCTTCCCGCACGAGGACGACGCGTTGGCCGCCGCGGACCGCATCATGTCCGAGCCCGACCCGAGAGGCGTGGTCCGGGAGTGGGAGGTCGACCACGGCCAGCCACGACCGTCCAATCACTCGGGGTTCTCCTACGGGCGTCCACGTCAGTAGGCGGATCGTCCCAATATGGCCGATGCGACTATGCTGCAACGCATCCCCGTTGCAGAGAGGCCACCGGCATGAGTATCGACGAATTCAGCGCGGCCATCGGCTCCGCAGCCGACAGCGTCGAGACCGTCACCGCGAACATCGACAGCGCGAAGTCGGTCGGGGAGAGCTTGGTATCCCAGATCGCGGCGCTGGGCATGGAGCGCAGTAGTGACCAGACCGAAGCGGTGCGCCAACGGCTCGAAGCCGAAGCGCTCCCGCTGGCGATGCAGCTGAAGGACCTGCTGACCCAGATCCAGCAGGAAGCGCTGGCCCTCAAAGACGGCGGCGGATTACCGCGCGGCGGTACCAGTCCCCGCACTGCCCCCGACCCGAGCACGACGGAAGCTGCGACGCCGACTCCCCGACCGGCGAGCGTGCCCAAGCCGACCAAGAGCCACGGCACGCAGCAGAAGCGGGCCGGAATCGGCAGCGGACCGGTGCGGTTCAGCATTCCCCGGAAGCTGGAAGGCAAGCTCACCGGTAACCACCGCCGCCAGGTCCAGGAATACGTCGACGCGGCCAACCAGGCGCTGTCCGACGGGACACTCTCCAGCACGGGGCGGGTGCGCCCGTCGAGGGACCCGCGGTTGAAGAATGCGAAGGAAGCCGCGGCGGCCCGCGAGCGCGCTCGAGCTGAGCAGGCCGGTCGGCCCTACGGGGACAAGGTGGCCGCGCACCTGCCGGATACGACCTGGTCCGGCACGGCCGAGCCGCCGGGTGGCTGGGGTCGGCACGATGCCGAGATCAACGCCAGTCTCGGCTCGCAGTCCGACAAGTACCCCGAGGGTTACCGGCCCACCGGGTTCGAGATCGATGCGACCTGGGATACAGTCGGCCCTGTTGAAGCCGACCAGGAGGATTTGCCGTGAGCGCTGCGGACGCACAGGAGAGGCACGTGCAAGAGCGAACCTGGCCGGTCGACCTCGGTATCGGTATCGGACTCCAGGCCCAACTGGAGACCAGTGACCCCGAGGGGCTGCTGGGCGGCACTGTCCCGCGCCCGAAAGCCTCCGCGGAGACGATCGCCGCGTTCGAGCAGGAGCGAGGCGAGCGACTTCCTGAGTCCTACCGTGAGTTCCTGCTGCACGCCGACGGGTGGGAGCAGTGCTACTTCACCTTGGACCTGTTCGGTCTGCCCGAGTTGCGCGGTGGCGGGCGGGGCCCGCACGCGCGAGTGCTGCTGGAGACCTACGAGGCCGAAGACATCCTCGACGAGTCCGATCTCGCCGCTGCCGACGTCCTTCCAGTTGCGGCAGGGCAGGGCAATGACCTCGTGGTGGTCGTGCGCGAGGGCCGCGCCGAGGCGGGCACCGTGGTCTGGTTCGACGGGGGGGAGTACGGCCGCTTCGAGACCTTCGGTGACTTCTTCGAAGAGATCCTGGCCATGCTCCAGGACTACATCGAAGATCAAGACTAGGAACGGCCGAGCGGTTGACGCGGTAAGTACCCCTTCGAGCAGTCCCTTGCTCACCGGCAGCGGTAGGCAAGGGGCGCTGGGTACATGGTGTGAGCCGGTCGGCCCGGGCCGACCGACAGCGCGGGTCAGGCCGCTACCAGGTCCGACCTGCCGTTCGATTCGCCACCTACGACGCCCTCGGGGAGGTCGTCCTCTGCTGCGGTGTTCAGTGGTTCATCCTCGTCGTCGGAGTCGCTGCCGTCAGGAATATCCTATCGCTCTTCATACTCCAGCTCAGGTTCTTGCTCCTCGTCGTCTTCCGAGGCTTCGTCGGCTTCACCGCCGTCCGCTTCTTCGGCATGGGCGTCGGTGATCGGCTGGTGGAGCCGGCTCTCGATCTCGGCCAGTTTGTAGCCTTCGGTCACGGTCAGGCCGAGGTAGTCCAGCGTCTGCTGGCAGTCGCCCCAGCAGCCGATCGCGGGAGCCTTGAGATTGTCGTCGTTGTCGGGGCCATACAGCGCGCGGCGGTCGCCTGGGTGAGCCGGTCCATGCCCGCGTTCTCGGGCAGCCGCAGACCACATCGGCGAACTCCCTCAGCTAGGGCCAGAAGCCCCAGTTCGCGAGAGCGCTCGACCCTTCAGCGTTCGTTCGGGTCTGGTTCCGAAATCGGCGGAGTCTCGTTCAGATCCGGGCCAATGGGCGTGCGACCTCAACGAAGCAGGAGGACCGGCAGCATTGCCGAGTAACCCGGATGGTTCACAGCAGCCTGCGGTGCAGAGCGAGCGGACGGCATGTCATTGATGGTGCGTCCTGGCAACTGCTTGTCGCTCCGTGGTGAAATAAGGATTATGGATGAGACGGCCAGGGATGCCGCCTACTATCTGGCGCTAGCGGTCCACGGGTTCCTGTCCGGCCAGGTAGCCGGCTGGGTCGACACAGCGATCGAGACCGACGACACCGGCAGGACCCTCCTGATCGCCGGTGATGTCGATGCGCTCCTCGAAGCTATCGTCGAGCATGGCAACCTCATCGCCGACGCCGGACATGAGGACCTGGTCAGGCGCGCCCGCGCTCTTGCTGAAGCCAAATCCGATGCCGCCGCAGCCGAAGCCCTGGCGCTCCTCGACCAACTCGGCAGCATCGCAGGAATTGAATGGGACCAGTTCCTGCCGCTCCCCATACCGAATGCCGCGACACTGGAACAGATCGCAGAGCAGGTCGATCGGGGCGATGGGGCACCGTCATAGGAGACGGGGACCGCTGGCCGAGTGGGGCGAGCGCCTTCGGTGCCTCGACGTTGGACGGAATGGACGACGCCCGAGCTGGATACGCTCCTGAATCGGGTGTTCGAGAGCGGAAGGGACACAAAATGCCGTCGGAGATCGTCGTCGTCCACGCAGGAGAACCGCCACCGCAGGAGTGGGACGCGTCGGTCTTCCTCGCCGGTCCGGTCCCCCGGGAGCAGGGAGTGCCGTCCTGGCACCCCGAGGCCATCCGGCTGCTGGGCCAACGATGGGCCCGGCCGGGCCGCCTGGTCGTGTTCGCTCCTGAACCGCGCGAAGGCGTGGCGGTCGAAGGCATCGACGCGATCGGCTGGGAAGAGCGCGGACTGGCGTGCAGCGACGTGATCCTGTTCTGGATTCCCAGGGACATGGCGACGATGCCGGCCCTGACGACCAACATCGAATGGGGCACGTGGCACACCAGCGGCCGAGCGGTCCTCGGCGTCCCGCCCGCATCGGCGAACAACGGCTACCCGCTGGAGCAGGCCCGGTCGAGCTCGGTCCCGCTCGCGGATACCTTGGAGGGGACGGTCGGCAACGCCCTCGACCTGATCGGCGCCGGTGCGCGGCGCAGTGGAGGCGAACGCGACGTTCCACTGCTGGTCTGGAACACTCCCAGCTTCCAGCGCTGGTACTGCGTTCAGTGCGACGCTGGAAACACGCTGGTCAGCGCGCGAGTGGAGTGGACCTTCCGCGTCGGAGCCGAACGCCGCTTCGTGCTGTACTGGGCGGCGCATGTACAGGTCCACATCGCGGCCGAGGACCGACTGAAGTCCAATGAGGTCGTGATCTCCCGCCCGGACGCGTCCCACGTCGTGCTGTACCGGCCCGCTCCCGAGGCCGACGACACGGTGATCGTCCTCGTCCGCGAGTTCCGCAGCCCGGCCTCGAGTCCCGACGGCTTCGTCCACGAACTGCCCGGAGGCAGCGGCATGCGCACCGTATCCCCGATCGTGCAGGCGGTCGAAGAGGTGCGGGAGGAGACCGGTCTCGCCCTCGGGGCCGACCGGATGCGATACCACGGCAGCCGCCAGGTCGCCGCGACCGTCACCGCCCACCACACGCACCTGTTCTCAGCCGAGATCACCGAGACAGAACTGCGAGAACTCCGCGCGCTCCAGGACCGGCCCCACGGTGATGGCCTCGGCAGCGAACGCACCTGGGTCGAGATCAGCACCTACAAGGAACTCCGCGCCCATCCCGGGCCGGATTGGGCCACGCTCGGCATGATCGCGCAAGCACTCACAGACTGACCGCTGCCTTATACGAGTTGGCAGGCCGCACCAAGGCCGGCTCACCAGATCGGGTGAGCGGACAGAAAGGATCGGTCGGCACCGCCTGAGGGGCGGCGCCGACCGTTCGAGTCAGGCATTGACCAGATCGTCGTCGCGCTCGGGCACCGATGCTGCGATCGAGCCGTCGGGCGCCGCTTCGGCTTGACTCTCGTGGCTGTCGGTGCCGCGCTCGTCGGGGACTTCGGCCAACGATTCGCCTTCCGGTTCGGGCTCCTCGTCGTCTTCGTCGTCCTCGTCCGCAGAGACCTCGTCGGCCTCACTGTCGTCTTCTTCGGCGAGGGCTTCGGTGATGGCCCGGTGGATCTCGGACTCGATCTCGGCCAGTTCGTAGCCCTCGGCCACCAGCAGGTCAAGGTAGGCCAGGGCGCGTTGGAAGTCGCCCCAGCGGCCGAAGGCGGCGACGCGGAGGTTGTCCTCGGCGTCGGCCAGCCATCGGGCGACGGTGGCGCGGGTGAGCCGGTCGAGCCCAGCGTTCTCGGGCAGGTCGTCGATCGGGCAGCCGCAGATCGCGTCGGCCAGGTCGCGCACATCGTGGGCGGGCATGCTCATGTGACTCCCGGCCAGGTCGCGCAGTGCGGGCCGGAAGAGGCCCTTGGCGGCCTTGGCGGTCGCGAAGCGCCCGGTCAGGAATTCGTGCCGAACGCCGGTCGCGGACTCCCATGCGGCGCGGCGGGCCTCGATCTCGGTGTGGCGCGCTTCGCGTTCGGCCCTGGCGGCCTCGTAGGTGTCAGGGGCCGGACGGAGCCCGGCCGCAGTCGGGTCGGCGCAGTAGACGACCGCCGCAGGGGTGTAGTAGTCGCGGCTGATGTAGGCGGCGAATCTCGGTTCGGTCTTGACCGCTTCGACATCGACCGGGTCACCGTTCGCGTCGACGAGGTGCTCGGCGCGCATGGCCGTGCCGCCCTCGGAGACGAACGTGGGCCGCGCGGTGACCTTGACGCCGGCGAGCACCAGTTCGGCCTTGAGCCGTTCGATCCGGTCCTTGGTGGCCTGGCGCGCTTGCTCGTCGGCGATGGCGTGCTTGTAGCCCCAGTGCCCGCCGCCTTTCTTCATGATCCGCTCCAGCGCCTTGGGGTCGTGGGCGAACTCGGTGAGTGCGGCGGCAGCGGCCAGGTCGATCTGCTCGGCGTCGGCGGCCTGCTGGACCGGATCGGGCAGCTTGCGGAGGGTCAGGGAGTGACGGACACGCTCGAGATCCCTGCCGGTCGCCTTGGCGATGCGTTCGGGCTCCCAGTCCAGGAGGGCGAGCTGTTCATAGGCTTTGGCCTCCTCAGTGGGGGTGAGGTCGTCGCGGTGGAGGTTCTCCACCAGCATGATGACGATCTGGTCGGCCGCGTCCCGGTCGGCCGCCACGATGCAGGGGACGGTCTCCAGGCCGACCTGGGTTGCGGCGGCGTGACGGCGGTGGCCGGCGATGATGGTGTGCCGGCCGTCGTCGTCGGCGGGCAAGACCACCAGTGGCTCGATGATGCCGAGGTATTCGACGGTGGCGGCGAGCTCGTCGATGCCGCGCAGCTCGGAGTGCGCGTTGTTCTTGTGCGGGATGAGCTGGCTGGTTGGGATGTGGGTGATCTCCACGGTTGTACTCCAATCGGGACGGGGCCGCACGCTGTGTGGCGCGGGCGGCGCTTTCTGAAAGACCGGGCCCAGCCGCGAAGCGGCTACACTGGCCGGTCCAGAAAGCGCCGCCAGAAGCGAACAAGTCCACGACCGCATAGCGAGGATCTGCCCAAGTAGCACCCGCGATGCCTACGACGTTGACGCAGAGATGGTGGAAACACAGTGGACAGTGCGTGTCTGGGTGGCAAGGCGACGCTTTGATGAGCGCGGCCGTCAGGCTCAAGTCGTGTACCGGAAACTGTCGTCTATCTGACAGAAACAGGTGGCTCATTCCCTATGGGGGTTCACGATATCGAGTACCTATTTGCCTGCTTACGGTTGATAAAATGAGAGTTCAACCCACACTTCGACAGGCATGGCCGCCACCAGCGGATCTCCCCTGCTGCCCAGGGAGCGCCTATGAACTACCCCCATACTGACGTGATCGAGACCGTCCCAAGCGCTACGGCCCCGTGGTGGCTGCGTCTGGGCACCGAGGCGCCTCGGCCCGTCCATGGCTGCGCCG
Source organism: Glycomyces salinus (assembly GCF_016428645.1). Lineage (GTDB taxonomy): Bacteria > Actinomycetota > Actinomycetes > Mycobacteriales > Micromonosporaceae > Glycomyces > Glycomyces salinus. Next base: position 2,073 of record NZ_JAELXW010000087.1, on the reverse strand, counting down.
CGCCCGATTGCGGGATCGACTTGATCGCCGCCACCGACGTCTACTGCCGTACCCACGAGACGTTCCTGGCCTGGGGGCCACGAAAACCCCGCGCGTGGCACTACCTGGCCATCGGTGCGATGCGGATCGGGATCGCCGCCGGGTTCTTCTTCACCGCCCTGCTCGATTCCATGCTGCCGGTCTGGGGCGTCGCTGTGGTCTGTGGCCTGGCCATCGCCGTGTTGCCCTTGCGGCTCTATGACCTCAACGCGCGATTCGCTGTCCTGTACTGGCTGGTGGCCGCCGCGTTCGGCTTTGAGCTGTGGCTGGGCCACTTCACCGACCGAGATGCCCTGCTGATGTGGTGCGGCTACATTGGACTGGCGGCGTGGTGGGGGTTCATGGCGCTGGTGGCGAACTCCGGCGGTGGCGGCCGGGCCGGCGAAGCCGGGGCCGACCGCGGCGGCCAACTGGTCGCGGTCACCATGACCGTCGCCCTTCCGGCGCTGGCGGCCTCGGCCATCAGACCCGAATGGCGCGAGCTGTGCCTGATCCTCGCCCTGGGCGGCGTGTCCGGTGCGCTGCTGGTCGCGGCAATCATCGGTGTGCTCAGAGGCGGTCGGCACCTCGACCCCACCGACCCGCCGCAACTGTCCTACCTCCACAGACCCGGGAGCTTGCGGTGGCACCTGCGGTTCGGCCGGCCCGAGCCCGGTCGGGCCTCCGGTCCGATCGATCGGCTCGCCCGCGGCGTGCTGAACTTCCTGCAAGCCGTCCTCGCCGTCGCGGTCACCGCTGCCGGGAGAGTGGCCACGATCGGACGCTTCCTCGGCTTCGCGGTCGTCTTCGCGGCCACGGTGGTCGTCAACTGGGTGGTGTGGATCAGCGTCGAAGCCTCCCGGCGCATCCTGGGTTCGATCGTGGCCGCCGCCCTGGTGTGCTGGGTGGGAGCGCGGATTTGGTGGGTGGCGCTGTGGCGGTCGGTACGGGTCATGGTGCTGCCGCTGGCGTTCGTCGCGGGTGCGGCGGTCACCATCACCTGGTGGTCCGAGGCGGTCCGGCAATACCTGGCCGACGGTAGCCTGGACACCCTCGCCTGGATTGGCGCGGGCGTCCTCGCCGCGGCGGTCGCCCTCACCTTGATGTGGACCGCCCTGTCTGGGCAGCCGCTGACCGTCTCGTTGCGCTCGGCCATGCACTCGGCGAACATCGCCGCGACCAAGGGCCTGCTGGTCCTGGCGTTCTTCGCCGGAGCGCTCGGCGCTCCGGGCACGCTGTTCGACGTCGGCCCGATCCGGTGGGGGCCGCTGACGGCCGGGGTGTTCATCCTGCTGGGCGTTGCCACCGCCATCCACTTCGCCGCCAGAGCGAAGCAACGAACTCCCGACAACACGGAAGAGTCCGGCCCGAGCGCTCGCGACCGGGCTGACCGAGCGAAGGAGCACAATACTGCCTCTGAGTCGGCCGAAGGAGCGAACGCCTGACGTTCCACGGGACGGCCAAGGCGGACGAGCCTGTGGTGATCCGATGCGGCGAGGGTGCGAAGACAAGGAAGCGCGGGCCTGTTGCGGCCCGCGCTCCGATTCAAGCCGCTCTGGTCCGGTGGCACTCGATGAACGAGAGCGCTTCGGGTGGGCTGTCGGGTTCGAGACCGAGGGGCCGTCCAGTCACCGGTGGGCGCGTCCCTGAACTCGGCCTGGCTCGGGTCTGGCTGGTCGCGTGGTGGGTCATGACCGGCGCCCGAACAGGATGCGTCCGTCGTAGACGGTGACGGTGTAGTCCTCGAGCTCGGCGGAAGAGGCGGCCCGGTCGGCGACGACCCGATCGTAGGCGTCGGCGGTCGTGACCTGGAGGGCTGCGCAGCGGTCAGTAGGGGTGTGGGTGACCTCGACGGCTACGGCATCGCGGACGTCGAGCACGCGGCCGGTCTCGGCGCAGGTGATTTGCTTGCTGACCAGGTAGCGGAGGAATTCACGGTTGACGGCGGCGTCCATACCGCTGTCGGCTTGGACGATGACGGGGGTGTTCGATGGTGCGGACATGCTGTCCCCCTTTTCAGGGTTGGTGCGGTGGCCGGGTTGGCTGCCGCGCGGC
>NZ_JAELXW010000086.1 GCF_016428645.1 Glycomyces salinus | reverse complement strand
AACTAACTGGAGGCTCCCTCACTTCTCAAACAGGCCCTAGCGCCCGGCGGCGCGCATCAGGCTCACGAAGCTCTCGGCGCTCATGCCGAAGATCGGCGAGCCATCGCCGAGCTTCGAGTCGCGCACCTCGAACCGGGAGCCGTTGGCGCGGACCTCGACGCAGTTCGCGCCGCTGTTGCCTGAGCGGCTGGACTTGCGCCATTGCGTCTTCATTGCAGGTATTCCTCCAGTTCTATCGATTGCTGATCGCGGACGAGATTGATGACCTCCTCGTACTGCGACACTAGTTCACCCTCGACATACCGCCCCCCGTCGATGTCCTCGACATAGGTGAAGGGGCGGGCTCCTGTCTTTGCCTGGGGCGTGAGGATCGTAAACGACCCGAGCATGGCCGCGTGAAGCCCAGTGATCACTCGGATTTCGATTTCCGGCCGTGCGGCGGCCTCCATGAGACGAGCGATTTGGCCGTCTTTGACCTCGGGCAGATCGTCGAGGTACAGGAGCGCAGCCCTACCGATGATGAACAGCATCTTCGGCAGCGACTTGCGGCTGAACACGATCTCCTGCCTCCTTGTCCGCACGCTTCGGAGAGTAGCCGCGTGGCCCTCGTCGATGGGCACTTGCGCGTTCTGGGCGGTCAGATGGTACTCGGGAGTTTGCAGAAGCCCCGGGATGTACTCCAGCTCCAGGGATCGGATGAGCCGTGCAGTGGCCTCGGTTTCGTACAAGACGCGCAGGTCAGGCGGCACACTGTTGCGCTCGAACATGCCCCTCTGCTTGCTCTCCAACGAGAGCGTGGTCATCCGGCTCAGTTCGGCGGGGCTCGCGTCAAGGAACCTGGCTATCGCTTCGATGGCCATGCGCTTCGGGGCGATCTTGCCGATCTCCCAGCGCCGCACCGTTTCGGTGTCGATCCCGAGTGCCTCGGCCACCTCGCCGCGGTCCTTCCCGGATGCCTCTCGGATCCGGGTGATCAGAGCTCCAAGCGCAATCTTCGCCAGAGTAGGCGTCGGTGTAGTGCTCATGCCCAAAGTATGAGCCCATGTGAGCGTTGACCGCAAGAACATGGCCGCATATATCGGGCCGCATTTTGCGGTTCGGCGATTCTCTTCCGTTGCGCGTACCTGGCGTCTTACCGTCGAATTAGAACCGATGCGACTGGGCGGCATCGTCCCGCTCATGGGCACCGGCTCGATACAGACCGGCGGGCCGCCGGTACGACTACGCATCTCCTGGCGGCCCGCCTCCTCGACCAACAGAGAGGGAACCTCTGATGACGAGCACACCTAGCGTACGAAGCGGACCTCCAGATGGCCAAGCGCCCCTCGCTCCCGACCGCATGACCTTCGTCGCCGACTGGGACACCCGCAGCCGCGACCGCATCGAGCTCTACGCCGACCCCCACGCCGGGGACGGCTTCGTCATCCTCATCGGCGCCTACGCACCCGAACACGCCGCCGACGTCACCGACGCCACCGAACCCCGCCCCCGAGTCACCTGGCTCGGCCGGTGCGCCGACCGCCACGCCTCCTGGCGATCCGAGCGGGAAACCGCGCTCCGCGCCGCCCTCTCCGCCTGGGGGCAATCATGCTGACCGCCCTCCTTCGGACCTTGGAGGCGTCGCATAGCGGCCAAGTGCACCGGTCTTGAAAGCCGGAGCGGGGTACCGCCCCGCCGCGGGTTCGAATCCCGCCGCCTCCGCTCGCGGATAACCCGCACTGAAATGCGGGCCGCCACACCGTTCCTACACAACTGGCGGCCCGCTCACCAGATCACAAGAGAAGGGAACTGATGATGACCCAGAGTCTACGAACCGCCGATCGCGCCCGGAAGACCGACTTCGAGATCCTCGGCGAGTGGGAGACCGAGAAGGGCAACCGGCTCATGCTCAAGGCCCGTCGACTCACCGGTTACGCCTCGGTCTGGCTCTACTACCACGGCCACCCGGTGAAGATCGGCTACGCCCTCCACTCCTCAGGCGTCGTCCGCGAAGTCCGCTGGGAAACGCACTGGCGCGAACAGACCGAGACCTGGAAGGCGACCCAGCGCCGCCACATCGCCTCACTGATCGCCGCCTGGCACGCCGACCTCCCGCAGACTCCGAGGGCCGAACTTCCCCCGAGCGTGGTCGGCACGTTCGACATCGACGGATTTCGGTTCGCCGTCGAGCCGACCGCCGCCAGCGAGCACGCCGTCCTCAACGTGGTCGGAACGACCGGCGACCTCACGCCAGTCGCCGACCTGCTCCACGAGGACGGCCGCATCTGCGGCATGGCCACTCGACCCGGCTGGAAGTCCACTCCGAACGACCGCAAGCGCCACTGGCGGCTCGAATCAGAAGCGATCCTCACCCGCGCGGCACGGCTGGGTCGGCTCTGACGACCGGGACCGGACCCCAAGCCCGGAGGACCTCCAGAGCGCTCGCGGGCCGGCCGTGACCGAAGTACCACCGGGAGGCTCCGGTCTGGAGCGCCTTGTGGACGGACGGGGCGATCCGTTCCCGCTCCTGGGCGAGGAACGGCGGGCCGGGTGCGGCCGCCGGGAGCATGCCGCCCGCCAGGAGGTCTCCGACGAAGACCGCCCCGGAATCGCGGTCCAGGTAGGCGGTCGACCCCGGCGTGTGGCCGGGGACGGCGAAGGCGTCCAACGCGACTCCGAACTCGTCGAGGGCGTCTCCGTCGTCGAGCAGCAGGTCGGGTCCTACGGGCGGGTAACGGCGCCCCATGGTCTTGTCGAGGATCCTCCCGAAGGGACGCTGCGGTTCGTAGAAGTGGCTGTGCCCGGCTGCCGCCCAGTCGCTTTCGGCGCGGCCGACCGCGACCGGGGCCTTCAAGCTCCGGCTGAGCGCAGCGGCTCCGCCGATGTGGTCGGGGTGGCAGTGGGTGATCGCGATCAGCGTGACATCGTCGATCCCGGCTCGGCGCAGGGCCCGCTCGACCGCGGCCGCCTTTCCGGGTGGTCCGGCGTCGATCAGGGCGGTCCCCGATGGGCCGCGGACGGCGTAGAGGGTCGACTGCGCGAAACGGATCGTCACCACCGTGTTCACACGAGCACCTCCTTGCGCACGAGCGAGACCAATCGGAGGTAGGCGGCGATTCGTCCGGCGTCGGCGGGTCCGTCGTAGCCGATGTGCCGGTCGGGCCGGACCAAATAGGCGTGCGTACCGCTCCGGTAGAGCGGTTCCGCTTCGCGTTCGCGGTCGAGGACGATGCGGACGCCTTCGGCCTGCTCGCTCGCGGCCCGCCAGTCGGGTGTGAGCACCAGTGTGTCCAGTGGAGCGGTCCACTCACGGCGGATTCGGGCCGACAGTTCTTCGGCGCGTCTGACCGCCGGTTCGGCGCGGCCGCCGGTCAGGACCAGGGTGTGGTGCTCGCTGGAGACCAGTCGATGCAGCGTCACGGACTCGCCCGCGGTGCCGTCGAACAGCGCCAAGTCGGGGAACCGGTCCCCCGCCGCCCCGGTGACGGCGCCTCCCGAGCCCCGGTAGCCGTGGGCCAGTTGCGACAGCCGCCGGGCCGCCGTCGCGCGGGCCGGCGGTGTGCGGCGCAGGAGACCGAAGACCGCGTCGCGCAGGTGGCGGCGCGGATCGGCGCGCAGGAGCATCGCTTCGGCTCCGAGGTGGGTCATGGTCACGACTTGGCGGGCGACCTGGTGCCGTTCGGCCTCGTAGGTGTCGAGCAGCGCCGCCGGAGCGCGTCCGGCGCAGACCTCGGCGAGTTTCCAGCCCAGGTTGACCGCGTCGCCGACGCCGAGGTTGAGGCCCTGGCCGCCGAACGGGGTGTGGACGTGCCCGGCGTCGCCGGCGAGGAGGACGCGTCCAGCCCGGTAGTGCGGGGCCTGGCGGTGGGCGAGGGAGAAGGTCGAGAACTGTCCGGCCGAGCGGATGGTTCCCTCGATGCCGGTGCGCGCCATGGCCGCCTGGGCGTCGGCGACGCCCGGCTCGGCGAGGCCGCCCTCGGGGGTGCTCCGCTGGGTGTAGGCGATGCGGTAGGTGTTCGCTCCGGGGAGCGGGAAGACCCCGAAGATGCCTTCGGTGTCGGCCGAGAAGGTCATCTCGTTGCGCGGCAGCGGCCAGTCGATCTGGGCGTCGCACAGCACCCAGGGGTCGGCGTACGCCTCGCCGTCGAAGCCGAGTCCGACGAGGTCGCGGACGGTTGAATGGACACCGTCGGCGCCGACGGTGTAGTCGGCGGCGACGGTCTCGGCGCCGCCGGGGCCTTCCAGGCGGGCCTCGACGCCGCCGGGGACGGACGACAGGCCGGTGAGGGCCGTCTCCCGTTCCGCAGCGCCACCGAGTTCGCGGAGTCGTTCGAGCAGCAGGTGCTCGGTGCGGTGCTGCGGCAGGTCGATCATGTGGGGGAAGGCGGTGCTCCCTTCCAAGACGCGGAAGTCGACGCCGAGTCGGTCGCGGTGGCCGGTGCGCAGCCGCAGGACGTCGACGCGGTGGCCCTCGGCCAGGACCCGGTCGGCGATGCCGAGGTCGGCGAAGTACTCGAGCGCGCGGGCGTGGAGGGCGGCGGCCTTGGTGAGCGGTTGGGGGGTCGCGTGCTTGTCGATCAGGCGGAAGTCGACGCCTCGGCGGGCGAGTTCGCAGGCCAGGGTCAGGCCGGTGGGTCCGGCGCCGACGATGAGGACTGGGGTGTGGTTCATGGCCCACCTCTCTCATAAAAAGCGAATGACCGTTTTCTTAAAAGGCTAGGTGGCGCGCCCCGATTCGTCAAGAACGAGCATTCGCTTTATGATCGCGGCATGCCGAGAGTCTCCGCCGAATACCTCGCCGCGCGGCGCGAGGAGATCCTGGACGCCGCCGCCCGCCGCTTCGCCGCCGACGGGTTCCACCGGACGTCCATGCAGGACATCATCGACGAGGCCGGCCTGTCCCCCGGGGCGGTGTACCGGTACTTCCGCGCCAAGGACGAACTGATCGAGTCGATCTCGGTCGAGGCGATGGGGCACATCGAGTCGGTGGTGTCCGGCGGCATCGACGGAGAGGAGCCGCTGGCGGACCTGATCGCCGGGCTGCCGGCCGCATTCGACGCGCTCGGCCGGACCGACGAGCGCGCCCGCCTGGCTGTGCAGACCTGGGGAGAAGCGCTGCGCAATCCCCCGCTCGCCGAGGCGCTCGCCGCGCGGCTGGCCAACGTCCGGTCGGCCCTGCGCGACCGCATCGCCACCGCGCAGCGCGCCGGGGAGGTCGACCCGGCCGCCGACCCCGACGACGCCGCGAAAGTCCTCCTCGGCCTGCTCCAGGGCTACCTGCTCCAGAAGGCATGGGATCCGGACCTCGACCCGGCCGACTTCGGCCGCGCCGCCCGCGTCCTCATCGCTCCCCGGCAGGCCATGCCGGGTCATTCGATCGACTGACTGACGAGCCCGCCCGCCGGTGGTAGCGTCCAGTGAACAAATCTCTCATCTTCAATGGAATGCGACAGACTCCGGTATCACGGCGTTATCGGTGTCCCCGGAAAACGCACTCGAGAAAGCCCGATCCCGATGAGCTACAACGACCCCTTCGACCAGACTCAACCGATCCCAAGGCCCGGGCAGCCGCCTCGGCCACCCGATAGGCCCTGGTACAAGCGCTGGTGGATGATCGTCCTCTACAGCGTCTTCGGCACCCTCGTCGCGATCTGCACCATCGGCCTGATTGCCACAGCCCTATCCGACCCGGCGACGGAGCCGGGCGCTCCGGAGTCGGAGTCGCCCACGTCGGCGGAGACCACCGAGGCAGCCGATCCGACCACGGAGCCCTCCTCCACCGGGGAGCCGAACGATACCTCCGAGGAGACGACACAGGAGGTCGAGCCGGAACCCGAACCTGAGCCGGAGCCGGAACCCGATCCGACTACGGCCGATGAGTCTGACGACGTCTATTACGAGAACTGCGACGCGGCCCGCGACGCCGGGGATGCACCCGTCTACGAAGGCGATCCCGGCTACGGCGACCACCTCGACCGGGACGGCGACGGCGTCGGCTGCGAATAAGGATGCGTCCGCAGTCCTGCCCGCCGGTCCGACCGGGTCGTCAGGGCTGGACCAGTCTGCCGCTACTCCAGGTGGCCCCCTTGTTGCGGCACAGGCAGAAGGGGTGGCCGACCGGGTCGGTGTAGACCTGCCAGCCGTAGCCCGTGTCGTAGATGAAGTCCCGCTGGTGGGTCGCGCCGAGTTCGACGATGCGGCGCCGCTCCGGCTCGAACTCGTCCACCTCGAAGTCGAGGTGGAACTGCTTGGGATGCTCGTCGTCGGGCCAGCTCGGGGGACGGTAGTCCTCGACCCGATAGAAGGCCAGATCGACTCCGCCGATGCGGATGCTGGTCCACTGGTCCGGCATGTCCTCCTTGAAGGGCTCGCCGGTCAACTCGGCGTAGAACGCCGCCAGCTCCTTCGGGTCCGGGCAGTCGATGATGAAATCGGTGAGCTGTAGCATCGGCCGATCATCCCACAGGTTGGGCACCGCCGAAATCGACTATTGAGGCGAGGCGTACCGAACTGCGGTGCAACCTCATTCGCACTCCATCAGCACGACTTGGCCGGCTCCGCACTGACGATCGGTCACGGCAATGGAGTCGTGACCTCCATCGCCAGCGTCACGCCGGCGACCAACGGGAACACCAGGGGCGCCCACAGGCGGACTCCGCAACCGCGGTCTCCTCGCGGCCTGAACCGTCGAACCACTGCCGCCGGGACGGCGGCAGCGATCCACCAGAACACCAGTGAACCCACCGCCGTCTCTCCCCAGCCACCGGCGACCGACGAGGAGACCACGATCGCGAAGACGCTGGTGTCCAACGTGAGCGCTCCGGAGACGCTCGCGGGGGCCCGTGGCCGAAGCGCCAGCGGGAGGCACCGAGGGCACCCGCGTGCGGAGCCGCGGCCACGGCTTCCCCGTTGCCAGAACCTTCGAACCGCCGCCGCTCCCACAGCCACCGGGCACCAGCCCCCGCCACGAAGTTGATCTTGATCAATCGGCTCAAATATTGGCCACTCAATTCAAATATCGGTATATCTAATCAACTTCGGCGGAGTTCATTGCCCCGCGTCGTGCTCTCGGATCAGTATGAATCCCTGAAGGTGAGTTCCATTCTGACTGAAGGGAATGATGGTTCATGATTCGATCAGGACTACGAGCCGCGGCGGTATCGGTCTTCGCCGCTGGAGCAATGCTGTTCCTCGGCGCGGGCACATCGTCCGCGCAAATTGCGCATGAGGCGCAAAACGAAGTCTCGACCACCCAAGACACCAGTTTTTTCATCACCGTCGTCGGAACCGTCGAAGCGGGTGTCGAGCACGACTGCCTGATCTTGACCACTACCGGTGGTTCCACCTACCAGCTCACCGGAAACATCAACTCGAGCTACATCGGACAGCAGGTCGTCGTGCGAGGCGTCCTCGACCCCGACGGCGCCTCGTACTGCATGCAAGGTACTCCGCTGCACGTGATCAGCGTCAACGGCTACTAGAACTCCCGGCGGGCTGGAATCCTACCGATCTCCAGCCCGCCACCGGCAGGGCGTCACGAACTAGGCGACCGTCGGCTCTCACTGCTCGGAATCGGGACTATGCGGCCGGCTCCAGTCGATCGGAGACGTGAGGTGCTCCTTGCCGATGAGTCCCCTCCACAGCGCCATGGCACCGAGCGCCTCGGGGGAATTGGCGCCCAGCATCACCGACATGCCTTTGATGTCGCGGTTCACCGTGCTCCTCGACAGGTACAGGTCCCGAGCCACCGCCTCTCTGGTCTTTCCTCTCACCAGGTGGATCAGAATTTGTCGCTGACGAGGTGTGATGTGCTCTGCGGGGTCGAGATCCGGATAGCTTTTTCCGGGCATCTGCCTCTCTCCTTACAACGCACCCCGAATGTCTCCCGAACCGCATCGGCCACTCAGAATGATCAATCGGTCATCGAGGGGCGCGCGGACTCCTTCATCCAGGAAGGTGGTCATCAGGGATGCAGATGTCTGATTTCCATTCGCGAGAATACTGGACGCAGGTGTCATCGATCACGGCCTCGCAATTGGTCGACCACCCGCTGCTACCCCGCGCACCAGGGAATTCCTACAATGCGGAATTGCATATGTGATTGATACCACATATAATCTCGGATGTTTTTTTGTAAAGACCCCTGACAGAAAAGGCCTTGCGGAAGATTCACAAATACCGGCGTAAACCATTCTGCGTCCTCTGCGGCTTGAGCGGCGGAGGATCTATTCGGTCAAGTCGGCGACGATCCGCTTCGCCGTCTCCTCCGGGGTGAGGTCGGTGGTGTCGATGAGGGTCGTCTTTTCCACCAGCCAGGACATGGCCTCTTCATAGAGCAAGCGGTGTTTCAATCGCCAGTCCATCGCATCTTCCAACGCACGGTCGTCCTCGACCCGCTGGGCCCACACCTCGCGCTTGGCGTGCAGGGTGAAGGCGCGGAAGGGGATGCCGTGCTCGACGAAGCCGTCGCGCAGTTCGTCCCAGTACTCGCGCTGGAGCACGGTCTGCGGAATGACGAGCTTGTCGCCGGTGAACTCGACGACCTGCCTCGCGGTCTCGATGGTCAGGCCGCGCCACGGCTTCCATTCTTTGAAGTCCCGGCACGGGATGTCCCCGATGATCGGGCGCAGCAGGAACCCGATGTGCTCGGAGTCGAAGATCCGCGCCGGAAGCGTCTCGGCGAGGACTTTCGAGGTGGTCGTCTTGCCCGCGCCGTAGGTGCCGTTGAGCCAGATGATCATCGCCGGAAGTCTATCCGGGCCTGTGCTTGGCCCGGGCGACCAGTTCGGCGGCCGCTTCGGGCCAGTCCGGGTGCTCGAATTCGAAGCCGGACTCCAGGAGTCGGCCGGGGACCACCCGGCGGCTCTTGAGCAGCAGCTCGGTGTCGGTGCGCATCGCCCAGGCGCCGATCTCGGCCATCCACTTTGTCGCCGGCAGGCCGACCGGCCTCTTCCACGCCCTGCGCAGCTGGCGCATGAGCTCGCGCTGCGGCAGCGGACGCGGAGAGGCGAGGTTGATCGGCCCTTCCAGGTCCTCGCGTTCGATCAGGAACGCCACGGCCCGGGCGAAGTCGTGCTCGTGGATCCACGAGACGTACTGCGCGCCACCGGCCACGGGGCCGCCGAGGCCGATTCTCGCCAGGCCCGACAGGACGTCGAAGACACCGCCCCGGTCCGGGCTCATGACCATCGCCGTCCGCATCGCGACCTTGCGGGTCCGGGGAGTATCGGCCCTGCGCAGGGCCCTCTCCCAGGCTTGGGCGATGTGGACGCTGAAGCGCCAGTAGTCGGGGGTCTCGGGCTCGTCGCCGCCGATGACGCCGGTGTCCTCGTCGTTCGGCGCGTCGAACCGGTGCGCGTAGATGGTCGCGGTGCTCATCTGGAGCCACACCCGCGGCGGATCCTTCGCGGCGGCGATCGCCTCGCCGACCAGGCGGGCGGTGTGGACCCTGGAGGCGAGCATCTCCCGCAGGTTCGCGGTGGTGTAGCGGCAGTTGACGCTGCGTCCGGCCAGGTTGATGACGACGTCGGCGCCGTCGATGGCCTCGGCCCAGGGCCCGAGCGAGTCGGCGTCCCAGGCGATCTCGTGGTCGGCGCTCGAGCGCCGGGTCAGGACGGCGACCTCGTGACCGGCCTCGGTCAGGAAACGGTAGAGAATGCTGCCGACCTGTCCTGTTCCTCCGGGTATGATGATCCTCATCTTCGACCTCCCCCGAGCCCGATCCTAACGGGAATTCGAAGGCCGGACCGATGGGCGACGAATTCCGAGTCCACTCCTGACCGCTCCCTGAGCGGGACCGGATAAGCTCCGTGCGGACCTCATCGCGGGTGTCCGACTGACCCTCGTTTGTCCATTTTGGAAGAGATTGGGATGCGATCCTGGAAGGCCCGTTGGAAGGACCGCCCCTCCCTGCTTCGCGGTCGCCTGCACGGCAGGGCCCTCAAGGCGCTCGGCGGCCTAGCCGTCGCGGCCCTGGCGATCGCCGTGTGGCAGTTGGCCGCCGCGCTCGGCGGCGGTGACGACGTGGGTTCCGGCGGCGGCGAGTTGAGCGACCCGCTCTTCTCCCCCATTCCCGACGAATCCTCTGACACCGACACCGAGGCGGCCACCGACACGGCCACGCCCAGCGACGACGGAAGCCCCACCGCCGAGGAGTCGACCCCGGAGACCGAGGAGCAGACCGAGGCCGAGGAGCCGGACCCGGAGGACTCGGAGGAGACCGGGCCCGGATGCACGGCCGCGCTGCACCTGGACAGCGAGTGGGGCGACACGATCTCGGTGACCGTCGAGGTCGTCAACACCGGCGAGGAGGGCTTCGACGGCTGGGAAGTCGTGCTCGCCCTTGAGGACGTGGACATCACGGCCACGTGGGGCATGGAGCACGTGGAAGGCGACCGGTACGGAAACGGCTGGGTCAACGGCGACCTCGACCCCGGGGAGAGCGCCGAACCGAGTTTCAACGGCAGCGCCGCGGAAGGCTACAGCCTCCCGGCGACCGTCCCCTGCGCCCCGGACTGATCGGGCGCCGAGTGCTCAGGCCCCGAAGGCGCCGACGACGGCCCCGAAGACCTGGTCCTCGCTCATGCTCGTGTCGATCTCTATGGCGCGCAAGTCCAGCCGTGACAGCTCGCCGCGCAGCCGGTCGGTGAACATCCGGTCCCGCTCGGCCAGATTGCGCATGGCGCGATCGGGGTCGCTCGTCCTGTCCACGAAGTCACTCCCCGGCACCGACCGGCGCTCGAACGCGGCCCGCCGGAACTCGGCGGTCGGCAGCAGCCAGACCGCCCGGCCCGCGGCGGCCAGCGGGGCCACCAGGCGCGGCAGGAGCCGGAAGCCCTCGGCCACCACCGGCGGCCCCGGCGGCATCGCCCGCAGGTCCTCGATCATGAGGTCGAAGCCCTCGCCCCGGAACCAGTGGAAGGTCTCCAGCATGTCCCGCGGGGACCGCTCCACCCACCGCTGGTCCATGCCCATGGCCATGAACCGGTGGAGGAACGGCGCCCGTTCGGGCGTCGTCCGACGGGAGTGGTCGCCCATCACGGCGTCGGTCTCGTATGGACGCCATCCGCGCTCTCGGGCCAGGCGGCGGGCGACGGTCGACTTGCCCGCGCCGCTTCCGCCGCCGATCCAGTAGACGTTCTCGAGTGGGTCGCTCACTCGGCCATTGTCCTCTCCGGTTCCGGGGCATTCTGTAGTCTTATGCGGTATTGGGAGCTTATGTACCACCCCTGGAATACCCAATGAAATTTCACTTCAGTGTATTGATTTGTTGTGAAGGTTTCTGCCAGGATGATCCTCAGGGCCGTACCCACCCGAAAAGGCTCGATCGCCCTCCGGTCGGACACTCCACAACAGGCAGTCTCGGCCGGGGACCGGCGGCCGCGCACTACCCCTGTCCAGACGGGAGTCTGCACCATGAAGCCGAACCTCAGGACAAGATCGAAGCGGCTGTGGGCCATCGGCCTCACCGCCGCCCTCGCCGCCGCGCTGGCGGCCGCACCGGCCGGCGCCGAACCCCAGGGCCCGCCGGAGAACCCCGGCCACAGTCAGGGGCACGGCGGCTGGGACGAGTTCTGGAAGAAGCTGTTCGTCAAGCACCACATGCACGGCATGAGCCTCGAGGAGCGCGTCGGCCAGCTGTTCGTCACCTACGCCTACGGCGAGACCTCGGACACCACCGACCCCGACAACGTCGCCCTCAACCAGGACCTGCACGGCGTCGACAACGCCGACGAGCTGCTGGAGCAGTACCACCTGGGCGGGGTCATCTACTTCGCCTGGTCCGACAACGTCAACGACCCCGAGCAGATCACCGGCCTGTCCAACGGGCTCCAGGAGACCGCCACCGAGGCCGGAGGCACTCCCCTGCTGATCTCCACCGACCAGGAGCACGGCCTGGTCACCCGCATCGGCGCGCCCGCCACCCAACTGCCGGGGGCGATGGCGCTCGGCGCCACCCACGACCCCGACGCCGCCTACGACGCGGCCGTCATCAGCGGCGACGAGCTGCGTGCCATGGGCATCAACCAGAACTTCGCGCCCGTGGCCGACGTCAACGTCAACCCCGACAACCCCGTCATCGGGGTGCGCTCGTTCTCCTCCGACCCGGGACTGGCCTCCGACATGGTCGCCTCGCAGGTCGAGGGCTACCAGTCCGACGATGACCTGGCCTCCACGGTCAAGCACTTCCCCGGCCACGGCGACACCGACACCGACAGCCACGTGGGCCTGCCGCTGATCACCCACACCTACGAGGAGTGGCAGCAGCTCGACGCCCCGCCGTTCCAGGCCGCGATCGATTCCGGCGTGGACACCATCATGTCC
>NZ_JAELXW010000085.1 GCF_016428645.1 Glycomyces salinus | reverse complement strand
TGGGCCTGCCGCTGATCACCCACACCTACGAGGAGTGGCAGCAGCTCGACGCCCCGCCGTTCCAGGCCGCGATCGATTCCGGCGTGGACACCATCATGTCCGCCCACATCCAGTTCCCGGCCCTGGACGACTCGCTCAAGCCCGCCACGCTGTCCGAGCCGATCCTCACCGGCCTGCTGCGCGACGAGCTCGGATACGACGGCGTCGTCGTCACCGACTCGCTCGGCATGGAAGGCGTTCGGACCGAGTACGGCGACGACCGCGTGCCGGTCATGGCCCTCCAGGCCGGGGCCGACCTGCTGCTCATGCCCCCGGACCTCGACCTGGCCTACAACGCCGTGCTCGAAGCCGTCGAGACCGGGGAGATCTCCATGCGGCGCCTCAACCAGTCCGTGACCCGGGTCCTCGAGCTCAAATACGACCTCGGCCTGTTCGGCGACCCGTACGCCGACCCCGACCGGCTGTGGGACACCGTCGGCACCCCCGAGCACCTCGAAGCCGCCCAGGACATCAGCGACGGCACCACCACGCTTGTCACCAACGACGGCACGCTCCCGGCGAGCGGGACCGGCGACGCGCTCGTCGCCGGCTGGGGCGTCACCACCACCGGCACCCTCGCGGGAGCCATGGAGGAGCGCGACTGGACCACCGAGAACGTCGTCACCGGCGCCGGTCCGGGCCAGGCCGAGATCGACGCCGCGGTCGCCGCTGCCGAAGGCAAGGACCTGGTCGTGGTCACCACCAACGGCGCCGCCACCGACCCCGCTCAGGCCGACCTGGTCGCCGCGCTGCACGAGACCGGCGTCCCGGTCGTGGCCGTGGCGGTCCGCAATCCCTACGACATCGCCTACTACCTCGACGACGCGGACGCCTACCTGGCCACCTACTCCTACGGAGCCGGCGGCCTCGAATCGGCGGTCCGGGCGATCCTCGGCGAGAGCGAACCGACCGGCCGCCTGCCGGTCGACATCCCCGCCGCCGACGACCCCGACACCGCGCTGTTCGAGATCGGACACGGATTGGGGTACGAATGAGCGCCAACATCAACCGACGCAGACTCTTCGGCGGCACCGCGGCGGTGCTCGGCGGGGCCGCGCTATCGGGCTCGGCCGCCACCGGCGCCGCCGCCTGGCCGGGACGGCCGGGCCGCCGCGTCAAGACCGGCGTCGAAGTCCTGGCCAGGGACGACTTCGCCGAGCTGTCCGGACAGGCGGTCGGGGTCATCTCCAACCCGACCGGCGTCCTGCCCGACCTCGGCCACGAGGTCGACCTCATGCACTCCTCCGGCGCGGTCGACATCGTCGCGGTCTTCGGCCCCGAGCACGGATTCCGCGGCACCTCGCAGGCCGGGGAGGGCGAGGACTACTTCCTCGATCCCAAGACCGGCATCCCGGTCTACAACGCCTACAACAACAAAGACCGCATGGCCGAGCTGCTGGACGAGGCGGGCGTGGAGACGATCGCCTTCGACATCCAGGACGTCGGCTCCCGGTTCTACACCTACATCTGGACGATGTACCTGGCCATGGAGGCCGCCGCCGACCTCGGCCTGCGCTTCGTGGTCCTCGACCGGCCCAACCCGATCTCGGGCCGGGCCGCCTCGGGGCCGGTGCTGCACCCCGAGCACGCCACCTTCGTGGGCCTCAAGCCGATCGCCCAGCGCCACGGCATGACCGTCGGGGAACTGGCGAAGCTGTTCAACGCCGAGTTCATCGACTCGCGCGTGGACCTGACCGTGATCGAGATGGACGGCTGGCACGGCGGCATGGGCTTCGAGGACACCGGGCTGCCGTGGGTGGCCCCGTCCCCGAACATGCCCACCGTCGACACCGCCGCGGTCTACCCGGGCACGTGCCTGTTCGAGGCCACGGCGCTGTCGGAGGGCCGCGGCACCACCCAGCCGTTCCACCTGCTCGGCGCGCCCGAGATCGACCACGGCTGGGAGCAGGCGCTCAACGCGGCCGAGCTGCCGGGAGCGCGGTTCCGCGAGGCCTACTTCAAGCCGACGTTCTCCAAGTGGTCGGGCCAGGTCTGCGGCGGCGTCGAGATCCAGGTGACCGACCGGGACGAGTTCGACCCGATCCGCACCGGCCTGGCCATGATCATCGAGCAGCGGCGGCACTTCGGGCAGTACGGCTGGCGCGACCAGGACGGGCCCGGCTCGTACTGGCTCGACAAGCTCACCGGGAACCAGGCGGTGCGCCTGGCCGTCGAGGACGGAGCGGAGATCGACGAGGTGACCTCGGTGTGGGCCGAGGACCTCGCAGAGTTCGCCGAGATCCGGGAACGGCACCTGATCTACCGCCGCCGGCGATGGTGAGGAGCGAGAATGAGACGCCGAACGATGATCGCCGGCGCGGCGGCCACGGCGGCCGCCGCGCTCGGCGGCGGCGCCCGCGCCGCCGCACAGGAGACGCCGATGCATGAGGACACCGGGCCGCCCGTGGCCGGACCGGACGACGTGGCCTTCCCGCCCCGCCCGCATCCGCTGCGGGACGGAGGGGCCGAGGAGGCCCGGCTGGTGGCCGAGCACGTGGCGCGGATCGCGCCCGAGACGGCCGCGCACCTGGAGGGCCCGGCCCCGTCGTTCCCCGGCTTCGTGGTGCTGGCCGCCCGCGACGGGGTCGTGGTCGAGCACCGCGCCGAGGGCCACCGGGTCCGCTACGCCTCCTGGGACGCCGAGAACGGCGCACCGGTCGAGCTGCCGCCCGAGCAGTGGGAGGAGGCCACTCTCGACACGATCTACGATCTGGCCTCGATCTCGAAGCTGTTCACCGCGACCGTGGCCGGGCGCTTCGCTCAGGACGGCCTGATCGACTTCGACGCTCCGGTGGTCGAGTACCTGCCCGCGTTCGGCTTCGAGGACCTGGCCAAGAACACGGTCACCGTGGGGCAGCTGCTGTCCCACACCGCCGGGCAGGTCGCGTGGATCAACCTGTACGACCAGCCGGACGACCAGTCCAGGATGGAGGCGATCTTCACCGAGCCGCTGCGCCGCGCGCCCGGCAGCGGCTACGAGTACTCCGATCTGAACCTCATCGTCCTGGGCAAGCTCCTCGAACGCGTCGGCGACGCGGGGCTGGACGAGCTGGTGGCCGAGTACGTCACCGGCCCCCTGGGCATGGGTGACACCGGGTACAGCCCGCCGGCGGACAAGCTCGGAAGGGTCGCGGCCACCGAGTACCAGCCGTGGACCGGCCGCGGCATGATCCGCGGCGAGGTCCACGACGAGAACGCCTGGGCCTTCGGCGGCGTCGCCGGGCACGCCGGAGTCTTCTCCACCGCCCGCGACCTGGCCGTGTTCGGGCAAACGATCCTCAACGGCGGCGCCTACGGACAGGCCCGCGTCCTGGAGGAGGAGACGGCGCGGCTGGTGTTCACCGACACCAACGCCCACCTCGGCTCCGGCGCCGCCCGCGGCCTGGGCTGGCAGCTCCACCAGCGCTGGTACATGGACGCGATGACCACGCCGGTCACCGCCGGACACACCGGGTACACCGGCACCTCGATCGTGCTAGACCCGCTGAACGGGACACTGCTGGTGCTGCTGGCCAACCGGGTCCACCCGACCCGGGAGTGGGGCACGGTCAGCTCCTACCGCCGGTCCGCGGCCCGGCCGCTCAGCCGGGCCGTGCCGGTCCGCCCCCGGACCGGGCGCGAGTCCTGGTATTCCGGGCAGGCCGACGGCATCACCGCCACCCTGACCGCCGACCTCGGCGAGACCGTCGACGGCGGCGAGGCCGACTTCGCGCTGTGGTACGACACCGAGTCCAGCGACATCGGCTCCTTCGAGGCCAGTGCCGACGGACACACCTGGGAACCGGTGCCGCTGCGGCTGCGCGCCGGAGAGCACCGGTGGGAGACCGTGGGCGGCTTCTCCGGCTACTCCGGACGGGGCTGGATCGACGCCGAGGCCGCACTGCCCGACGGCACGGGGATGGTGCGTTGGAGCTACGCCAGCGACCCCGCCTACCAGGGCCGCGGCGTCTACGTCGACAAGATCAGGGTCAGGCGGGGCTGGAAGACCGTCTTCAATGACGCCCGCCCGAGCGACCGCTCGCGCCTCGAACCCGACGGATGGACCTTGAGCGAGGACTGAGGAGGAGCGCGGACCCGACGGACGTCGGACCTCCGGTCTACGGTGGGGAGATGGTCGACCGCCGACAGATAATGCGATACCGCGCCCGGGCGCAGCAGATCTACCGGGACCGGGGCACGATCGCGGACACCGCGATCCTCGACTTCGGCGCCCAGGACACCGGGCCGGACGGCGGCGCCTGGGCGCTGGCCCTGCGCGGGGCCGACACCACTGGAGCCGGCCGCGACCTGGTGCTGCTGTGGACGATCCGCGGCGCGCCGCACCTGTACCGGCGCTCCGAGGCAGGGCAGGTCGCCGCCGCCGTCGCCCCCTGGTCCGACGCGGACGCCGCGAAGCGGATCTTCGACGCCTCCAAGCCGCTGCGGGCGGCCGGGATCGGGAGCCTGGCCGCCCTCGACGCCGTCGCCGAGCGGATGCGCGACCTCGTCACCGAGCCGACGCCCAAGGGCGAGGTGTCCGGACGCCTGGCCGAGGCGATGCCCGAGCCGTACCTGCGCTACTGCCGCGTCTGCGAGGCCACCCACCTGTACGAGCAGCCGTTCCGGCTCTCGGCGGTCCGGGCCGGGATCGAACTGGAGCCGGGCACCTCCCCGCCGGTCATGCGGCGCATCCCCGGATTCGAGGCGGCCGACGCGGTCGAGCCGCGGTTCGACCTGGTGCGCGACTACCTGCGCTTCCTCGGCCCGGCCACCCCGAAGCAGGCGGCCGAGTTCATCGACTCGCCGGTCAAGGAGGTCAAGGCGCACTGGCCCGAGGACGCGGTCGAGGTCGAGGCCGACGGGGAGCGGCGCTGGATCCTGGCCGGCGACCTCGACGCGCTGGAGGGCGCCGAGGCGACCGGCACCCGCCTGGTGGGCCCGTACGACCTGTTCATCCAGGGCCGGGACCGGGCCACGATCCTTCCCGACGCCTCGCGGCGCAAGGCGCTGTGGCCGGTGCTCGGCAGGCCGGGCGCGGTCGTGGTGGACGGGGAGGTCGCCGGGGTCTGGCGGCCCCGCAAGTCCGGCAAGCGGTTCAAGGTCGCCGTCGAACCGTGGCGGGAGCTGTCGGCGCCCGAGCGCGGGGCCGTCGAGGACCAGGCGGAGCGGCTGGCCTCGCACCGGGGCGCGGAGCTGACCGGCGTCGATTTCGCCTGAATCGCCCGAAAGTATTGACAGAGGTAAATCCATACTGCTAAAAAGATAGGAAGGTTAAGAGAGAGCGCTCTCTAGCATTTCCCCAACCTGCACAGTGTCGCTGGGGAGCGCTCTTGCCTCACCGCGACGAGAGGACGCGAACGTGAGCACACCCCCAGAGACCATCCCCACCCGGCGCCGCACCAAGGTCCGGATACTGGCCCTCACCGCCGTGGCCGCGGCCGCCGCGATCGGTTTGACGGCGCTCCCGTCCGCCAACGCCGAGCCCGAGGACGTCCAGGCGATGCAACTGGTCTGGAGCGACGAGTTCGACGGCCCCGCCGGGACCGCCCCGGACCCGGCCAAGTGGAAGTACGACATCGGCGGCGGAGGCTGGGGCAACAACGAGCACCAGTACTACACCAGCAGCACCGACAACGCCGCCCTCGACGGCGGCGGCAACCTGGCCATCACCGCCCGAGAGGGCAACCCGGCCGGCCACCAGTGCTGGTACGGGCCCTGCGAGTACACCTCGGCGCGGCTGCTGACCGCCGAGACCTTCACCCAGCAGTACGGCCGCTTCGAGGCCCGCATGCAGATCCCGCGCGGCCAGGGCATCTGGCCGGCGTTCTGGATGCTCGGCGACGACATCGGCCAGGTCGGCTGGCCGCAGAGCGGCGAGATCGACATCATGGAGAACATCGGCTCCGAGCCGAGCACCGTGCACGGCACCGTCCACGGCCCCGGCTACAGCGGCGCCGGAGGGATCGGCAACTCCTACACCCTCCCGGGCGGCGAGCAGTTCGCCGACGGCTTCCACACCTTCGCGGTCGACTGGGAACCGGGGTCGATCACCTGGTCGGTGGACGGCAACGTGTACTCGACGCTCACCCCGGACGACGTGGGCGGCAACGAGTGGGTCTTCGACCACCCGTTCTTCATGATCATGAACGTCGCGGTCGGCGGCAACTGGCCCGGATACCCGGATGGGAGCACGCAGTTCCCCCAGACGCTGCTGGTCGACTACGTGAGGGTCTACTCCGGTGACGGCGGCGGTTCCACCGGCGGCGAGATCACCGGCCTGGCCGGCAAGTGCGTCGACGTCCGGTCCTCCGGCACCGACGACGGCACGCCCGTGCAGCTCTACCACTGCAACGGCACCGGCGCCCAGCAGTGGACCTTCGAGAGCGACGGCACCGTCCGCGCCCTCGGCAAGTGCCTGGACGTCTCCGGCGGCGGCACCGCCGACGGGACGAAGGTGCAATTGTGGACATGCAACGGAACCGGTGCCCAGCAATGGGTCCTCAGCGGAGCCAACGACCTGGTCAACCCGCAGGCCGACAAGTGTCTGGACGTGCCCGAATCGAACTCGGCGGACGGCACGCAGCTCCAGATATGGACCTGCGCCGGCACCGAGAACCAGAAGTGGTATCGCTGACCTGCCGCTGACGTTCCCGGGCCGTGAGGCCCGGGAACGCGTCCACCCCCTAGCGGTGAGTGACGCGGTGCAGTATCGCCCGGCCCTGCTCGGGAAGCTCCGAGGCCGCCGATATCAGCGCGTCTCTGGCGTCCTCGAGCTGGTCGAGCGCCTTGGTGCGTATGCTGGCGGACTTCCGCCGGTCGTAGGCGATCTTGGCGCCGACGATCACGGCGGCGGCCGCGCCGGCCGCGACCGCGGCGACGATGACCGGGCGGCATTTGATGCCGCCGAGCAGTTCTCGTCCTCTTTCGACCAGAGCCGCTTCCGTCCGGTCGTCCGATTCGTCGTGCTCTCGGTCCAGTTCGTCTTCCAGGGAAGAGTCGGTCGGCTCGGACGGGGCTTCGGGGCCCGCGCTCGGAATTTCCTCGTTCGGTGCCATCGTCAGGGCCTTCCTCGTTGTGTCCGACTTCAAGCCGACCCTACCCCGCAGGTCTTACTCCGGCAATACGTTCGGTGCCGGTCTCGACGACCCCGGGGCCGTGTCCCTTCCCGCCAATTGTCATTGATCTATGTATATGTGCGATGATAGTCTGCATTGCCTGGACAACGTTGTCCATACTCGATCGCGGTGGCCCTCCCCGGCATCGCCCACCGCATGGCGGAAAGGGGCACCATGCCCGAACACGACAACAACGAGGACGAACGGATCGGCCTGGAGCGGCGGCCCCCGCCGCAGGGCTCGACCGCGTCGGGCGCCTCGGACGGTCCTGTGGCCGGGGAGCGAGCATGACCGAGCGCATGACGAGCCGCCGCGCGGTGTTGCGCGGAGCGGCAGGATCACTGATCGGCGTCTCGGCCGGACCGGTCCTCGCCCCCGGCGGGGCCCAAGCCGCCGAAACGGGTCCGGCGCCTCGAGCCGACCGGCGCGGCGGCAACGCCGGGTTCGCACATCCGGGTCTGCTGCACAGCGCTGCGGACCTGGAGCGGATGCGGCGAGCCGTCGCCGCAGAGGAAGCGCCGATCCGCCAGGGGTTCGAGGCCATGGCCGCGGACTGGCGCTCGGCGCACGACTACTCGATCCGCAACACCGGCCAGATCACCACGTGGGGTCGCGGACCGACCGATCACAAGAGCGAGGCCGAGCGTGATTCGGCCGCGGCCTATCAGAACGCGCTGATGTGGGCGATCACCGGCGATGTCCGGCACGCCGACAAGGCCCGGGACATCCTCGATGCCTGGTCGGCCTCATTGCGGGGCATCACCGGCGCCGACGGGCAGCTCGGCGCCGGGCTGCAGGGCTTCAAGTTCGTGAACGCCGCCGAACTGCTGCGGCACAGCGACTACGACGGCTGGAGCGAAGCCGGCATCGCCCGCTGCGAGCGGTCTTTCAATGACGTGTGGTACCCCTCGGTCTCGGGATACGCCCTGTTCGCCAACGGCAACTGGGACACCGCCGCGCTCCAGACGATCATGGCGATCGCCGTGTTCAGCGACGACCGCGCCATGTTCGAGGACGCGGTCCGCTACGCCGCGGGCGGGGCCGGAAACGGCACCGTCACCAACATCGTGGTCGACGATGCCGGTCAGGGCCAGGAGTCCGGGCGCAGCCAGTCCTATGCGCAGCTCGGGATCGGACTGCTGGCCGATGCGGCCGAGGTCGCGTGGAACCAGGGAGTGGACCTGTACGGTCTGGCCGGCGACCGCATTCTGGCAGGGTATGAGTACATCGCCCGGTACAACCTCGGCGGCGAGGTGCCGTTCGAGACCGATCTGGACCGGACCGGCAAGTACCTCAAGACCGAGATCTCGGACGACAACTTCGGCCGGTTCCGACCCGTCCAGGAGATGGCCTACGGCCACTACGCAGGCCGGCGGGGCCTGGCCGCGCCGGACCTGGAGCGGGCGATCTTCCGCGACGGCGGCGAGCGGCACATCGAGGGCTACAACGACGACTACCCGTCATGGGGGACGCTCACCTTCGCTCGCCCGCCGGCAGAGCCGACCGCTCCCCCGGCGCCTCCGGCCGCGCCCGCCGGGCTCGCCTCGGAGAGTTCGGACGCGGGGGTCACGGTGAGCTGGGTCGCCTCGATCGAGGCGACCAGCGGGGCCGAAGCCGAGTCCTACACGGTCAGGCGCGCCGGTCGCGACGGCGATTTCGAGACCGTCGCGACCGGACTGACGTCCACGGTGTACACCGACGGCAAGACCAGACCCGGCCGGTACTACGTCTACACCGTCTCGGCCGTGAATGACGCGGGCGAGAGCCCCGATTCACCGGGCATCGCCGTCACCGCCGGACTGCCCGTCCCGTGGAAGGCCGACGACATCGGCGAGCCCCTGCCGGGCCGGACCGAGTTCGACGGGCGGCGGTTCGCGGTGACGGCGGGCGGCAGCGACATCGCGGGAGGAAGCGACCGGTTCCGATTCACGCACCTGCCGATGTGGGGCGACGGCTCGCTCACCGCTCGGATCGTCGGGCCGGTGAGCTCGCAGTACGCGAAGGTCGGGGTGATGATGCGCGAAAGCCTGGACGCGGATTCGGCGCATGCGGCGATGCTGGTCCAGGGCCTGCCGCTGCACGCCTGGAGCGGCGTATGGACAACCCGGGCGACGGCCGGTGCCGAGACCGTCGGCACCGGCGGCACTACCGTGCCTCCCACTCAGTTGGAGGCGATCACCGTGGGCGCCGGGTTCCCGATCGCCGCGCACGGTTCCCTGCCGGAGTCGGCGACGCCGCTGCCCGCACCATATGTGGAGGGCGCGAGCGACGGCTATCGCTGGCGTAGGCCCTACTGGGTGCGCATCGAACGCTCGGGGCGGACCTTCACCGGCTGGATCTCCCCGGACGGCCGGGACTGGACCGAAGTCGGCTCCTCGCAACTGGACCTCGGATACGACCTACGCGTGGGCCTGGCGGTGTGCTCGGTGATCGACGCGGGCGGGGGACCGGGCGAGACGACCACGGCCGCGTTCGACAACGTGAGCGCGCCGGGTTGCCGGTCGACCGACGCCCCGGACGCTGCGGTCGAGGGCCTGCGGGCCTGGGCGAGCGGCAGCGCTATCGAGCTGGCCTGGTCCGGCGCCGACGCGTCGGGACAGTACGCCGTCAAGCGCTCCAAGGGCAGAGGCCGCCCCCGCGAGACCATCGCCACCGGGGTCGAACCGGTGGGCTTCGGCGTCCGGGTCCGCTACACCGACGTGACCGGCGAACCCGGAACCAGGTACAGCTACGCTGTCTGCGCCGAGAACACAGCGGGCGAAGGCCCGCCGTCCGAGACGGCGACGGCGGTCATGCCGACCCCGCCCGCGCCCGAGGTCGAGTCCCGGGCCGAGGCGTACGCGAGCGAGGGCGTCCCGTTCGAGTACCTGATCCGCGCCTCCGCCGATCCGGTCGAGTTCACCGCCACCGGCCTGCCCGAGGGGCTGAGCCTCGACGCCGCGACCGGGATCGTCTCCGGGACCCCGGTCGAGACAGGGGAATTCGCCGTCGCGATCGGCGCGGCCAACGCGACCGGGAGCTCGTCCGCGACGCTGAACCTCACCGTCGGCGCTCCGCCGCCGGACCCGTGGAACTACCGCGACATCGGCGACCACGTGCTCGACGAGCGGCGACTCGGGGCCTTCGGGGTCGTCTCGATCCGCACCCCGGGCATCACCTCCTACGACGAGGAGACCGCATCGTTCACCGTCCGCGGCGCCGGCACGGACATCAACGTCATCAACCAGGGCATGACCGTCCACTTCGCCTCCGTTCCGTTGACCGGAGACGGCACCGTCATCGCCCGGGTGCAGCGACCGGAACTCGGCCGAGCGGGCTTGATCATGGCCAAGTCGCTCTCGCCGTTCGACCAAGTCGCCGGAACGATCCTCGACTCAGGCGGCCGAGCCCAGTTCTTCCGCCGCCCACGGGTCGCCTTCCGACCGACCACGACCGACGGCGACACCCCGGGGGACGGCCCGGTCTGGCTGCGGCTCGAACGCACCGGCACGGCATTCGGCGCCGCGGTCTCCGCCGACGGCCGGACCTGGACGGCGATCGGCGAACCCGACACCATAGATGACTTCGGCGACGCCCTCTACTACGCGGGGCTCGCCGTCGTCTCGGGCGACCCGGCGACACTCAGCACCGTCGCCTTCGACCACGTCTCTATCTCGCAGTAGATCCCGAACACCGGTCCCGGCGCGGCCCCGTGGCCGCGCCGGGACCGTGAACTGGTGTTCTGATATCGATCAACCGGCGATGGCGACCTGGGCCATCGGGTCCGCCTACTCGTGGCCGGGGGCGCGGTGGGACGCCTTCAGGGATCCGGCGTGGGCCACGGC
>NZ_JAELXW010000084.1 GCF_016428645.1 Glycomyces salinus | reverse complement strand
GGGCCCCCCCCGGGACCGTGAACTGGTGTTCTGATATCGATCAACCGGCGATGGCGACCTGGGCCATCGGGTCCGCCTACTCGTGGCCGGGGGCGCGGTGGGACGCCTTCAGGGATCCGGCGTGGGCCACGGCCTCGGGGTCGCGCCTGGTCTTGATCAGGCTGGCGATCGTGACCACCACGAGTACACCGACGACGACGCCGAGGCTGACGGGGGTGGGGATCTCCGGGAAGCCCTCGTTGATGTCCACATGCGCCCAGTGCAGGATGAGCTTGACACCGATGAACGCCAGGATCAGCGCCAGGCCGGTCGAGAGGTACACCAACCGGTCGAGCAGGCCCTTGACCAGGAAGTAGAGGGCGCGCAGGCCCAGCAGCGCGAAGGCGTTGGCGGTGAAGACGATGTAGGTCTCCTCGGTGACGCCGAAGACGGCCGGGATCGAGTCGAGGGCGAACAGCAGGTCCACGCTGCCGATCGCGATCAGCACGATGAGCAGCGGGGTGACCACGCGGCGGCCGCCGACCTTGGCGAACAGCTTCCCGCCGACGTACTCGTCGCTGACCGGCAGGATCTTCTTGGACGCCTTGACGACCGCGTTGTCCTCGATGTCGGGGTCCTCTTCCCGGTGGCGGAACAGCTGCACGGCCGTGTAGATGAGCAGCAGCCCGAACAGCAGGAACATGAACGAGAACAGGTTCAGCAGGGCCGCCCCGAGCGCGATGAAGGCCGCCCGCATGATCAGCGCGAGGATGATGCCGAAAGTCAGCACCTTGTGCTGGTGTTCGGTGGGGACGGCGAAAGTGGTCATGATGATGACGAACACGAACAGATTGTCCACCGAGAGGCTCTTCTCGATGATGTACCCGGCGAAGTACTCGGTGCCGGCGTCCCCGCCGTACTGGCTCGCGAACCAGACGCCGAAGCCGACCGCGACCAGGATGTAGAAAACCGACCAGGCGGTGGCCTCGCCGAAGCCGACCCGGTGCGGACGGACCGCCGCCAAGATCAGGTCGACCGCCAGCAGCAGGACGATCAGGCCGATGGTCACGGCCCAGGTGAGTACGCTTATGTCGAGCACCGGATCCCCTCGTTTGCGTTGCAAGCGATAACGCCGCTCATTATGCCCGGACCCGGCGCGCCCGAAACCTGAGCCCGCGTGCGATGACGCGGGCCGGGCCGACGGCACCGCGCCCCGGGGCCGGTCCCCGGGGCGCGGTCGGGGTCAGGCGATGCGGCCCTCGACGGTGACGAAGGAGTGGGCCGGGACGCGGACGCGCAGGCCCTTGCCGGTCGCGGTCACCCCGTCGTGGGAGCGCGGGGCGATCGCCTCGGGCTCGTCGGGGGTGTTGTGGGTCTGGAGCGCCTCGCCGGTCAGCACGCGCGAGGAGACCTCGGTCAGGGAGCCGCCGCGCAGGTCGAGGTCGATCTCGACCGCCCCTTCGGCATCCAGGTTGGACAGGGAGAACAGGGCCTTGCCGTCCTTGCGGGAGGCCGAGACCGAGAGCGTGGACAGCTCGCCCTCGCCGACCTGGCGGGTCGGCAGGCCGGAGGGCGTGAACACCTCCAGGCTCGATGCGTCCTGGTGCCCTTTGTTCATCTCGAACACGTGGTAGGTCGGGGTCTTGACCAGGGCCCCCGAGTCGGGGTCGGTGAGGATCATCGCCTGGAGGACGTTGACCGTCTGGGCGATGTTGGCCATGACCAGGCGGTCGGCGTGCCGGTGGAAGATGTCGAAGTGGAGGCCGGCCACGAGCGCGTCGCGGAGGGTGTTCTGCTGGTACAGGAAGCCGGGGTTGGTGCCCGGTTCGACGTTCCACCAGGTGCCCCACTCGTCCAGGACGATCCCGATCTCCTTCTTGGGGTCGTAGAGGTCCATGACGTTGGCGTGGCCGGTCAGCAGCTCGTCGGTGCGGGCGGCCTTGGCCATGGTGGTGTAGTACTCGTCGGTGTCGAACTCCGTGGCCGAGCCCTTGTCGCCCCAGGTGCCGGCGATCGTGTAGTAGTGCACCGAGATCGCCTGGTAGAGGGGGCGCTCGACGCGTTGGCAGCCGATGTGGCTCAGCTGCTCCATGAGCGTCTTGGTCCACTCGAAGTTGAAGTCGGCCGCTCCGGCGGCGATGCGGTAGAGCTTGTTGTCGCCGTAGTCGCGGCAGTAGGTGGCGTACTTGCGGGCCTCCAGGGCGTACTGCTCGGCGGACATGTTGCCCCCGCAGCCCCAGGTCTCGTTGCCCAGGCCCCAGTACTTGACCTTCCAGGGCTCGTCGCGGCCGTTGGCCTTGCGCAGCCGCACCATCGGGGAGTCGCCGTCGCTGGTGAGGTACTCGACCCACTCGCTCATCTCGCGGACGGTGCCGGAGCCGACGTTGCCCGAGATGTAGGGCTCGGTGCCGAGCAGCTCGCACAGCGCCATGAACTCGTGGGTGCCGAAGTGGTTGTTCTCCTCGACGCCGCCCCAGTGGGTGTTGATCATGGCCGCGCGCTCGGACTTGGGGCCGATGCCGTCCATCCAGTGGTATTCGTCGGCGAAGCAGCCGCCGGGCCAGCGCAGGTTGGGGATGTCGAGGGCCCGGAGGGCCTCGACCACGTCCAGGCGGATGCCGCCTTCGTTGGGGATGTCGGAGTCCTCGCCGACGTAGAAGCCGCCGTAGATGCACCGTCCGAGGTGCTCGGCGAAGTGCCCGTAGACGTGGCGGTTGATCGTCGGTCCCTCGAGGTCGAGGTTGACGACCGCGGATACAGCGTCGCTCATTGGGATTCCTTCGGTAGCGCGTGAATGCCGTCACTGATTTTACCGGTATAATCATGCGGATCGCGACCAGGCTCACGGCTCCGCGATCCGGCACCGCTCCCAAGAGCGGCGCGCATGCCCGGACGGGCAGGCTCCCCGGGCCGTTCGGACTAATTCGGATGGGCGATGTTCTCGGGGCCCCACCAGGGAAGACTTTAGGGTTAGCATCAACCTGACCCACCGATCCCCCACCATCGGAACCCTCATGATCGAGCACTTCGACCACGGATACATCACGTTGGCGGTCGCCTTCGCAGTGTCGATGTCCGGATCCGCCCTCGGCCTGCTGCTTTCCCGACAGGCCCGCCTCCACACCGGGACCCGCCGCCGAGTCCAGTGGCTGCTCCCGGCCGCCTTCGCCATCGGCGGCACCGGCATCTGGGTCATGCACTTCGTGGCCATGCTCGGCTTCGACGTCGACGGCGCCATCTTGCGCTACGACCCGCTCATGACCGCCGCCAGCGCACTCATCGCCATCGCCGTGGTCGCCTGCGGCCTGCTGGTGATCGGACTGGGCCGCATCACGGTGGGCCGGTTCGCGCTGGCCGGCCTGTTCACCGGCGGCGGCGTGGCCGCGATGCACTACACCGGCATGGCCGCCATCGACTCAACGATCGAGCTGCACCACGATCCGGCCTACGTGGCCTCGGCGATCGCGATAGCCATCGGCGCCTCGACCACGGCGCTGTGGCTGGCGCTGCGGCTCCAGAAGACCGCCGCGATGTGGCTTGCCGCGGCCGTGATGGCCATTGCGGTCAACGCCATGCACTACACGGCGATGCTCGGCGTGCGCGCCGGCGAGGCGACCGGCGACGAAGTCCACGGCGCGCACTCGATCGAGCTGATCTTCCCGATGGCGGTGCTGACGGCGGTGGTGCTGCTGTTCCTGATCTACACGGTCATCACCGCGCCGAGCGCTTCGGAACTGCACAACGAGGCCCGTTTGGAAGCGCTCCAAGAGAGCTTCGAGACCCGCCTCAGGTGAGCGGGGCCGAGTCAGGCGGTCGACTCGCGGATCTTGAGTTCGAAGGGCGCCATGTGCTCGGCCGGGGTGTGCTCGGCGCCCCCGATGCGCGCGGCGACCAGGTCGACGGCCTTGGCGGCCATCCACCGGTGGTCGGGCGCCACGGTCGACAGCGAGGGCACCATGCACGCGGCCTCGGGGATGTCGTCGAAGCCGAGCAGGCGGACCTGGCCCGGCACGCTCACGCCCCGGTCGGCCAGGCCGCGGAGCACCCCCTGGGCGACGGAGTCGGTCACGGTGAGCGCGCCGTCGATGCCGAGCCCGGAGTCGGCGATCCACCGCCCGGCCTCCCGGCCCGAGGTCAGGTCGAAGCCGCTCAGGGGCACCATCAGGTCCGGGTCGGGCTCGATGCCGCGCTCGGCGAAGGCGGCCAGGTAGCCCCGCTGGCGGCGGGAGGCCACCGAGAGGCGGTCGAGTTCGCCGGCGCCGAGGAACGCGACCCGCTCGCAACCCTGGTCGATCAGGTGGAGGGTCGCGGCCTTCGCCCCGTCCTCGTTGGGCATCAGGACGTGGTCGAAGCGGCCGCTGAAGCCCTGCTCCCCCAGCAGGACCACCGGGAAGTTCCCGGCCGGGAGCCGGAGGGTGCCCGGGTCGGCGCCGACGGCGCTGAGGATGAGGCCGTCGAACTGGAGCCGGTGGGACTGGGCGATCGCGTCCAGCTCCCCCGCCTCGGCCGCGCCGGTCTGCTCCAGGGCGACGTGGAGCCCGTACCGCCGGGCCTCGGCGATCACCAGCGTCGCCAGGTGCCCGAAGTAGGCGTGGCCGATGTCGGGCACGGCCAGCCCGATCACGCCGGTGCGCCCGGACTTGAGGACGCGGGCGGTGACGTTGAGCCGGTAGCCGGTCTCGCGGATCGCCTCGAGGACCCGCTGCCGCACCGCGTCCGAGACCGGCACCCGATTGTTCACCACATTGGACACTGTCATCTTGGAGACGCCCGCCATGCGCGCCACGTCGCTCATGGTCGGCTTCCCCGGATCGGACATGAGCCGATCCTAATTCGCCCCGCCGGGGCCCGGACCGAGGTCCCGCGCCGTTCGGCTCTCGGTCACCCCGCCGCCGGACGCGCCGGCGCGGACGGACGACCACCCGGTCCACTCGGGGCTGCATTTCGGCTAGCCGACCGAGCGCCGACCGGAGCGGCCGCACCCTCTCATGAGCGGCAGGGTGATCAGCGGGCTGAGCAGGGCGGCTCCGGCGAGGACGCCGACGGCCCACCTATGTCCGGCGGCCGCGGCCTCGGCCGCCGTCAACGCCTGGGGGGCGCCCGCCGCGATCCAGGCGATGATCGTGGAAGCGGCCGCCACACCGAGGGGGCCTCCGATCATGTAGGTGCTCTCCTCGACGCCGGAGGCGATGCCGTGGTCGGACTCGTCGACCCCCGACAGGGCCGCGATCGAGCAGGTGACCATGGCGATCCCGAAGAAGACTCCCAGCACCGCGACCGAGACGACGATCAGCGGCAGGCTCGCGTCCTCGGCCGAGATCGCCGTCAGCGGCAGGGCGGCGAGCCCAACCCCGAGCATCGACACCGTCACCAGTGAGCGGATCGAGAAGCGGAGAGTGAGCCGCTGGGCGACCACCACGCCGCCGAACCCGACCGCCGCAGGCACCAGCATCAGGGCGCTGAACTGGACCGCCGAAAGCCCGTGCACGCCCTGCAGGTGGAGCGAGAGGACCAGCCACAGCCCCTGCTGAGCGAACCCGGCCAGGAACAAGGCGATGTTGCCCGAGCTCAAGGTCGAGTTGCGGAACAGACGGAACGGAACCAGCGGAGACTTGGAGCGGGTTTCGGCGGCCGTGAAGACCGCTGCCGCGACTACTACGCCGAGCACGCCGAGGAGCGTGTGCGGGTGGCCCCAGCCCTTGTTCGGGATCTCGGAGAAGCTCCACACCAGCAGCATCAGCCCGCCGGTGGCAGTCGCCGCTCCGGTGAAGTCGAAGGCGCCGCGGCGCTCGATCGGGGCGTCGGGGCCGATCAGCCGCAGGCTGGCGAACCACACGGCGACGGCTATCGGGACATTCATGTAGAAGATCCACGGCCAGCCGGGGCCGTCGGTCAGCGGCCCGCCGACGATGAAGCCGACTATGCCGCCCAGGCCGCCCACCGAGGACCACAGGGCCAGAGCCTTGTTGCGCCGCGGCCCCTCCTCGAACACCTTCATGATGATCGACAGGGCCGACGGCAGCACCAGCGCGCCGGTGGCGCCCTGCGCGAAGCGGGCCGCGACCAGCACCTCGGGAGTCCAGGCCAGGCCGCACAGCAGTGAGGCGGCGGTGAACATGGCGACGCCGACCAGGAAGGTGCGGCGGCCCCCGAAGTAGTCGGCCAGGCGTCCGGCCAGGAGCATCAGGCCGCCGAAGGCCAGTGCGTAGCCGGTGATGACCCAGTGGAGCCCGGTGGCCGAGAAACCGAGGTCTTCTCGGATCGACGGGAGTGCGGTGACGACGGTCGAGGTGTCGAGCACGACGCAGAACGCCATGCCGCACAGCGACATCAGGATCGCCCACTGGCGTGAGGCGAGCGGTTCGGTCTTCACTTCGGAGGCGACCATTTCGGGACCTCGGCTTTCTCGGTTCGGCGGATTCAGGCGGTACAGGGTGCGATGTCGTCGCGGGACCGAACATGGCCCGGCGGCGTTCCGAATTCGTTCCGGAGCGGTTCCGGCGAACCGGAACCGCGCTCGGGCGAGGGCTTCGGAAGGGGCCGGTGACGCGGGCCGGTTGCTACCGTTGCGCCATGCGGTTCGGAGTGCTTGGCCCGATCACGGCGTGGGACGGCGAGGGTCATCAGGTCGCGATTCCGGGTGCGAAGGTTCGGGCGCTCATGGCGCTGCTGCTGATCCACCGGGGCAAGGTGGTGTCGGCCGACAAGATCGCCGACGCCCTGTGGGGCGCCGAGCCCCCGGCGAAGGTCGAGGCGGTGCTGCGGTCGAAGGCCTCCCAGTTGCGGCAGGTCATCAAGCGCGCGGGCGGCGACGCCGGGTCCATGCTGCGTTGGGAGTCGGGCGGGTACCGGCTCGAGGTGGACGAGGAATGGACCGACGCGGGCCGGTTCGAGGCGCTGGTGGCACACGCCGGGCCGGAGGCGACCCGGCAGTCGGCGCTCGAGCTGCTGGCCTCGGCCGAGCAGCTGTGGCGGGGCGACCCGTTCGGGGAGTTCCGGCACGAGCGGTTCGCCATGGCGGCCGCCGGCGAGCTGGAGGAGACCCGGCTTGGCGCCTGGGAGCGCCGCGTCGAGCTGCGCATCGAGCACGGCGAGGCCGCGGCGGTGGTCGGGGAGATCGACCGCGCCGCCGCCGAGCATCCGCTGCGCGAGCGCGTCCACGTGCTGCTGATGCGGTGCCTCTACCAGACCGGGCGGCAGTCCGAGGCGATGGACGTCTACCGGCGGCTGGCCGAGCGCCTGGGCGAGCGGCTCGGCGTCGACCCGGGCCCGGAGGCGGCCGAGTGCTACACCGAGATCCTCCGGCAGGAGCGGCCGATCGTGAAGCCCGAACCGACTGCCGAGGCGCCGCGGGCCGGGATGCCCGCGCCGTTGACGCCGCTGGTGGCCCGCGAGGCAGAGTCGCGGGAGCTGGCGGGACTGATCGAGCGCTCGCGCCTGGTGACATTGACCGGGCCGGGCGGCGTGGGCAAGACCCGCCTGGCCGTCGAGGCGGCCCGCCGGGCGGGCGAGTCCTTCCCCGACGGGGCGGTGTTCGCCGATCTGGGCGCCGTGCGCGGAGGCGAGGACGAGGTGCTGCGGGCGCTGGCCGAACCGCTCGGGGTCCGCGACGACGCCTCCGCGGGCGTCGAGTCGCCGGGGCTGGCCTACCGGCTCTACAGCGCGGTGCTGACCAAGCGGATGCTGCTGGTGGTCGACAACTGCGAGCAGGCGGTCGGCCCGATCGCGGCCGTGGTGGCCGAGCTGCTGCACTCCGGGCCGGAACTGCGGGTGATCGCCACCAGCCGGTCGCCGCTGGACGTGCCGGGTGAGAGAGTGATGGCCCTCGGGCCGCTGTCGTTCCCGGACGGGGACCAGGCGGCCGATCCAGAGGCGTTCGGTGCCTACCGGCTGTTCGATCATCTGGTGAGGACGGCGGGCGGGACGGTGGCCGCGCCGGAGACGGCGCTGCGGATCTGCCGCCGCCTCGACGGCCTCCCGCTGGCGCTGGAGCTGGCCGCGGTGCGGGTGCGCTCGCTCGGCGCCGAGGAGGTCGACCGGCGCCTGGAGGACCGGTTCCGGCTGCTGGGCGGCGGAAAGCGGTCCGGCGCCGACCGGCATCGGACCCTGGAGGCGGCGATCGACTGGAGCTGGAACCTGGCCGACGAGGAGCAGCGGCGGGCGCTGCGGCGCCTGTCCTACCTCGAGGACTGGAGCTTGGAGGCCGCGGAAGCACTGTGCGGACCCGAGGTGGACGTGCTGGAGACGATCCCGGCGCTGGTCGACCAGTCGCTGGTGGCGCTGGACCAGTACGGTCGGGCCCGGTACTGCATGCTGGAGTCGGTGCGGGCGTTCGGCCTGGACCGCCTGCGGGAGTCCGGCGAGGAGTCCGTTGTGGCCTCGCGGCTGCTCGACCACGCCCGCGGTCTGGTCGCGCGGTGGACGCCGCGACTGCGCGGGCCCGGGCAGAGCGAGGCGTTGACGGTGTTGCGCGATGAGTCTCCGAACCTTCGGCTGGCCCTGCGTACCTGCGAGGACCCTCTGCCGCTGGTGCTGGACTTGATGTGGTTCTGGGCGCTCACCGGGCGGCTGACCGAGGCCCGGGAGGCCCTGCGGTCGGCGATGGACAGGGCCGATCCGGAGAGCGCGGCCGCGTGGGCCGGACGCTGCTGGGCCGAGGTCCTGCGGCTTCGCACGGCTGAGGACGGGGACGCGGCCGGGCCCGAGGTCCGACTGGAGGCCGTCCCGGACGCCGGTGGGTCGCTCGGGGAATCGGTGCGGCTTGCCGCGTGGTTGCTGTCGACCACTCGCACGGCGATGGGCATCCCTCCGGGTGAGCCGGTCCCGGTGGTCGTCCCGGACGGGGCGTGGGGCGCGGCGGCCGCGACGTTGACCGACTCGATGGCCGCGATGCTGGCCGACGACGTCGCCCTGGCAAGGGAGCGGGCCGAGGAGAGCCTGGCCGGGTTCGAATCGGTCGGCGACCGGTGGGGCGAGATTCAGGCGGTCGACCTGCTCAGCCGGGCCGCGAACGAGGCGGGCGCGGGCGAGCGGGCCGATCTCCTCGACCGGAGGTCGCTGGAGGCGGCCGAAGCGCTCGGGCTCGACAGCGACCGGTCGCGGGCGCTGTCGCGGATGGGCCGCAGGGCCCTGGCGCGAGGCGAGGTCGCCGAGGCGGAGCTGCTGTACGAGCAGGCGCGGCGGGTCGCCGGTGAGCAGTGCGACGCGCTGGTGTGCGCCGAGGCCGAGGGCGGTCTGCGAGCGGTGCGCGAGGCGGCGGCCGAGCCGGTGGAGGCGGGCTCGCGGGAGTGGCTGCGGATACTGGCGCTGTCGGACCTGCACACCGACCCGCCCGAGGACGGAGCGGTGGCGGCCTGAAGGCCGATCGTTGCGTATCGAAAATTTTCGATATAGACTCTGGGGCACCCTCACTGGAACTTTCACCGATATTTTCGGTGCGAGTGTTCAGCGCTCGACGCCGGCGCGCGGCAACCCCGCCGAACGCCGCCCTTCACCGTCGATGATGGACCTCCACCCTTGGCACGAGAAGAGGACGCTCCGCCATGCCATCATCGAAACGCCTGCGCGCGACCTTGGTCGCGCTCGCGGCCGCGACAGTCGCCGCGGCCATGACCCTGGTACCGAGATTCGCGGCCGACGCCCAAGAGGGCGCCGCGCCGACGCAGATCGAGGCCCTCTCCGAGTTCGACGGGGCCGACTGCGACCTCCCGCCCGGGTCGCCGGGCTCGAACTCGCAACTGCCCGACCCGTTCACGAGCATCGACGGCACGCCGATCACCTCGGTCTCCCAATGGGAGTGCCGCCGCGCCGAGATCAAGGAGCTGGCCGAGTCGGCCGTCTACGGCGACAAGCCCGCCCCGCCCGACTCGGTCACCGGAAACGTCTCGGGCTCCAACATCACCGTGAACGTCACCGACAACGGCCAGAGCACCAGCTTCTCGGCCTCGGTGCAGACTCCCGGCGGCTCCGGTCCGCACCCGGCCGTGATCGTCTACGGCGGCTTCGGCGCCGACACCGACGCAATCCTGGGCGCCGGGGCCGCCGTCGTCAATTACGACCCCGGCGCGGTCGGGGCCGAGGGGACCGGCCGGTCCAACAAGGAGGGCGCCTTCTACGACCTGTACGGCTCGAACTCGAGCACCGGCATCCTGATGGCGCAGGCCTGGGGAGTCAGCCGCATCATCGACGTCATCGAGTCCTCGGGCGGGAACGTCCTGACCGACTCCACCGGCGTCACCGGCTGCTCCCGCTACGGCAAGGGCGCGTTCATCGCAGGCGCCTTCGACCAGCGCATCGACCTGACCATGCCGGTCGAGTCCGGCACCGGCGGCGTCCCGGCATTCCGCTCGGTATCGCAGGAGAGCGGCGCGCAGCCGCTCAGCAGCGCCTACGGCGAGCAGCCCTGGCTCGGGGACGCCTTCGGCGACTACACCTCCAACCCCGCCGGGCTTCCGGTCGACACGCACCAGATCGTCGGCATGATCGCCCCCAGGGGGCTGCTGGTCATGGAGAACCCGCACGTCGACTGGCTCGGCGCCTCCTCCGGAGCGCTCGGGGCACTCGGCGGGCGCGAGGTCTACCGCGCGCTTGGGGCCGAATCGAACATCTCCTACATCTCGGACGTGCAGAACGGCGACCACTGCGCTTCGCGTCCGGAGTGGAGCGGACCGATCCAGCAGAGCATCAGGGCGTTCCTGCTCGACTCGGACAGCGCCCCGGGCGTGTTCGACGTCAGCCCGAACCGGCCGGCCGACCTCGGCCAGTGGCGGAACTGGCAGACGCCGACGCTCGGCTCCGATCCCGGCGAGACCACCCCGCCGGACGACACGACCCCGCCCGACGAGACCACTCCCCCGGACGAGACCACTCCCCCGGTCGAGGGCGGCTGCACCGCCGAGATCGTCGTGGTCAACGACTGGGGCTCGGGCTGGCAGGGCAACGTCGAGATCACTGCCGGAGCCGAGTCCATCAGCGGCTGGGCCCTGGAGTGGTCGTGGCCGAGCGGTCAGTCCATCTCCAGTTCCTGGAACGCCGACGTGTCGGGCTCCGGGTCCTCGGTGACCGCCACCGACGCCGGCTGGAACGGCCCGATAGCGGCGGGCGAGACCCGCAGCGCATGGGGCTTCATCGCCTCCGGCCAAAGCACCTCCCCCGCGGTCACCTGCACCGCCACCTGACCGCTCTCCCCTGAATACGGCCGCGCGGCGGAGGACGGACGCCCCTCCGCCGCGCGGCCGCCTCACGCCCGAGGGGCAACCGCGGCCGTCCCGTTCACGTCGGGCCGCGCCCGCAGGACGAGGAACGGCGGCAGCCCGGCGCGGCGGGGCTGTTCGGCGACCACGCCTTCGTCGGGGGCCGGCTCGGTCATCGCTTCGAGGGCGAACCCGTGCTCGATCAAGGCGGCGACATAGGTGCTGAGCTTGCGATGCCGATTCCCGGCCCGGCGCACCCCCTGGGGATTGTCCGAGCGCCAGAAGCCCTCGGTCGCATAGTCTCCCACCACTCGGCGCGGAGAATCCCGGTCGCCCGTCCAGCTCGCGTGCGGGGCCTCGAAGCACGGATGCGGAATGACGGCCACGAGTCCGCCACCGGGCACGAGCACCCGGCGGACGGCCAGCAGGCAGGCGGCCAGATCCGGCACGTTGTTGAGCGACAGGCCCGCGATGACCCAGTCCTTCGAGGCGGACCCGACCGTGGCGAGAGCGCAGCCGTCGTCCACCGCGAACTCGGCACCGGTCGGCGTCTCGGCCTCGGCGGCCAAGGCGTGCTCGATCATGCGCTCCGCCGGATCGATGCCCAGCGCCTTCGCTCCGCGTTCGGCGGCGGCGCGGGTCAGCAGGCCCTGGCTGCATCCGATGTCCAGCACGCGCAGTCCGCGCAGTTCGGTCGGGAGTTGTTCGAAGAGAATGTCGCGGGCGAACTCGTGCATTGCCGAGCCGGCCCGCTGGCGCTCGGCGAACCAGTCGGCGATCTCGTTCCAGGCGTCGACCATCGCAGCGATCCTACTTGCCTCCTGGCGCGCCTTGTCACTCGTTTTCCGACGTGCGGAAGCCGCTGACTCGCAGGGTGATGTTCACTCGGCCGTCCAGGTCCAGCCAGGCCGGTCCGGTTCCGGGGAAGACCTTCGGCACGCCGTGGTAGGCCAGCCGCGACGGTCCGCCGAAGACGAACAGGTCGCCGCTGGCGAGGGTGACGTCGGTGTACGGCCTGCCGCGCGTGTCGGGATTGCCGAACCGGAAGCGGCACGAGTCGCCGAGGCTGAACGACACCACCGGGGCGTCCGAGCGCTCATCGGAATCGCGGTGCATGCCCATGCGGGCGTCGGCGTCGTAGAAGTTGATCAGCCCGATGTCGTACGGCGTCGGACCGGCGAGGTCCGAGCCGCCATAGGCGGCCGCCAGCGCTCGCTCGGCCAGCTCCCCCAGCAGCGGCGGGAAGGGTTTGACCTCGGCGCCGTCGCCGTCGACCGCGTGCTCGGTGTACTTGTACGGCAACCAGTGCCACCCGAGCGACACCTGCTTGGCGCTCATGGTGCCGCCGCCGGGGGTGCGGACCGTCCTCATCCCCGCGGGCGGGCGCGCCCACTCGCGGCACCGGGCGAGCAGCTCGATCTGCTCGGACTCGCCGAGCCACCCCGGCACCCACACGGCTCCCGGAGCGACCTCGGTCCGCTCCCTGTCGAACAGTTCACCGGCCATGGGCAACAAGGTACGCGAGCGGTCCGACGATCGGGAGTCACGGACGCGTGGCCCGGCAGTCGCTGCCGGGCCCGCACCGACACTGATCAGGCTCCCGACGCACCTCCTCCACGACGCGCGAGGAAGTAGGTGGCGAGCCCGGCGGCCACGAGCGCCGTGGCCGCGGCCAATACGCACACTCGCAACGTTGGTCTTAGATTCATAGATGCCTCCGAGCTGAGGTGCCCTCCTTTTCGGGCACAGGTGGAGCTGCTGATCGCCGGGGCCGCCGGTCGGTGGTAGAACATCGTTCGAACCGGCGCGCGGCATGGCCACGCCTGCGGGGCGGGCCGTTGAGTCGAATGGATTGCGCGCTTGGCGGGTGGGGGCGATACCAGGTCGTGCCTCGTGTTTCGTGGGGCTGGTCGTTTTATCCATAACCCGATCCTCCCCAACCGACTGACCGAAAGTACGACTCCTGGCGTGCGACGGCAATCCAGCAAGTAAGCGATTGCCCATCAGGAGGGTCGCCAATCTCCCGAGTCGGGCCCGCTTGGAGATGTCGCAATCGAAGGCGCGACGAGTCCAGTCCACAGTGCCGAGCGCTTCCGGATTCGGAGGACACTCGGTCCGTAGAGGGGAATCTCGGTCGCAACACGATGAGCCGGATGCCGATAGAGTGGGATGATGAATGCCGCAGTGTGGCTCGCCCCTGCCGCAACCGTCTTGTCGGCACTGATCATGACCACCCCCTCGATCATCGAGGCGGCCGCCCGCCGCTCCGATTCGAGCCCGAATCCGGCCTCACCGCCGACCGCCCGCCGCCGAATCCTGTGGTGGTCGCTGTCCGCCGGTGTCGCCGCCGCGGTCACCGCAGTTACAGGGTTCCTCAATCCTCCCCTCGGCTGGGTCATCCCCGCGGCCGCCTATCTCATCGCGGCGGCGGCGATCGCCACGGCGATCCGGCTGCGCTCCAAGAACCGTCGGCCGCTCGATCCGGACGCGCAGAAGTTCTGCCGCGAACACGCGGCGCCGAGCGGCGGGTTTCCCTACGACAGAGACTCCCTCCCCGACCTCATCGTCGTCTACACCGACAACGACCTGACCGACTCGGACCGCCGCGGCGCCCAAGAGCAAGCGGCGGGTCAGCAGCAGAAGGACTCCACCTCGCAGCAGCGCGTCTCGTTCGAGGAGGTCCTCCAAGACCCCGCCTACCTGCACCTCGCCATCACCGGTGAAGCCGGCATCGGCAAGACCAGCCTGCTGCAGTTCTGGGACAACGAGCTGGGCAGGCGCCCCCGATCCGGCGGCGGAGCCGAAGCGCGCGAATACCCCGGAGTGCGGCACATGGTGCCGCTGCTGATCTCGGCCCGGAGCCTCGTCGGCAAGGACCGCCTGGCCGACGGTTTCGGTGAACACGGCGGGGACATCCTCGGTCGGCCGCCAGGCAAGGGCCTGAAGTGGCTGGTCATGATCGACGCCTTCGACGAGATAACCGACGCCGACGACCGCGCCGACGTCGAGCGGATCGTGTTCAAGGCGATCGACGAAGCATCCGGGGCGGCGGGCCCGGTCAAGTACGTCGTCACCACCCGCGGTCTGACCGACGAACGCTGGCGCAGCTTCGACAGCCGCGGTGTCACCGAATTCCGGTTGCAGCCGTTCACGCCGGAGCAACTGCGGGCCTTCCTGATCCGACGGGAGACCAGCGCTCGCGAGCGAGAGAGTGACACGGCCGCGTACGCCGCGGCAGAGGCGAAGGCCGACCAGTTCCTGGAGCGGTGGAGAGGCGAGGACAACCTCCTGGAACTGCTGCGGCTGCCGCTGCTGGCCAGGGTCGCCGCCGCCATCTACTTCGACGACGAGCAGACTTCCGGCATCCCCGCCCGCCGCATCGACATCTACTCGGACGCGGTCGAGCACTGGATCTCCCAGTTCACCAAGCGCCTCAACAGCAGACACGCGGACGGAAACGCCGTCCTCGGTCTCCTGACGGAATGGGGCGAGGCCAACGGGTGCTCCGGCGTCGAAGCCTCGGTCCGGGGATTCCTCGAACGGCTGGCCACCCTGCACTTGGAGGCCAGCGGCCGATCGCTTACCTTGATCGCCTGCGAGCTGCTGGGGGTACGGCTGCACCCGAGGCAGCCTCGACTCTGGACGGCCGTCAAGACGCTGCTTGAGGCGACCGGCCTCGTCCACGACGTCAACTCCGACCAGCCGAGGTTCCTCCACAAGACCTTCGCCGAGTTCCTCGCGGCGCGCTCGCTGGCCGACACGTACGGCGATCTCGGCGACTGGAACAAGGGCTTCGACGACCCGGAGCGCCGCATCGGCACCGTGTTCGCGTTCGACCGGCTGCCCATGGAGCGCAGGCGCGAACTCACCGATGCGATGCTCGCCGAGCCCGGCCACGCTACTGCTTGCGGATGGAGTGCGGCCGAAGGTCTCTGCGTGTCCGACGAGCGCGGCCAGATCGACGAGGCGATGCGCGAACGGCTCATCGAGCGCTGCGTCGAGCAGATTCCGCCGAACCCGAGGGACGCGTGGTGGTCCGTCATCGCCATGCTCGCCGCGATCGAGCAGGCGCGCTCGCGGCTCCTGTCCTTCGCGGAGCGGCGGAAAGCGGAGGACTACACGGTCACTCGGATAGTCGTTGAAGCGGCCAAGCATGATCCGGAGGCGGTAGATCGGCTCAGAGGGTTCGCGGCGGACCGTAGCTTCGACCCGCTCGCCCGGATCCGAGCGGCGGACGCCTTGACCGAGTACGACCGTGAGGCCGGTCTCGCCCACTTGCGCGACTTCGCCACCTCGAAGATGTTCCGCCAGCACCTGCGGGTCGACGCCGCGGACAAGATCGCGAGTCATGAACGCCGAGAGGGAGTCGCCAGACTCCGCGCAATCGCCACCGGTACCAGATTCGAGCCCTTCTACCGGGTCACCGCAGCAGGAAGCCTCGCGGCGTACGAACGTCAGGAGGCACTCACCTTGCTGCGAGAATTTGCTACCAATTCCGTCCACGCCGAGTTTCTCCGCACCTGGGCAGCGAGCAACTTCACCAAGTACAACCGGGAACCAGGTATCGAGCTGCTGCGCGAGTTTGCGACCGACCCGTTCTTGCCCGATCACGCCCGGGTCAGCGCTGCCGACGATCTCGTCGTCTACGATCGTGCGCTCGGCATCGCGCTGTTGAAGCGATATGTCGCCGATCCCAGCCTCTCCGACCACAGCCGAGTAAATGCCGCTGGTCATTTGGCAAGCCACGACAGTGCGGACGGTCTGCCGCAACTCCGCTCATTCACTGCCGAAGCGACGATCAGCAACTCAGCCCGAGTCTATGCAGCTCATCTTCTCGCCATTCATGATCCGGAACAGGATCTCACACCGCTTCGTTCAATAATTGAAGATGATTCCCTCGATGAGTTCGACCGAATCGTTGCGGCAGGGTACCTCGCGAACCACGATCGCCACACCGGGCTCGAACTGCTCCGCAAGTACGCATCCGATCAATACCTTCCCGATCTCGCCAAGGTCGAGGCTGCACAAAGCCTGACCGGAGAGGACGGAGAAGCCGGAATACCGCTGCTGAGATCGCACGCCACCGATCCCGGACTGGACCACCTAGCACGGGTGAGAGCGGCGCGAAGCCTCACTACATTCGACTACGACGAGGGTATAGCGCTCCTCCGCGGACTCGCGGAGGACACCCTGTTGCCTCACGACATGCGCACCAGTGCACTGCGTGAGCTGAGCATCCATGCCCCCATGGATTCCCTCGCGCTGCTGCGCCGATTCGCCTCCGATCCCACGGTCAATGGGTTCAACCGTGTAAGTGCGGCTGAAGCGCTGACCAGGATCGTACGCGACGAGGGTCTGGCCGCACTTCGAACCCATGCCGCCGATCCGCTGATCCACGGTCAGATCCGAGTCTCAGCGACAAGGCACCTGATGGCATTCGACCGCGTGGAGGGTTTGGAGCTCCTGCGAACCTTGACCTCCTCTCCGAGGATGGACGGCCGTGGACGCATAGCCGCCGCCGAGCAACTCGCCGAATACGGTCAGAACCTCGGGATCGAATTGCTCCGTCGCTTTTCCACGGACACGTCGTTCTCCGATTCGGATCGGATCCATGCCGCCCATCAGCTAAGCAAATATAACCGGGAGACCGGGCTGTCCATCCTTCGAAAGGGTTCCAAGGATCCCGGCCTCTCGCCTTTCACCCGCTGTCAAGCTGCCGCTCGCCTGGCCGAATACGCTCGTGAGGACGGCATAGACGCGTTGCATGCCTGCGTCGCCGATCGGTCCGCCACTATCGGAACGCGGGTCTCCGCCGTGAGAAGCCTGGCGAAGATCGACCGCGAAGCGGGTCTGGAACTACTGCGGGGTTTCGAGTCCGATCCCTCCCTACCGATCCGATGGCGCATCGATGCCGCTAGGACGCTGGCTGAACTCGACCGACGGACGGGCCCACCGCTGCTTCACTCGTATGCCGTTGATGCCGGACTCGATCGCGCCGACCGATGCACCGCAGCGATGTGGCTTGGCTCGTATGACCGCTGCCTCGGCCGGAATCTGCTTCACGACTTCACCACCGATGAGGATTGCGACGACCTGACCAAAGCGATAGCCGCCGGCCACCTCGCGCAGCTCGATTGGCAAACTGGGATCACTCTGCTGCGCGCCTACGCCAACGAGGATTCCTTCGACGGGCGTGCACGAGTCGAAGCCGCCGATCGACTGGCCGTTATCGACCCCTCGACGCTTTCGAGGCTGCGTGACCTCGCGACCGACGCTGACCTCAGCGACCATGCGCGATTCACCGCCGCCGGCCTCTTGGCGAGCCACGACCGAATTGCAGGCATCGAACTGCTGCGGTACAACGCGGCCCAGCCGCATCCATCCGACACCTTCAGAGTCTGGGCTGCCGACCTTCTGGCGGGGTACGAACGGCTCGAAGGATTGGACTTTCTGGGCAGTTACGCCACCGATTCCTCGTTGGACCGTTTCGCCCGAATCACCGCCATGGACTGGCTCACCGCCCACGGCCAGGCGATCGGGCTCGAACTGCTGCGACGGGAGGCGACCGACGAGTCTGGCGACGCGACCGGGCGCTGCTGGGCCGCCATGGCGCTACTCGACCGAGACACGGAGTTCGGAGAATCGGTCCTCCGAGAGCTCGAAGGGAACATCGATATCGACCTAACTGCACTCGAATCAGCGGTAGAGGAACTGGACGAATTGGACGTCACCGTCGCGAGCCACGCCCTCGAATGGCTGTCCGCTGCCCGAAGACGAAGGTAGGCATGCGGGCCCGGCGCAGTGCCTCCTCCGAGTGGAGGTGGCACGGCGGCGGGCCCGGTCGCTAGAGGGGTGTCAGGTCGGCTGGGATGTCGTTCCAGTGGAGGCGGACGTGGGAGAGTGTTCCGAAGCCCAGGGCGTCGAAGCCTCCGGAGGTCGAGCCGTAGTCGCCTCCTCCGCCTTCGGGGCTGTTCTGCCCGGCCATCTGGGCGACGTTGGGCATCGCGAACCCCTGGCGCTGGGTGTAGTGGCCGTAGACCATCTCCCACACCGGGCGGACCTGTCCGCGTGAGGCGTCCGAGATGGCTGTGTGCTCGCGGTAGTCGCAGTTGTGGCCGAACCCCCAGCTGTAGGTGGTGAACGGCACATCGTCGCCGAGGTTGTAGCGGGCGACGTACTCGGCGGCCTTGGCGAAGGCGTTGTCGTTGGCGGAGTACAGGTCGACGCCCTGGTTCCAGGCCATCTCCATGAAGGCCGCCATGAGGCCGATGCCCATCATGGAGTGCGCTTGGTCGCGGCCGGACTCCTGCCATTGGGCGAGGCCGTCGTGGACGAACGGGATCGCGTTGCCGATCGCGCCGTTCCCCGCGCCGTTCCAGAAGTAGTCGATCGCCTCGTCGAACAGCGAGTCGTCGTCGCAGAGGATCCCGATGGCGATGATCGACGCCATGTTGCACAGGTCCCAGTTGGCCCAGTAGTGGCTGTCGCAGGTGTCGTTGTGCCGCACCAGGAAGTCGCTGTTGAGCGGGTAGAACACGTCCATCATCATCTGCTGGAACCGACCCAGGTCGAAGCCGTCGTAGTCGCGGATCAGCTCCGCGACGTTGGCGAACTGGTAGCCGTAGATGCCTGAGGCCAGGCGCGAGTCCGATGGGGGCCAGTAGATGGACTCCAGCGTCTGCGACCAGGCGTTGCAGATGTCTCGGGCGGTGTCGCCGTGCGCGGTGTCGCCGGTGATCCTCCATCGCAGCGCGTTCTGGTAGGCCGCGTGGATGTCGTTGTAGAGCAAGGGGTAGTTCTCGGGCTTGTCGGTGCTGCCGCGAACGACCTCCTCGACCGGGCGCGGCACCCAACCGCTCTGCGAGTGGTCGTTGGCGACCAGTTTGTCCCA
This sequence comes from Glycomyces salinus, assembly GCF_016428645.1. GTDB lineage: Bacteria > Actinomycetota > Actinomycetes > Mycobacteriales > Micromonosporaceae > Glycomyces > Glycomyces salinus. The sequence continues at coordinate 3,579 of NZ_JAELXW010000084.1, read as the reverse complement.
GCCCCAGATCCAGGGCTCGGCTCCGTCGGCGACCTTCCCGGCCATGCGGTCGAGGTCGGCTTGGGTGTGGAGCATCCCGGGATGGGTGCTCTGGAAGGCGGTCGCGTCCTCGCTCGCGCTGGGGACGTCGTCCTCGCGGGCCGAGGCGATGCCCAGGCCGCCGAGTCCGGCGATGCCGAGGCCGCCCACGGCGATCGAGCCCTGCAATATGCGCCGCCGCTTGCGACTTCCGCCGGGGATCTTCTGGTTGTCGTTGCCTGACATGGTGCTCCTTTGCGCCGTGCGGCGAGCGATGCCGGGGAGGGCCGCCGCGAACAGGGATGGATAACGTTGTCCACCACAGCCGGACTTTACACCATATATTCCAATATTTCAATTCAGCTGTTGAGAGTGGTGTTCCAGGTTATGTAGTCGCCGAATGCCTCCTCGACTCCCGCCTCGGTCAGACCATAGGCGGCGAGGGTGTACTCGTGCTTTCGGTCGCGCACGGGGTTGCGCATGACGTTCGTCAGGTGCTCGCCGTCTGCGAGGGTCCAGCGGGTGCCGAGGCGCTCGTACAGTTCGGGGACGTAGCGCTCGGGGGCAGACACGAGCCGGTGGTAGGGCACGTCGATGACCGAGTCACGGTGCCGCTGCCGGAAGGACCGGCCGCGCTCGACCATCTCCGTCATGAGTTCGAGGGCGAAGGCGCCGAGCTCGGCCCGGTCGACCCGGCGCACGAACAGGGACTGCGCGAGGTCGGCCAGCGAGCACAGCGACCCCATGACGGTGTTCGGGTCCCGGTGGGTCCAGACGAACTTCGCGTCGGGGAAGACCCGGCGGATCACCGACATGTTGTCCAGGTCCATCGGGTACTTCAGCACCCAGCGTTTCGTGGGGCGGCCGTACTGGAGGACCTGGAGCGCGGCCTTGAGGTACCGGTAGTCGGGGGCGGGGTCGCGGTCGGACAGCCAGCTGCGATAGCGGGGCATCGGGGCGTGGAACAGCACGTGGTAGAGCCCGTGCGGCAGCAGGAACATGCTCTCTTCGGGCTTCTCGGCGTCGACCGGGTGGATGAAGTCGAAGTCCGGCGCGAAGCGGGTGGTGTTGAACTGCCTGCGGACGGCCTTGATGCGCTTCTGCTCGACCTCCTGGTCCCGTTTGACGTCGGTGTACATCATCTCCCACAGTTTGGGGCCGCGGTGTTCGGGAGATAGGGCGAGGATGTTGTGCGCCAGGGTGGTCGCGGTGCGCGGGAGGCCCACGACGAACACCGGCCGCCGGATCGGCTCCTCGGCTATCTCGGGATGCCGCCGGTGCAGGTCCATGATGCGCAGTCGGTTGACCATCCGCTGCCTGGCGTCCATGATGGTCGTCATCCAGCCGATCGGGGTCAGCCCGGGGACGTCGGCGACGCAGCGGATGAGGAAGCGGAAGTCCTCGATCCACCGCTCGTGCTCGTCGCCGACCTCGATGCCGGCGATGCGCTCGGCTCCGGCGATGGCCTTGTCCCAGGCGGCGTCCGGATCGGCCCTGGAGCGCAGGGCCGGAGTGAGGGCGAGGTTGTACATCTTCAAGACAGGGGTGGTGCGGCCCATGGCGTCCTCTCGGTGGGATGGGGCGTCAGGATGGATCCTACGGAAGCGGCCTGGAGAACCGGTTCAGGACCCGACCGGTTTCAGCCCCAGCGGATGCGGAAGTCGGTGGGCAGGTCGGTGAGTTCGTCGAGCGCCGCTTCGAGTTCGGGGGCGGCGGTCTTCGTCGGGCGGCCGTCGATGAGCGGGGCGGAGCGGTAGATCTTTCGCAGCGAGAATCCCCACCACGAGCGCGAATCGGCGGGCTTCCCGGGCGCGACCCGAAGGCGGTGGGGCTCGTAGCGGAGCCTGGCGGCCTCGGTGCGCGTGTCGCCATGGGATTCGAGGGACGCCCACAGCTGCGCGTCGGTCATCCGCGCCAGCGTCTCAGGGGCGACCGCTCCGTGGTCGAGCAGTCGGCCGACCAGTCGGCGGAGGGTTGAGATGGGGCCGATGTTGTCCCATGAGGTGTGCAGGTGGGCCTCAGCGATTACCAGGTCGATCAGGGTCCGGGCCGTTTCGAGGTCGGTGGAGACCGCCGCTTCGCGCAGGTCGAGTAGGGCCAGCAGTTCGGGCGGGTCGATCTCGAGTCTTCCGCCGTCGCGGGCCGAGCGTGCGAAGGAGTCGAGGTGGTCGAGATTCAGCAGGCCCGAGCCGTTGCGCAGCGGTGAGGGCCCGGAGAGGGCGGACTCGACCGCGTCGGCGTCGATGCCGTGGTCGGCCAGGACGGCGCGCACCGGATCGGTTCGCAGCAGCCGCTCGCCGATGGCGTGGTGGTCCAGGCCCGCCAGTCCTTCGAGGGTGTGGCTGAGCGGAAGGTGACCGATGTCATGGAGCAGGGCAGCGGCGCGCAGGACCTCGTCGTCGGGGTGGAAGTGCGCGGCCACCGCCAGGACGCCGAGTGTGTGTTCGAGCCTGGAGTAGGACTGGAGAGTGGTGACGGCCGACGCGCCGGCGTGGGAGACGAAGTGCAGGCGCCGCAGCGGTTCGGTGCGCAGCAGGTCGGTCTCGGCGGGCCGCAGTCGGACCGTGGCCTTCCACAGCGGGTCGGTGAACGTCCCGCCGAGCCCGATCACGTTGGTCGCCACGGGCGGGACTTCGGCTTGAGCGCGGTCTCGGACCGGGGCCCGTTCGGTTCGGTCGGCCATCGGGCCAATGTAGTCGGCCGAACTGGGTGGGCGAGTGTGGCGGGAGTCGGAGAATATGGAGGGGTGACCGAATACGAAGTTGGACTGACCGCGCTGCTGGCCACGATCGAGGAGGCCGAGCCGCTGGTGGGACGGTGGCGTGAGCGATTCGACCCGTCGGCGGCCTCGGGTGTCCCCGCCCACGTGACGGTGCTGGCGCCGTTCTTGAACGCCGAGCTCCTCGACACTGAGGTCGTCGAGGAGCTCCGGGCCCTCTTCGGCGGCTTCGGGGCCTTCACGGTCCGTTTCGAGCGCTGCGCGTACTTCCCCGATCTGCTGTATCTGGAGCCGACGCCCGACGAGCCGTTCCGTGCGCTGACCGAGTCGGTCGTGGAGCGGTGGCCCGAGGCGCCTCCCTACGCGGGCAAGCACCCCGATCTGGTTCCGCACTTGACGGTGGCCAACGGCGAGGAGCACCCGGTGCTGCGGGGCGTGGAGTCGGCGGTGGGTCCGGGCCTGCCGGTGGCCGCGGAGGTCTCCTCGATCGGCCTGTTCGTCTACGACGGCGAGCGCTGGGCCCGCCGCGCCGAGTTCCCGCTGCACGGGTGAGTCGGTCGAACTCAGGCAGCAACGATTGAGTCGTCTTGGGCTGTAGGCGATGGCCGGGTCGCATTGGGCCCGGCTTCGGGCGGTCAGCGACGAAGAGGTGTGTGGAGGGCTGGTGTCTGCGGCGTGTCTCGGGCCGGGTGGCCCCGGGTTGCCGCGAGGGAGGTTCGTCTTCTGTCGGGCGTGTGCGGTGCCGAGCGTGGATCGCTTGGGACGCAGCCGGCCCCGGGTGCAGAACATGAAAGCTTTCCCACCCTGCGGGTGATGGCAATCGCTGGTTGGGCTGTCACCAT
>NZ_JAELXW010000083.1 GCF_016428645.1 Glycomyces salinus | reverse complement strand
TGCGCGGGTTTCTTGGCTCCCGCCAGCTCGGGGGAGAGGTCGGGATCAGCCAGCAGGGGGTCCCGAAGGGGCCGGTGTCGATGATCCAGTCGCTGCCGGACCGGTGCCGCGGGGCGCCGGTTCCTCGTGCCGGAGCACCGGATTCGGGGACGGGAACGGGTTTCGGTCTTTTGCGGCGAGGCGGCCCACAGGCCATTTACTTGTACGGGAAGCACAGATGCGCTTCCATTCTGCGGAAGCGGATCTGTGCTGTTCAGGCAATCATCGACACGCGCGCGGGACTCAGCTGCACCGACCTGCAAGGTCGGAATCGGTCACTATTGCCTTTGGTGAGGCAATGTCGTTTCTTTCGAAATGTGTTTCTCCATCGAATGTGGTTCACGGCTCGATGATCTGAACGCGTGGTCCGGACTCAGCCCTCCAGCGCGTCCTGAGCGCGTTCGAGCGTCTCGGCCATCCCGATCTCGAACGCCTTGCGGCCCTCGAAGTCCTCGGGCAGGCCCGAAGGGGGATCCGGCAGGCCGCTGGTCCACTCGTGGTCGTACTCCACTCCGGAGTCCGGGTTGTAGATCTGCGACCAGAACACGCCGACCGGCAGCGTGCCGTACTCGTTGAGCTCCCACACCGCGTATCCGGCCTCCTCGATGTGGTCGCGGTATTCGGCGTGGAGGGACGCCGACCGCGCTCGAGCTGGGGCGGCGGTCCCCGGCGACGAACGCGATCGCGAGGCCCGCGGTGAGTTTGCGCGTTCGCAAGGTACTTTTCCTCTCGGTGTGAAGTTGCCGGTGAACCGCTGTGCGCGCCAAGCGGTCCACTGCCTGAATTCTGGGGGAATGACTCGGCCAAGTCGGGGACCGTATTGTCACGTTCCGGGCATTGGCGCATGATGCATTGGGACGCAAGATCAATGTCTGATCAGCGCGTACATATGCGGCAGACGTGCTGCTGATGATGCTTGATCAATTACTAGACACTGATATCTATAAACTTGAATCGAGATCGGAACGCTACTTGTCCATGATCTGACAGAGGGATCGTTCCAGCGGCAGCCTGCGGCCGCCTCTCGGATCGATCGGCGGCGGTGCGCCCGAATCGGGTGGCGCACCGGGCCGGGGCGGCGGCCCCGCCCGGCCCCCGACTGGGCTCTGAAATACTCCCGGACATGGAGTTCGTGGAGTTGTCGCTTCGTTACCTGCACCTGCTCGGTTTCGCCGCGGTGTTCGGGGGCTGGCTCACCGCGCTGCTGTCGCGGCGGTTCAACATCAACCTGGCGATGCTGTACGGCATCGCGACCCAGCTCGCCACCGGGATCGTGCTCTACGGCCTGGCCGGAGGGGATGCGAACCACGCCAAGCTCGGGACCAAGTTCCTCCTGGCGCTGCTGCTGGCGGTGATGATCGTGATCCCGTGGTGGAAGAAGCGCCGGACCGTCGCCGCCGGGCACTTCTGGGCGATCGGCGGCATGGTCCTGGTGACCGCCGGAGTGGCCGTCTTCTGGTAGCCGGAGCCGCAACCGCGGCGTATAGAGCCCGAAACACCAGTTCGCGGCGGTCTCAGTCATAGGATGTTTCGGTAACGAATCCGTCAAGATGGCTGTCAAAGCGGTTCCGCTGCGGCCAAGATTAGGCGCTATGGGAGTACCTCTGATGTCTAAGGAGACCAAGTTGGCCGTCAAACAGTACAGACTCGCCGTGGCAGGCGTCGCCGCCACCGGCGTATTCGCACTCTCCGCCTGCGGGGCCGCTCCCGATGAGGACGACTCCGACTCCGACGGCGGCAACAACGCCGACGCGTCGTTCCTGGCCTGCATGATCACCGACTCCGGCGGTGTCGACGACAAGTCCTTCAACGAGTCGTCCTGGCAGGGCATGCTCGACGCCGCGGAGGAGAACTCCGACATCGAGGTCGAGTACAAGGAGTCCTCGGCCGACACCGACTACGACCCGAACCTGCGCTCGGCCGTCGACGACGGCTGCGACTTCATCGTGGGCGTCGGCGGCCTCATGACCGAGAACGTCAACACCGTCGCAGGCGAGAACCCGGACATCCCGTTCGCGACCGTCGACGGGTTCAGCGAGGTCGAGAACGTCTACTCGATCCAGTTCGACACCGCGCAGTCCGCGTTCCTGGCCGGTTACGTGGCCGCCGCCCAGACCGAGTCGGGCACCGTCGCCACCTGGGGCGGCATGAAGATCCCGCCGGTCACCATCTTCATGGACGGCTTCGCCGAGGGCATCGCCTACCACAACGAGGCCAAGGGCACCGACGTCGAACTCCTCGGCTGGGACGAGGAGGCCCAGGACGGCACCTTCCTCAACGACTTCGAGGACACCGCCGGCGGCAAGTCCACCTCCGAGACCTTCATCTCGCAGGGCGCCGACATCATCTTCCCGGTCGCCGGCCCCGCCGGCATCGGCGCGCTGACCGCCGCCTCCGAGGCCGACGGCGTCAACGCGATCTGGGTCGACACCGACGGCTACGAGTCCACCGAATTCGGCGACGTGCTCATCACCAGCGCCGAGAAGGGCCTGGCCGCGGCCGTCACCGACTCGGTCCTCGCCGCCTACGACGGCGACGTCACCGGCTCCTACGTCGGCACCCTCGCCAACGACGGGGTCGGCATCGCGCCGTACCACGACTTCGAGGACGCCGTCTCCGATGAGACCAAGACCGAAGTCGAGGACCTCAAGCAGGCCATCATCGACGGCGAGGTCACCGTCGAGTCCCCGGCCTCGCCCGCGGCCGAGTAGCCAGAACCGACAAGAGGACGAGAATTGCAGCTCGAACTGCGGGGCCTGACGAAGAAGTTCGGCTCGTTCACCGCCGACGACGACATCGATCTCACCGTGGAACCCGGTCAGATCCACGCGATCCTCGGTGAGAACGGCGCGGGCAAGTCAACGCTGATGAACATGCTCTACGGGATCCTCCGGCCCACCGCCGGGCAGATCCTCGTCGACGGCGAACCCGTCGAGTTCTCCGGTCCCGGCGACGCGATCGCCGCCGGGATCGGCATGGTCCACCAGCACTTCAAACTCGTCGGGCCCTTCAGTGTCGCCGACAACGTGCAACTGGGTCGGGAGCACACCCGAGGAGCGGGCGTGCTCTCGATCCGGGACGCGCGAGAGGCCGTCCGCGAGGTCTCCGAGCGGTACGGCCTGGCCCTCGACCCCGACGCGATCGTGGAGAACCTCCCGGTCGGCGTCCAGCAGCGCGTCGAGATCGTCAAGGCGCTCTCGGGGCCCAAGACCGAGCTGCTCATCCTCGACGAGCCGACCGCGGTCCTGACCCCGGCCGAGATCACCGAGCTGCTGGAGATCATGCGCTCGCTGGCCGACTCGGGCACCTCGATCCTCTTCATCAGCCACAAGCTCAAAGAGGTCCAGTCCGTCGCCGACACCGTCACCGTGATCCGGCGCGGCAAGGTCGTCGCCGAGCTGCCACCGACGGCCTCCACCGCCGAGATGGCCTCGGCGATGGTCGGCCGCGCCATCTCGCTGGAGGTCGACAAGACCGCCGCCGAACCGGGCGAGCCGCGCCTGGAGATCGAGGGCCTCACCGTCGTCGACGACCAGGGCTTCAAGATCGTCGACGGCCTCGACCTGACCGTCCACTCCGGCGAGATCGTCGGCCTGGCCGGCGTCGAGGGCAACGGCCAGACCGAACTGGCCCGCGCCGTGCTCGGCCTGATGAAGCCCGCCTCCGGGCGGGTCCGCCTCGACGGGCGCGACGCCACGCACGAGCCCCCGGCCGAACGCATCGAGCAGGGCCTGGGATACATCCCCGAGGACCGGGCCCGCGACGGCGTCATCACCGAGTTCACCGTCGCCGAGAACATCATCCTCAACCAGTACCGCGACCGGCCCTACTCCAAGCGCGGCGTCGTCGACGCCGCCGCCGTCCGCAAGCGCGCGGTCGACTCCATCGCCGAGTTCGACATCCGCACCCAGTCCCCGACCGAGCTCGTCGCGTCCCTGTCCGGCGGCAACCAGCAGAAGGTCATCATCGCCCGCGAGTTCTCCCGGCCCCGCCGGGTCCTGGTCGCCGCGCAGCCGACCCGCGGCGTCGACGTCGGCGCCACCGAGTTCATCCACTCCCGGCTGATCACCGAGCGCGACACCGGCACCGGCGTCCTGCTGATCTCCTCCGAACTCGACGAGATCTACGCCCTGGCCGACCGCATCGCCGTCATCTACAACGGGAAGATCGTCGGCGAGGTCGACCCCGACACGCCGCGCGAGGTCATCGGCCGCCTCATGGTCGGCGCGGACGCCGACGCCGCGACCGAGGCCGACCACGCCGAGAACGACGGAGGCGACCGGTGACCACCGAGAACACAACGGCCACCGCCGAACAGCCCGAATCCCCCGAGCCGCCCGAATCCAAGCCCTCCTTTGCGAGGCTCTTCGGCCGCTACCTGATCGAGGCCAACTCGGTCATGGTCACCGTCTACTCGCTGCTGCTGGCGTTCGCCATCGGCGCGGTCCTGCTCATCGTCTCCGACGAACAGGTCCGAAGCTCCTACGGCTACTTCTTCGCCAGGCCCTCCGACGCGCTCGGCGGCTCCTGGAACCTCATCTACAGCTCCTACATGGACCTGTTCCAGGGAGCGATCCTCAACTTCAACACCCTCGAGCGGTTCCAGGCCGGGAACGCCGACTTCGGGGACCTGCTGCGGCCGCTGTCGGAGACGCTCACCAACGCCACCCCGCTGATCTTCACCGGTCTCGCCGTGGGCCTGGCCTTCCGCGCCGGGCTGTTCAACATCGGCGCCCAGGGCCAGATGATCTTCGGGATGCTCGGGGCCCTCGTCATCGGCTTCAGCCTGAACGTGCCGGCCATCGTCCACATCCCGCTGGCCATCCTCGCCGGAGCCGTCGCCGGAGGGCTCTTCGGCGCCGTCCCCGGCGTCCTCAAGGCCACCACGGGAGCGCACGAGGTCATCTCCTCGATCATGCTCAACAACATCGCCGCGCTGTTCCTGGTGTGGGCGCTGAGCACGAAGTTCATCCACTCCGAGACCCGCTCGGAACTGGTGTCCAAACCGGTCCGGGACTCCGCGGAGCTGCCGGCCCTGCTCGGCTGGCTCAACCCGTCGCTGCGGGTCAACCTCGCGATCGTCGTCGGCGTCGCCGTGGCCGTCGGCGTGTGGTGGCTGCTGACCAAGTCCACCTTCGGCTACCGCATCCGCGCAGTCGGCTTCAACGGGCCCGCCTCCGCCACCGCGGGCATGAGCGTCGGCCGCACCTACGCGACCACCATGGGCGCGGCCGGGGCCCTCGCCGGGCTCGCCGGAGCGGCCCTGGCCCTCGGCACCGGCTCGGGCGGCGTCAACACCGCGACCGTCCTCGAATACGGCTTCGACGGCATCACCGTCGCCCTGCTCGGCCGCGCCAACCCGGCCGGGATCGTCGTCTCGGCGCTGCTGTTCGGCGCGCTCAAGGCCGGCGCCCTGTCCGCCCAGCCGGATGTGCCGGTCGACATCTCGACGCTCCTGCAGGCGACGATCGTGCTGTTCATCGCCGCTCCCGCCCTGGTCAAGGCGATCCTGCGGCTGCGCACTCCGCGCGGCGGCCTGGTCACCCTCGAAGCGAAAGGCTGGTGAGCCCCATGGCAGTGGACACCGCGACAGCCCCCGCCCTGCTCGACGAGAGTGCCGTCGCCCGCAAACCGATCCACGGGTGGTCCCTGGCCGTCCTCGGCGCGCTCATGACTGTCGGCGCCCTCACGCAGCTCGGCGGCCGGGAAGTCCTGTTCCGGCTCGACCAGACCTCGCCCGGCGCCGAGTGGGCGCTGCCCGCGTCCTTCGCGGTCGCCGTCCTCGGCGTCCTGACCGCCCTCGGCGGCGCGCTCATGGTCTACGGGATCCAGCGGCGCTTCCACAAGACCGTCCTGGCCGTGGCCGTCACCTGCTTCGCGCTCGGGCTGCTGCTGTGGGCGATGTCGCCCGAAGGCGTGGTCTTCCGCGTCGAGGCGATCCTCGCCGGGGCCTTGTTCCTGTCGATGCCCTACATCTTCGGGGCGCTCTCGGGCGTGGTCTGCGAGCGCTCCGGCGTGATCAACATCGGCATCGAGGGTCAGTTCCTCATGGGCGCCTTCTCCGGCGTCCTGGTCGCCTCGATCTCGGGCAACGTCTACATCGGCATCGTCGGTGCGATGCTCGCCGGGTCGCTCTCGACGCTGCTGCTGGCCCTCATGGCCACCAAGTACCAGGTCAACCAGGTCGTCGTCGGCGTCATCCTGAACCTGCTGGCGCTCGGCCTGACCGGGTTCATGTTCGACCAGCTCAAGAAGACGCCCGGCTACAACGTGGCCGCGTCGGTCCCGGTGCTCGACTTCGGTCCGCTGGCCGAGATCCCGATCATCGGCCCGACCCTGTTCCGCCAGAACCTGTTCGTCTACGTCGGCCTCGCGCTGGTCGCCCTGGTCTGGTTCCTGCTGTTCCGCACCCGCTGGGGCCTGCGCACCCGCTCGGTCGGCGAGCACCCGGCCGCCGCCGACGCGATGGGCGTGAACGTGAACCGGCTGCGCTTCTGGAACGTGACCGCCGCCGGGCTCATCTCCGGATTCGGCGGGGCGTTCTTCACCATCGCCAACAGCCTGGCGTTCACCAAGAACATGACCGCCGGGCTCGGCTTCGTCGCGCTAGCGGTCATGATCGTGGGCCGGTGGAACCCGCTCGGCGTCCTCGCGGGGGCGCTCATATTCGGCTTCACCACGCAGGTCTCGCGGTACCTGGACACGGCCGGGAACTCGATCGTGCCCGGCGAGTTCCTCCAGATGCTGCCGTACGCGGTCACCATCGTCGTGGTCGCCGGGCTGATCGGCCGAGCCAAGGCGCCCGCGGCCGACGGCGTGCCCTACAACCCGGGGGACAAATGACGGACGTCGACTGGGACGCGCTGCGCGCCAAGGCCGTCGAGATGATGGGCCGGGCCTACGTCCCCTACTCGGAGTACCCGGTGGGCGTGGCGGGCCTGGTCGACGACGGCCGGATCGTCGCCGGCTGCAACGTCGAGAACGCCTCCTACGGGCTGACGCTGTGCGCCGAGTGCGGCATGGTCTCCGACCTGGCCGCCACCGGCGGCGGCAGGCTCGTCGCGATCGCCTGCGTCGACGGCGCGGGCGAACCCCTCACCCCGTGCGGTCGGTGCCGCCAGCTCCTGTTCGAGCACGGCGGCCCCGACTGCCTCGTGGACGCCGAAGGCGCCCCGACGACCGTCGGGGCGCTGCTGCCGGGCGCGTTCGGCCCGGCCCATCTGGACCATTGAACTGAGGGACCGCAATTGATCACCGCAATCGACGTCATCCGCTCCAAGCGGGACGGCCTCGAACTGTCGACCGACCAGATCGACTGGGTCATCGACGCTTACACCCGCGGCGAGGTCGCCGACGAGCAGATGTCGGCCCTGGCGATGGCGATCTTCCTCAACGGGGCCGTGCCCCGCGAGATCGCCGACTGGACCGCCGCGATGATCCGCTCGGGCATCACCCTCGACCTGTCAGGGGTCGGCAAGCCCTGCGTCGACAAGCACTCGACCGGCGGCGTCGGCGACAAGATCACTCTGCCGCTGGCGCCGCTGGTGGCCTGCTTCGGCGTGGCCGTCCCGCAGTTGTCGGGCCGCGGCCTCGGACACACCGGCGGCACCCTCGACAAGCTCGAGTCCATCCCCGGCTTCGACGTCGACCTGACCGAGGAGCGGGTGGTCGCCCAGCTCCGCGAGGTCGGCGCGGTCGTGTGCGCGGCCACCGGCGACCTGGCCCCGGCCGACAAGAAGCTGTACGCGCTGCGCGACACCACCGCCACCGTCGAGTCGATCCCGCTGATCGCCTCCTCGATCATGAGCAAGAAGATCGCCGAGGGCGCCGACGCGATCGTCCTGGACGTCAAGGTCGGGTCGGGTGCGTTCATGAAGGACTTCGCCGACGCCAAGACCCTGGCCGAGACCATGGTGCGGCTCGGCGCCGACCACGGCGTCGACACCCGCGCGCTGCTGACCGACATGTCGATCCCGCTGGGGCGCACCGCGGGCAACGCCCTGGAAGTGCGCGAATCGCTCGAAGTCCTGGCCGGGGGAGGACCGGCCGACGTCGTGGAGCTGACCGTCGAGCTGGCCCGCGAGATGCTGGCCGCCGCGGGCCGGACCGACGCCGACCCGGCCGAGGCGCTCGCCGACGGCCGGGCCATGGACACCTGGCGGAGCATGGTCGCCGCCCAGGGCGGCTGGCCGGACGCGGCGCTCCCGGTCGCCCGCGAGACCATGGACGTGACCGCCGACACCGACGGATACGTAGTGGACGTGGACGCGTACGCTGTCGGCGTCGCCGCATGGCGTCTCGGCGCCGGCCGCACCAGGCAGGGACTGCCGGTGCAGGCAGGGGCCGGCGTCGAGATCCTCAAGACCGTCGGCGAGCAGGTGAGGGCCGGAGACCCGGTGTTCCGGCTCCACACCGACACCCCCGACCGCTTCGAAGCCGCGGCCGAATCCCTCGCGGGCCAGTGGCAGGTCGGCCCCGAACCGGCGAAGCGCGGCCCGATGGTCCTGGATCGCCTCGCCTGAGGGTCAGCGCCACGCCGAGGCTCGTGACGGCCAGGCCCGCCCAGGTCCAGGCGGTTATCCGGTCGCCGAACATGGCCCAGGCCCAGAGCATCGTCACCGGGGGCGTCAGGTACAGGAGCGTGGCTGCGGCCGTGGCCCCGTTGCGGCGGACCACTATCCAGTAGGTGCCGTAGCCGCCCAGGCCGGCCAGGAGCGTCACCCAGGCCATCGCGCCCCAGAACCCGGCCGTCATCGTCGGCGCGAAGTGCCCGGTCGAGGCCGAGAGCGCGGCGAAGGCCGCCGCGGCGGTGAGGAACTGGACGGCCAGGGCGTCGAGCGGGCCGAGCGTCTTCGGGCGGGCGCGCCGCTCCAGGATCGTCCCGGCCACCAGCGACAGCATCGCCCCGACCGGCAGCGCGAACGCCCACAGCGCCGCGTGCGATCCGGAGTAGTCGGCCGAGACGACCATCGCGACCCCGGCGAAGCCGATCGCGAGCCCGCCGATCTGGACGGCCCGGACGCGCTCGCCGAGGACCAGGAACGCCGCGGCGGCGGTGACCGCCGGCTGCAGGCTCGCGATGAGGGCCGCCGTGCCGGGGGAGACGCCCAGCTCGGTCGCGGCGACCACGCCGTAGAGGTACCCGACCTGGGCCAGCAGTCCGATCGCGGCGTGGACGGCCACGTCCCGGGCGGCCAGGCGGGCGAACCGGTGCGCCAGCCACAGCGCCGAGGGCACGGCCAGCACGAGGAACCGCCAGTTCAGGACGGTCAGGGACGTGGCGTGGCCGGTGGCCAGTTCGGCGCCGATGAAGCCCGAGCTCCACAGCACCACGAAGGCCCCGGCCCACAGCCGGTCGGTGGCGGTCATGCGTCCTCCAAAAGTAAACAGGTCGGTATATCAACCTAGCTAAACCGAGCGGTATACTTCCAGTGGAGTCTTCGGGAGGGACCGCCATGACCGTCGAGATCGCCGAACCGCGCATGACCCGCGCCGCGCTCCGCATCCTGGAGACGGCGAGCGAGCTGTTCTACCACCGCGGCATCCACACCGTCGGTGTCGACCTCATCGCCGCCGAGGCCGGAGTGACCAAGAAGACCATCTACGACCGCTTCGGCTCCAAGGACAACCTCGTCGCCGCCTACCTGCGGGCGCGCGACCGGCGCTGGCGGGCCGTCGTCGACCGCCACATCGAGGCCGCCGCCGGCCCCGGGGAGGCGGCCCTGGCCGTCTTCGACTCCCTCGAGGAGTGGCGGGCCGCAGAGGGCACGCGCGGTTGCGCGATGATCAACGCCCGCGCCGAGTACGCCGGCCCCGACCACCCATCGCGGGCGCTCGCCGCCGACCAGAAGCACTGGCTGCGGGACCGGTTCCGCGCCCTGGTCGAGGCCGCCGGGCTCCCCGGGAGCGCCGACCTCGCCGTCGAGCTGCTGGTCCTCCACGAAGGCGCGGTGGTGATGGGCGACGTCGGCGAACTGGAGGACGCCACCGCGCTCGCCAAGCGCGCCGCAGCCCGCCTGCTCGGCCTGTGACGCGAAACGGGGGCCGCCGCTTTCGCGCGGCGACCCCCGGAATGCTCGCGCGCTACTCGGCGGCGACCAGGAACTCGGTGTTCAGCAGCAGGTTCGGGCTGCCGGCCGGGTCGGGGATGGCCCCCTCGACCGCGTTCGAGGCCAGCGCCTCGGCGACCTCCTCAGGGGTGGCCTCGGGGTCGGCCTCCAGGTAGAGCGCGGCCGCGCCCGCCACGTGCGGGGCGGCCATCGAGGTGCCCGAGATGGTGCTCGCGGCGTCGGCGCCGCCGATCCAGGCCGAGGTGATGTTCACGCCCGGGGCGAGGATGTCGACGCACTCACCGAAGTTGGAGAACGAGGCGGCGCCGTCGCGATCGTCGGTCGCGCCCACGGTGATCGCGGACCTCTCCGAGGCCGGGGAGACGTTGCACGCGTCCTGGCCCTCGTTGCCCGCGGCGATCGCGAAGGCCACGCCCGCGTCGACCGCTCCGGCGACGGTGTCGTTGAGCGCCTGGCTGAACGGACCGCCCAGGCTCATGTTCGCCACCGACGGCCCGGCGGCGTTCTCGGTGATCCAGTCGATGCCGGAGATGATCCCGGCGTAGGAGCCCGATCCCTCGCAGTTGAGGACGCGGACCGGCACGAGCGTGACGTCCTTGGCCAGGCCGTAGTCGGTGCCGCCCACGGTGCCGGCGACGTGGGTGCCGTGGCCGTTGCAGTCGTCGCCGTCGCCGCCGGAGTCGATCGCGTCGTAGCCCTCCGCGAGGCGACCGGCGAACTCCTCGTGGTCCAGGTTGATCCCGGTGTCCAGGATGTACGCGGTGGTGCCGGCGCCGGTGTACTCGTACTCGTAGGCGTCGTCGAGCGGCAGCGCGGACTGGTCGACCCGGTCCAGGCCCCACGACGGCGGGTCCTGCTGCACGTCCGAGATCGAGACGGTGCGGTTCTGCTCGACATAGGCCACCGCGTCGTCGGCGGCCAGCTCGGCGGCCTCCTCGGGGCTCATCTCGGCCACGAACCCGTCGATGAGGCCGAGCTCGTCGACCACCTCGACCGGGCCGGCGACCTCGTCGACGACCTCTTCGACCATGCCGCCCAAGCCCAGTGCGCTCGGAGCGGCCTCGTCGAGGACGACCAGGTACTCCCCGGCGATGGCGTCGGGGTCGTCGGCGCCGAGGATGAGGTCGGTCGGGTCGGCCTGGTCGGCGCGCGCGATCGCGTTGACCGCGACCAGCGAACCGGCCGCTGCCGCTGCCGCGAGTCCGGCGACGGCGAGGCGGCGGACCCTGCGGTTGCGTCCTGCCATTGACATACGGAGGGAACTCCTTCGGTTGTAATGCGGGGTGCGGTTCATGAATGAACCTCGTTTCGAGAGCCTAGCGTATGCCGCATTACTCGTAAATCCTTCAAAAAGGACAATCGGGCTGAAGCCTCGCGCTCGGTGAGCGGTCGGCTCCAGCCCGCTATTCATCCTTCAGTTGTGCTGCGGAGGGAATCAGAGTGTGAGGCTCCAGCCGTTGAGCGTGCCGGAGTCGCCGGAGTAGACGTCCACAATGCGCAGCGTCCAGGTGCCGGTGGCCGACTCGGCGGACAGGTCGACGGTGTAGGTCTCGACCACGTCGTCACCGGAGTCCCAGCCGGAGTCCTTGACCTGGTAGCTGGTCCCGTCGGGGGCGACCAGGTAGACCTCCAGGTCCCCGCGCCAGGTGTGGGTGATGTCCACGCTCAGGCTGCTGCCGGCGGCGGCGGCGCCGTCGCAGTCCATCGCCAGGGTGCTCTCGGTGGTGGAGGTGTCGGGCAGCGGAGTCGAGTCGTTGTTCTCGCCCTCGCAGCCGGCCGGGTCCCCGGGGTCGCCGGGGTCTCCTCCGCCGTCGCCTTCACCGGTGTGGAGCAGCAGGTTCGGGCTGCCGGCCGGGTCGGAGACGCGGCCCTCTCCGGCGTTGCCGGTCACCCAGTCGGCCACCTCGGTCGTGGAGGCGCCCGGGTTGTTCGACAGGTACACCGCGACCGCGCCGGCCACGTGCGGAGCGGCCATCGAGGTGCCGGAGATGGTGTTGGTGGCCGAGTTCGAGCCGATCCAGGCCGAGGTGATGTCCACGCCGGGGGCGAAGACGTCCACGCAGGAGCCGTAGTTCGAGAAGTAGGCCCGAGCGTCGCCGGAGTCGGTGGCGCCGACGGTGATCGCGTCCTCGGCCGAGGCCGGGGAGACGTTGCAGGCGTTCTGGTCCTCGTTGCCGGCCGCGACCGCCATGGTCACGCCCGCGTCGACCGCCGAGTCCACCGCATCGTTGACCGCGGCGCTGTAGGGGCCGCCGAGGCTCATGTTCGCCACGGCCGGGCCGATGTGGTTGTCGGCCACCCACTCGATGCCGGAGATGACGCCGGCGTAGGAGCCGCCGCCCCCGCAGTCGAGCACGCGGACGCCGTGGAGGGTGACCTCCTTGGCCAACCCGTAGTTCGCGCCGCCGACGGTCCCGGCCACATGGGTGCCGTGGCCCTGGCAGTCGGTCGGGTCCGAGTCGCCGTCCACGAAGTCGTATCCGGCGCCGATGCGCCCGCTGAATTCGCTGTGCGAGGTCAGGATGCCGGTGTCGATGATGTAGGCGTGGACGCCGGAGCCGTCGCCGAGGTACTCGTAGGCGTCGTCGAGCGGCAGGTCGAGCTGGTCGACGCGGTCCAGGCCCCACGAGGGCGGGTCCTGCTGGACGTCGGCGACCGAGACGGTCTGGTTCTGCTCGACGAACGCGACCGCGTCGTCGGCGGCCAGGCGCTCGGCCTCGGCGGCGTCCATTTCGGCCAGATAGCCGTTCATGAACTCGTAGCTCTCGACGATGTCGGCGTCGTACTCGCTCGACATCGTCGAGAACTCGCTCTCCATGACGACGATGTACTCGCCGGCGATGGCGTCGGGGGCGTCGGCGCCGAGGACACCGGCGGTCTCCTCGGCACTCGCGCCGGCCGGCGCCATCGCGGCCCAGCCGAGCGCTACGGCTCCGGCCAGCACGGCGGCCGGAGCACGGGGGGTTCTGATCTTCGGCATAGGGGGGTACTCCCTTTCGGTCGTCCGGAACCGCGTTGCGGGGGAAACGGGGCGACGCAAAACGGTTCCAGTGGGGACGGTTCGGTGGAACCGACCCTTTCGGGCTTTCAGACTCAGGTTATGGAAATCACATCGAATTGTGAAGCCCCTGGCTGCAAGGTATGAATCAGTGAATTACGACCCTGTTACCGACTGGTAGCCAATGGGTCGATCCGGGGTACAATGCGCGTTCGCCGAAAATACAGTCCATTGTGCTGGCTCACGTTCCGTGCGGCGATCCAATACCATCGACAGGGCCCCCGATCGATGGGAAGCCCATGACCTCCGAGAAGCCCAGGCGCCGTGGACGGCTCCGCAAGTTCTTCTCCGGAGGGCTGCTGACGCTCGGCCCGCTGGTGCTGCTGCTGACGTTCTTCTGGGAGGACCTGACCGAGCGCTTCAGCGTCCCGGCCCTGTCCGGCTCGGCGATCCTGCTGGTCCTCGTCGGATTCCTCGGTCTGGTCGGCGAGGAGATCGGCCGCCGCTGGGCCAAACTGGCCGCCCCCAAGGTCGACCCCTACCGGTGGCTGTGGGTCGCCAAGCAGCGGCGCGCCTACGTCGAGCAGCTCGCCGAGCACGCCTCCGAGATCCAGCTCTACGGGGTGGCCACCCACGGGCCCTTCGCGATGCGCCTGCCCGAGGTCCACGTCTCGGCGGGCCTGGTGCGGCCCCGCTCCTCCGGCCTGCCCGAACCCGACCACCGCGGACGCACCCTCCTGGACAGCGTCGACGGCCCCGACCGCCGGGCCCTGATCGTCATCGGCGAACCCGGAGCGGGCAAGACGACCCTGCTGCGCCACACCGCCCTCCAGATCTGCCAGTCGAAGCGGCTCCGGCGGCGCCACCTGCCGGTCCTGATCTACCTGCGCGACCACGTCGAGACCATCCTCGACGACCCGGCCGGGACCACCATCGCCTCCCTGCTGGCCGAGACTCCCTCCCTCAAGCACCGCGCCGTCGCCGGAGGCATCGGCCAGCGCCTCGAATCGGGCCGCTGCCTGGTCCTGCTCGACGGCCTCGACGAGATGGCCGGAGTCGAGGCCCGCCAGGAGGTCGCCCGCTGGATCAAGGCCCAGATGGAGTACTACTCCAAATGCGACTTCGTCGTCACCGCGCGCCGCCAGGGCTACGACAACACCGTTCTGGCCGACCTGGACACGCTCCGGGTCCGCCGCTTCGACTGGCCGCAGGTCGAGGACTTCGTGCGCCGCTGGTGCCTGGCGATGCGCCGCCAGGAGACCGGCGATTCGGCCAAGGCCGTGCGCGAGGCGGCCGACCGCGACGCCGACCGGCTCCTCAAGCTCATGGGCAACAGCCGCGAGCTGCGCGAACTGGTCACCAACCCGCTGCTGCTGATCATGGTCTGCAACGTCGACCGCTACCGGGGCCAGCTGCCCGGCGGCCGCGCCGAGCTCTACCGCGAGATGTGCGAGATGCTCATCCACCGCCGGAGGCAGCAGTCCGGCGTCCCCAGCCACTTCGACGCTCTGACCGCCCGCCAGAAGGTCGCCCCGCTGCGCGCGTTGGCGCTCGACATGATGCGCGAGCGCACCCGCAGAGTCTCCGCCGCCGAGGCCGTCGAGGTCTTCGCCGAGCGCCTCAAGGGCGCGCCGAGGCGCGTCGACCCCGAGGACTACCTGCGCCAGGCGGTCGAGAACGGCATCCTCGTCGAGGACGGCGCCGAGACCTACGCGTTCGCCCACTCGACCCTCCAGGAGTACCTGGCCGCCGCCGCGCTGCGCGAGGCCGGAGACGCGGCGTTCCTGGCCTCCCGCATCGACCAGGTGTGGTGGCGCGAGACGATCCTGCTGTGGGCCGCCGAGGGCGAGGCCGACGCGATCGTCTCCGCGTGCCTCCAGGCCGGGGACGTCGACTCGCTGCTGCTGGCCGAGCAGTGCATGGACGTCGCCGCCGAGATCGACCCGCGCCTCCAGGAGGCGCTGCGGTCGCTCCTGGAGGACCGGTCCGGCCTCGACTCGGCCGACCGGGCCCTGGTCGACGAGTGGCTGCTGCGCCGCAACACCGCCGAGTCGATCCCGGTCGGACCCGAGGCCGACCTGTGCGTCGTCCCGGTCCGCTACGCGGTCTGGGCCCGCTTCCTGACCGACCTGCGCTTCAACGACTGCCTGGACCCGCCGGGGCGCATCAGGGACGGCGAGGCCGCGGTCGGCATGTGGCCGATCTACGTCCAGAAGTTCCTCGACTGGGCCGACCACTACGCCCAGGCCGGCCACCGCTACCGGCTCCCGACCACCGCCGAGCTGGCCGAGTACTTCACCGCCGTCCCGGCCGCCGCGGTCGGCCGCCCCCTGTGGGTCGCGGCCGAGCCCGGTCCCCGGCTCTACTGCCCCCGCGGCGTGGCCCACACCTACACCGCCTCCCGCGCCCAGATCCTGGCCGCCCTGCACACCGACCGGGAGCACACCGGAGGGCACCGGATGATCGCCCTGGCCATCCACATCGCCATGCAGCGCAGGGACGACCAGTTGCGCAACCCGATGCAGTTCCGGCATTCCTTCGGGCTGGCCCGCGCCACCGACACCGACCGCCCGCCCGGGGAGATCCTCGACCAGTCCTTCCAGCAGCTGCTGGTCCGCATCCGCACCGTCTCCGGGTTCCGCGGCTGGCACCCGGCCTTTGACTGGGAGGAGCACCTGACCGGACTGGGCGCCAACCCCTTCGTGGAGACCCTGGTCCGCCAGGACCTGTTCCCCGAGCGCGTCACCCCGCACGAGCTGCTGGCCGTCCGCGCCTACCTGGTGCTGGTGTCGCTGTGGACCCGCGAGGCGGTCCAGCGGCCCCAGGACCAGCCCGACGCCGAGGCCGAGGAGCGCTACCTCGACTCGGTGGCCGCCGCCGAGACCGACGCCCCGGTATACCCCGACCAGATCGCCCCGGCAGTGCGGGCCGCCGCCCGCGCCCTGTCGGCCCGAGGCGGTGTCGATGACGCCTTCGAACCCCTGGTGGGCAAGGCGATCGCGCTGCTGCGCGACTGCGAGCGCGTGATCGGCCCGATCCTGGACCGGCAGGCCCGCTACGACGACGAGCAGTTCGAGGCCGCCCGCCTCTCGCTCAACGCCGCCGCCGCGGTCGCCCACCAACTCCTTGACGCCGACGACGCGATCGACCACCTGCGGCGCGCCATCGCCGGGCTGGTGGTCGTCTCGGCCCGCGCCGGGGCCGACGAGGACTCGGCGGGCGGGGAGTACCTGCTGCTGGTGCGCGAACGCCTCAGCGAGCGGGCCGCACCCGAGCCGGTGCTCCCGCAGCTGGTGGTGCGTCGCAGGGGCCGCCTGAGCGCGACGGTGGCCCGCTGGTGGCGCCGCATCGCCGGCGTCCGGGTCCGCTGACTACTCGGCCAGCTCCATCCAGCGCTCCTCGATGCCGTCGCGCTCGCTCTCGAGTTCGGACAGTCGCTCGCCCAGCTCGGTGAGCCGGTCCGGGTCGGTGGCGGCCTCGGCCATGTCGGCGTGGACGGCCTTGATGCGGTCCTCGACCTTCTCCAGGCGCCGCTCCAGCTTGGACATCTCCTTCTGGGCGGCCCGGTCGATCGTGGCCTGCGAGGGCGTCTTCGCCTTCGCCGGGGCCGCGGCGGGTTCCCGCCCGGTCTCGGCGCGCCGCTCCAGGTACTCGTCGATGCCGCGCGGCAGCATCCGCAGCCGCCGGTCGCCCAGGAGCGCCCAGGTCTCGTCGGCGACCCGCTCGGTGAAGTACCGGTCGTGGCTGACCACGATCATCGTGCCCGGCCAGTCGTCGAGGAGGTCCTCGAGCTGCGTGAGGGTCTCGATGTCGAGGTCGTTGGTGGGCTCGTCGAGGAACAGCACGTTCGGCTCGGCCATCAGCAGCCGGGCGATCTGGAGGCGCCGGCGCTGCCCGCCGGACAGGTCGCGCACGTGCGTGCGCTGGCGGCCGCCGAAGAACCCGAGCCGCTCGGCCAGCTGCCCGGCCGACATTTCCTTGCGGCCCAACTGGATCCGCTTGGCGACCCGTTCGATCGCCTCGAGCACCCGCCAGGACCCGTCGAGGTCCTCCATGTGCTGGGTCAGCCAGGCGAGCTTGACGGTGCGGCCGACCTTGACACGCCCGGACGCGGGCTGGCGCTCCTCGGTCGCGTCGGCCAGGGCCCGCAGCAGGGAGGTCTTCCCGGCGCCGTTGACGCCGACCAGGCCGACCCGCTTGCCCGGGCCCAGGATCCAGTCCAGGTGCTCCAGCAGCACCTGGTCGCCGGCGGTGACGGTCACGTCGTGGGCCTCGAAGACGGTCTTGCCGAGCCGGGCGGTGGCGAAGGAGACCAGTTCGGCGGTGTCCCTCGGCGGCGGCTCGTCGGCGATGAGCTCGTTGGCCGCGTCCACCCGGAACTTGGCCTTCGAGGTGCGCGCCTTGGGCCCGCGCCGCAGCCAGGCCAGCTCCTTGCGCATGAGGTTCTGGCGCTTCTCCTCGGCGAGGGCGGCCTGGCGTTCGCGCTCGGCGCGGGAGAGGACGTAGGCGGTGTAGCCGCCGTCGTACTCGAAGATCTGGCCGCGCTGGACGTCCCAGATGCGGTCGCAGATCTCGTCGAGGAACCACCGGTCGTGGGTGACGACGATGATCGCGCACTTGGCCGCGTTCAGGTACGCCGCGAGCCAGGCGATGCCCTCGATGTCGAGGTGGTTGGTGGGCTCGTCGAGCAGCAGGAGGTCGGCGCCCGCGGTGAGGACGCGGGCCAGGTCGACCCGGCGCCGCTCGCCGCCGGAGAGCACGCCCACCTTCGATTCGAGGCCCTCGGGCAGTCCCGGGGCGTCGAGCCCGCCGAACAGGCCGCCGAGGACCTCGCGGACCTGGGCCGAGGAGGCCCATTCGTGGGCGTCGGCGTCCCCGAACAGCGACTCGCGGACCGAGGCGCCGTCGTCGAGCGAGTCGGTCTGCCCGAGCGAGGCGACGGCGGTCCCGCCGGTGTGGATGACCCGGCCGGAGTCGGGCTCGTCGCGGCGGCCGATGAGCTTGAGGAGCGTCGACTTGCCGTCGCCGTTGCGCCCGACGACGCCGACGCGCTGGCCCTCGGACACTCCGAGCGAGACCGAGTCGAGGATGACCTGGTCGGGATAGGCCTTGGAGACGGTTTCGAGGTTCACGAGATTGGGCGCAGACACGTGGACCAAGACTACTCGGGCCCCGCGCCGCCGAGGCGCAGCTGGGTGGTGGTCCGCGTATAGAGTGTCGCAGTGTGACCGAAGAAGCCGGACGGGACGCTGCGCGGCCGAGCACCGCGGCGGCGCTGGCCGCCTCGGTCGGCGTCTCGGTGGCGCAGGCGTTGACGATCGTGTTGGTGTTCATGCTGTTCCTGGCCGCCTCGACCAGTGAGGCATCGAATTCCGACGACCCCTGGGCCGGGTTCGGGACCGTTTTCATCGGCTTGTTCGCGGCCCCGACGGTCGCGGTGGTCGTCGGAGTGATCGTCGCCTGGAAGCTGCGCCTTCGCGTCTTCGGCTGGTACGCCTTGGCACCGGCGGCCGCGTTCGCGGCGATGTTCGGCTTCGGCGTCGGCGGCGTGGACGGGTCCTTGGTGACCGCCGTTCTGGCGGGAGTCACCTGGAATCTCGTCGTCGCCGCCCTCGCCGGCAGGAAGAGGACTACCGTCGATGATAGTTAGCGGCCGGGGCCTGCCCGTGCCCCAGGCGGTGTACTCGCGGTGGACCGCCTGGAGGGGCCGGGTCGTCGGACCGGTGACGAGCCGACGCCGATACCGGCGGTCTCGCGGACCGGCTCCACCGCCGAGTCGATCCCGACGCTCGGTCCCGAGGACTTCCTCCGGGCCTGGTCGTGACGGAGCCGCCGGGATCGCGCTCGGACCCCGGTTCGGGCGAGCCGCCTGGCAGGAATATCGACGGCCCGCCCAGCCGAGCCGGCCGCGCCCCGGAAATCGAGGACCGACCGCATCGGTTCACCCGATCGTGGCGATCAAGGAACCTTCGGCACTATGGCACAAGCACTCGCCACCCGGCGTCGCCGACACGCAGGGGATTCGCCTTAAGTCCTTACGCGTCCGGCCGGTCCGGGTTACGAGGATCTCAGGGCCCCGACTACAATCGTCGCTCGCGGAGCCGACACGTTCGCTCGGAGCGTGCCCGGCCCGAAGCCGCCGACACCGCGCCGACCGCGACCGGTGCGGACTTTCGCGGCACCGCTCCGTGAGCGCCGCCCGCCTAACATCGGGACCTATCACGCTGCGCCGCAGCAACCCCGAGACTCCCCTCCAGGAGGCCCGATGCCCGCCGACTTCTGGCCGAACGCCTGGTTCGCGCTCGGGGTCACCCTCGTGGCGATGGTCCCGGCCGCGATCGTGATCGCGATCGACGCCGCCGGACTCCGCAAACCGTCCCGGTCCGTCGTCAAGCCTCGGGGGCGGCTGCGCCGGGCCTGGCGCGTCTTCTCCGTGGCGTTCGGCTGGGCCGTCCTCTCCGGGTGGGCCGCCTACTTCGTCGGCTTGGTCGGGTTCACCGCGTTCTCGGGCCCCGAAGGCGAACCGGTCCACATCGGCGAGATCGCCGAGGTCGATGAGTGCTCGCGCAACGGCGTGGCCCTCTGGCTGTCGTACCGGTGCGACTTCTGGGTGGAGGTCCCGACGCTCCCGGAAGGCGAGATCGACCGATTCCGGACCATCACCACCTCGGCGATCGCGCTCGAACCCGGCGACCCGGCGGGCCTGTGGCCTGACGAAGAAACCGCCGACGGGCGGATGCTCTGGGACGTCCATCCGATGTCCCAGACCGAGCGCCCGTATCTGGCGCCGGGACGGAATACGGCGATGATCACGACGGCGGCACTCGCGGTGCTGGTCATGGTCGTCTGGTCCCGACTCCGCCCGGTGCCGCTCGGCGAAGGCAAGAGCTTCCTGGACGACTGGGGCTCGGGAGGAGGCGGCGACACCGGAGGAGGGGACGGCGGCGGAGGCGACTGACGACCGCTCAAGCCGGGCTCTCAGGGCAGCGGCGCGCCGCGTTCCTCCATGAAGAAGATCGGATCGACCGCACTGTTGGAATTCGGCGGCACGACATCGTTCCCCACCTGCGTCTCGAAATGCAAGTGCGGCTCAGAGGAATTGCCGCTGGAACCGACGTGACCCAGCAGTTGCCCGGTGACCACCGCGTCTCCCACCTCCACCTCCGGCCGAGTCTCCATATGGCAATAGAGCGTGGCGAAGACCCCGGCATGCAGGACCTTGACGTACCAGCCGCAGCCGCCCACCTCCGGCGACCCGTCCACATCGCAGCTGTACGGCTCCCCGTCCAGGGAGGCGTTGCACTCGGCGACGATCACCACCCCGGCCGAGGCCGCGTAGATCTCGGCGCCGCGCGGTGCCGCCATATCGACGCCGTGGTGGCTGGGACGCTCCTCGCTGCGAAACTGGGAGGTAACCGGGGCGTCTATCGGCCGGGTCCACTCCGCGTCCGGCGGGCAGACGGTGTCGTCACAGGTGACTCCGCCGAACGCGCCGGAGATCGAGCTGATCAGCGCACGCGGCCCGAACCCGGGGATGACTGCCGTCGCCGCGATCAGGCCCGCCGCGAGCACGCCGACACCGAGGAGCACAAGCCGAGACTTCTTCATCCGGCAATTCTATGCGGGGCCCCGTATGGTCGATCGCTCCATCGACGTCGGAGTTCATTCATTGTGGACGATATCCGGGGTATCGAGAAGGCGAACCCCTCCGGACCGGGCCGGACTTCAAGTGCGCCGACCGGCTCGGCCCCGGCATCCTCACCGACGCCGCAACATCGCCCGAAGGCGGCCCTGACGCCAGAACGGGCCCGCGGCACTCGCCGCGGGCCCCAGTTCACTCGACAGAGTTCAGGCGCGGTTGCAGGCGCTGGCCACCGCTCGCATCGTCGCCAGGACGATGTTCGGGTGGACGCCCGCGCCCCATACGGTCCGGCCGCCGATTACGCACTCCACATAGGAGGCGGCTTGGGCGTTCTGTCCGGCCGACAGGGCGTGCTCGGCGTAGTCCAGGACCTCGACCTCGACGCCCACCTGCGACAGCGCGTCGGTGAAGGCCGACAGCGGGCCGTTGCCGGCACCGGAGATCTTCTGCTCCACCCCGTCCAGGACGATCTTCACGTCCAGGGTGAGCGTCTCGTCGGTGTAGGTCGTGTCGTGGTCCTCGACGACCAGGCGCCGCCGCGGCTGGTACTCCGGGTGGTACTCGCGGCGGAAGAGCTCGTGGATCTGCGCGCTCGAGACCTCCTTGCCGGAGGCGTCGGTGTGCCTCTGGATCGCCTGGCTGAACTCGACCTGCATGCGCCGCGGCAGGTCGAAGCCGTACTCGCTCTGCATCACGTACGCGACCCCGCCCTTGCCGGACTGGGAGTTCACGCGGATGACCGCCTCGTAGTTGCGGCCGACGTCCTTGGGGTCGATCGGCAGGTACGGCACCGCCCAGTCGAACTCGTCGACCTCGGCGCCGGCGGCCTCGGCGTCCTTCTCCAGGTGCGCGAAGCCCTTCTTGATGGCGTCCTGGTGGGAGCCGGAGAACGCCGTGTAGACCAGGTCCCCGGCGTAGGGGTGCCGCTCGTGGACCGGCAGCTGGTTGCAGTACTCGACCGCGCGCTTGATCTCGTCGATGTTCGAGAAGTCGATCCTCGGGTCGACGCCCTGGCTGAACAGGTTCATGCCGAGGGTCACCAGGCACACGTTCCCGGTGCGCTCGCCGTTGCCGAACAGGCAGCCCTCGACCCGGTCGGCCCCGGCCTGCACGGCCAGCTCGGTGGCGGCGACGCCGGTGCCGCGGTCGTTGTGCGGGTGGACCGACAGGACGATGCTCTGGCGGTTCGGCAGGCGGCGGTGCATCCACTCGATCGAGTCGGCGTACACGTTCGGGGTGGCCATCTCCACCGTCGCGGGCAGGTTGAAGATCAGCGGCCAGTCCGGGGTCGGCCGGATGATCTCGGCGACCTTCGAGCACACCTCCAGGGCGTACTCCAGCTCGGTGCCGGTGTAGGACTCGGGGGAGTACTCGTAGCGGATCGCCGTGTCGGGGGTGATGGCCTCGGCGTACTTCAGGCACAGCCGCGCGCCCTGCGTGGCGATGTCGGTGATGCCGTCCTTGTCCAGGCCGAACACGACGCGCCGCTGGAGGGTCGAGGTCGAGTTGTAGAAGTGCACGATCGCCTGCCGCGCGCCGCGCAGGCTCTCGAAGGTCCGCTCGATCAGGTGCTCGCGGCACTGGGTGAGGACCTGGATGGTGACGTCCTCGGGGATCATGTCCTGCTCGATGATCTCCCGCACGAAGTCGAAGTCGGTCTGGGAGGCCGAGGGGAAGCCCACCTCGATCTCCTTGTAACCCATGTCGACCAGCAGCTGGAACATCTTCTTCTTGCGTTCGGGCGTCATCGGGTCGATCAGGGCCTGGTTCCCGTCGCGCAGGTCGACCGCGCACCAGGTCGGCGCGGTGCCGATGACCCGGTCCGGCCAGGTGCGGTCGGGAAGGTCGACGGTGAACTGGGAGAAGTACGGCTGGTAGCGCTTGGCGCGCTGGCTGAAGGCCTGAATGGTCAACGGTTGCTCCTGTGAAACGGCGGTGGTCGCTTGCCAGCCGGCATGACGGAACCCGCGGCGAGGGAGCCGACCTAGTTGGCCCCGCCGCGGCAGCTAAGGAGCATCGAATACCGCATGACTGCCGCCGAGCCTACACCCGGCGGCAACCAGTCGGGAAGCGGTGTCCGGCTATTGGGACGCGGCACCGCCTATGAGCAGGTCTTCCAGTGGCAGGCGCCGCCGCTCGCGGCGGTCGGGCCCGGCCAGGTCCTCCGGCAGCGCCGCCGGGTCGCCCGGGACGCCGATCGCGGCCACGGAGGTCGGTTTGAACTCCGGCGGGAGGCCGAACTCCCCGGCGAGGGCCTCGTCGTCGAAGCCGCCCATCTGCCGGATCGTCAGTCCCTCGGCCATGGCCTGGAAGGTGAGGTGGGCCATGGACTGGCCCAGGTCGTAGGCCGCTCGCTTGAGCGGGCCCTTGGAGTCGGTCTCGGTGCGGACGGCCACCAGCAGCAGCGAGGCGTGCTGGGCCCACTCGGCGTTGCCCGAGTTCAGGCAGTCGAGGATCCGCTTGAAGTCCGGGGTGTCCCGCTTGGCGACGATGAACCGCCACGGCTGGGTGTTGCCCTCGCTGGGCGACCAGCGGGCCGCCTCCAGCAGTGCCGTGATCTGCGCGTCGTCGAGGTCCGTCCCGGGCTCGAGGGCGCGGGTGGATTGGCGGCTAGCCAGCAGCGGGTGGATCGGCACGGACGTCTCGGCGTGCCGGTCGGTCGATGGATACATGCGCTATCACCTAAGTGGTGTGGTCAGCAGGCCCATGTCTCGGGGCCCTGGCAGTTTGCCAACCTTCATGGTGCCACGACCGGGCCGGTTTCTGGGCTCTCCTGTCGCCTTCCTTACTCAGAGTCACCCGAATCGGGCGATGCGCTCGGTGTGGACGATTGCGAGGCCGACGGCGACGGTGTCTCCGGTTCGGGCGCCTTGCGACCCAGCGGCTCAGACTCGGCGATCTCGCCGGGCAGCTCGACCGTCTCCACCGCCGCGTCCGGTTCCCCTTCGAGTTCGAGGTTCCCGACCTGCGAATTCGAGACGCCCAGGAGCGTGCCGTCGCCGTCCAGGCACCACTGTCCGGGAGGCATCGGGGCGTCCATGACCACCCGGTTCGGCGTCAGCGTGAAGCAGTCGCCGTCCTTGGAGACCACGAACGGCAGCTGGCGGTCCAGCAGCTGCGGGAGCCATTCGACGAACGGGAGCTGCACCTTCGGGTCGTACTCGCCAGGGATCTCGCCGGTGATCCCGGCGAGCTTGACGCAGCGCTCCTCGGCGCACTGGAAGAATCCCCCGGTCGTCCACGCCACCGACACGTCCACCTCACCGCCGTGGGCCCAACCCGGCACGTCGACCCGCCAGGTGCCGTCCTCGGCGGCCCAGACGGTGACCGTCCCGCCCTCGCTCCAGGCGTACTCGGCGGTGAACGAGGCGTCCAGGGCCTTGGAGGCGCGGCCGATCATCACCGCCTGGGCCGACTCCCGGCTCGGGGGAGGATCGGCCTCGTCGACGACGCTCGCGGTGCCGCATCCGGACAGGGCCGTGATAATGGCCACTGTGATGCTCGTCTTGCGTTTGAGGTAGTTCTGCCGTGCCACAGACCGATTCTGGGTCTCATCGAGCACTATGACCTGGCGCCACGCCGGTACTCACGGCTAAGGTAAGGTCGCTGCCCTTGTGGCGAGGCGTGCGGACCACGAGTCCGCGCTCTTGGCGAAGCTTGCGAGCCATGGATCGGCACAGCCCGGGGGCGGCACGACAGCACCCGAGAAGAAAAGACATGAGGTGAATCCCGTGGCGCTTGTCGTGCAGAAGTACGGCGGATCTTCGGTCGAGAATCCAGAGCGTGTCAAGCGCGTGGCCGAGCGAATAGTCGCCACCCGAAAGCGGGGAGACGACGTGGTCGTCGTGGTCTCCGCGATGGGCGACACCACCGATGACCTGCTGGACATGGCCGCCAAGGTCTCACCGGTGCCCGAACCCCGCGAACTCGACATGCTCCTCACCGCCGGCGAGCGCATCTCCATGGCGCTGCTGGCGATGGCCATCAACGACCTGGGCCTCCAGGCCCGGTCCTTCACCGGCTCGCAGGCCGGGATGCTGACCACGGCCGTTCATGGCGAGGCCCGCATCATCGACGTCACGCCCGGCCGCATCCGCTCCTCGCTCGACGAGGGCTACATCACGATCGTGGCCGGTTTCCAAGGCGTCAGCCAGGACACCAAGGACATCACGACGCTCGGCCGCGGCGGCTCGGACACCACCGCGGTCGCGCTGGCCGCGGCGCTGGAGGCCGACGTCTGCGAGATCTACTCCGACGTCGACGGCGTCTACTCGGCCGACCCCAGGATCGTCCCCGACGCCAAGAGGCTCGACCGCATCACCTTCGAGGAGATGCTCGAGATGGCCGCATCGGGTTCCAAGATCCTGCACCCGCGCAGCGTGGAGTACGCCCGCCGCTACGGCATCCCGCTGCATGTCCGCTCGTCGTACTCGAACAAGACCGGCACCATCGTGTCGGGTTACATGGAGGAGCTGCCCGTGGAGCAAGCACTCATCAGCGGCGTCGCGCACGACGACTCCGAAGCCAAGATCACCGTCACCAGCGTGCCCGACAAGCCGGGCTCGGCCGCGAGGATCTTCAAGGTGATCGCCGACGCCGAGATCGACATCGACATGATCGTCCAGAACGTGTCGACCGCCGGCAACGGCCACACCGACATCTCCTTCACCCTGCCCAAGGACTCCGGTCCCAAGGCCACCGAGGCGCTCAAGAAGCACCAGGGCGAGGTCGGGTTCTCCAAGCTCATCTACGACGAGAACATCGGCAAGATCTCCCTGGTCGGCGCCGGGATGCGCTCGCACCCGGGCGTGACGTCGAACTTCTGCCAGGCCCTGGCCGACGCCGGGGTCAACATCGAGATCATCTCCACTTCCGAGATCCGCATCTCGGTGGTCTGCCGCGACACCGAACTCGACGACGCGGTCCGGGCCGTCCACGACCGGTTCGAACTCGGCGGCGACGAAGAGGCCGTCGTCTACGCGGGAACGGGGCGATGAGCATGAGCCGCAAACTGAACGTGGCCATCGTCGGCGCTACCGGCGTCGTCGGGTCCATCATGCGCCGCCTGCTCGCCGACGAGCGGGACAAGTGGGGCGAGATCCGCCTGGTCGCCTCCCCGCGCTCGGCCGGGAAGGTCCTCACCGTCGGGGACGAGGAGATCACCGTCCAGGCCATCGGCCCGGACGTCTTCGACGGCGTCGACATCGCCCACTTCGACCTGCCCGACGAGGTCAGCGCCGAATGGGTGCCGATCGCCGCCGCCGCGGGCGCGGTCGTGATCGACAAGTCCGCGTACTTCCGCATGGACCCCGAGGTCCCGCTGGTGTGCCGCGAGGCGAACCCGGAGGCCGCGAGCGAGCGGCCCAAGGGCATCATCGCCAACGCCAACTGCACCACGCTGGCGCTCATCCCCACCCTGGCCGCGCTCGACAAGGCGTTCGGCCTGGTCTCGATGTCGGTGGCCTCTTACCAGGCCGCGTCCGGCTCCGGCAAGGAGGGCCTGGAGGCCCTGTACGCGCAGATCGACAAGACCGCCTCGGTCGAGCGCATCGGCACCGAGCCCGACGACGTGCGCGCCGTCCTCGGCACCGAGTACGACTCGCCGTTCGGGGCGCCGCTGGCGCTCAACGTCGTCCCCAAGGTCGGCGGCTGGCGCGACGGGGGCTGGACCTCCGAGGAGCTCAAGGTCCGCAACGAGTCGCGCAAGATCCTCGGCCTGCCCGACCTCAAGGTCGCCTCGACCTGCGTGCGCGTCCCGGTGGCGGTGGGCCACTCCCAGGCCGTCCACGCCACGTTCTCCAGCGAGGTCACCGTGGCCGAGGCCCACCGCGTCCTGGCCGAAGCCGAGGGCGTCGACCTGGTCGACGACCCCGACAACATGGTCTTCCCGATGCCGATCGACTCGGTCGGCAAACCGGGCACCCAGGTCGGGCGCGTGCGCCAGTCGATCGACTTCCCGAACTCCCTGGAGTTCTTCGTAGTCGGCGACAACCTCATGAAGGGCGCCGCCCTCAACTCGATCGAGACGGCCGAACTGATCCGGCTGGAACTCGAAGCGAAGCAGTAGCGGCATCACGCCGAGGCGGCCCGGAGCGATGCGCTCCGGGCCGCTGTTTCCTGGTGGTCGGCTCAGGCGTCGCGCTTCTTGAACAGGGTCCAGGCCGAGGCGAGGATCAGGGCCGCGAAGGTCCCGAACACCACTCCCGAGCCCAAGCGTCCGAAGAAGTCGTAGTCCGGCGCGCCCGGCCCCATGTCGAGCCCACCGATCGACATCATCAGCATCCCGGCCGTGAACGGCAGGAACTTGACCACCGGCACCAGCCAGTCCAGCGCCGGAATGATCGACAGTCCCGAGATCACGTTCTCGATGATCAGCGGCATCAGGAAGATGACCACCAGCGCCGAGGGCACACCGCGGAACAGCAGGCCCAGGCCCAGGCCGATCAGCATGTAGATCAGCGTGTAGACCGGGTAACCGATCAGCGAAGAACGCAGCGGGTCGTCGAGCAGGCTGGGCACCTCGCCCCAGAACGCGAGGAGGACAGCGGCGTTGAGCGCCATCGACGCGAGCGTGACGACGAGCGTGACCGTCGAGACGACCAGGACCTTCGCCAGGATCAGGCGCGAGCGCTGCGGCAGCGCGGTCAGGGTCGGCTGGATCGTGCCGTGCCGGTACTCGTGGCCGGTCGCGAAGATGCCGATCACAGCCATGAACACGGCCAGGAACGGGATGCCGAACGAGGCCCCGCCGTTGATGCCGACCGCGGTCATCTCGGCGTTCAGCGGCTCGTCGGAGCCGGCGAAGCCGAAGATCACCGGGATCGCGGCGGCGGCCAGCAGTCCCGAGCCGATCAGCCAGTAGGTCGAACGCAGCGTTCGCAGCCGCGTCCACTCGTATCTGAGTGCATCAAGCATTCTGGGCACCTCCGGTCGCGGGCTTGACCGGCTCCTGGGCCACGAACTGCTCGGACTCACCGGTCGCGGACATGAACGCGTCCTCGAGCGAGGCGCTGCGCTCGGACAGCTGGTGCAGCTCGACCTGCTCGGAGAAGGCCAGGCTCCCGACCTCGTCGATCTTCATGTCGGAGACCACGAGCGCGCCGTCGTCCTCGACCGACACGGTCGCGCCCTCGCGTTCCAAGCGGGCCTTGAACTCGATCGCCGACGGGGATCGGACGACCACGGTCGTCTGGGTGAACTCGCGCACGAAGGTGTCGACGTCGCCGTTGAAGAGCATGTTGCCCTTGCCGATGACGACCAGCTCGTCGGCCATCAGCTGCATCTCCGAGAGCAGGTGGCTGGAGACGAAGATGGTCCGGCCCTCGGCGGCCAGGTTCTTGAGCAGGTCCCGCATCCAGTGGATGCCGTGCGGGTCGAGCCCGTTGGTCGGCTCGTCCAGCAGCAGGATCCGCGGGTCGCCCAGCAGGGCCTGGGCCAGGCCGAGGCGCTGGGCCATGCCCAGGGAGTAGCCCTTGGGCTTCTTGCGCCTGACCTGGCCGAGCCCGACCAGTTCCATGACCTCGTCGACGCGGGCGTCGTCGATGCCGTTGGCCGAGGCGAGCATCTTCAGGTGGTTCCGGGCGGAGCGGGTGGGGTGGAACGGCTTGGCTTCCAGCAGCGTGCCGACCTGGTTCATCGGCCGGCGGATCGAGGTGAACCGCTCGCCGTCGAACCGGGTCTCGCCGCCGCCGGCGTCGAGGCCGAGCATCAGCCGCATCGTGGTGGACTTCCCGGAGCCGTTCGGCCCCAGGAATCCGGTGACCACGCCGGGCCGGACCTCGAACGACAGATGGTCCACCGCAACGGTATTTCTGTACCTCTTGTACAGATCTTTCGCGGTTATCATCGGGCTCCCTTTCCTTTGCGGACGGTATCGCCGCGCACGGTTCAAGCCTAGGTAGGCGGCGTCGGAAATGCGTCCCCGAGCGGTTCGATCTCTCGTTCCTCCTCAGGTAGGAGCCGCCCGCGCCGGTAGTACCGCGGTACGACCGCCGGGCCGTATCGCGACGGGGAGTTCACGACCCGTTCACCGCTCGCTCCACGGCGCTTCCCCTTCCGAGGCTGGACTGGGCCCGTCCGTCCCCTCCCCGAAAGAGGTTGCGCCCCCGTGTTCAAGCGATCGTTCATACCCGCTCTGGCCGTCGGAATGGCGGCGCTGACCGTGCCCTCGGCAGTCGGAGCCCAGGAGACCGAACCCCCCATCGAACTGGAGCCGCTCGGCACCTACGGCACCGGCGTCTTCGACGAGTCGGCCTCCGAGATCACCGCCCACGACCCGGCCACGCAGCGGCTGTTCGTCGTCAACGCCCACCTCGGAGCGGTCGACGTGCTCGACGTGGCCGACCCGGCCGAGCCCGAGCTGCTCGACCGGTTCAGCGCCGACGACGCCCTCGGCGTCTCCGGCACCGAGATCAACTCGGTCGACGTCCACGACGGGATCGTGGCCGCCGCCGTCGAGGCCCCGGTCAAGACCGACCCCGGCTGGGTCGTCTTCTTCGACGCCGACGGCGAACTCCTCTCCAGCGCCCAAGTCGGCGCCCAGCCCGACAGCCTCCACTACACCCCCGGCGGCACCTACGTCATGACCGCCGACGAGGGCGAACCGGCCGACGACTACTCGATCGACCCGGCCGGGACCGTCTCCATCGTCGAGACCGCGACCGGCGAGGTCCGCACCGCCGACTTCACCCGCTGGGACACCGAGGAACTGCCCGAAGGCGTCCGCGTCTTCGGCCCCGAGGAGGACCTGGCCGAACCCGACGCGGTCTCGCGCAACCTCGAACCCGAGTTCGTGGTCGCCGCCGACGAGCACACCGCCTACGTCTCCCTCCAGGAGAACAACGCGTTCGCCTCCCTCGACCTCGACACCGCCGAGATCACCGAGCTCCACCCCTTCGGCTTCAAGGACCACCTGCTCGAGGGCAACGAGCTCGACGCGTCCAACAAGGACGACGCCGTCAACATCACCGACTGGCCGGTCTACGGCATCTACCAGCCCGACGGGATCGACCTCTACCAGGACGGCGACGAGACCTACATCGTCACCGCCAACGAGGGCGACAGCCGCGACTGGGACGGCTACTCCGAGGAGACCCGCGTCGCCGACCTCGAACTGTGCGCCGACGCCCCCCGCTTCGCCGACTACGACATCGACGAGCTCCAGGCCGAGGAGAACCTCGGACGCCTCCACGTCACCACCGCCGACGGCCTGAGCGAGGACGGGTCCTGCTACGAGGAGCTGTACTCCTTCGGCGGCCGCTCCTTCTCGATCTGGAGCACCGACGGCGACCTGGTCTTCGACTCCGGCTCCGAGTTCGAGCACATCCTCGCCGAGACCGACCCCGACCACTTCAACGCCAACAACGACGACAACGACCCCGACAAGCGCTCCGACGACAAGGGCCCCGAGCCCGAGGACGTCGCCATCGGAACCATCGGCGAGCGCACCTACGCGTTCATCGGCCTCGAGCGGGTCGGCGGCGTCATGGTCTACGACATCACCGACCCGGCCGAGGCGACCTACGTCACCTATGTGACCAACCGCGACTTCAGCGCCGAACCCGGCCCGGACTCGGGCGGCGACCTCGGCCCCGAGGGCCTGCTGTTCATCGGCGCCGACGACTCCCCGACCGGTCGGCCCGCGCTCGCGGTCGCCAACGAGGTCTCCGGGACCACCACGCTGTTCGACATCACCGGTGAAGCGGTCGGCGACGGTGGAAACGGCGACGGGGACGGGGACGGCGACCAGGCCCTCCCCGAGACCGGCACCGGCGCCACCGGGCTCCTGGTCGGCACCGCCGCCGCGGCCGTCCTCGTCGGAGGAGCCGTCATCCTGATGCGCAGGCGCCGCGCCTGACCTGCCGCGCGACACGAACACACGGCCCGGGGGCGAAAGCCCCCGGGCCGTTAGAATTGCTCCGTGAGCCTGCGACTGTACGACACCGGAACCCGAACCGTCCGCGACTTCCAGCCCCGGAAGGCCGGGGAGGTCGGCGTGTACCTGTGCGGCCTCACCGTCCAGGGCCCGCCCCACATCGGCCACCTGCGCTCCGGGGTCTCCTACGACCTGCTCGTCCGCTGGCTGCGCCGCTCGGGCTACCACGTCACCTACGTCCGCAACGTCACCGACATCGACGACAAGATCCTCGTCCGCGGCGCCGAGCAGGGCCGCCCCTGGTGGGCCATCGCCTACGAGAACGAGCGGAAACTCGCCGAGGGCTACGCCGCGCTGGGCGTCCAGGCCCCCACCTACGAACCGCGCGCCACCGGCCACATCACCCAGATGATCGACCTGATCCAGGCGCTCATCGCGGGCGGCCACGCCTACGCCACCGAAAGCGGCGACGTCTGGTTCTCGGTGGCCTCCTGGCCCGAATACGGCCGCCTCTCCGGCCGCAGGCCCGAGGACATGCTCTCCAGCCCCGACACCGGCGACAAGCGCGACTCCCGCGACTTCGGCCTCTGGAAGGCCCGCAAGCCCGGCGAACCGGCCGACGCCACCTGGACCTCCCCGTGGGGTCCCGGCCGCCCCGGCTGGCACATCGAATGCTCCGCGATGGCCCGCCGCTACCTCGGCGACGCCTTCGACATCCACGGCGGCGGCACCGACATCATGTTCCCCCACCACGAGAACGAACTCGCCCAGTCCCGCGGCGCCGGACTCGACTTCGCCGAGTACTGGGTGCACAACGGCATGCTCAACCTCTCGGGCACCAAGATGAGCAAGTCCCTGGGCAACACCCTGTCGGTGAACGCGCTCGGCGAGAAGGGCTTCAGCGCCGCGGCCATCCGCTACTACCTCTCCAGCGTCCACTACCGCTCGGCCGTCGACTTCTCCGAGGACGCCCTCGGCGAGGCGCAGACCGCCTGGGAGCGGCTGTCGAACTTCGTGCACCGCGCCGCCGAGCAGCTCGGCCTCGAAGCCACCATCGGCGGCATGGCCTGCTCCGACTTCGTGAACGCCATGGACGACGACCTCAACACACCCGCCGCCGTCGCCGCGATCCACGACATGGCCCGCGAAGGCAACACCGCCCTCGACTCCGGCGACGACACCGCCGCCGCGGGCATCGCCGGCGGCGTCCGAGCTATGCTCGACCAGCTCGGCCTCGACCCGCTCGACCCGCACTGGGACGACCCGGGCGACGCCAAGCTGACCGGCGTGGTCGACGCCCTCGTCTCGATCGCGCTCGAACAGCGGAACGAGGCCCGCGGCCGCAAGGACTACGCGGCCGCCGACCGCATCCGCGACGAGCTGGCCCGCGCCGGCGTGACCGTCAAAGACACCCCTCGCGGGCCCGTCTGGACCGTCGAATAGCGGCCGACCTTCCGAGTAGGGGAAACTTTGAGCAGCAGCAAGGGGCGCGGCAACCCGAACCGCCGCAAAACGTCCAAGCCCGGACCGTCCAAGGGCACCGGCGGCCAGAAGAAGGGCCTGTCGGGCAAGGGACGCACCCTCCGCGCCGACGAACGCCCCTGGCACAAGGCCTACACCGGCGAGGACAAGCCCCGCAAGACCCAGTGGAAGCAGTCCAAGGAGCGCGCCAAGGCCGCCGAGGAGGGCCGCAGCACCAACATCGGCCGCCCCAAGGCCCGCCGCGACCGCCGCGACGACGAACCCGAGCTCATCCTCGGCCGCAACCCCGTCCTGGAGGCCCTGCGCGCCAAGGTCCCGGCCACGGCCCTCTACGTCGCCTACGGCACCGACCTCGACGACCGCGTCGCCGAATCGGTCCGCATCGCCCAGAACCGCGACCTGCCGGTCAAGGAGATGGCCCGCCGCGACCTCGACCGGCGCACCGCCGGTGCCCTCCACCAGGGCATCGGCCTCGAAATCGAACCGTACGAGTACGCCCGGCTCGACGACCTCCTCGAGACCGCCGAGACCTCCGGGGACACGCCGCTCCTGGTCGCCCTCGACGGCGTCACCGACCCGCGCAACCTCGGCGCGATCATCCGCTCCACGGCCGCCTTCGGCGGCCACGGCCTCATCATCCCCTCCCGCCGCGCCGCCAGCGTCACCGCCGTCGCCTGGCGCACCAGCGCCGGAGCCGCCGCCCGCCTCCCGGTCGCCAAGATCGTCAACCTCGTGCAGACCATCAAGACCTGCCAGGAAGCCGGATACATGACCGTCGCCCTCGACGCCTCGGGCGAGGCCGACGTGTTCGACCTGCCGGTCGCGTCCGACCCGCTGCTGCTCGTCGTCGGCGACGAAGGCAAGGGCGTCTCCCGCCTGGTCTCGCAGCACTGCGACTACCGCGTCGGCATCCCGATCGCCTCCGAGGTCGAGTCGCTCAACGCCTCGGTCGCCGCCTCGGTCGCCCTCGCCGAGGTCCGCCGTCAGCGACAGTAGACCCCGCCCCATAATCTGAGGTCCACCGCCCGAACCCGAGACTCCGGAGTAAGCACCAGCATGTCGGCCGAATACCTCCTCAGCGTTGACCTCGGCACCTCCCACACCGTCGCGGTCGTGGTGTGGCCCGACGGACGCACCAGGCCCCTGCTGTTCGACGGCTCCCCGGTCATGCCCTCGGCGGTCTTCCTCGACGAAGCCGGCACCATCCACGTCGGACGCGACGCCGAACGGCTCGGCCCGACCGCGCCCGAGAGGTTCGAACCCAACCCCAAGCAGCGCATCGGCGACGGCACCCTCCTGCTCGGCGACCGCGAGATCCCCGTGACCGCCGCGTTCGCCGCCATCCTCACCCGCGTCGCCCGCCAATGCGTCGAAGCCGTCGGCGGCCTGCCCAGGACCGTCCTGACCTGCCCGGCCGCCTGGAGCGAGCGGCGCCGAGCCGCCCTCCACGACGCCGCCGCCCAGGCCGGGTACGCGCCCGTCCAGATCATCACCGAACCGGTCGCGGCCGCCCACTACTACACGACCCGCCTGTCCCACCCGATCGCGCCCGGCCAGGCCCTGGCCGTGTTCGACTTCGGCGGCGGCACCCTCGACATCGCCGCCGTCGAACGCGCACCCGACGGCGCCTTCACCGTCCTGGCCGACGGCGGCCTGGCCGACCTCGGCGGCCTCGACTTCGACGCCGCGCTCGTCTCCCACGTCGGCGAGACGGTCAAACAGCAGGACCCCGAGCTGTGGAAACGCCTCGAACAGCCCACCTCGGCCTCCGAACTGCGCAACCGCCGCACCCTCTGGGACGACGTCCGCGGCGCCAAGGAGATGCTCTCGCGCTCCTCGGTCGCCCCCGTGACCGTCCCCGGCCTCGAACAAGCCCTCCACCTCACCCGCGGCGAACTCGACCAGCTCGCCAGGCCCCTGCTGTCGCGCGCGGTCGGCGAGACCCAGCGCGTGGTCGGCCTGACCGGCCGCGCGCCCGACCAGCTCGCCGGCCTGTTCCTGGTCGGCGGCTCCAGCCGCATGCCGCTGGTCGCCAAGGTCCTCCACGAAGAACTCGGCATCGCCCCGGCCGTCCTCGAACAGCCCGAACTGCCCGTCAGCGAAGGCGCCGCCGTCGCCGTGTCCGGCCCGGCCCCGCTCACCCCGCCGAACGGGGCCTCCCCGCCCGCCTCGCCCCCGCAGCAGCCGACCGCCCCCCACACCGGCAGCCTCCCGCCGCACGCCCCGCCGCAGGACGCCACCCTCGGCCTCCAGATGCCCGGACAGGACCAGCAGCGCAAACGCAAACGCGCCAAGATCATCGCCCTGGTCGCCGTCCTCGCGCTCCTGGCCGTCGCCGGGCCCCTGGTGTGGCTGTACTTCACCAACCCGTACAAGCAGCGGCCGTTCACCGAACTCGAAGCGGTCGCCGACCCGGTCGCCTACGCCGACCCCGAGAACGTCGGCAGCAGCCTCTACGAGGTCCGGGTGCGCGGCGACCGCGCTCTGTTCGCCTACACCACCGGCAGCTTCGACACCGAGCAGCTCCATCTCCAGGCCATGGGCACGGACGGCCAGGCGCTGTGGGACGACGAGCTGGTCATTGACGGCGAAGGCTGGGACGGCAACTTCTACGTCTCCGAGGAGCTCATTGCCTTCCGGCAGGAGGTGTACAACGACTCCTCCGGCGAGTACGTCTACACGTGGTTTTTCGTAGACTGGAGCAACGGCAGGATCCTCGAAGAGATCGAGAACGGCGCCGACACCGCCAATCGTAACGGCGACCATCTAGCGTTCCAGGAGGGCGACAGCATCCTGGTCTACGACAGATCGGGCGACGAGACGGCCTCCTGGAGCACCGGCTCCGGTGATGAAGCGCCGTCCATCTCGGACTGGGGCTCTGTCCGGCCCCAAGACGACCTGACCAGCGGATACGCTCCCCTCATCGGTGACGGCCGCTTCTGGTCGGTCACCGACGACGGAGCGGTCCACCTCTACGACATCGAGTCCGGCGATGCCTCCGAGTTCGACCCCGTCGAGACCCCGGACTCGATCTACTACGCCTATAACGGACTGATGTATGTCGCCGTCGAGAGCGAGACCGGGTACACCATCAACGTCTATGACTTCGAATCGAACC
This sequence comes from Glycomyces salinus, assembly GCF_016428645.1. Classification (GTDB taxonomy): domain Bacteria; phylum Actinomycetota; class Actinomycetes; order Mycobacteriales; family Micromonosporaceae; genus Glycomyces; species Glycomyces salinus. The sequence continues at coordinate 12,032 of NZ_JAELXW010000083.1, read as the reverse complement.
TCGAACCGGTCGGCTCTGATCGGGTCCGCAACCCCAGCGCCGACGAGAAGGTCGACGCCGTCTGGATCGAGATGTGCGGGGAGCAGCGCGTCTGCATCGCCGAAACCGACCCTGACGCGGCCGACGACACCCATACCTTCAGCGTCTTCGATGCCGACGAAGCCAGTGTCGTCCACTCCTTCGACGACGGGGACTACTACGACATTGAGGCCGTCGGCGACGGCTACCTCGCCGAGTTCTACGAAGGCGAGAACATCGTGACCCAGGTCTACGACAAGGATTTCGAGATCGTCGGCGAGCGGAAGAGCGAGACTTTCGCTGCAATCGACGGCGGCAGTGCCCTGTCCTGGGTCGGCTCTTCCGGCCTTGACTCCGGTCCGGTAATTGGACTCGGCGCCCGAGACGGCGTTCGCCAGACCCTCCGAGACAGCCTGGCCACCTACGACTGTTCGCCCTCGGACACCCACCTGGCCTGCTTCACCGAAGAGGGCATGCAGATCTACCGTTTCCGAGAGGACTGACACCCGGTCCTTCAAAGAGGGTGTTTGATGCACCTAACTGATAATTTGTTGGTTTTGGGTGGTGGCAGCCAGGAGGGTTCGGTCCGTCCACTGGGTCTTCGGCTCTTCAGGTCGATCATGGTCTAGTGGATGTGGCCGACTGACCGCTCGGGCAGGGTCTCGTAGTCGCGAGCCAGGCGCCGGTGCCGCATCAACCATCCGAAGGTTCGCTCGACCGGCCACCGTGGTGTCGACTCAAACCCTTTGGCCCCGCCCGGTTTCGGCGTGACCTGGAGGTCGATCCCGGACTCGTAGGCGTGCTGGGCGACGGTGGTGCAGTAGCCGTTGGCGACCAGAAGCGCCGCCACGCTCGGGTGCTCGACGGCGAGGCGGTCGACCAGGTCGCGCCCACCGGCGGTGTCCGAGGCGCTGGCAGCGGTGACGATCACGACCAGGACGAGCCGAGCATGTCGGTGACAATGTTGGCGCTTGCGGCCCTTGATCCGCTTGCCCGTATCGATCCCCTGAGCGTGTTCGGGCACGTTCGCGGAGCTCTTCACGGACTGGGCGTCGGCGATCGCCGAGCTGGGGCGGGTCGCGCGGCCCGTGGCTCTGAGGGGGCTTGGTGCGCAGCAGGCCGTGGAGGCGCTCGGCGGTGCCGTCGCGGTTCCAGGCCGCAAGGTACCAGTAGACGGTCTGGTGAAGCGGGAAGTCGTGGGGCAGGTACCGCCGCTGCACGCCGGTGCGGTTGACATAGAGAATCGCGCTCACGATGTCCCTGAGCTGGTACTTCGCACCGGACAGGCCGAGACCGGCCGCGACGCGGTCGCTCCGTCATTTAGCTACCACCGGCTCGAGCAGTTCTCACTTCGCGTCCGACCCGTCCGAGGGGTACGAGGGACGAGAGTCGTTCATGCACAGCCGAACGAGCGCCACCGGCCCTCAGGATACGTTGCCGCCCAGGGCAACCGATGAACCACGCAAATATAACGATTCAATAAACACGACGTCCGAGCTTGCGTCGCAATAGGATCACTGTTAGTGTCGCATAAGGCACAATTGCTGAGTGTTTGTCGGGTGTTGCAGCACCCGACAAACACCGAACACAACCGACGACAGGGAGGTTGACCATGTACCGCCGGTCGAATCAACAGCATAACTCAGTGCGAAAACGGAGGAGCTTCTACGGGACGGTTTCCGCTCTCGTGGCGACTGTATTCATGGTCTTGTTCGCAACGAGTCCTGCACACGCTGTACATACCAAGGGTCTCGGCGACCGGACCTGTGCCGGCAACGGCTACTACGCGATAATAGCCTCAGAAGCAACCGGAGTGGATAACGGCGGAGACATCAAGCACCAGTGGTACGTCGGAAGATTCACCGATTCTGATACCTGGCATTCGTACACACTGGCATGGCGTACCACACGCACCAATGACGCTGAAATTCAGAACGCCAGCGTTACTGCGGGCCATGTACACGACGGCTACACGGGGTGTCGGTTTCACTAGCGGATGGTCGGTATGAAGGCATACCGAGAACTCGCTAAACAGCTAAACCTGGTGGTCGAGCTCGTTCAAGTAACGGCTGTATAGTCGAGAGCCTTGATTACTCAGCGCTCGACCACCAGATCGCGACACTTGAACGGAACCTTATTCCAAGAAGGAAACTGAATGTATCGCGGCTTGTGCATTACTGTTCTCCTGCTTACATTGCTTTGCGGTTGCTCTGAGCAAGATTCGTCTACAACCCAGGAAAATTCATATGCCCCACCGGCTAGCCAATGGCCTGAGGATATGGAGAACTGCCTGACTGATTTGGGATGGGACGTGGAGATTGGTTCTGACGGAAGGATCTCAATTAGGCAACTACCCAACGAACAGGTCGACCAATACAACGAAGACATGCGCCAATGCGAAAGTCAGTATGGATACGACCTGCCAAGAGAGCCAATTTCTGCGGAGCAAGCCGAAGAGATATGGGATCGATTTCTCGACGCAGCTACATGCATTGAAAACCTTGGCTATGCGGTCGAAGATCCCCCTAGTAGAGAGTCAGCAATCGAGGCATTGCAGCAGGTTCCAATTGACCTTGGATGGGATCCTATGCAGCAAGTAAAATTGACCGGATCAGATTCAGATCTAGATCAAGCTTATAGTGAATGTGATATACCACAGCTCTGAATCCGTACTCTTTAACTGAACGGTTCATCCTAGTGCTAAGCGTTCCGAGCTTTTGACGTGGTGTCTACAGGTTAATATACCAAGGCTATTCGTTATTCCCGGATGCGTTGAAGTACTTGACCAGGAAAATCGGCGGTTGCCGCATTACGTGTCAGTAAGAGGGAGCCTCTGCCGCAATCATTTATACACAGGAACCAATGTACTTGAAATCCTTCTCAAGATACCCCATTTCAATGGTCTTGGCCGCCCTCGTGGTTTTTGTTGGCGGCAGTTGGGCTTTCTGGCAAGTGTTTTCCGGACCTGATCGTGATGACGTTGAGGTGGAACAATACATCCTCGCCGAGGCCATTATTGGTTCAGTTGAGCAGTCGTTGCAGCTCAATGTGGCCGCGAGTTGGTCGGCTATAAATTCATTCTCAACTCAGGCATCTGGCATAGTTACCGAGATAATGGTCTCGGGTGGTGACATGGTGGATCTAGGGGATATTGTATTCACAGTAGACCTTGAGCCTGTCATTGTTGCTGAGGGCGATATACCCAGCTTTCGTACACTTGCTGACGGCGATGAAGGCGAAGATGTCGTCCAATTGCAGCAGTTTCTATCTCGCCAGAACTATTATGACGATGAGGTAGACGGCATATTCGATTACCGTGTGCGTTGGGCAGTCCGTTCGTGGCAGGAGGATCTTGGGGTCGATATCACCGGCTCGGTTGATGCAGGTGCAATCCTCTTTCTGCCTGAGCTTCCGGCCAGATTGTCCCTCGCTGAAGATATCGAGATTGGCTCAGTGGTTGGCCCCGGGGCCACCGCAGTTGAACTGGTCCCTCCCAGTCCCGATTTCACTATTGAGCTGCCTGAGAGGCAGGCACAGTTGATCGAACCGGGCATGTCGGTGGACATCGTGGCTTCGGGAGCTACTTGGCATGCTGTTATCAATGATGTTCAAGTCAGTGAAAATGAAGCTTACACCGCGAGCCTTGACGCGGCTGAGGGTGATTCGATCTGCGGGGAGGAATGTGATGAGATCCAGTTCGGTGATCCGACGCTTCTGGCCTCTACGATCTACACCGTTCCAGAAACCAACGGGGTGACCGTGCCAGCTGCCGCGATCACCACAGATGCAACTGGCGAGACCTTTGTCGTTTCTGAGAGTGGCCAATTTATCCCCGTAGAGGTCCTGGCAGGGGCTGAGGGCACTGTCGTCGTCGACGGTGTTGAGGCAGGCGAGCGTGTCCGTGTCCCTGGCGGAGATGAGGGATGAGCGCTCTCCTCGCGGCCGAGGAGTTGTCGTTCGCCTATAGATCCGGCGAGCCGATCCTCACTGAGTGGTCTGCCTCTTTCTATTCTGGTGAAACCGTCGCGGTCACAGGCCCGTCCGGTGCGGGCAAGTCCACCCTGCTCTATTTGCTCGGTCTAATGCTCCGGCCTGGAGCTGGCCAGGTCCTGTTGGAGGGGGAGCCAGTCTCGGACCTCCCTGATGCTCGGCGTGCGGACCTGCGAGCGACCGAGTTCGGGTTCGTGTTCCAAGATGCCGCGCTCGACCCGACTCGCACTGTCATCGATAATATTGCTGAGACCGCCCTCTACCGTGGCCAGCCACGTGCCCAAGCACTTGCGGCTGCCGAGGTACTGATGGATCGATTCGGTGTGGGATTGCGCTCACGCCATCGTCCAGGTCAGATCTCAGGAGGCCAAGCCCAGCGAATCGCACTGTGTCGAGCGCTACTAGCCCGCCCCGCCATTATCTTGGCCGATGAGCCCACCGGGAACCTGGATCCTGACACCTCCCGGCTGGTGGTCTCGGTGCTACGCGAGCACGCTGCAGCTGGTAACTCGGTCATTATCGTCACGCACAACCACGATATCGCTGCTGCATGCGACCGAATCGTGGAGGTAAGCTCATGAAACGTGCGATCCTAAGGGAGGCCGCCGCCTCTGCTCGCAGCCAGATGGTCGCGAGCGGGCTCACTTTTGCTGTCGTGGCCGGTATGTGCATTGCGGTGCTGTTGACGACCGGACGAACCGTCGCTGCCGAAGAAGCCGCACTTGAAGCGATTGACGCCGCAGGGACCCGCTCAATTACTGTTCGCTCCTCCGACACCAGATCCCTAACCGCTGGTTTGCTGGACAGGTTGGTGACTATCGACGGCATCGAGTCATTGGCTGGTTTCGGACCGGTTACTGACGTGCGCAATGCGCACGTGCCTGACGGCGAACCTGTACCCTCCCGCACTGCCTTTGGGGAACTGGGGGGACATCGTCTAATCGAGCTCGATGGAGTTCCCAATGCCGCGATTGCCTCGGATGTAGCATCCGAGACACTCAGACTGCGAGACGGCGTTGGCGCTGTGACAAATGCAGACGGATTCGAACTCGAAGTGATCGGCTCGATCGCGATACCTGAACATCTAGGTTTCATGGACCGTATCGTGGTGGTGCCTTCCTCTACCGAAGAAGCCCTAGCCGGTACAACCCCAGACGCGCCAATATCGCTGCTGGTAGTCCAAGCGGATTCTCCGGGGCAGGTTGAGGCTCTAACCGAAGTGCTGCGTGAGTACCTATCAGACGCCGATCTCCAAGCAGTCTCGATCGAAACCTCCGCCGAACTGGCTGCCGTCCGCAGCGCAGTCTCCGGTGAACTGGGTCAGTATGGCCGTACCACTGTCCTGGGAATCCTCGCAGTCTCGGCATTGGTGATTGGCATCAATATCCTGGCGTTGGCCATCATGCGCCGTAAGGACTTCGGCCGCCGCCGAGCTCTAGGCGCGAGACGGAGTCTGATTATCGCACTATTGCTAGCCCAGGTTGGCATCACTGCAGGAATGGGGGCGGTGACGGCGAGCGTCGCCACAACCATGATCTCGGCCATGCTCAACTCACCGTTCCCTGGCTGGGGCTTCACCTCTGCTGTGGCAGCGCTCGGGACGTTGTGCGCGATGGCCGCAGCCATGCCGCCAGCAGTGTACGCTGCCCGCCGAGAACCACTACATGAACTGCGAGTGCCGTGAGGAGGTCGATCACGCTACGCCAAGGTCATCCTGGTCGCGGTCGGCGGCTCGACGCTTGGCGTCGCCGTTGGCGCGCTCCTGTCGACCTCGCGGAAAGGCCGCCGCGGACGCGTCGTCGCCGCCGCGGCGACCGCCTCCGTCCTGCTCGTCGCACCCGCGATGTGACTCTCGACCACCACCACCAAAGGCCCACCTGGCGCCGCAGCGGAGGCGGGCCCCGTCGTGCCGGCTCGCCGCCGACCCGGCCGCCCCAGGCCCGTTCTAGACGGCCTCCCTCACCTGACGGATTCGCGTACCTGGGCGAGTCACTGGCTGAGCAGGGCCTCATCGTCGCCGCTGTGGACGCGAACTTCCTCAACACGTGTCCGCTCGACCGCTCGGGCGGTCTGAGAGGGGTCGAGACCGCCCGCGGCTGGCTCCTCCTCGAACACCTCCGCGTCTGGGACGAATGGAACCGCGACCCCTCGAACCCCTTCGCGGGCAAGGTCGACACCGAGAACATCGGCCTCATCGGACACTCGCGCGGCGGCGAGGCCATAGCCGTGGCGACCTACCTGTCCCAGCGAGGCGGCCTCCCCGGCGAGACTGCCACCGAGGTCGCCGCATACGACGGCATCGCCATCCGATCGCTGCTGGCGCTGGCCCCCTCGGACGGGCAGTATCTGCCCGACGACGACCCGGTCCGGCTTCAGGATGTCAACTACCTGGTAATCCAGGGCTCCCACGACGTCGACGTGAACACCTTCGGTGGACTGAACCAGTACGAGCGGATCGATTTCACCGGAGCCGAACCGAACGTCAAGTCCGCTCTATACATCGGACATGCCGATCACAGCCACTTCAACTCCCGGTGGGGGAGGTGGGCAACGGCCTTCCCAAACACTTCCTGGACACCGGAACGCTCATGACCGCCGAGGACCAGCGGCGCATCGCCGAGGTCTACGCCTCGGCGTACCTGCGCGGCACGCTGAGCGGCGAGACTGAACGGCTCGCGATCCTGCGCGACCACCGCGCCGCCGCTCCGTACCTTCCCGAGGCCGAGTACGTCAACCAGTACGCCGACTCCGAGACGGCCTACGTGGACGAATCAGCGATCACCGCCGCCGGAGCGGTCGAGGGCGGGCCGCGTCCCTTGGCGCTGCGGAGCGGCCCAGGTGAGGACGAGGTCTTTGAGCTGTCCTGGGAGGCCGGCGCCGAGAACCCGGCCGTCACCGCCGAAACAGCCCCGGCGACCAGAGCCGACCTGCTGGTGTTCGACGCGCTGGCGGCGACCGAGGACACCGACGCAGTCCCCGAGGCGACCGTCAGGCTCACGGACTCCGGCGGCGACACCGCGGCCGTGCCGCTGTCCGACTTCATGCCGCTGCAAACGCTGGTGAACGGCCAGTATTTGAAGGCCGCCTGGATGCATCCGGCCGCCCTGACCGAACCGGTCCTCCAGACCTACTCGCTGCCGCTGACCGCCTTCGCCCAGTCCGAACCCGCCTTCGACCCCACCGAGATCGAGACGGTATCGCTGGCCTTCGACGGCGTCGGCGCCGCCACGGTCCTGTTCGACGACCTCGGCTTCGCTTCGGCCGAGGAATGAGCCGGGCGCCCTCTGCCCTGCGAAGAGTGCTGTGAGCCGTGAGCTCGGCCATTTCAGGGGCGCTCGGTCGGACCAGTACAATCGTGGGGTCACGCCGGCGTAGCTTTAATTGGCAGAGCGGCGCACTTGTAATGCGTAGGTTGCGGGTTCGAATCCTGTCGCCGGCTCCAGCAGGACATTGAAAGCGGCCCGGACCCCCTGGGTCCGGGCCGCTTTCTGTTCTCGGTTCCTCAGGCGGCTTCGGCCGCGCGCTTCCAGAGCGCGACCGCGAGCCAGGCCACCGCAGTCGCGAGCAGGGCCAGCGAGAGTTGCAGCGCCAGTTCGGGGACGAAGGGGCGCAGGTCGATGGGCAGGACCGCGACCGAGTAGAGCACGAGCGGCACCCGCGGGGCTCCCGCGTTGCGCCACAGGGCGGCGGCGAACACCAGGGTCGCAATGATGAACAGCATCGATATCGACACGAGTGCGATGTTGAGCGGACCGGCGAGGAGTTCGTCGATCTGCGCGGAGTCCAGGTAGGCGAACACCAGGTTGGTCACGATCTCGACGCCGGACAGGGCGGCGAGCGCGGCGAGGTTGGCGATCAGGCCGACCAGGAGGAGCGGTCCGCCGTCGCGGCGGGCGGCGGCGTACAGGCCCAGCACCAGGCCGATCGCGAAGATCTGCGCCAGCGGGGCGACGAGCTGGGTGAGCGCCGAGGACGGCAGCAGGCCGGCATGGTCGGCGGCGTTGACCAGGATCACCGCGGCGCTGAGCCACCCGGCCACGGCGGCCGTGCGCAGTTCGCCGCGGATTGCGGATACGGACATGGAAACCTCCGAGGAGTTGGAATAACAACTGTTATCTATAACGATTGTTATGCTGGAGGCGAGGGGCCGTCAAGTGCCGTCCCGAAACGAGACCAGGAGTTGACCGTGCCGACACCGACCGTCGCCGAACAGCTGATCGCGGGGGGACGCGACCTGATCGACCGGGAGGGAGCCGGGGACCTCTCGGTGCGCCGGCTGGTCGAGGCCGCGGGCCGATCGACGATGTGCGTCTACAGCCACTTCGGCAACCGGAAGCGCCTGCTGGCCGAGATCTACCGCTCCTGCGCCGACGAGCTGCTGGCCGGGCTGCGGTCCGGCGCCACCGTTCCCGAACTCGCCCGCGGCTACGCCGCCTACGCCGCCGAGCGGCCGCGGCACTTGCAGTACCTCTTCGCCTCCGACCTCCAGCACCTCGGGCTGGACCCGGCGCTCCGTCTCGACCTGATCGACGCCGCCGTCGGCCTCGTGGCCGAGCGAATGGACGGCGCCTCGCGGGCCGAGGCGGTCGACGCGTGGCTGCGGATGCATGGGGTCGCCTGGCTCGACAGCATTCAGCGGCTCGCAGGGCAGGAGGGCCGGTTCGCGACCGCGCCGCAAACCGATTGACCTGAGCAGCCGGCGGCCGTAGCGTCAGCCGCAAGCGAACGCGATCCACTCGAGCGAGGTGCATCTGATGAGGGTCAATGCGACGGCGGCCGGACACGTCCGGCCCCACACCGACACCGTCATCACCTCATTCGAGCAAAGGACTTCCACGAGTGGATCTTCCACGCAAATTCGTCATCCGCGAGAGCGGCCACCGCATCCATAACCCGTTCGACCACCGCAAGCTCGCCGATCTCGGCGAAGCGATCGGGCTCGAGGCGGGAGACCGCATCCTCGACCTGGCCAGCGGCTCGGGCGAGATGCTCTGCACCTGGGCCCGCGACCACCGCAACACCGGCACGGGCGTCGACATCAGCTCCGACTTCACCGCCGGGGCCCGCGCCCGCGCGGCCGAGCTCGGCGTGTCCGAGCGGGTCGAGTTCATCCACGCCGACGCGAGCGGCTACATCGCCGCCGAACCGGTCGACGTGGCGGCCTGCATCGGCGCCACCTGGATCGGCGAAGGCCTGGCGGGAACGGCCGAACTGCTCTCGCGCAGCCTGCGGCCGGGCGGCATGATGCTCATCGGCGAGCCGTACTGGCGCCTCGACCCGCCCGACCAGGAGACCGTCGCGCACTGCCACGCGAGCAGCCGCGACGACTTCCTGCCGCTGCCGGACCTGGTCGAGCGCTTCGGCGAGCTCGGCTACGACGTGGTCGAGATGGTCCTGGCCGACCAGGGCAGCTGGGACCGCTACGCGGCGGCCCAGTGGCTCAGCATCCGCCGCTGGCTCGACGCCAACCCCGACGACGAGCTGGCCGCCGAGATGCGCGCCGAACTCGACACCGCCCCGTCGAGGCACGTGCGATACCAGCGCGAATACCTGGGTTGGGGCGTGTTCGCCCTCATGGCCCGATGAATAGGGGCCGCCCTCGGGCCCGGCCCACCGGCGGGACCGAGGGCGGCCGGTGCCTCCGTCGCTCGACCGTGTCAGACCATGCCGCCGTTGGCGCGCAGGACCTGGCCGTTGACCCAGTGCCCGCGTTCCGAGGTCAGGAACTCGGCGACCTCGGCGATGTCGGTCGGCCGGCCCAAGCGCTCCAGCGGGCTCGCCGCGGCCAGTTCGGCGAGCTGCTCCTCGCTCCTGCCGTCGAGGATCATCGCGGTGGCGGTCGGGCCGGGCGAGACGGCGTTGACGGTGATGTCGCGGCCGCGCAGCTCGCGGGCCAGGATCATCGTCATCGCCTCCACGGCGCCCTTGCTGGCCGCGTAGGCGGCGTAGGTCGGGAAGTAGGCGCCGATCACCGAGGTCGAGAACAGCAGGATCGACCCGCCGCCTCTGACTCGGCGAGCTGCCTGCTGGGCGACTACGAATGAGCCGCGGATGTTGGTGCGGTGCAGCGCGTCCAGTTCGTCCAGGTCGATCTCGGCGATCGGAGCGAGGGACAGGCGCGCGGCCGAGTTGACGACCACGTCGACCCCGCCGAAGCGCGACTCGGCGGCGGCGAACATGTCGGCCACAGCGTGCTCATCGGCGACGTCGGCCTGGAACGCGAGGGCCCCGGACCCCGCCGCCTCGGCTTCCTTGACCGCAGCGGCGGCCTCTTCGGCGTTCCCGGCATAGCCGACCACGACCGAGTGTCCTTGCTCGGCGAGACGCCGCACGATCCCGCGGCCGATGCCGCGAGAACCGCCGGTGACGACCGCGACGCGAGTGCCGGTTTCGGAGCTCATTACATTGATTCCCTTCGTCGAATGCCGGATGTGGGAACAATCTTGATCCCGAATACCGAGGTCAGAGGCGGTCATGTTGACCCAGGGGTTGCCGGCCCCCCTCTAGCGCCGTGCCTTCGTGCCACGGCGGGGGATGATTGACGGATGAACGCCGCCGAACTCGCCGCATTCCTGCGCTCGAGGCGCGACCGGATCCGGCCCTCCGACGTCGGCCTGACCGAGAACCCGCGCCGAAGGGTCCCCGGACTCAGACGCGAGGAGGTCGCCTTCCTGGCCAGCGTGTCGATCGACTACTACATCGAGCTGGAGCGGGGCCGCGGCGCGCAGCCGTCCGCGCAGATGCTGCTGGCTCTGTCGCGGGCGCTGCGGCTGAACCGCGACGAGCGCGACCATATGTTCCATCTGGCGGGCCATACGTCCCCGCCGCCGCAGGCGCCGCTGCGCCAGACCGATCCGTCGCTGCTGGCGCTGTTGAGGCGCCTCGACGGGACTCCGGCGAGGATCATGACCGACCTGCACCGGCCGCTGGCGCAGAACCGGATGGCGGACCTGCTGCTGGGGGAGATGGCGACCGGCGGAGAACCTAGCTATACCGACAGCGTCCTGTACCGGTGGTTCGCCGTCCCTGTGGCGAGGGCGATCTACCCGGCGGTCGACCATCCTCGGCATTCGAGGTCGTTCGTAGCCGACTTGCGGGCCATGCGGGCGAAGCGCGCGATGGCGGGAGACGACGAGGAAGTGGAGAAGATGATCGCCGAATTGTCGGCGATCAGCGAGGAGTTCGCCGGGCTCTGGGAGTCGAGGGACGTGGGGCTGCGGCGCTACGACCGGAAGCGGCTGGTGCACCCGGCGATCGGGGAGATCGAGCTCGAATGCCACCATCTGTTTACAGAGGACGGAAGGCAGCGCCTGCTGTGGATGGCGGCCCCGGAAGGCGGTGAGGCGGCCGAAAAGCTGGACGACTTGGCCCGCCAGACGGAGCCGGTGGCCTCGGTGGGGAGCTGACCTGCCGGTTTGAAGGTCCGGGCTTGTCATTCGAATGTCCACGAACGTCCGCGTGTAGAGGCGATGCAGTGCCGAGGCACATCGCCGCAACTCCTGATCCCCGCTGGTGCGGGGTGCCCTGAACTCGAATACGCCGCCGAAGTCGTTGCCCGGATTTCATCCCCGTTGGCGCGGGGCGGACGAGGAGCTGCGGCAGATCGGCTCCCATGACCTGGGCTCATCCCCGCTGGCGCGGGGCGGACTCTTGAGCTGTGAGTTTACAGCGCTTATCTCGATTTCACCATCACTCGGGAGTGGCTATCCATATTGTCCTAGGCAGATCTGGTTACCCACTCCAGCCGATCGCCGTTGTTCACTCCCGTCGTGGCGAAGTTTCCCCGCGCGCCGAGGTGGCCACGCTTTCCTTGGTCGCAAGGGTGTCGGCCTCGATCTGGGATCGGAGTGCTTCGGCGGCCTGCTTGCTCGCGTTCGGTGTGGGGGTGAGTTCGTCTGCTGAATTGGTGGGGTGTGATCCAATCCACGGAAGTGGCTGAGGGGTATTTACGGGTCGCACACTGTCGCATTACACCGTTCGCGTGGGTTCGCTCCCGCTCGGGCCGGATCATCACCTACCGGCGA
>NZ_JAELXW010000082.1 GCF_016428645.1 Glycomyces salinus | reverse complement strand
CGGTCGGTGGACCGCCCTCGAAACGCCAATCTCTACGGCGGTCCACCTCCTAACCCGAGAGGAGTCCTCCCGTGGTCAGCGTTAGCCTACGCCACGAACGGGCCGTCACACCAGAGCAAAACAGGATCGTTTCCGCAGCTCACACCTATCCGGTGAGCGGGTCCGACCCTGCCCTGGAAACCTTCGAGAGCAGCGCGGAGTTCGACTGGTCGCACCCGGAGGCCGACCCGTCGCATCTGCGCTATGAGCCTCCGCATCTGCGCCACCGGCCCGGGGACACCTGGCAGATCGGCGGCAAGCCGTTCGACATCGACGACCGGGGTCCGTACGGCAACCCGCTGTGGCGACCGGACTCCCGGACCGGCCGCCACCGGCGCGGCGAACTGCCCGACCCCCTCCCACCCGAGACCAACCCCCGACCCCGAACCGGAACCGTCACCGCCACCGGTAGACCGGCCCGCACCGAGTCCGCGCCACCGACACTTCTGGACCGAAACCGACCCCGAGCGACAGCGCCTCCAGGGCCCGACTGGTCGGGAGCGCCACCACCGGGAGTCCGAAACGGACCATCACCGGTTCGATCGGCT
>NZ_JAELXW010000081.1 GCF_016428645.1 Glycomyces salinus | reverse complement strand
GAACGAGACCGACACGTCGCGCAGCGCGACGACCTGGGCCTCTCCGGAACCGTAGGCCTTCCATACGCCTTGGGCGGCTACGGCGGCAGTCTTGACAGGGGATGCGGTGGACACGTCGCTCTCTCTTCTTTCGATGACGGTGGCGGTGTTCCGAGTATCGGGTTTCATGACATCGATGCTTCAGATAATGACATCATACATGACGTCAAATTGCATCGTGGTTCTCGTTCGCTCTTGCCCCGACGGTATTCGAAACCGGCCCCGCTCGCATCGGCTTTGAGAATGGTCCGGTCTCCGACTACAGACGTAGATCCGTGGTACTGCGGTCCTACCGAGTGGCCAGGTACGTCACCGCGAGGGCTTGACCAGGCCGGTCTCGTAGGCCAGGACGACGGCCTGGACGCGGTCGCGCACCCCGAGCTTGGTCAGCAGGTGCCCCACGTGCGTCTTCACCGTGGTCTCGCCGACGGTCAGAGAGTCCGCGATCTCGGCGTTCGTCAGCCCCTTCGCCAGGAGCATCAGGACCTCCCGCTCACGGGAGGTCAGCGCCTCCAGCAGGGCCGGGGTGCGGTCGTCGGCGGGGGCGCGCTGCTCGGCGAAGCGGCCCAGCAGGGTCGACAGGATGTGCGGGGCGACCACGGCTCCGCCGCGGTGGACGGTCCGGATCGCCTCGACCAGGTCCGCCGCCGGAGCGTCCTTGGTCAAGAACCCCGCCGCGCCCGCCTGGAGGGCGCCGACGACGTACTCGTCGAGGTCGAATGTGGTCAATACCAGCACTCTGGTCGGAAGTGACGCCTCGACGATGTCGGAAGTCGCGGCGACGCCGTCGCGTCGCGGCATCCGGATGTCCATGAGTACGACGTCGGGGATCAGGCGGCGGGTCAGGTCGAACGCCTCGACTCCGTCCCCGGCCTCGCCGACGATGTCGATGTCGCTCTCGGCTCCGAGCACCATCTTGAACCCGGCGCGCAGAAGTTGCTGGTCGTCCGCGAGCAGCACGCGGATCGGTCGCTCGCTCATCGCTCGACCTCCTGGAGGTGCGCGTTCTTGGGGAACTTGGCCTCGACCAGGTAGCCGCCGCCGGCCTGCGGGCCCGCCAGGAGGGTGCCGCCGTAGAGCGTGGCGCGCTCGCGCATCCCGATCAGCCCGTGGCCCCCCGCGAACCCGTCCGACACCGGGGCGCCCCGCCCCGAGTCTCCGATGGAAACGCTGAACTCCGTCGTTCCGTAGTCGACCACGACCCCTGCTTTCGCTCTCGGCCCTGCATGTTTGATGGTATTCGTCAGTGCTTCCTGGACGATCCGGTACACGGCGAGACTCACGCCGGTCGGCAGCGGGTACTGCTCGCCGCGCACGCTGTAGCGCACCGGCAGCCCCGCCTCCTTGGTCTGCGCTACCAGGGTCCGCAGCGAATCGACCGTCGGCTGCGGCTCCAGGTCGGCGCGGCCCTCCTCGTCGTGCCCCTGCCGCAGCACCGCCAGGATGTCGCGCATCTCGCGCAGCGCGGTGCGCGCGGTCTGGTTGACCGTGACCAGAGCGTCCTCGGCCGCGTCCGGGTCGGAGCGCAGGACCCGCTTGGCCCCCTCGGACATGACCCCGATGACCGAGATGTGGTGGGCGACCACGTCGTGCAGCTCCCGGGCGATGCGCCGCTGCTCGTCGGCCACGGCCTGCGCGGCCAGCGCCGCCTGCGTCCGCTCGGCCACCCGCGCCCGGTCGGAGAGCTCCTCGAACTTCAGGCGCCGGTTGCGCATCACCCAGCCGACGAAGAACACCGTCGCCGCCATGACGGTGTTGAGCAGGATCAGCATGATCCGCCACGTCATGGTGGTCTCGGCGGCGCTGACGAAGTACACGGTGAAGTGGACGGCGATCCAGATCGACAGGGACGCGGCGAGCGCCCGGCGGAACGGCAGGTGGGCGGCGGCGGTGTAGGTCAGCACGAAGAATCCGATTCCGCTGTCGGCCACGAGCGCCCACAGATCGGTGACGACGGCCGTTCCGAGCACGAGCAGCGACATCGCGACCGCCGCCCACAGCCACTTGCGGCGGATGGCGATGGGCGCGAGCGGGACCGTCAGCAGCAGCGCATCGGACCAGGAGAACTCGAATTCGGTGTTGAGCTGCGTGCTGATCCCATACGAGGCGACGTACACGACCGCGATCGTGACCGCGAGCACCGTGTCCGCGAGCAGCACGTGGGTCTGGAACCAGGCGCGGAGCCCTCGGATCTCGTTGGCGGAATGCACGCCTAAACGGTAGCCGCCGCAGCCGTGCTCCTCATCGAGCGCGAGGACGACTAACGAGTCCGCCTCAGGTAGGAGGCATCTCCAGGCCAGGCAGCACCGTCGGCAGCGGATAGGTCGGCGGCTCGCCCCCGAACTCCGGGCAGTGCTCCTGGAACGAGCACCAGCCGCACAGCTTCGAGCGCTGCGGCCGGAACCGGCCGGTGGCGATGGCCTCGCGCATCGTCGCCCACAGCGCCTTGAGGCCCTTCTCGAAGCCCTCCAGCTCCGCCTGCGTGGGGGAGTAGTCGAGCACGCGCGCGTCGCCCAGGTAGATCAGGCGCAGCAGCTTGGGCACGGTGCCGCGGGTGCGCCACCAGACCAGGGCGTAGAACTTCATCTGGAAGATCGCCTTGTCGGAGAACCGGTCCGGCGGGCGGCGCCCGGTCTTGTAGTCGACCAGGCGGACCAGGCCGTCGCCGTTGACGTCGGCGCGGTCGATGAAGCCTTTGAGCTGGGTGCCGTCGTCGAGCGTGGCCGTCACCAGGCACTCGGTGCGGTGCGGCTCGAGCCGAGTGGGGTCCTCCATCTTGAAATAGGTCTCGACCAGGCGGCGCACGTTCCGCAGCCAGGTCCGCTCGTCGTCCGGGTCCTCGAACAGGTGCGTCAGGTCCTCGGAGGCCTGCAGCTTGGCCCACTCCGGCTCGATCATCGCCAGCGCTTCCTCGGGGGTGCGGCCTCCGGCCTCCACCTCGTAGAGGTGCTCGAGCACCGAGTGGACCAGCGTCCCCTGGACCTGCGCCTTCGATGGCGGCTCAGGGAGGCGGTCGACCGCGCGGAGGCGGTACAGCAGCTGGCACTGCTGGAAGTCGGCCGCGCGCGAA
The DNA here is from genome assembly GCF_016428645.1 of Glycomyces salinus. Lineage (GTDB taxonomy): Bacteria > Actinomycetota > Actinomycetes > Mycobacteriales > Micromonosporaceae > Glycomyces > Glycomyces salinus. The sequence continues at coordinate 24,313 of NZ_JAELXW010000081.1, read as the reverse complement.
GGCGAGAGCTGGGTGGGTCGGGTGGCCTGCGGCATTCTTCGAGCATATGACGTCCGGGCGCGCCGAGGACGGTCGGCTCCACCGCGCTCTGAAGGGAACGCCGAAGGCTACCGGTTTCCCGGAGGGTGCTCCGGTCTTTAGGTCGGGGGTGAATCCGGGGCGATTGCCTGTTCGCGGTCCCGCGAAGCGGGACTGCGAGCCTAGCTCGGGCGTTGTTCCCCTTCGATGTACCGGTGGACCGTGTCCAGGGGCGCGCCCCCGACGCCGGCGGCGAGGTACGAGCCCGACCACAGCCGCTTCGCTCTCCAGTAGTGGCGCTCCAGCTCCGGGTACTCCTGGCGGAGCCTGCGGGAGGAGACGCCCTTCAGGCTGTTGACCAGTTTCGAGACGGCGACCTTGGGCGGGAAGTTCACCAGCAGGTGTACATGGTCCGTTTCGCCGTTGAATTCGACCAGCTTCGCGGGCTCAGTCGGGGCCGGGCCGCCAAGTCAGTGCAGGACGCATCGTTGGGGAGGTTCCTTGACCGTCTCGAATCCAAGGCGCGGCGCGCTGGGCGCACCTTCGCGAAGGTCGACCGGTACTTCCCTTCCACCCGCCTGTGCTCGGCCTGCGGGGCTTTGACCGGGCCGCAGGGCCTGGACGGGCTGAAGGTGCGCCGGTGGAGGCGCGGGTGCGGTGCCGAGCACGATCGGGACGCGAACGCCGAGATCAACATCAGACGCGAAGGCCAGCGTCTGGTGGCCGCCGGGCAGGCGGACACCTAAAACGCCTGCGGAGGGCCGGTAAGACCCGGGCGCAGCCCGTTGAAACAGGAACCCACCCGTAGACGGAACGCACCAGCGGACTGCAAGCCGGGAATCTCCGTCCCTTCAGGGCGGAGAGGAAGTCAAAACATGGTCTACATGCATCTCAGCGACTGGTCCCAGTCGGGCGCGAGCGTGACCGCGGCCGACGCGGGCTGGAACGGCCAGGTCGCCGCGGACGAGAGCCGCGAGGTCTTCGGCTTCATCGCCTCCGGCCCGGCCGCCACCCCGGAAGTGGGCTGCGAGCCCGCTTGACATCTAACATAACGTGCGTACTGTTATGGCATGGCATCCGACACCGCACCCTCCGACGGCCCGCCGGCCGCGCCGAGCACGCACGATGAGATGGCCCGCTCGTTCGGGCGGGCCGCCGACCTCTACAACGCCAGCAGGCCGACCTACCCCGACGAAGCGCTGAGCTGGATGTGCGGCGACGCCCCTCGGGACGTCGCCGACATCGGCGCGGGCACCGGACTCCTGACCAGGGGTCTCCTCGCGCTCGGCCACCGCGTGAGGGCCGTCGAACCCGACCCGCAGATGCTCGCCAAGCTCCTCGACAGCACTCCCGGCCTGGCCGGCCACCACAACGCCCCGGCCGAGGACCTGCCGCTGCCGGACTCCTCGGTCGACGTCGTCACCGCCGGCCAGGCCTACCACTGGTTCGACCGCGACCGGGCCCTGCCGCAGTTCCGCCGAGTCCTCCGGCCGGGCGGCGTCTTCGCGCCCATCTGGAACGTCCGCGACGAATCGGTCGACTGGGTCGGGGCGCTGTCGGCCATCATCGGCTCCTCGGCCGGCGAGCGCGCCGCCACCGGCGCGGCCGCACCGGGCAACTTCGCCCCGCACTTCGAAGCATCCGAGCTCCGGGTCTTCCGCTCCGGCAAGACCCTCGACGGCCCCGGCCTTATCGCCCTGGTCCAGTCCCGCTCGGTCTACATCACCGCCGGACCCGACCGCCGCCGCGAGATCACCGACGCCGTCGCCGACCTCCTGGCCACCCACCCGCAGCTCGCGGGACGCGAGACCTTCGAGATGCCCTACGCCACCCACGTCTTCCGGGCCCGCCCGGCATGAGACCGGTCGGGACACCCGTTCCGACCCGCGACGCGTAGCATTGCGCCGGTGTCGTCGTCCGTCACCGAATTCCGCCGCTCCGGATTCACCCTCTGCCGCATCCGCGGAATACCGGTGACCCTCGGCTACACCTGGCTGCTCCTGGCGGCCATGGTCGTGGCCGTCTACGCCCCGATCGTGCGCCGCTCGGTCGACGGCATCGGCGAGAGCACCTCCTACTTGGTCGCCGGGCTGTTCGCGATCACCCTGCTGCTGTCGGTCTTCCTCCACGAGCTCGGCCACGCCCTGGTCAGCCTCAGAGCCGGCATCAGGGTCACCCGCATCAACCTCGACGCCCTCGGCGGCTTCACCGAGATGGAGCGCGAGGCCGCCCGGCCCGGCACCGCGGCCGCCATCGCCCTGGCCGGACCCGCCGTCTCGGCCGCGCTCGGAGCGTTCGGCCTGGCCGGACTCGCGTTGACCATCCCCGGCTCCCTGACCTGGCAGCTGAGCTTCCAAGTCTGCGTGGCCAACATCCTGGTCGCCGCCTACAACCTCCTGCCGGGACTGCCCCTCGACGGCGGCAAAGCCCTCCAGGCGGGCGTCTGGGCCGCCACCGGCGACCGCTGGGCCGGCTACCGCTGGGCCGGATGGGCCGGGCGCGTGGTCGCCCTCGGCACCGTCGGCGCCGGCCTCTGGCTGTTCTCCGGCCGCATCTTCTCCTGGATCGGCCTGATCCTGCTCCTGTTCGTCGCCTTCGAGCTGTGGCGCGGCGCGGGAGCCGCCATCAGGGCCGGGACCATGGGCCCGAGGATCAGAAGCCTCGCCGCCGGAACCCTGGCCCGACCGGCCGTCGTCCTGCGGCCCGGCGGCACGCTCGCACAGGCCCTGGAGGCCGCCGACGGCCGCGAGGTCGTGATCGTCGGCGACGAACCGGTCGGCGTCCTCGACCGCGCCGCGGCCGAGGCCGTGCCCGAGGGCCAGATCGCCGCCATGCCCCTGGACGGCCTGCTGCGCTCGGCGCGCTCCATCCCCGCCATCAAGGCCGGAGTCGGCGGCCAGGACCTGATCGACCTCATCGGCAGGACGCGCGCCGAGGAGTACTTCGTCTTCGACGAGGGCCGTCTGACAGGGCTGCTCTACACCGCCGACGTGGTCAAGGCCCTCCGTTAAGATGCTTCGGGCCTACCTGAAGGAGACTGCCACCGTGGAAGAAGACGCGCTCAAGGCGGGCGACCGAGTCCAGCTGACCGACGCCAAGGGCCGCAAGGCCACCATCACCCTGAGCGAAGGCGGGGCCTTCCATACCCACCGGGGCATCATCGAGCACGACGACCTCATCGGCCGCCCCGACGGGGTCACCGTCACCTCCGCCGGCGGCACCGCCTACCTGGCCCTGCGCCCCCTCCTGCCCGACTACGGGCTGTCGATGCGCCGCGGCGCCCAGGTCATCTACCCCAAGGACATCGCACAGATCCTCACCTTCGGGGACGTCTACCCCGGCGCGCGCGTGGTCGAGGCCGGGGCCGGCTCGGGCGCCCTGACCAACTGGCTGCTGCGCGCGGTCGGGACGACCGGCCACGTCTACTCCTGGGAGCTGCGCGAGGACTTCGCCGAGATCGCCCGCCAGAACGTGGCCGGCTGGTACGGGAAGGCTCCCGACCAGTGGACCCTGACCGTCGGCGACGTGGCCGAGGCCGACCTCGAACCGGTCGACCGGGTCGTGCTGGACATGCTCAGCCCCTGGGAGGCCCTGGACACGGTCGAGCGCCTCCTGCGGCCCGGCGGCGTCCTGGTCGGCTACGTCGCCACCACCACGCAGATGTCCGACCTGGTCGAGGCCCTGCGCGAGCGCAAGACCTTCACCGAGCCCGAGTCCTGGGAGACGATGCTGCGCGGATGGCACCTGGAGGGCCTGGCCGTGCGGCCCGACCACCGCATGGTCGCCCACACCGCGTTCCTGGTCACCGCCCGCAAGCTGGCACCCGGAACCGTCGCCCCGGCGCGCAAGTACAAGCCCTCGAAGGGCCAGCAGGCCCTCCGCGAGCGCAACGCCCGCCGGGCCCGGTCGTCCGAGGACGAAGCGGGGGAGTGAGGAACCGTCCTATTCGGCCCCCGGGCCGGCCACGGGCGTCTTGTCGGCCTGATCGCGGACGTAGATGCATTCCCCAGGGCAGTCATGAGCGGCGTTCACAATGTCCAGTCGGCGGCGCTCGGGCACGAATGTGTGCGATCCCTCAGCGGTCAGCAGCTCGCCCTCGGCGTCCTTGACGTATGCCAAGCCGTCGATATCGAACTCGAAAACCTCCGGCGCGTACTGGACGCACAGTCCATCGCCTGTGCAGGCGTCCTGGTCGATCGAGACTTCGAGTTCGCGTTCCTCACCCATGTCCCCCAGATTAATTGCCACAAAGATCCTGGCGCAATGTCGGTGTCGAGTCTTACTATTGGCGTCCCCAGCCAGCTACGGTTGGAGTAGGACCCTCACTCGGGAGGTGTGACCCGTGGCACGCAACAATGATGACCGTCGACAGGGACTGGGTCGGGACTCAGAGCACGACGAACTGTCAGGACAGGTCGAAGAGCTCCAAGAGGAACTGGCCGCGGCCCGGCGTCGACTCACCGAAACGCCCCGGCATGTGCACATTCTGGAGGAGCGGCTCGCCGCCGCTCAGACCCAGATTGACCGCCTGTCGGAGCAGAACGAGCGGCTCGTGGCGACCCTCAAAGAGGCCCGCGAGCAGATCGTGTCTTTGAAGGAGGAGATCGACCGGCTGGCGCAGCCGCCCTCCGGTTACGGAGTGTTCCTCGGAGCCCGTGAAGACGGCACCGTCGACGTCTTCACCTCCGGGAGGAAGTTCCGCGTCGCGCTCGCCCCGTCCATCGACGCCGACGAGCTCGAGCGCGGGCAGGAAGTCCTGCTCAACGACGCCATGAACGTGGTGGAGGTGCTCGAGTACGAGCGCATCGGCGAGGTGGTCACGCTCAAGGAGCTGATAGAGAACACCGAAGGCGGCCCGCCCGACCGGGCGCTGGTGACCAGCCACGCCGACGAGGAGCGGGTGGTCCTGCTGTCGGATGCGCTGATCAACCAGCCGCTGCGGGCCGGCGACTCGATCATGATCGAGACCAGGGCCGGCTACGCCTACGAGAGGATCCAGAAGAGCGAGGTCGAGGAGCTCGTCCTCGAAGAGGTCCCCGACGTCGACTACTACGACATCGGCGGCCTCGACGGGCAGATCGAACTGATCAGGGACGCGGTCGAGCTGCCGTTCCTGCACGCCGACCTGTTCCGCGAGCACCAGCTGCGCGCCCCCAAGGGCGTGCTGCTGTACGGCCCGCCCGGCTGCGGCAAGACGCTCATCGCCAAGGCCGTGGCCAACTCGCTGGCCAAGAAGGTCGCCGAGATGCGCGGCGAGGAGGCCAGCTCCAAGAGCTACTTCCTCAACATCAAGGGCCCGGAGCTGCTGAACAAGTACGTCGGCGAGACCGAGCGGCACATCCGCCTGGTCTTCCAGCGCGCTCGCGAGAAGGCCTCGGAAGGCATGCCGGTCATCGTGTTCTTCGACGAGATGGACTCAATATTCCGCACCCGCGGCTCCGGAGTCTCCTCCGATGTGGAGAACACGATCGTCCCGCAGCTGCTCAGCGAGATCGACGGCGTCGAGGGCCTGGAGAACGTCATCGTCATCGGCGCCTCCAACCGCGAGGACATGATCGACCCGGCGATCCTGCGGCCCGGCCGCCTGGACGTCAAGATCAAGATCGAGCGTCCCGACGCCGAGAGCGCCAAGGACATCTTCTCGAAGTACATCACTGCGGACCTGCCGCTGCACGACGACGACCTGCTCGAGCACTCCAAGGACCGCGACGCCACCGTCCTGGCGATGATCCAGGCCGTGGTCGAGCGCATGTACTCCGAGGTCGAGGAGAACCGCTTCCTGGAGGTGACCTACGCCGACGGCGACAAGGAGGTCCTGTACTTCAAGGACTTCAACTCCGGGGCGATGATAGAGAACATCGTGGCCCGCGCCAAGAAGATGGCCATCAAGGACTTCTTGACGCACCAGTCCAAGGGCCTGCGGCTCAACCACCTCATCGACGCGACCGTCGACGAGTTCCGCGAGAACGAGGACCTGCCGAACACCACCAACCCCGACGACTGGGCGCGGATCTCCGGCAAGAAGGGCGAGCGGATCGTCTACATCCGCACGCTGGTCTCCGGCAAGGGCTCGGACTCCGGACGCAGCATCGACACCGTCTCCAACACCGGTCAGTACCTGTAGCGAAGCGGAAGGTACCCAGCAGCACAGCCTGTAATCGACTGCCGGGGGTTCCCGGTACCGAGTGAGTCGGAGCGGCCGGCGGGTCAACCCGCCGGCCGCTCGGCGCTGTGCGGCACCTGGAGGACCAGCATCGTCAGGTCGTCGGTGCGCTGGAAGCCGCCGCCGTAGAAGTCCTCCCGCAGCCCCCACCGCAGCCCGTCGGGGTCGCGCACCCCGGCCGCGACGTGGGCGTTGACGCAGTCGACCAGCGGGAAGGTGTTCCCGCGGCGGTCGCGGGCCTCCGACAGGCCGTCGGTGTAGGCCACCACCAGGTCGCCGCGCAGCAGCGGGGCCTCCAGCGTCTCGGCCCTGCTGGGCGCGAACTCGGCCAGGCCCAGCGGGGGCCGGGGCCGGGCCGAGAGCGGCTGGGCCCGGCCGTGCACCAGCAGCGGCGGCGGGTGCCCGCACAGCACCACCCGCACCAGGCGCTCACCCGGCGGGATCTCGATCAGCGCGGCGGTCGCGAACGTCTGCCCCCACTCGTCGCGGCCCCGGTTGTCCAGCCGCACCCGGCGCTCCAGGCGGGCCGCCAGCGCGGTCAGGTCGGCGTCGTCGAGTGCCCCCTCCCTGAAGGTGCCGAGCAGCGCCTCGGTCAGTCTCACGGTGTTCAGATCGTGGCCCTGGACGTCCCCGACGACGATCCTGATCCCGCGCTCGGTCTCCTGGGCGTCGAAGAAGTCGCCGCCGACCAGGCCCGGGCTGCCCTCGGCGGTCCGGTACGCCGAGGTCACCAGCAGCGGGCCGATCCGGTCGGGCAGTTCGGGGAGGATGGCCGCCTGGGCCGCCTCGGCGACGATGGTCATGTTGAGCAGCCTGACCACCACCCGGTCGCGGATCCAGGCCAGCAGGATCGACAGGCTCCCGACCGAGACGACCGCCGCCACGTCCAACCAGCCCGAGGCCGGCAGCTCCAGCAGCCCGAGCGCGTCCCGGCCGGCCGCGACGAACCCCGCCACCGCCGCGACCGCCGCCGCGGTCGCCAGCGGCCCGTTGACCAGCGCGGTCAGGGCCGGGAAGGTGAAGATGAGGTAGGTGTAGCGCAGGAAGGCCGGGTCGATCGCGAACAGCGCCAGCGGGAGCACCGCCAGCAGCGGCAGCAGGCGCAGCCACAGCACCGAGCCCGGGTCGCCGCCGGTGATGCGGGACCAGGGACCCTCGCCGCTCAGATAGGACCTGGTCGAGCCCTGGTCCCGTGCCACCTCGCTTGAGCCCATCGGGCTGATCGTAAGCGGCCGAATCGCTCCCGGCTGCTGAACGCGCATTCCTCGGCCTCAGGTGTGAACCGGAAGGGCCGGTTCGGACCGATCCTCGGGCTGGAGGGGCGGAACCGGGGGAAGACGGACTAGGCTCGAAGCATGACCGTACGCCGCATTATGGGCACTGAGATCGAATACGGGATCAGCGTGCCCGGCCAGCCGGGGGCCAACCCGATGGTGACCTCCTCCCAGATCGTCAACGCCTACGCCGCGCGTCCAGAGCTTTCCAAGGGCGGCCGCGCCCGCTGGGACTACGAGGAGGAGACGCCGCTGCGCGACGCGCGCGGATTCACCTACACCGGCGCCCTCTACGATCCGGCGGAGAACCTGGCCGACGAGGACACCGGCCTGGCGAACGTCATCCTCACCAACGGGGCGCGCCTGTACGTCGACCACGCCCACCCCGAGTACTCCACGCCGGAGGTCACCAACCCCCGCGAGGTGGTCCTGTTCGACAAGGCCGGGGAGATGACCATGGCCGAGGCCGCTCACCGGGCGGCCCACACGCCGGGGATCGGCCCGATCAACCTCTACAAGAACAACACCGACAACAAGGGCGCCTCCTACGGCGCGCACGAGAATTACCTGATGAGCCGGCAGACGCCCTTCGCCGACATCGTCGCCCACTTCACGCCGTTCCTGGTCACCCGGCAGGTCTTCTGCGGGGCCGGGCGCATCGGCATCGGCCAGGACGCCTCCGAGAGCGGCTTCCAGGTCTCCCAGCGCGCCGACTTCTTCGAGGTCGAGGTGGGCCTGGAGACCACGCTGAAGCGGCCGATCATCAACACCCGCGACGAGCCGCACGCCGACGCCGAGCGCTACCGGCGCCTGCACGTGATCATCGGCGACGCCAACCTGGCCGAGTACGCCACGTTCCTCAAGGTCGGCACCGCCTCGATCGTGCTGGCCATGATCGAGGCCGGCGCCTTCGACGGCTCCCTGGCGGTGGCCGAGCCGGTCGCGGAGCTGCGCGCGGTCAGCCACGACCCGTCGCTGGCGCACAAGGTCGAGCTGCGCAGCGGCAAGCGGATGACCGCCGTCGAGTTGCAACAGTCGATCCTGGAGGACGCCGAGCGGTTCTGCGGCGCCGACGCCGACCCGGCCACCCGCGAGGTCCTCGACCAGTGGGCGTTCGTGCTGGACGCGCTGGCCCGCGACCCCATGGAGCTGGCCGACATGCTCGACTGGCCCGCCAAGCTGTCGCTGCTGAACCGCTACCGGGACCGCGAGGACCTGGACTGGGGTTCGCACAAGCTCCAGGCGATCGACCTCCAGTACCACGACGTGCGGCCCGAGAAGGGCCTGTACCACCGCCTGGTCAAGCGCGGCTCGATGAAGCGGCTGCTGACCGACGCCGAGGTCATGGACGCCATGATCGAGCCGCCCGAGGACACCAGGGCGTTCTTCCGCGGCCGCTGCCTGGCCCGCTACCCGTCCGAGGTGGTGGCGGCCTCGTGGGATTCGGTGATCTTCGACGTCGGGGCGGACTCGCTGGTGCGGGTGCCCATGATGGAACCGGAGAAGGGCACCAAGGCCCACGTGGGGGACCTGTTCGACCGCTGCGAGGCCGCCAAGGACCTGCTGGACGTCATCACCGCCGAATAGGCGGCCCGCTTCCGCTCTGGGCGAACACGCGCCGGGGCCGTTCCGCGCGGTGATCCACCGATCGCCCAGCGTGGCGACCCCGCGCGGGCTCCGGGTCCGGTCGGTCCCGGAATATTACGGGCCGGTACGGCGTCGTACGTGGCGTGGTGTCGTACCCGCGCGGTACGGTTTACTCACCGTCGGTCGAAGGTAGAAGGGAAATGCGATGGCAGCGAAGGACTCCGGCGGGCAGTCGCAGTCACAGCGGTCGCGGCAGGATGCAGACGCCGAGACCACAGAGACCGCTGTCGACCCCGAGATTGCCGAGCGTCACGAAGAGATCACCGAGGAAGTAGACGACCTGCTCGACGAGATCGACGAGGTCCTGGAGACAAACTCCGAGGAATTCGTCCGCTCGTTCGTGCAAAAGGGCGGCCAGTAGGAGCGCCCTGCCCCAGTGGACATAGAGTGGCCTGGTGCGTCGGTCCGGTCGAATCCGGGTCCGGCACACCAGGTGCTCTATACCATCTACGGCTCCAAGCGGGCCGCACTTGCATATGGAAATAGGGAGGTCAAGTCGTGACAGGTGAAGGATTCCCAGGCAAGCTACCGAACGCATTTTTGACGGCTGGAACCTCCTCGTTCTCGGAGTTTCTGATCGAGGCCGCCCCCGAGCTGCTGCCCGGACGCCGCCCGCTTCCCCCGGGGGACTACACCGAGATGAGCGCGCACGCGACGACGATCGTGACGATCAAGACCGCCGACGGCGTGATCATGGCCGGCGACCGGCAGGCCACGGCGGGCAGCTTCGTCGCCAGCCGCGATATCGAGAAGGTCTTCGCGGCCGACGGCCACTCGCTGATCGGCATGGCCGGGACGGCCGGGCTCGGCGTCGAGCTGATCAAGCTCTACCAGGTCGAGCTGGAGCACTACGAGAAGATCGAGGGCGCCCCGCTGACCTTGAACGGCAAGGCCAACCGGCTGGCCTCGATGCTGCGGGGCAACCTCGGCATGGCCATGCAGGGCCTGGCGGTCGTCCCGATATTCGCCGGCTTCGACGTCGACGCCGAGGACCCCTCCCAGGCCGCGAAGATCTACAGCTTCGACGTCGTCGGCGGCGTCAACGAGGAGCGGGACTTCGAGTCGATCGGCTCGGGCTCGATCTTCGCCAAGGGCGCGTTGAAGAAGCGGTTCCGGCGCGGCATGAGCATCGACGAGGGCGTCAAGGTCGTCGTCGAGGCCCTCTACGACGCCGCCGAGGAGGACGTGGCCACCATCGGCCCCGACTTCACGCGCGACATCTACCCGGTGGTCATGACCGCCACCGCCGAGGGATCCAAGCGCCTCGGCGACGACACGATCGCCCAGATCTCGCGGGACATCATCGCCGCGCGCACCGAGAACCCTTACGGCTGAGGGGGAGGACCTAGGACATGGCCATGCAGTTCTACACCAGTCCCGAGCAGATCATGCGGGACCGGGCCGAATACGCCCGCAAGAACATCTCCCGGGGCCGCAACGTCGTGGTGCTCTCCTGCGCCGACGGGGTCCTGTTCGTCGCCGAGAACGTCTCCTCGGCCCTCCACAAGCTCTACGAGCTCTACGACCGCATCGGCTTCGCCGCCGTCGGCCGCTACAACGAGCTGGAGAACCTGCGGACGGCCGGGGTCAGGATGGCCGACCTGCGCGGCTACTCCTACGACCGGCGCGACGTGACCGCCTCCAGCCTGGCCAAGGCGTACGCCCAGACCCTGGGGGCGATCTTCTCCGAGCAGACCAAGCCCTTCGAGGTCGAGATCTGCGTCGCCGAGGTCGCCACCCGCCCCGAGGACGACGAGCTGTACCGCCTCACCTTCGACGGCTCGATCCTCGACGAACCGGGCCACCTGGCCATGGGCGGCCAGGCCGAGCACCTGCTGGAGGTCCTCAAGGACGGCCACAGCTACGAGGCGCCCCTGGCCGACGCGTTCGCGCTGGCCCTGCGCGCGCTCTCCAGCGACGGCAACGGCTCGCAGCGCGAGCTGACCACCGACGTGCTGGAAGTGGCCGTGCTCGAGCGGGCCGGCTCGGGCCGGGTCTTCCGGCGCATCACCGGGTCGGCCCTGGAGGACCTGATGCCGGCCGAGGAGGCCGAAACCGAATCATCCGACGAATCCGAGGAGTCCGGGTCCTCCCCGGGCGACGAAGGCGAGTCCTGACCGCTCCCCGGCGCCCCCTCTCGGGGCGCCGGGCGGCCGGTCCGCCGCGGGGGAGCGGCCGGCCGCATTGTTCGGCGCCGACCGGGTATCCGAACCGATCGGGAACCGCGTCGCCGCATCGAGCCGAACCACTCAAGTGGACGGTCGCATCCGATGCGACCGCGTCCCGACCAGAGCGATCAATTCCAAAGTGCCCGTCGCGTTCCGGCATCGTTCGACCGCGAGGGGTGTTCTCCTCAATCGAATCGGGGTAGGGTTTCGACATGGACAGGCGCATTTTCGGACTTGAGACCGAATACGGGGTCACTTGCACCTTCAGGGGACAGCGCCGCCTGTCTCCGGACGAGGTGGCCAGGTACCTCTTCCGCCGGGTGGTCTCCTGGGGCCGCTCCTCCAACGTGTTCCTGCGCAACGGCGCCCGCCTGTACCTCGACGTCGGATCCCACCCCGAATACGCCACTCCCGAATGCGACTCGGTCGAAGACCTGGTCCGCCACGACCGGGCCGGCGAACGCATTCTCGAAGGACTGATGATCGACGCCGAGAAGCGCCTCCACGACGAGGGCATCGCCGGCGACATATACCTGTTCAAGAACAACACCGACTCGGCGGGCAACTCCTACGGCTGCCACGAGAACTACCTGGTCAGCCGCCACGGCGAATTCGGCCGCCTGGCCGAGGTCCTCATCCCGTTCCTGGTCACCCGCCAGCTCATCTGCGGGGCCGGGAAGGTTCTCCAGACCCCTCGCGGAGCCCGCTACTGCCTCTCCCAGCGAGCCGAGCACATCTGGGAGGGCGTCTCCTCGGCCACCACGCGCTCGCGCCCGATCATCAACACCCGCGACGAGCCCCACGCCGACGCCGAGCGCTACCGCCGCCTCCACGTCATCGTCGGCGACTCCAACATCAACGAGATCACCACGATGCTCAAGATCGGCTCGGCCGACCTGGTGCTGCGCATGATCGAGACCGGCGTGACCATGCGCGACCTGACCCTGGAGAACCCGATCAGGGCCATCCGCGAGATCAGCCACGACACCACCGGCAAGCGCCTGGTCCGCCTGGCCTCCGGCCGCGAGGCCAGCGCCCTGGACATCCAGCGCGAATACCTCGAGAAGGCCATGGACTTCGTCGACCAGCGCGGCGCCGACGCGATCACCAAGCGCGTCCTGGAACTGTGGGGGCGGGTCCTCCAGGCCGTCGAGACCGGCGACCTCGACACCGTCTCCCGCGAGATCGACTGGGTCGCCAAGCTCAAGCTCATCGAGCGCTACCGCGAGAAGCGCGGCCTGGCCCTGTCGAGCCCCCGCGTCGCCCAGCTCGACCTGGCCTACCACGACATCCGCCGCGGCCGGGGCCTGCACCACCTCATGGAGTCCCGCGGCGAGGCCGACCGGCTCACCCACGACGTCGAGGTCTTCGAGGCCAAGGAGGTCCCCCCGCAGACCACCCGCGCCCGCCTGCGGGGCGAGTTCATCCGCCGCGCCCAGGACCGCCGCCGCGACTTCACCGTCGACTGGGTCCACCTCAAGCTCAACGACCAGGCCCAGCGCACGGTGCTGTGCAAGGACCCCTTCCGCTCCCGCGACGAGCGGGTCGACAAGCTCATCGCCAGCATGTGAGGCCACGATGAGCCAGACCGACCCGACCGATGACGGAGCCCGCGGCGGCCTGCGCGGCAGGTTCGACCCCGTCGAGCTCTACCACCGCCGCACCGCCAGGATCCGCGAGGAGATCGCCCGCAACCGCCGCGGCGAGTACACCGTCCCCACCTGGGTGCTCGCCCTCGCACTCGCGGGCGTGATCGCCCTGTGGGTGATCGTGCTCTTCGTGCTCTAGTCGCGCGAGAGCGCCAGCAGTGCCAATCTATGGCTCCGCAGGCGTCGCCAAGAGTGCCGCGTGCCGGCCGGCGGCGGCCTCGGCCACGAAGTACACCCGGTCGCGGTCCAGGCCCCGGCCCATGGTCGACAACCGCACCGGCAGCGCCTCCATCGCCTCGACCAGCCCCGAGCAGTCCACCTCCACCTGCCGGTGGCGGTCCGGCAACCGCGCCAACTGCGCCTTGATCTTCGACTCCAGCCCGGCCGGGAGCTCGTCGGGGACCGGAATGTCAGCCCCGGCCAGCGCGACCTTGCCGTAGGCGGTCATCGAGTGGTGCGAGATCCCGCGATGGCGCTCCCTGGCGTCGCCCTCGCTGATCCGCAGGCTGGCCACCGGCCGCCCGCCGAGCACGGCGCCGGCGTTGACCGCCTCTCCGGCCGCGGTGCCGGAGAAACCCCACACGGTGCCGGTCCCCAGATTCCCCGGGCCCTGGGCCACCACTGCGATGTCGGCCCCGCCGACCACCCGCGCGGCGATCAGCGCGTTGTGGATGTTCGTCGCCTCCAGGTCCCCGCCGAAGCACTGCCCGGCGGTCACCACCGTGCACAGCCGGTCGGCGAGGCTGTCGAGCTGGCGCGAGAACCACGCCGGCAGCGACCCGCCGTCGGTCATCACGTAGGCGACCTTCGCCTCGGGCACGGTCGCCTCGATCCCGGCCAGGATCGGCGCCAGCGCCGAATGCAGGTCGGCGACCACCACCGGCATCCCGTCGAGGCCATCGCAGGCCTCGACGGCCGCCCGGTGCGGTGAGTCGTCCTCGTCCACGGCCAGCCGCATCGCCTGCATCGGCGTGTAGCGGGCCTTGACGATGTGTCCCTCGGTCTCGCCGTCGGGCGGCAGCCGGTCCGGGACGGCGATCACCAGCGCGTAACCGCCGGTCCCCAGCCCCTTGGCGATGGCGTTGCAGTTCAACAGCACCCGGTCGCCGACCTCGGGCGACCCCACCAGCTCGTCGTAGGCCAGGCCCTTGCACGTGAAGGAAGACTCGCCTTCGCGCGCTTCGACCTCGACCTCCAGCTCGGTGCAGCCGCGCCACCCGCCGCGGCGGGCCCGGACCGTCCCGTAACGCCATCTGATCACGCCCGGACACTATCAAGGGCCCGACATGCTCGACCTGTGTGGCGCCGCCGCCGGCGACGGCATAATCTGGGCAGGTGTCGAACGAACGCACTGAACGGCTGGTGAACCTGGTGTTGTGCCTGCTGTCGTCGCGTCGGTTCCAGACGGCGACCAAGATCGCCCGGACCGTACCCGGCTACGAGCACGACCCGGAAGACAAGCGCGCCCACGAAGCGTTCCAGCGCAAGTTCGAACGCGACAAGGCCGAACTGCGCCGCATCGGCATCCCGCTCCAGTCCGGCGCCGACGCCTTCGCCGACGCCGAACCCGGCTACCGCATCGCCCGCGGCGACTTCGAGCTGCCGCAGATCGAGTTCACCGACGCCGAGGCCGCCGCCGTGGCCGCCGCCGCCCGCCTCTGGCGCCAGCCCGAACTCCAGTCCGGCTCGGCCGGGGCCCTGCGCAAACTCCGCGCCGCCGGCATCGACGTCGACACCCACGCCGAGACCGGCCCGGTCAAGACCCTCCCCGGCGCCGAGGCCGCGCTCTCGCCGCTGCTGGAGGCCGTCGCCTCCCGCCGCTCGGTCGCCTTCGACTACCTGGGGACCCGCGACGAGACCGCCCAGAAGCGGCGCCTCCAGCCCTGGGGCTGCGCGGCCTGGAAGGGCCGCTGGTACGTCGCCGGACACGACCTCGACCGCGACGCGCAGCGGGTCTTCAGGCTCTCGCGCATCACCGGCAAGGTCCGGCTGACCGGACCCGAGGACGCCTACACCATCCCCGAGGACGTCGACGTCCTCGCCTTCGCCTCCGAAGCCGAGCAGCACCAGCCGAGCATCCGCGCCCGCCTGCTGGTCCGCCCCCGCGCCGCCTGGGGAGTGCGCCGCCGCGCCGACCAGATCGGCCCCCGCCGCGCCGACGGCGACGAGGTCTGCTTCTCCTACACCGAGACGACCGACACCGCCCGCTGGCTGGCCTCCTTCGGGCCCGACGTGATCGTCCTCGAACCGCCCGAACTGGTCAAGGAGACCATCGCGTGCCTGCAGCACCTGGCAGAGGAGGACGACCGATGAGCCTCGGAGGCGACCGCCTGGCCCGACTGCTGAACCTCGTGCCCTACCTCGTCGCCCGCCCCGAGGGCGTCCCCATGGCCGACCTGGCCGCCGAGTTCGGCGTCACCGAGGCCCAGATGCAGTCCGACCTGACCCTGCTGTGGATGTGCGGCCTGCCCGGCTACGGGCCCGGCGACCTGATCGACATCGCCTTCGACGCCGACGCCGTCCGCGTCAACTTCGCCGCCGGCATGGACCGGCCGGTCCGGCTCGCCGGACACGAGGCCATGGCCCTGTCGGTCGCGCTCCGGGTCCTGGCCGACACCCCCGGGGTCGCCCAGCACGACGCGATCGCCTCGGCGTTGGAGAAGATCGCGGCCGCGGCCGGGTCCGATGCCGCCGAGGTCCCGGTCCGCCAGACTGTGGCCGAGGACGACGTCGAGCGCTACGCCGCCCTGGTCGCCTCCGGTCGGGCCGCCCGCATCACCTACTACTCGGCCAGCCGCGACACCACCTCCGAGCGCGTCATCGACCCCATCGAGGTCGTGGCCGCCGAGGGCCACGCCTACCTGCGGGCCTGGTGCCGCACCGCCGGGCAGGTCCGGCAGTTCCGGCTCGACCGCATCGACGCGTGCGCGCGCCTGGAGGAGCCCGCCGAGCCGCTGCGGAAGAGCCCCGAGGCCGCGCCCACGGCGTTCCTGGAGTCGGAGCTGCCGTTGATCGAGCTGCGCCTGGGGCCCGGCGCCAAGTGGATCACCGACGCCTACCCCTACGAGCAGGTCACCGGTGAGGCCGACGGCTGCCGGCGGGTGACCATGCGCGCCCGCGACCTCGACTGGGCCCGCCGGTTCGTGCTCGGCCTGGGCGGCGAGGCGCGGGTCCTGGCCCCCGCCGAGCTGCGCGAAGCGGTCAAGGACACCGCCAGGGCCGCCCTTGACCGCTACGCTGACATCGATACACTGTCGCAATGATCTGGGCTATATCGGGCGCACTGGCACTGGCCGGGCTGATCCTGCTGGCCGTGGCCGCGATCAGGTTGCTGGTGCGCGTGCGCGAACTCAACAGCGGCGTCGACCGGCTCAAGGACCGCGCCGACCAGGCGCAGGAGCTCCAGGAGCGCCTCAACGCCACCATGGCCGACGCGCAGCGACTGGCGGACGAACTTCCCGGGAAGTGACACTCGCCGGTCACTTGTGCCACATTCTGATAAAGATCAACGAACCCCGAGGTTCCAGTGTTGACGAGGCCCTGGCAGGTCGGTCATGCTTGTGCGGCTCGAACGATCCCGGGTTTCGACCCCGCGACGGCTGACGGCCGCCCCACGGGCTCTGTGGCCGGCGGCGATCGAGGGGCATACGATGGTTAACGTCACTGACATAACTCCGGAGGGACCGAATCATGGGCGCTTTGAAACCCTGGCACATCATTGTTCTTGTCGTCGTGATCCTGCTGCTGTTCGGTTCCAGGAAGCTTCCGGACATGGCCAGGGGCCTGGGCCGCTCCATGCGCATCCTCAAGTCCGAGACCGAGCAGATGAAGAAGGACGGCTCGAACCCCGAGTCCGACAGTGACGACCGCGCCGAGCCCAAGCACTCGCGTGAGTCGCTGGAACCGCCTTCGTCCGTGAATGACGAGGTCATCGAGGGCGAACCCGTCCGCAATCAGTCGGAGCAGCCCGACCGCAAACAGACGTACTGAGCCTCCGAGCCACTTAGTCGAAGGCGAATATGGCTCTGAAACCCCGGCGGGAAGGCAGACGCAAGAGCAGGTTCCAACGTGCCGCAGACGGCTCCATGACGCTCATGGAGCACCTGATGGACCTGCGCAACCGCCTCATGATCGCGGTGATCGTGATCCTGGTGGGCACGGCGCTCGGTATGGTCTTCGCGGAGGAGGTCATTCAATTCCTCTCCGATCCGTACTGCAACTCGCTCGCTTCGGCGAACGAGTCCGGTGAGACCGGAACGTGTCAGGCGGTCCTGAACTCGCCGATCTCCCACATCGCCCTGTATCTGAAGATCTCGCTGTACATGGCGCTGGTGGGCACGTCCCCGGTGTGGCTCTACCAGCTGTGGGCGTTCATCGCCCCCGGCCTCCACCGCAACGAGCGCCGGTACGCCTACATGTTCATCGGCATCGCCGCGCCCCTGTTCCTGGCCGGCGCGGTCCTGGCCTACTTCGTGGTCGCCCACGGCATCGAGTTCATCATGCTGCTGGCGAGCGCGGACTTCGTGATCCTGTTGAACCTCGAGGATTACATCAACTTCTACCTGTCGGTGATGGTCGTCTTCGGGGCCGGGTTCGAGTTCCCGCTGATCATGCTGATGCTCAACGTCATCGGCCTGGTCACCGCGAAGCGCATGCTCGGCTGGTGGCGGATCGTGGTGCTGATGAGCTTCGTCTTCACCGCGATCTTCACCCCCACGCCCGACCCGTTCGGGATGACCGCGCTGGCGATCGCCATGCTCATCCTCTACCTGGCCGCCTGCGGCATCGCCCACCTCAACGACAAGCGCCGCGGTATCAACGCCGACGAGGACCTCTCGGACGAGGAGGCCGGCGACATCGGCGAGGCCGAGGATGTCGGCGCGTCCGACTCGGTCGGCCCGGACGACCTCGACGACGACGGGGAACCGGTGCGCCGCAACCGGCTCGGCCGACGTGTCGACGGATTCGACGACATCACCTGAGCCCGGCGGGGCTTAGAGAAGTACTAGCGGTTCGGGCCGGGGCTCAGCACCCGGCCCGGACCAGTCTCAGGACCGCGTCCAGGCCCACCGCCAGCCCCGGCTCGGTGTGCGGCAGCAGGTAGCAGCGGGCGCCGATCCGGGAGGCCCCGGCGTCGGCCAGGGAGTCCCCGACCATCAGTACCCGGCTCGGCTCGACGTCGAGGGCGTGGCAGGCGGCGTAGAAGATCTTCTCGTCGGGCTTGCAGAAGCCGACCTCGTAGGACAGGATCCACACGTCGATGAACCGGTCGATGCCCAGGTGCCGCAGCACCGGCCTGGCGTCGAAACCGATATTGCTGACCAGCGCGATCGGGTAGCCCTGCGCCTTGAGCGACATCAGAGTCGAGACGGTGTCGGCGAAGGCCACCCAGCCCTCGGGGGAGGAGAGCCGGTCGTACAGGGCCCCGGCCAGGCCCTCGAACACGCCGTGGGCCTGCTCGGCCAGGGAGGTGAAGGCGATCCGGTGGGACTCCTCGTCCAGGTCGCGGTCGGCCCAGGCGTCGGCGAAGTGCGGGCGCACGCGGGCCTCCAGGCCCGAGCCCAGCCAGCCCTGGGCGCCGATGGCGTCGGCCAGGGCCGTGGCCGACAGCCCGGAGAGCTTCCTCCCGCACGCCTCGGCGGCCAGTGAGACCGACCTGGTCAGAGGTTCGAGCTGCGCGAGCGTGCCGTGGAAATCGAACAGGACCGCCTCGACGGTGCGGCCCCCCTCATCGTCGCCTGGTGAGGAATCCTGATGCACAAACGGACGATACCTGGCCGTGTAGGCGTCGTCACAACCGGGTGAGCTCGGCGGTTGCCGCAGTCCTCTTGTCCGCCCTAGCTACTAGGCTTGGCCCCATGGTGCCTTCCACCGGCGACGTTCCCTTTGCCGACGACCGATCCCCGTCCCAGCGCTACGCCGCCGCGGGAGCCAGGAGGCAGTGGCCCGAGGCCGCCGTCTTCGGCGAGTCCTACCCGTTCGAGCTCGACGACTTCCAGGTCCGGGCCTGCCGCATCCTCGAGGACGGCCACGGGGTGCTGGTGTGCGCCCCGACCGGGGCCGGCAAGACCGTGGTGGGGGAGTTCGCCGTCCACCTGGCCCTGGCCGAGGGCGCCAAGTGCTTCTACACCACGCCGATCAAGGCCCTGTCGAACCAGAAGTTCCACGACCTGGTCGAGACCCACGGCGCCGACCGGGTCGGGCTGCTGACCGGCGACACGGTCATCAACGGCGAGGCCCCGATCGTGGTCATGACCACCGAGGTCCTGCGCAACATGATCTACGCCGGCTCCCCGACCCTGCGGGGCCTGCGCTACGTGGTCATGGACGAGGTCCACTACCTCGCCGACCGGTTCCGCGGCGCGGTCTGGGAGGAGATCATCATCGAGCTGCCCCAGGAGGTGCGGGTGGTGAGCCTGTCGGCCACGGTCTCCAACGCCGAGGAGTTCGGCGACTGGCTCAAGAGCGTGCGCGGCTCGACCGAGGTCGTCGTCTCCGAGATCCGCCCGGTGCCGCTGTGGCAGCACATGATGGTCGGCGGGGCGCTGCTGGACCTGTTCGAGCCCGACGGGGACCGCGTCTCCAAGGAGCTGCTGAGGAAGGACCAGCGCTCACGCGAGCGCGGCGAGCGCCAAGGGGGCCGCCGCCGGGGACGCCAGTTCGTCGACCGCGGCCGGGCCGTTTCGCGCCTGGACCAGGCCGGGCTGCTGCCGGCGATCTACTTCATCTTCTCGCGCGCCGGCTGCGACGCCGCCGTCGACGAGTGCGTCCGGGCCGGGCTGCGCCTGACCGACGCCGCCGAGCGGGACCGCATCGTCGACTACGCCACCGCCTCCTGCGCCCACATCGACCCGGCCGACCTCGAGGCGGTCGGCTTCGACCGCTGGCTGGAGGGCCTGGGGGCCGGGATCGCGGCCCACCACGCCGGGCTGCTGCCGGTGTTCAAGGAGGTCGTCGAGAAGCTGTTCGAGCGCGGCCTGCTCAAGGTCGTGTTCGCGACCGAGACGCTCGCGCTGGGCATCAACATGCCGGCCCGCACGGTGGTGCTGGAGCGCCTGATCAAGTACGACGGCTCCGACCACGTCATGCTCACCCCCGGCCAGTACACGCAGCTGACCGGCCGGGCCGGGCGGCGCGGGATCGACATCGAGGGCCACGCGGTCACCGTCTGGGCCGAGGACATCCGCCCCAAGGAGGTCGCCGGGCTGGCATCGAGGCGCACCTACCCGCTGAACTCGTCGTTCGCCCCCTCCTACAACATGGCCGTCAACCTCATCGCCGCCGCCGGGGTCGACCGGGCCTTCGAGGTCCTGGCCTCCTCGTTCGCGCAGTTCCAGTTCGACGCCGAGGCCGTCCACATCGCCGAGCAGGCCCGTGCGATGGCGCGCAAGTCGGCCGAGGAGGCCGAGGGCGCCGCCTGCGACCGGGGCGACTTCCTGGCCTACTACGAGTTGACCCAGTCCCTGGCCCAGGCCGAGCGGCGCGCGCAGAAGCGCCGCAAGGGCGCCAGGCGCGACCAGGCTCGCAGCACCCTCGCCGAGCTGCGCGTCGGCGACGTGGTGTGGATTCCGCGCGGCAAGCGCACCGGCTGGGCGGTGTTCCTGCGCCGGTCCAGCCACCCCAAGGCCGGCCATGACCCGCGCTGGACGGTCGTGACCGCCGACGGCTGGGCCGGGAGCCTGGACACCTCGGCCTTCGACGGCGGGGTGGAGGTCGCCTCCCGGGTGCGGGTGCCCAAGCGCTTCAACCGCAAGGACCCGCGCGAGCGGGCCGACCTGGCCTCGTCCCTGCGGGAGGCCACCAAGGGCCTGGAGCGGCCCTCGCGGCGCGGCGGGGCCCCCGAGACCCCCGAGATCGCCCGGCTCCGCGACGAGGTCAAGGCCCACCCGTGCCGGACCTGCCCGGACGCCGGCCGGCACACCGTGCACGCCTCCCGGTGGTCGCGGCTGCACCGCGAGGAGGAGAACCTGCGCAAGCGGGCCGGGCGCCGCGAGCACTCGCTGGCGCGGCAGTTCACCGCGGTCCGCGAAGTCCTATCCGAATTTGGATATCTCGACGGCGAGGCAGTGACGATGCCGGGGCGCCTGCTCCGCAACATCTTCTGCGAGACCGACCTGCTGGTCGCCCAGTGCCTGCGCGACGGCGTCTGGGAGGGCCTGGATGCCGCGGCGATGGCCGCGATCGCCTCCACGGTCATCTACGACTCGCGGTTCGAGGAGGACGAGTTCTTCGTGGCCGTGCCGGGGCCGATCAACGAGGCGGTGGCCGCGACCGGCCGCCGCTGGGAGGCCATCCGGCGGGCCGAGAACTCGCGCGGGCTGTCGCTGACGGCCAAGCCGCAGCTGGGCCTGGCCTGGCCGATCTACCGGTGGACGCGCGGCGAGGAGCTCTCCAAGGCCCTGGCGGCCTCGGACGGGCCCTGGCCGATGCCCGGCGGGGACTTCGTGCGCTGGGCGCGCCGGACTGCCGACCTGCTCCACCAGGTGGGGACCACCGCCCGCCAGATCGGCACTCCCGGGTCGAACGGCCTGGCCGACGCCGCCTTCGAGGCGGTCGAGGCGATCCGCCGCGGCGTCGTCGCCGACGTGTGAGTGCGAGTCTTAGGCGGCCAGGGCCTCGTCGAAGCGGCGCAACGCCGACTCGACGCCCCACTGCCCGGCCAGGGCCGCGACCTCGCCGGGGTCGGCCGGTGCGGTCGGCAGGGCCGAGTCGACCAGCGGCAGTTCGACGTCGTCGACGACCGTGGAGACCTTGAGCGCCCGCTCCAGATAGTCGCCGGCCTCGCCGATCGCCTGACGCTGGCGCGCGGGCATCTCGGAGGCCTCGGCGGCGGCCGCGGCGCGGATCCCGGCCACGCCGCCGTAGGTGTTGACCAAGGTGACGGCGGTCTTGGCGCCGACGCCCTTGACTCCCGGCAGGCCGTCGGACGGGTCGCCGCGCAGCACCGCGAAGTCGACGTAGTGCTCGGGGGAGACCCCGAACTTGGCGGTCACGGCCTCGGCGTCGAACAATTCCGCCTTGGATATCCCGCGAGCGAGGTATACGACGGTGCGGGCGCGCTCATCGTCGACCAACTGGAACAGGTCCCGGTCGCCGGTCACGATCGCCACCGGCTCGGCCGTGCGCGCCGCGAGCGTGGCGATCACGTCGTCGGCCTCGAAGTCCGGATGGGAGGCCGTGGCCACCCCCAGCGCCGGCAGCAGCCGCTCGATCGCGTCCACCTGCTCGTCGAGGCCCTCCGGGGTGTCCTCGGTGCCGTCCTCGGCGACCCGGGCGGCCTTGTACTCGCCGATCAGGTCGGTGCGCCATGAGGGGCGCCAGTTGCCCTCCAGGCAGCACACCATGCCGGTGGGGGAGAAGCGCTTGGACAGCACCGCCAGGCCGTCGAAGAATCCGCGCACGGCGCCCGAGCGGGCCCCGCCGGGGGACTTGATGGAGGACGGCAGCGCGTAGTAGGCCCGGTACCACAGCGAAGCGGCGTCGATGAGCATGAGCATGCCCCACACTGTCTCACGTGGGTACGACCCCGCGTGCGAACGCGGTCGGCCCGCGTCCCATAATTCGAAACCTGCTGCAATGCCCGGCGGGTGCCGCGACGATGGTCAGAGCCGACCCCGAAGACCGGTACCCGTCCACATCGAAATTGAGGAGCATCCCGGTGAAAACCATCGCCCGCCTTGCCGCCGCCACCTTGGCCCTGACCGGGTCCGGGCTCGCCGCGGCCTGCTCATCCGACTCCGGCGAAGACGAGACCCTGACCGTCTGCACCAACGTCCCCTTCGTCCCGTTCGAGTCCAGGGAA
The DNA here is from genome assembly GCF_016428645.1 of Glycomyces salinus. Classification (GTDB taxonomy): domain Bacteria; phylum Actinomycetota; class Actinomycetes; order Mycobacteriales; family Micromonosporaceae; genus Glycomyces; species Glycomyces salinus. The sequence goes on along the minus strand of NZ_JAELXW010000081.1, from coordinate 1,592 downwards.
GGCGACGAGTACGTCGGCTTCGACATGGACCTGATGGACCTGCTGGCCGAACGGCTCGACCAGACGGTCGAGGTCGTCGAGATCGACTTCGACGCGATCCAATCCGGCGCCGCGCTCAACAACAACACCTGCGACATCGCCGCGGCCGGGCTCTCCATCACCGAGGAGCGCCAGGAGGCCATGGGCATGTCCCAGGCCTACTACCGCGCCGACCAGTCGCTGGCCGCGCCCGCGGACTCCGGCGTCGCCTCCCTCGACGACCTCGACGGCGTCCAGGTCGGCGTCCAGACCGCCACCACCGGCGAGGCGTACGCCAACGACATCGCCGACCAGTACGGGTTCGAAGTCCGCTCCTTCGACAACATGGGCGACATCGCCTCGGCGCTGTCCACGGACACCGTCCAGGCATCCATCGCCGACGTGGGCCCGACCAACGCGATGGTCGAGGACACCGAGGGACTGGCGCTGATCGAGACGTTCGAGACCGACGAGCACTACGCCTTCGCCGTCCAGAAGGACGACACTGAACTGCTCGACGAGGTCGACGCCATGCTCGACGAGGCGTTCGAGGACGGCACCTACGCCGAGATATACGAGAAGTGGATCGGCGAGCCCTACACCGAGGGCGCCGTCGAGTAGTGGCCGCCGCGACCCGAACCAGGATGTCGCCGCGCAAGCGGCGGCTCCTGGCCCGCACTGTCCAGTCCGCGCTCGCCCTCGCGGTCTTGGCGGCGGCCGCGGTCCTCGCCGACTGGGGCCGCATCGCCGACCAGTTCCTGCGCACCGACATCGCCGCCGACATGTTCCCGGAGGTGTGGACCGCCTTCGGCAACACCGTGGTCTACACCATCCTGGCCTTCTGCTTCGGCATGGTCGTCGGCGTCCCGATCGCGCTCATGCGAACCTCGAGCTTCGCCCCCTACCGGTGGTTCGCCACCGCCTATGTCGAACTGTTCCGCGGCCTTCCGGCCCTGCTGGTGCTGTTCCTGGTCGGTTTCGGCCTCCCCCTGGCGTTCCCGGGCATCCAGTACCCCGGCGGCGTCTACGGCCAGGTCGCCCTCGGGCTCGGCCTGATCTCCTCGGCCTACATCGCCGAGAGTGTCCGCGCCGGCATCCAGGCAGTCCCCAAAGGACAGATCGAGGCCGCCCGGTCGCTGGGCATGAGCCACACCCGCACCATGGTGACCGTCGTGCTGCCCCAAGCCCTGCGCATCGTCGTCCCGCCGCTGACCAACGAGCTGGTGCTGCTGACCAAGGACTCCAGCCTCGTGTACGTCCTCGGCGTCACCACCTCGACCATGGAGCTGACACGGGTCGCCCGCGACGCGCTGAGCGCCGAGGCCAACGCCACGCCGCTGGTGGTCGGCGGCCTGCTCTACCTGCTGCTGACCGTGCCGCTGTCGATCCTGGCCCGGCGCCTGGAGAATCGGAGTGACCGCAATTGACTTCTTCCGCTCCCTTCCGGGAGGGGGTTCCGCCCATCGCTGGGAGGTGTTTCCTGTTTCGACGACAGTCGCCCGCACGCTAGGAGCGTTTGGGTCTTACACCGTCTCCGCAGGCTGCAACGGCCAGCCCGGCCGCCAGAATGTTCT
>NZ_JAELXW010000080.1 GCF_016428645.1 Glycomyces salinus | reverse complement strand
TTCCTGTTTCGACGACAGTCGCCCGCACGCTAGGAGCGTTTGGGTCTTACACCGTCTCCGCAGGCTGCAACGGCCAGCCCGGCCGCCAGAATGTTCTTGGCCGCGTTCACATCACGGCACTCGGAGTGCCCGCATGCGGCGCACGTGAAGGTGCGCTCGCCCAACGGCATCGCGTGCTTCATGGTGCCGCAGGCCGAACAGGTCTTGCTGGAGGGCAGGAACCGGTCGACCGCGACCAGGGTGCGCCCGTACCATTCGGTCTTGTACTCCAGCATCCGCCGAAAGGTGGCCCAGGAGGCATCGGCGATCGCGCGAGCGAGAGCGTGGTTCGACAGCATCCCGCGCACGCCCAGGTCCTCGACCGCGATCACTTGGTTTTCGCGAACCAGCCGAGTGGTGAGCTTGTGCAGGAAATCGTGCCGCCGATCCGAGATCCGCGCGTGCGCGCGAGCCAGACGAACCTGGGCCTTGCGATAGTTCTTCGACCCGCGTTGCTTGCGGGCGAGGTCTTTTTGTCGTTGCTTGATCTTCTCGCGGTCGCGCCGCTCGTGGCGCGGATTGGTGACCCGCTCGCCGGTCGAGAGCGTGAACAGGCTCGTGATCCCGGCGTCGACACCGATCGCCTCGGTCTGCTCCGGCAGCTCGGGAATGTCCTCTGCAACCAGGAGCGAGACGAACCACCGGCCCGCCGCGTCACGCGAGACGGTCACCGTCGACGGCACCGCACCGGGCGGCAGCTGCCGCGACCACTTGATGCGCAGGGGCGCATCGTGCTTGGCGAGTTTCAACTCGCCCGAACGGAAGGCGAACGCCGACTTCGTGTACTCAGCCGAACCGGCCAGAACCCGCTTGCGCTTGAAGCACGGATAGGCCGTCCGCCGCTCGAAGAAGTGCGCGAAGCCTTTCTGCAGGTGCCGCAGTGCTTGCTGCAGCGGCACCGAGGAAACATCGTTCAGAAAGTCGAGGTCTTTGCGCTGCTTCCACTTCGTCAGCAGCGCCGAGGTCTCGACGTAGCCGACTCGCTCTTTACGCCGGTACCAGGCCTTGGTGCGGGCATCGAGGGCTTTGTTGTAGACCAGGCGTATGCAGCCGAACGTCCGTGCAAGGTTCGCGGCCTGTGCGGGAGTCGGGTAGCAGCGGAACCGGTATGCCCGATGCTTCACCGCCACAGCCATGTTTCACATCATACAAGGAAAAATGTAATCTTCTGTGCTGGGTTGTCACGGGAAACGTCGTGGTGTCTCCCGACCCCGACTCACCCCGCAGAAGTCCGTTTGTTTCCTCGCGTGAAGGCGGGGGCATCCATGGGGGAAATCCGATGAGCGAACGACTCGTCTCGATCAAGGGCCTGACCAAGCGCTTCGGCGACAACGAGGTCCTGCGCGGGGTCGACCTGGACGTCGACGAAGGCGAAGTGGTCTGCGTCATCGGACCCTCCGGTTCGGGCAAGTCGACCCTGCTGCGCTGCGTGAACCTGCTGGAGACCCCCACCGAGGGGACGGTCGAGGCCGCCGGGCACGACATGTGCAGCCCCGACGCCGACCTGGACGCCGCCCGCCGCGAGATCGGCATGGTCTTCCAGCACTTCAACCTCTTCAGCCACCTGTCCATCCTCGACAACGTCACCATCGCCCAGCGGCGCGTCCTGGGCCGGTCCCGGGCCGAGGCCGAAGCCGAGGCGCGGCGGTGCCTGGACGAGGTCGGCGTCGAAGGCAAGGAGCGGGCCCGGCCCTCGCAGCTGTCCGGCGGCCAGCAGCAGCGGGTGGCCATCGCCCGCGCCCTGGCCATGGGCCCCAAACTCATGCTGTTCGACGAACCGACCAGCGCCCTCGACCCCGAACTGGTCGGCGACGTCCTGTCGGTGATGAAGCGCCTGGCCGGCGAGGGCATGACCATGATCGTGGTCACCCACGAGATGGGCTTCGCGCGCGAGGTGGCCGACCGGGTCGTGTTCATCGACGGCGGCGTCATCGTCGAGCAGGGACCGCCGGCCGAGGTGCTCACCAATCCCAAGACCGAACGCGCGCAGAGCTTCCTCCGGCGCGTCCTGCACCCGGCCGACTGAGACACTTGAAGGCATGAGCCTTCACAAGACGCTGTGGCGGGGCGGCCGCGTGCTGAGCCCGACCAACCCCGACGCGACCGCCCTGCTGACCGAGGGCGAGCGGATCGAGTGGATCGGGCCCGGCGACGAGGCCCCCCGCGCCGACGCCACCGTCGACCTCGACGGAGGACTGGTCACCCCCGCCTTCGTCGACTCCCACGTCCACCTCACCGGAACCGGCCAGGCCCTCGACGGCCCCGACCTGGCCGCCGCCGTCTCCGCGGCCGACCTGCTCGACCGCCTCGCCCGCCACACCGCCGACCTCGACCCGGACGCCGTCGTCGTCGCCCACGGCTGGGACGAGACCGCCTGGGACGACCCGACCCCGCCGAGCCCGCAAGAGGTCGAGAACGCCGCCGGCGGCCGCCTGGTCTACCTCTCGCGCGTCTGCGGCCACGCCGGCATCGCCGGCCCCCGCGTCCTGGACGTCTACCCCGAACTCGGCACCCTCGACCACTCCGTCGCCCACCAGGTGTGGAAGCGCACGGCCCACCGGGCCGCCCGCGCCACCCTCACCCACGCCGTCCCGGTCACCCAACGCCTCGAAGCGGCCCGCACCGCCCTGGCCCGAGCCGCCGCCCACGGCGTCGCCGCCGTCGCCGAGCACTCGGTCCCCAACCCCCGCGACCCTGCCATCGAAGCCGAGTTCTCCGGCCTGGTCGCCCTCGGCGCCGAACCGGGCAACCCGGCCGTATACGGCTGGTGGGGCGAGGCGGCCGCCGCCGAGAAGGCCCGCGTCCTCGGCGCCCACGGTTGCGGCGGCGACCTGTCGGTCGACGGCTCCCTCGGCGCCCGCACCGCCCTGCTGCGCGAAACCTACCGGGACCGGCCCGAGACCGGCGGCAGCCGCTACCTCACCGCCGAAGACATCAACACCCACCTGCGGGACTGCCACTGGCACGGCATGCCGGCGGCCTTCCACGCCATCGGCGACGGCGCGATCGAGACCGTCCTGGACGGCCTCGACCTGGCCGTCGAGACGATCGACCTGGAAGACCTCCGCCACGCCCGCCACCGCATCGAACACGCCGAACTGCTCGACACCGCCATGATCGCCCGCATGGTCCACTACGGCCTCCACGCCTCGGTGCAACCGGCCTTCGACGCCGCCTGGGGAGGCCGCGACGGCATGTACGCGACCCGCCTCGGCGCCCAGGCCGCCCTGGACGCCAACCCGTTCGCGGACATGGCCGGCGTCGGCGTGCCCCTGGCGTTCGGCTCCGACTCCCCGGTCACCCCCATCGACCCGTGGGGCGGGGTCGCCGCCGCCGTCCGGCACCACCGCCCCGGCTCGCGCCTGACGACCGCGCAGGCCTTCACCGCCGCCACCCGCGGCGGCTGGCGCGCCCTCGGCGTCGACGACGCCGGATCCCTCGTCCCGGGCGCCAGAGCCGAACTGGCCGTGTGGGACCTCACCGAGACCGAGCTGCCCGACTTGAGTGATCCTGACTGCCCCACCCCCAAGTGCGCCATGACCGTCGCCGGAGGCCGCCTCATACACCGCCAGTCCTGACCTGCGGCAACGCGAAACCGCCCGCTGACGCGAGAAAAATTGCGGCACCGAATTTCCGACCCGGTTGACGCCGACGGCACGGATTGGCTTACGGTGGTCTGGTCCTCGGCGGACGAGCCGCAAAGCCGTCCGCCGAACGTCGGGGGCGACTCGACTTGCTTTGCTCCCACGCAGACTGGACAAGGTGGCGGCGCGGCCGCACCGCTACCGGCGGCCAGGTCCAGATCGCGGGGGTCGGCGGAGGAAGGCGAGCCGGTCGCCGGAGGTGGACCCGCAGCCGAGACCGATGGTCCCTAGACAACAACTCGCAGCCGCTCAGCCAGACGGTTGCGGATTGGTCCGAAGACCACCGGGCGAGGCCGCAGGGGACACCGGCCGTACAGGGACTGGGAGAAACCCGTGCGAGGGGCGTAGCACGACACAGCTACGCCCCTTTGCCGTGTCCACGGGTAGGCTGGATCGGCCCCTCCCGCACGAACAGGAGCCACCTCACTTGAGCACCGTGACCGAGGAACGCGACATCGCCGAGCAACCGAACACCTCGCCACGGCGGCCGCTGGGAGGCGCGCTCGCCGAATCGCCCTTCGGTCGCCGCCCGACCCTGCCGGTCGCGCTCGTCCTCGCCGCCGCCTCCGGCGCGGCCGCGGTGCTCGCCTTCCCGCCGATCGGCTGGTGGCCGATGGCCGCGCTCTCGGTCGCCGGACTCGGCGCGGCCGTCCACCGCCGCCGCATCCGCGCCGGCCTCGGACTCGGCTTCGTCTACGGCCTGGCGTTCTTCCTGCCCCTGCTGTCGTGGACCTCCACCCAAGTCGGCCAATGGCCCTGGATCTTCCTCGGCGCCCTCGAAGCCCTCGCAACCGGCCTGCTCGGGGCCGCCCTGGCGTTCTGCTCGCGCCTGATCGACCGCCACCGGTGGATCTGGGCCCCCCTGACCGCCGTCGCCTGGGTCGCCCAGGAAGCCCTCAGAGACCGCCAGCCCTTCGGCGGATTCCCCTGGGGCCGCCTGGCCTTCAGCCAGGCCGACGCCCCCACCGCCGCGGCGGCCTGGCTCGGCGGCGCACCCCTGGTCACCCTCCTGGTCGCCCTCACCGGCGGCCTCCTCCTGACCGCCGCCGCGCAAATCTACGGCTCGCAGGCTTCACCGAGAGGGCGCCGCCCCGACTGGCGCAGAATCGCCGCCCTCACCGCCGCGGCCGCCCTGGCCACCGTCGCCCCGGCCGCGCTCCCGCTCGGCGCCACCGCCCCGTCCGGCGACCCGATCAACGTCGCCGTCGTCCAAGGCAACGTGCCCCGCCTCGGCCTGGACTTCAACGCCCAGCGCCGCGCCGTCCTCGACAACCACGTCCAGGCCACCGTCGAACTGGCCGACGCCGTCGCCGAAGGCCGCGCCGAACAGCCCGACATCGTCGTATGGCCCGAGAACGCCTCCGACATCGACCCGCTGGCCAACGCCGACGCCTACGAGCTCATCAGCGACGCCGCCGCCACCATCGGCGTCCCGATCGTCCTCGGCGGCATCGTCCACGACGGCGACAAGCGCTACAACATGAGCATCGTCTGGGACCCCCAGGACGGCCCCACCTACCTCTACGCCAAGCGCCACCCGGTGCCCTTCGCCGAATACGTCCCCTACAAGGGCTTCTTCCGCACCATCGCCGGATGGATCGACCCGCGCATGGCCGACGGCATCGACTCCGTCGCCGGATTCGAGGCCGGAACCGAACCGGGCATCGTCGAGACCGACGAGGTCACCCTCGCCGGCCTGATCTGCTTCGAGATCGCCTTCGACCACGAGACCGCCGAATCGGTCCGCGACGGCGCACAGCTCATGGTCGTCCAGACCAACAACGCCACCTTCAACAACGCCGAGGCCCACCAGCAGCTGGCCATGGTGCGGCTCCGCTCGATCGAACACGGCCGCGACGGCCTGATGGCCTCCACCGTCGGCGTCTCGGCCTTCACCGACCACACCGGAGCGGTCAGCCAGGCCACCGAATTCAACACCGCCGCCGTCATCCAGACCGAACTGACCCTTTCAGAGCGGTCCACACCGGCCACCGGAGCCGGTATCCTGCCCGAGATGGTCCTTACCGCCGCCTTCGCCACCGCACTGGCGGCAGCGGCCGCCGCCGCCCTCCGCGCACGGACCGACCGACGGCCAGACGTCTAGAAAGCACCGATATGAGCACCACACCGGACCGGCCAGCAACCGGCAGCAGCACCGGCCCGGCGATCGTCGCCATACCCACCTACAACGAACGCGACAACCTCGAACGCACCGTCGCCGAGGCCCGCGACGCCTGCCCCGAAGCCGACCTGCTCATCGTCGACGACAACTCCCCGGACGGCACCGGCGAACTGGCCGACGGCCTCGCCAAGACCGACGACGCCGTCCACGTCCTCCACCGCGACACCAAACAGGGCCTCGGCTCGGCCTACCTCGCCGCCTTCGCCTGGGCCAGGGAACGCGACTACACCGCCGTGGTCGAGATGGACGCCGACGGCTCCCACGACCCGGCCGACCTGCCCCGGCTCCTGGCCGCCCTGGCCGAGGCCGACCTGGCCATCGGCTCGCGCTACGTCCCCGGCGGCAAGGTCCGCAACTGGCCGCTCCACCGGCTCGCCCTCTCCCGCGGCGCCGGCGTCTACACGCGCCTCATGCTCGGCCTCGACGTCCAGGACGTCACCGCCGGCTACCGCGCCTACCGCCTCGACGCGCTCTACGGACTCGGACTCGACACGGTCACCTCGGTCGGCTACTGCTTCCAGATCGACCTGACCTGGCGGGCCTGGAAAGCCGGCATGACCATCCGCGAACTGCCCATCACCTTCACCGAACGCCGCGCCGGATCCTCCAAGATGAACCGCTCGATCACCGTCGAAGCGCTGCGCAACGTCACCCGCTGGGGCCTGGCCCACCGGACGCGGCGGCTGCGGCGCGCGCTCGGCCGTGGCAGAATCGAAGCGTGACTTACCAACCGCCGGTCAAGCCGCCTCGGGCTCCGTATCCGATCCGGCTGGCGCTCGCGGCCTGGGTCGTCGCCGAGGCCGCCGCGTTCTTCGGCCTCGCCTACCTCATCGGCTTCGGCTACACCATCCTGATCTTCGTGGCCACGACCTTCGTCGGCTTCGGCGTCCTCCAGTACGCCGGCGCCAAATCCCTGGCCGCGGCCCGCGAGTACTTCAACTCCGGCGGCGACCCCGCCAGGCAGCCCCAAGGCGGCTACGCCGTCGCCGGCGCCATCTGCCTCATCGTCCCCGGCCTGGTCACCGACCTGGTCGGCCTGCTCCTGCTCTTCCCGCCCACCCGGATCATCTTCCGCGGCCTCGGCCGCTACCTGGCCGCCCGCACCCCGACGGTCAACTTCGGGCCCCGCGGCGAGGACGTCATCGACGGCGAAGTGATCGACGAGCGCGGCACCGACACCGACCGAGGCGACGAAAAAGGGCCCCGGTCAATCGAATGACCGGAGCCCCGAGGCCCAGCGCCTACTCGCCGCGGCGCGCGCGCATCTCCTGAAGCCGCTCTTCGAGGATCTCCTCGAGTTCCTCCATCGAGCGGCGCTCCAGCAGCATGTCCCAGTGGGTGCGCGGCGGCTTGGTCTTCTTCGCCTCCGGCTCCTCGCCGTCGACCAGCTTGGCCGTCGACCCGTCCAGGCGGCACTCCCACGTGAGCGGGATCTCCGCCTCAACGGCGAAAGGCACCTCGAAGCGGTGGCCCTGCGGGCACACGTAATCACGAGTCTGGCGCGGCGCCAGCTCCGTGTTGCGGTCGGATTCGTAGCTGACGGCGCCGAGGCGCGAACCCCTCAGCATTCTGTCGCCCATGTTCCCCTGCACTTTCTCGAGCTCTAGCCCTGAACAACCCCGCTGACCGAGTCAGCTGCCCCGCTGGTCACGCCGAAATGCGAGGCCCAAGGTCTGCAACGCCGCGGTCCGGCCGAATGTTTCCCGACGTCGCGACCCCCAAGTGTGACGCGGCCCGGCTTCGGCCGCCACGGTCGTCCCCTTGAAGTGTGACACAACACCACCTGAACACCCAGACCGCGATCACTCCGCGACCGAACCGGACAACCGTACCGGGCCCGCGCGAACGACCCAATACCCTCGACAACGTCACTCGGGGGAACGCCGACAGGGTTCACGACCGGATGTACGCGACCAGTATGGTGTGGGCAGACAAGGAGTTCTCACATGCACGTGCTTGGAATCGATTTCGGAACCTCGAACACCGTCGCCGTGCTGCGCTCGGCCGACGGGCGCGTCCGGCCCCTGCTGTTCGACGGCGCTCCGATCCTGCCCTCGGCGGTCTACTACAACTCCGACGGCCGCATGCTCGTCGGCCGCGACGCCGAGCGCAACGCCCGCATGGACCCGGCCCGCTTCGAGCCCAACCCGAAACGCCGCATCGACGACGGCTCGGTATTCCTCGGCACCTCCGAGATCCCGGTGCCCCAAGTCTTCGCCTACGTGCTCCAGCAGGTCGCCCTCGAAGCCCAGCGCCAGGCCGGCCAGATGCCCGGGCAGGTCCGCCTCACCCACCCCGCGCGCTGGGGCGAGCGACGCCGCTCGATCCTGGTCGATGCCGCCCGCCTGGCCGGACTCCCGCAGCCCCAACTGATCCCCGAGCCGGTCGCGGCCGCCTCCTACTTCACCTCCGTCCTCGGCACCGCCGTCCCGCCCGGACGCTCCCTGGCCATCTACGACCTCGGCGGCGGCACCTTCGACGCCACCGTCGTGCGCCGCACCCAGACCGGCTTCGAAGTCCTCGCCGAAGAGGGCATCGGCGACATCGGCGGCCTCGACTTCGACCACGGCATCGTCGAGCACCTCGGCAAGACCTACGGCCAGTCCCACCCCGAGGACTGGCGGCGCCTGCTGACCCCCAGGGACGACCGGGACCGCCGCTACCGGCGGATGCTCTACGAGGACGTCCGCGGCGCCAAGGAGACGCTCTCGCGCACGGCCAGCGCCGACATCCACCTGCCCGCGCTCGAGGTCGATGCGCATCTGACGCGCGCGGAGTTCGAGGACATCGCGCGCCCGCCGCTGGAGCGGACGGTCGACTGCCTGCAGCGGGCGATCTCGGCGGCGCGGTTGAACCCGGCCGACCTGGTCGGGATCTTCCTGGTCGGCGGCTCGTCGCGGATTCCGATGATCTCTCAGCTGATCCACACCAAGGTGGGCGTGCCGCCGCAGACGTTCGAGCAGCCCGAGACGGTCGTGGTCGAGGGCGCGGTGCGCGCCTCGACCGGTCCGGCGCCGACCGAGGCGCCGCCGACGGGCCCGACTTCGGGCGGTCCGATCTCGCCCTCGCCGGGCGGTCCGGGCACCGGCCCGCGGCCTCCGGCGCAGGCGCCGTCGATGCTGCCGCCGCAGACGCCGGTGCAGCCCCAACCCCAGCCTCAGCCACAACCGCAGACGATGATGCCGCCCGGCCCGGCCGCGCCGCAAGGCAAGCGCCCGCTCCATCAGGAGCCGGCGGTGCTGGTGACGGCGGCGACGATCGTCGTGATGGTCGTGATCTTCATCGTGCTGCTGATGACGATCCTGCAGGGCTAGCCCCTGCCTTACCGGCCCCGCCGCGGGAGCCGATCGGCCGCCGGCCTCAGGACGTGCCGGCCGTGTATCCGGCGCGGCGGTTGAGGTCGGCCATCTGGCGTTCGAGCCATTCGATCTCGTTCAGGCCGACCGACCGGTGGATCTGCATCAGGCCCTTGCGGAACGGCGAGTCGAGCCGGTCGGGCGGCACGGGCCTGCCGTCCTCGTCGTAGAACAGCTGGGTGGGCTGGTCGAGGAATTCGCGGCGGCGGGCCAGCACGATCGCCTGCTCCCGCGGGTTCTCCAGGTGGTGCAGGAAGGCCAGCACCAGGTACCACTTGTTGTCGTCGGTGATGAATCCCGGCTCGGGGTTGCGCAGCCAGCGGCGCAGCTGATCGGTGCCCTCCTGGGTGATCTCGAGCATGTGCCGGGGCGCGGCCACCGATCCGGGCGCGGTGCGCCGGGTCAGGCACCCGGCCTCCTCGAGTTTCTTGATGGTGGGGTAGAGGGTGCCGTCCGCGATCGGCCGCACGTGCCCGGCCAGGGCCGCGACGCGGTTCTTGAGGTCGTAGCCGTGCAGCGGGAAGTCCCGCAGGAATCCGAGTATCGCCAGCTTCAACATGCGCCCATTCTGCCACAGATTACAAGATATATCGACACCGAGGTAAAAGACCTCGCTTCGCCCCACCGAGGCACTCCACCCAAAAAAGGAGCGCGGGCTCCGCCCGCGCCCTCACCTGAAAAGCCGACTCCGGGGCTCACTGCTCTGATTGAGGCGAAGCCTCGGAGTCTGTCTCGAGGTGGCTGCGGACCGCGTTTCGGATGGCGGTCGAGTGCAGGTAGATGTCGTCGAGTGAGTCGATGGAGTGGCGAGTCTCGTTCTTCTCGGAGTCGAAGGTGCCGATGTACTTCCTGCGCTTCCCGTTGAAGTGCAGGCGGGCGATGGGCTTGCGGTTGTTGTTGTCCAAGAGGATCGCGAAGTATGATTTGGCGTCGCGATAGACGATTCGGTGGGGTTTGACCTCGCTGCATGCGATCGCCTTGACGATCTGGTAGCCGCCGATTTCCTCGAGCGTGGTTTCGACTTCGGACTCGGGTTCGGCCGGTTCGTCTTCCGGCGGCTCCTCGCTGCTCGAATTCGAAGTCACTGATTCGCTCGATTCCGGCAGGCCCGACCCCAGGGCGGTCTGAAGCCGGCTGTTGACCTGATCGTTGAGGAACTGGGTGGCGGCCTTGAGCACGAGGGGTGTGAATTGCTCGCGTGCTTTCTGGGTGAATGGACGATCGTAGACGCGTGCCGTGAGGAATCGGACCCATTCCGCGTCGGGCTCTTTGAACTGTTGTACCAAATTGCGCTTGAGTTGGCCGATGTACTTCAGCTCTTCGGCCGCGCTGATGATGGAGTCGAGATTGAAGGATTCCTTGGAGAGCTTGCGGAGTTCGGGCAACAGGGTTTCGTCCAGATCATCGAAATCCAGCACCAGGAACGGCTTGGAGTCCATCCGGTTCGGCGCGTCCAGGTCGGCGTAGAACTGATAGATTTCCCCGTTTGTGAGGATGGCGATGCGGGCGTTCGTGACGGCGAAGTACCGGTACAGCTGAGAGGCGTGCTCGAAGGTGAGCGGGCCGCCCGTCCGCTTGCATTCCATGAGGATCTGGACCTCGCCGTCATGAAGGATCGCGTAATCGATCTTCTCGCCCTTCTTCACGCCCACATCGGCTGTGAATTCAGGGACGACTTCGCGGGGGTCGAAGACGTCGTAGCCGAGCACGGTCGAGATGAACGGCATGACGAGGGCCGTCTTCGCGGCCTCCTCGGTCTGAACCATATCGCGTTGGCTTCGAACCTTGGTGGTAAGTGCCGCAATCCGCTCATTGAATTCCATCATTCGCTCCTTTGCGATCTCGATGAGTTCGAGGCCTGATTTCCCGGGGATGTGAATTTCCAGGAGTAGGCGCTCTGTGGGGAGCATATGACAGTCTCCGATGCAGGGGCAATCCCCAGCATTGGAATTGCGCGGAAATCGATCTGAATCCATTCACAATTCAGGCGTATTCCGTCGGAATTGGAATTAGTCGACAATGGGGTGGATGGGAATCAGGACCATTGTTCTACCACGCCCGTCGGCAGTGGATTCAGATTATGGCGAAGTAGCTGAGGGCCAGGTAGGCGGCGCCGCCTAGGAAGGCTATGAGGATCAGGAGGATGATCCAGCCTCCTATGGCGTCGTAGAGGCGGCGGCCGGTGTCTCCAGTGGCCGCCACCACCGGCTCCCAGTGTTCGTCGTCGAGCAGGCGCATGGGGGCCATCGCCTTGGCCGGCAGGTACCAGGACTTGGCCTGCCGGGACTCGGCGGCGTGGTTGGCCGGTTGGATGCGGCCGCGCCGGTTGTAGTAGAACAGGGCCACTTCGGACTCTTCGGCCACCGCGGCGACGTCGGTCGAGACCGGCATCGTCGAGTACAGGTGGCGGCGCAGGCCGGGGGAGCCGGTGCCCACGATCATGGGGATGTCGCCGACCGAGACCTCCTCGCCGGGGAACTTGATGGCGGCGACCGTGCGGGCCGTCTCGGCGGCCGCGGTCCACTGCGGGCTCTGCAGGTGAACCGCGTCGTCCTTCTCCAAGTGGTGGAGGTGCGTGGCCATCAAGTTCAGCAGCGCGTACGCGTGCGGAGGGACGTTAGGCGCGATATCCATGTCTGAAGTCTCACATACTCGGCCGGGGTCAGTCTCCCCAGAAGACCTCGATCTCGGCGCCGAGCTCCTGGAGGCGCTCGGTGAGCTGCTCGTATCCGCGGTGGATGACGTTGACATGGCGCAGTACCGAGGTTCCCTTGGCGCGCAGCATGGCCAGCAGGAGGACTACGGCCGGGCGCAGCGCCGGCGGGCAGACGACCTCGGTGCCCGACCAGCGGATCGGGCCGTCGACGTAGACCCGGTGGGGGTCGAGCAGGCGGACGCGGGCGCCGAGGCGGTTGAGTTCGGTGAGGTAGATCGCGCGGTTCTCGTAGACCCAGTCGTGGATGAGCGTCGACCCCTCGGCGCAGGAGGCGATGAGGGCGAAGAACGGCAGGTTGTCGATGTTCAGGCCCGGGAACGGCATGGGGTGGATCTTGTCGCTCGGCGCGTGGAGGCGGGAAGGGGAGACGGTGAGGTCGACCAGGCGGGTGCGGCCGTTCGCCGCCAGGTACTCGGGCCCGCGGGCGTAGCGCAGGCCCATCTCCTCGGTGCAGGCCAGTTCGATCTCGACGAACTCGATGGGGACGCGGCGGACGGTGACCTCGGATTCGGTGACGATGGCGGCGGTGATGAGGCTCCAGGCCTCGATCGGGTCCTCGGAGGGGGCGTAGTCGACCTCGACGTCGATGTCGGGCCGGCCGTGGACGGTGATGGTGGTCGTCCCGGTCCCCTCGATGTGCACGCCGAGGCGTTCGAGGTAGAAGCACAGGTCTTGGACCATGTAGTTGCAGGAGGCGTTGCGGATGGTGGTGGCGGCCGGGTAGCGGGCGGCGGCAAGGATCGCGTTCTCGGTGACCGTGTCGCCCCGCTCGGTCAGGACGATGGTGCCCGGATCGTCGACCCCTTCCTTGACCGAGGCGTGGTAGCAGCCGTGGGAGGTCTCGACCGACAGCCCGAAGCGGCGCAGCGCGACCATGTGGGGTTCGACGGTGCGGTCGCCGAGTTCGCAGCCGCCGGCGAAGGGCAGTTCGAACTCGGGGTAGTCGTGCAGGAGCGGCCCGAGGAACATGATGATCGAGCGGGTGCGCCTGGCGGCGTCGGCGTCGATGCGGGTCAGGTCGAGGCGTTCGGGCGGGGTGATCTCCAGGTCGCCCTCGGTGCCTAGCCAGCGGTGGCGCACGCCCATGCTGGCCAGGACGCGCAGGATCCGGTTGACCTCTTCGATGCGGGCGACGCGGCGGAGGGTGGTAGTGCCTTTGTTGAGCAGGCTCGCGCACAGCAGCGCGACTCCGGCGTTCTTGGAGGTCTTGACCTCGATCGATCCCGACAATGTGGTGCCGCCGCGGACGCGCAGGTGGATGGGGGCGCTGGCGGGTGCCGGGTCGATTTCGGGTTCGGACATGGCGTCAGACTATCGGGGTTCAGGTCGGTTCGGGGAAGGTCTCGGCGGCGGGTCCGATGCCTTCTGCTTCGCGTACGAGTTCGTCGAGCAGTTCGGTGACGGCCGCGACGGCGGGGCGGCGTTGGCCGCCGCGGAGGGTGACCGCGCGGAAGTGGCGGAACGGGGTGAAGGGTCCGGAGACGGGGACGCGGATGAGGTCGAGGTGCGGGGGCAGGTCGACCAGGCGTGGGATGAGGGCGACGCCGAGGTGGTGGGCGACCATGATGGCGATGACGGTCCATTCGCGGGCTTCGCCGACGATGGTGGGGCGGAAGCCGGCGTTGGAGCAGGCGGTGAGGACGTGGCGGCGGTGGATGGAGCCGGGGACGCCCAGGACCCACGGTTCGCGTTCGAGTTCGCGCAGGTCGACCGATTCGGCTTCGGCGTAGTGGTGGCCGCCGGGCACGACGATGTCGAACGGGTCGTTGAAGACCGTCTGGGAGTCGAAGCGGATGTCTTCGGGGGGCGGGTTGTCGGGGGTGGCCTCGACCAGGGCGAGGTCGGCTTCGCCGGCGAAGAGCAGGTCGAAGCTTTCGGAGGCCTCGGTTTCGCGGAGGCGGATCTCGAGGGCGGGGTGGCGGTCGCGGGCGCGGTCGACCAGGGGGGCCAGGAGGGTGGCGATGGCGGTGGGGAATCCGCACAGTCGCAGCAGCCCGGAGGGTTCGCCTTCGGTGGCTTGGAGTTCGGCCTCGGCCAGGCGCCACATGGCCTCGATGGCGTCGATGTGGGCCAGGAGGATCTGGGCGGCCGAGGACAGGCGTACGCGGCGTCCGTGCGGTTCGAGCAGTGGCACGCCGAGCTCTTTGGACAGCAGGCGGATCTGCTGGGAGGCGGCCGAAGTCGACATGTGCAGCGACTTGGCGGCCCCCGAGACGGTCCCGTGGTGCGCGATGGCCCGCAGCACGTGAAGTCGGCGCAGGTCGATCACTGCCTCACCCCTTCGGAAACTTAAGCCTTCACTTCACGATGAGTTTCGCAAACTCGCGTCGCCGTCGTATTGTCGCCCGCCGGGCTGAGGATTTACATTCGATGTGCGGGTTCGGCCCGCTTCGATTTCGCTGACATCCCAACGCTCTGTGAGGAGGAAGGCCCATGCTGCGCTGCCCGTTCTGCGGTTGGCCCGAAGACCACCCTGTGACGACGGTCTCGGTGCACCCTACGCCGTCTGGAGTCACCATGTGGACTCGCTGCGCCTGCGGGTCGCTCCAGACCAGGGTGCTCAGCGGCTCCCGGGCCGTGGTGACCGCCCGGAGTCGCCCGGCTGAGAAGGCCGCCGCGGTCTGAGGCGGGGCTCGCCCCGCTCAGTTCCACCGTCAAGTTCCCCCGGACACGGCGTTTCGCCGTCGTGCCCGCCTTCCGTCCTGCCCTCCGTTCGCGAGAGAGAGAAAGCACCCTGCCATGCCGGAGTTCGACCTGCGCATGATCCTTCAGATCTGCGGCGCACTGGTTTGCGTTGTCAACTACATCCTGATCCAGACGCGACGCATCTCGGCCACTCAGAAGACCTCGTTGTTCATCGTCGCCTCTGGCGGCACGATCCTGCTTTCGTCGGCGATCATGGGCGGCGACTGGGGTCTGATCCTGCTCGAGGTGTCGTGGCTGGTGATGGTCTCGGTGACCTTGGTCGCGCGGTACCGCGAGGAGATCGCCGCTCAAGCGGCGGCCGCTTCGGCGGTCATGGTGACCACCGGTGAGATCGAACTGGTCGGGGTGGGCGATAGTCTTCACGCGTGACGATTCGAGTCCTCATCGCCGATGATCAAGAGATGGTCCGGGCCGGGTTCCGGGCCATCATCGATGCTCAGCCGGACATGGAGGTGGTGGCCGAGGCCGCCGACGGGGTCGAGGCGGTCTCGCTGGCCCGGCGGCACCGGCCGGAGGTGTGCCTGTTCGACATCCGCATGCCGCGGCTGGACGGGTTGGAGGCGACCCGCACGCTGTTGTCGGGGGCGAACGGTTCGGGGCCGCGGATCGTGGTGGTCACCACCTTCGACACCGACGAGTACGTCTACGGGGCCCTCAAGTCGGGGGCGACCGGTTTCCTGCTGAAGGACTCGGGTCCGACGCTGCTGATCGAGGCGGTCAAGGCCGCAGCCGACGGTGAGTCGCTGGTCTCGCCGTCGGTGACGGTCCGGCTGCTGGAGCGCCTGACCGAGCCGTCGGCTCCGGCTCCGGTCGCCGGGGACCTGCTGACCGAGCGGGAGCTGGACGTGGTCGAGCATGTGGCGCGGGGGCGGACTAATGCCGAGATCGCCGAGGCGCTGTTCGTGTCGGTCTCGACGGTCAAGACCCACTTGGAGGCGGTCCGGATGAAGTTGCGGGTGCGCAACCGCACCGAGATCGCGATCTGGGCGTGGGAGCACGGGGTCGTGGGTTGAGTCGTGCGCACGATCGCCGTCAGTGAGTTCACCGCCGAGACGGTGGTGAACCGGTCGCGGTTCGTTTGCACGCTCTACCGGGTCGCCGACGACGCAGGGGCGAGGGAGCGGATCGCGGCGCACCGCAAGTCGCATTGGGATGCGACTCACAACTGCACGGCGTATGTGCTGGAGTCGGGGGAGATCGAGCGTTCGGCGGACGACGGGGAGCCGGCCGGCACGGCGGGGGCGCCGATGCTGGAGGTGCTGCGGGGCCGGGGTCTGACCGGTGTGCTGGCGGTGGTGACGCGGTATTTCGGCGGGGTGAAGCTGGGTGCCGGGGGCCTGGTGCGGGCCTATGGTCAGGCGGTTTCGGCGGCGGTCGAGGGGGCCGGGACGGTGGCTCTGGCCGATTGGAAGCGGTTGCTGGTTGGTGTCGAGTACGGTCCGGCCGGTAGTGTGGAGGGCCTGCTGCGCGCCAGGGATGACGTGCAGCTGACGGAGGTGTCCTTCGGTGCCGCCGAGGTCGTGTTCGATCTGGCGTGCGCCGACGAGGCGGCCTTGCGGGCGTGGCTGGCCGCTCAGACCGGCGGTCGCGCCGAGGTCGAGGACGCGGGTTCGGTCCGCGTCGAGCTTCCGTCGATGGAATCCCCCTGACAGGAAGGCGGCTTCAATGCCCCAGAATGCGGCCCTTTACCCCAATCCCTTTATCGATCAACGTGCGGATCCGCAGGTCATGAGACACCACGATGGCCGCTATTACTTCACCGCCACCGTCCCCGCCTACGACAGGATCATCCTCAGACACGCCGAGACCCTCGCCGGACTCCGCGAGGCCGAGGAGCGGACGATCTGGACCCGGCACCGGACCGGACCGATGGGCTCCCACATCTGGGCACCGGAGATCCACCACGTCGACGGCGCCTGGTACGTCTACTTCGCCGCCGGCGACGCCGGCGACCGGACCGCCGACGTCTGGCGCATCCGCATGTACGTGCTGGAGAACACCAGCCCCGACCCCTTCGAGGGCGAATGGGTCGAGAAGGGACAGATCCGCACCCCCATCGACTCGTTCTCCCTCGACGCGACCACCTTCGCCGCCGGCGGCACCCAATACCTGTGCTGGGCCCAGCACAACCCCGCGCTGCCCGGCACCAACACCAGCCTCTACCTGGCCCCCCTGTCCGACCCGTGGACGCTCGCGGCCGACCCGGTCGAGATCAGCCGCCCCGAATACGACTGGGAGACCGTCGGATTCGCCGTCAACGAAGGCCCGGCCGCCATCGAGCGCGGCGGCAGGGTGTTCATCGCCTACTCGGCGGCGGCCACCGGCGCCGAGTACTGCATGGGGCTGCTGTCGGCCGACGCCGGCGCCGACCTGCTGGATGAGGATTCTTGGTCGAAGAGTGCGAAACCGGTGTTCGCCACCAGTGCCCAGGCGGGGATCTTCGGTCCGGGCCACAACTGCTTCACCGTCGACGAGGACGGCCGTGATCTGCTGGTCTATCACGCCCGCAGCTACGAGCGGATCGAGGGCGACCCGCTGGACAATCCGGACCGGCACTGCCGGATCCAGGCGTTCGGGTGGAGTGAGGACGGCCAGCCGGAGTTCGGTGAGCCCTGTCCGGAGTCGTGAGCGGCTGCAAGGGGGAGATGACCGGTCCGTTCCGCCGCCGGCGCGCTCGGGCCGCGAGCCGGTGCTAGTCGGAGGTGTCGCGGCGCAGGCGTTTGACCTCGGAGCGCCGGCGTTTGCCTTCGAGTCTGCGCCGCTGTGATCCTCGGGTCGGCTTGGTGGGTTTGCGCTTCGGTGGCGGGGCGGCGATCGCTTTGCGGAGGGTCTGGCCCATCCGTTCGAGTGCGGCTTGCCGGTTGCGCAGTTGGGAGCGGTATTGGGAGGCGGTGACGATCAGGGCGCCGTCGGTCAGGCGGGTGGTCAGTCGCTCCAGAGCGCGGTCGCGGAGCGGTTGGGGCAGGGCGTTGGTGGCTCGCAGGTCGAAGACCAGTTCGACGCGGGAGTCGGTGGTGTTGACGCTTTGGCCGCCGGGGCCGGATGACCGGGAGAACCGCCACCGCAGTTCGGTGTCGGGGATGGTGATGTCGTCGGTGACCTTGAGGGGCACGGTGGTGGTCTCTTTCAGGTGTCGAGGGCGGTGCGGGCCCAGGTGGCGATCATTTCGAAGATGGGTCGGCGGCGGTAGAGGATGGCCCGGTGGTCGGTTTCGGCGTCGTAGCTGGCGCTGCCGACGTCCTGTCCTGCGTCGAGGCGGGTGAGCATCATCGGGGCGAGCCAAGCGTACTTGGCGGCTCCGGTGGTGGCGATGGCTTTTCTGGTGTGGTCGGTGGGGTGGCCGGCCTCGGCGAGGCCGTTGATGTAGGCGTCGGTGAGGGCCTGTTCGGTTTCGGGGAGGTCGGTGACGGGTCGGAGGCCGTCGAGGAAGGTGTCTGCGATGAGGTTGGCGATGTCTTCGCCGATGGCGCCGCGGCCGGTGAAGGCCCAGTCGAGCAGGACCGGTCCGGTGTCGGCGAGGACGAGGTTCATCGGCCATACGTCGAGGTGGCAGAGGGTCTGGGGGAGGGTTTCGGCCAGGTCGAACAGGTCTCGTCGGTGTTCCCAGATCATGCGGAGGTCTTCGCGCAGTCGGGTGGGCCAGTGTTCGGCGGCGACGGGGTGGTGCCAGGGGATGTGGGTGTATTCGGCTCGTCCGGCGTATTGGCGCAGCCAGCGCCGGGAGTGCCATGGCTGGTCGGGGGTGCTGGTGTGGTGGGCTTGGGCGCGGCCGAGGTCGTGGGCGAAGGCGGCGAAGGCGGGTGTGGTCCAGTCTCGGCCGTGGAGGCCGTCGACGGCTTCGATCCACAGTTCGACGGTGCCGTCGGCTCGTTCGGTGGTTTCGAGGAGGGCCGGGGCGGTGATGCTGGTGTGGTGGCCGTATGCGGCGGCCGTTCCGGTGGTGTAGGCGAGGTATTCGCGTTTCCAGTAGTTCCAGTGGCGGGGGTCGTCGCTGGCGGCCCAGTGGTCTTGGGTGTCGGTGCCGGGGGTGAGGTGTTTGAGGATGGCGGTGCCGCCTGGTGCGGTGACGCGCCAGATGCCGCCGGTGGTCTGGTTGGCGGTGTTGTGCTGGAGCGGCTCCCAGGTGGTGGGCGGGCCGATGGGTGTGGTGGTGTGTGAGTCGGGCACGGTTCGATTGTGTCAGGCGAGCGGTTCGGCCATCCGGTTGCGGTCGTCGCCGTCGTAGCATTTCGGGCTCTTCTGTATGTGGGGTAGGGGTGCTGCGGCTCAGCCAGGTGTATGGCCTGGTCGAGGCCCAAGACCTATGTGCGGTCCGGGTACCGGTAAGGGCCGATCCGAACGGCCATTTCGCTTGCGGTTCCAGCCGTCAGCGACCGATCCGCGAGGTTGCTGGTCGGGCCGTGGCGCCGGGATCGACGTGACCGAATTGTCGCGGTCGGCCCTGAAGCGCGGGATGGACCGAGCGCGTGGTGACCGGCGTGGTCGGCATCGGGCCGGGGCAGTGGGCTGGCTCGACTGTCGGTCGGTGTCGGACGGGGGGCCGACGGTGGTGCGGTGGTGTCGGTGCAGGGTCGCCGAGGGCGGTTGCGGGTCGGTCATGTCGGTGTCGGCTCCTTCCTGCTGCTGGTCGGGTGCGACCGCGTTCACCAGGTGTCCGGCTGCGTCCGGGAGTGTGCGCTTAGTGCAGGCGGTCGCCGTGGCGGGAGCATCCGGCGTCTGGGCCGGTGCTCCGGTCTGCGGGCCCTCCGGTCGGTCGGTCATGCCGTGGCCGTGCCGCTGTTCGCGCCGCGGCCACGCGGTCTTGCGGTGGTGCCGGTGTGCCTCGTTCGGAGCACTGCCGTCGTGCCGGGGTGATCCCGACCGACGATCTCCCGCCCAATCACGCCTGCTTCGGCGTAGAACGCTGCGGGACCCGATAGCACGAGAGGGGAAGCCCATCCGCCGTGCTGGGGCGGTTGTGCTCGGAACCCGTCCGGTTGGCCAGTCGGCTAGAGGCTTGTCGTAGACGTTTCTATGACTGTCAAGCCGGGGTCGGCGTGTGGTGTGTCGCTGGGTTGAGGAGGTGGAAGATCTCGCGGGCGATGGCGCGTTTGAGCATCCGGATGATCTCGCGTTTGGTCTTTCCTGTCTGGATTCGTTTCGCGACGTATCGCTTGGTGCGCTCGT
>NZ_JAELXW010000008.1 GCF_016428645.1 Glycomyces salinus | reverse complement strand
ACGAGGGCCTGGCCCTGATCGGCATCGAGGGGCGCGGCTGGATCTCCGAGCCCGAGACCGCGCTGGGCACGCTGATCACGTTGAACGTGTGGACGTTCGGTTCGCCGATGGTGATCTTCCTGGCCGGGCTGCGGCAGATCCCGCGCATGTACTACGAGGCGGCCAACGTCGACGGCGCGGGCAAGTGGCGCCAGTTCCGGTCGGTGACGCTGCCGCTGCTGACGCCGATCATCTTCTTCAACCTGGTGTTGCAGATCATCCACGCCTTCCAGTCGTTCACGCAGGCGTACATCGTCTCCGGCGGCACCGGCGGACCGGCCGACTCGACCCTGTTCTACACGCTCTACCTCTACCAGCGCGGCTTCGGCAGCTTCGACATGGGCTACGCCTCGGCGATGGCCTGGCTGCTGCTGCTCATCGTCGGCGCGTTCACCGCGATCAACTTCTGGGCTTCGAAGTATTGGGTCTTCTACAATGACTGACACCCTCACCCCCGCCACCGCCTCGACCGGGGCGAACCGGCAGGACCGGCCGAGGCGACGCGAGTCCCGAAGCGGCCTCCGCCCGGTCCGCGCGTTCCTCAAGCACGCGCTGCTGATCCTGTTCGCGCTGGTGATGCTCTACCCGGTGCTGTGGATGGTCGTCTCCTCACTGCGGCCGAACGACGTCATCTTCCGCGACCCCAGTCTGGTGCTGAACGACCTGGAGGTCGGCAACTACGCCGAGGGCTGGAACGCCTTCGCCGACCCGTTCAGCCTCTACCTGATCAACTCCTCGATCGTCGTCCTCGGCGCGATCCTGGGCAACCTCGTCTCTTGCTCGATGGCCGCCTACGCCTTCGCCAGGCTCGAGTTCACCGGCAAGCGCTGGTGGTTCGCGATCATGCTGCTGACGATCATGCTGCCGATCCACGTCATCATCGTCCCGCAGTACGTGCTGTTCTCCCAGTTCGGCTGGGTCAACACGTTCCTGCCGCTGATCGTGCCGAAGCTGCTGGCCACCGACGCGTTCTTCGTGTTCCTGATGGTCCAGTTCATCCGCGGCATCCCCACCGAGCTGGACGAGGCCGCCCGGATCGACGGCGCGGGCCACCCCCGCATCTTCGCCCAGGTGATCCTGCCGCTGATGATTCCGGCGCTGGCCACCACGGCGATCTTCACGTTCATCTGGACGTGGAACGACTTCTTCTCCCAGCTGATCTACCTGACCGACCCGACCAAGTACACCGTGCCGCTGGCCCTGCGCGCCTTCGTCGACGCCCAGGCCGGCACCAACTGGGGCGCCGCGCTCGCCATGAGCGTGCTGTCCCTGCTGCCCATTTTCCTCGCCTTCCTGTTCGGACAGAAGTTCCTGCTCAGAGGCATAGCCACCACCGGCGGGAAATGACACCGCCCGCAACCCTTCACGACCCTTCGCAAAGGAGCGAGACCATGCAACGCAGAAACATCCTCAAGGGGTTCGGCGCCTCCGCCGTCGCCCTGCCCGGCCTGACCGCCTGCGGCACCGGAGGAGGCGGCGACGTCGAACTGTCCGACGAGGAGGTCACCCTCCGCATGACCTGGTGGGGCTCGGACACCCGGCACGGCCTCACCCAGGAGGCCATCGAGGCGTTCCAGTCCGAGCACTCGAACATCACCATCAAGTCCGAGTACAAGGACTGGACCGGCTACTGGGACGCCCTGGCCACCACCACCGCCGGGGGCGACTCGCCCGACGTGATGCAGATGGACGAGCTCTACCTCGCCTCCTACGGCGGGCGCGGCGCCCTCCTCGACCTCGCCGACACCGGCGAGTACCTCGACTCCTCCAAGATCGAAGAGTCCCTGATGGACACCGGCAAGGTCGACGGCACCCAGTACGCGATGCCGATCGGCGCCGGGGTGCTGACCCTGGTCGCCAACGCCGACCTCTTCGCCGAGTACGGCATGGACCTGCCCGACGACTCCGCCTGGACCTGGGACGACTACGCCGCCCTCTCCGCCGATTTGACCGAGGCCAGCGGCGGGGCCATCTCCGGCTCGGGCATCACCGGCGGCTTCGACCACGGTTCGGTGCGCTATTGGGCCCGGCAGAACGGATCCGACCTGTTCACCGCGGACGGCAACGTCGCCCTCGACCCCGCGCTGCTGGTCGAGCAGTGGGAGTTCTTCCTGGGCCTGATCGATTCCGGCGCGGTCGAGAGCCCCGCCGAGATGGTCGAGAGCATCAACGGCGGTGTCGACTCCGGCAACATCGCCACCGGCAAGGTCGCGATGGGCAACGCCTACAACACCATGATCACCGCCCTGCGCAACGCCGCCGGCGCCGACCTCCGCCTGCTCCGGCCCCCGCTCAAGCCCGACGGCGAGGAGGGCCTCTACTTCAAACCGTCCATGTACTGGTCGATCTCCTCTCAGAGCCAGCACCCCGCCGAGGCGGCGCTCCTGATCGACTTCCTGGTCAACAGCGAGGCCGCCGCCGACATCCTCAAGACCGAGCGCGGCATCCCCGCCAACACCGACCTCCGCGAGCGCGTCAGCACGGACCTCGAAGAGGGCGACCAGCTCGCCCTCGACTACATGAACTCGCTCGAGCCCGGACCGGTCTCCCCGGTGACCCCCAACGGCGGCAGCGACGTCGACCCGATGATCCAGCGCTACGCCCAGGAGGTCTACTTCGGCGAGCGCGAGCCCGCCGAGGCCGCCGAGGCGTTCATCGAGGAGATCCAGGGCCAGATCGACGCCGCCAAGTGACCCCGGGTTCCGGTGGCCGCCCGGCGGCCACCGGAACCCACAGCACCACACGAACGGAAGAGCAACTTCATGAACTCATCCCCGGTACTGCGGGCCGCCGTCATCGGCACCGGCGGCATCGCCGGAGCCCACGCGAGCGCGCTGGCCGCCCTCCCTGACCGAGTCGAGCTGGCCGCGGTGGCCGACATCGACGCGGCCAGGGCCGCCGAGTTCGCCGAGCGGTTCGCGATCCCCGGCGTGTACGACGACGCCGAGTCCCTGTTCGCGGCCGAGGCGCTCGACCTGGTCCACATCTGCACGCCGCCGCGGAGCCACACGCCGCTGGCGGTCGCGGCGATGCGCGCGGGCGTGCCGGCGCTGGTCGAGAAGCCGACCGCGCTGAGCCTGGCCGAGATGGACGAGCTCGCGGCGGTCCACGCCGAGACCGGTGTGCCGGTGATGACGGTGTTCCAGCACCGGTTCGGTTCCGCGGCCGTCCGTCTCCGCGGCCTGGCCGCTTCGGGGAAGCTCGGCAGGCCGCTCACCGCGACCTGCGAGACGCTCTGGTACCGCGACGACGACTACTTCGCGGTGCCGTGGCGCGGACGCTGGGAGAACGAGGGCGGCGGCCCGACCATGGGCCACGGCATCCACCAGTTCGACCTGCTGCTGTCGATCCTCGGCCCGTGGACCGAGGTCGCGGCGCTCGCCGGGCGGCTCGCCCGCCCGACCGACACCGAGGACGTCTCGATGGCGGTCGTCCGCTTCGACAACGGGTGCATGGCGACCGTGGTCAACTCGGTCGTCTCGCCCCGCGAGACCTCCCGGCTCCGGTTCGACTTCGAGCACGCCACGGTCGAGGTCGAGCACCTCTACGGCTACACCGAGGCCGACTGGCGCTTCACACCCGCGCCCGGGCACGAGCACCTGGCCGACCTGTGGCCCGAGCCGGGCCCCGACCGCGCCAGCGGCCACCCGTTGCAGATCGAGGCGGTCCTGGAAGCGATCGCCGCGGGCGAGGAGCCGGCGGTGTCCCTGGAGGAGGCCCGCCGGACCCTGGAGTTCGCCGCGGCCACCTACGCCTCGGCGTTCAGACACGTCCCCGTCCGCGCCGGAGACATCGGCGACGGCGACCCGTTCGCGCGCAGCATGGACGGCGGCGCCGTCCCATGGAACCCGATCAAGGAGCAACTCGCATGACCCGTCTCGACATCCGCCACGACCTCGGTGCGTCCCTGACCGTCCGCGACGGCCGGGTCGACCTGTTCGAGTACGTGTACCGGCCCGACACGCCGCAACTGGAGTCGCCCAAGCCGTACATGCACCCGATCCGCACCCGCGCCGGACGCGTCGTGAGCCTCTTCCGGCCCTGGGACCATGTGTGGCACAAGGGCATCGCCCTGTCGCTGCCGCACGTGGGGGAGGAGAACTTCTGGGGCGGCCCGACCTACGTCCACGGGCGGTTCTACGTCCAGAAGGACAACAACGGCACCCAGCAGCACCGCGAGTTCACCCGGCTCGAGACCGCCGACGGTGCCGCCGCCATCGCCCACGACCTGGACTGGATCACCCAGGCCGGCGCCAAGTTCTTCACCGAGAAGCGCGTGATCGGCGCGCGGGTGATCTCGGACGAGGCGTGGATGCTGACCTTCGAGACGAGCCTGACCAACGTCTCCGGCGGCGAGGTCTCGATCGGCTCGCCGACCACCAAGGGCCGCGAGAACGCCGGCTACGGCGGCCTGTTCTGGCGCGGGCCCCGGTCCTTCACCGACTGCCGCCTGGTGACCGCCGACGGCTCCGGGCCCGGCAGCGAGATGCGCGGCGGCCGCCACGAGTGGATGGGCTTCGCCGGCCGCCACGACCACGACGACGCCACGTCCCTGGTGCTCATGGTCGACGACGCCGACAACCCGCAGCACCCGCCGCAGTGGTTCGCCCGCAGCGAGGAGTTCGCCGCTCTCAACCCGGCCCCGTTCTTCTCCGAGGAACTGGCCGTCGCCGACGGGGAGACGATCAGGTTCCGCTACGGCATCGCAATAGCCGACGCCGATGCCGAAGCCGCCCCCGAACTGGCCGCCGAAGTCCGATCCCGAATGCCCGGCTCCTTTACCGCGGCGTGAGCGACCTCCGGGTCATCGGCCGACCTTTTCCTCCGACCGAGGGCCCGGGGACCGCGCCGTTCGCGATCGCGACGCTGACGAGGACGACCACCGCGCCGAACAGTTGCAGACCGCTGGGCTGCTCGCCCAGGACGGCCGCTGCCAGACCCAGCGCCAGAGCGGGTTGGATCAGCAGCAGCCCGGCGGTCGTGGTCGGCGCGAGCCGGGCGCTGCCGTGGTTGATGAACAGCCACGCGACGACCTGACCGATCACGGCCAAGACCGCCAAGAACGTCCAGGAGCGGGCCGAAATGGAGCCGAGGTCGGCGCCGCCGGACAGCAGCGAGACCGAGGCCGCGGTTGCGCCCGCCGCCACCGTGGCCCAGGTCAGCGGCTGGATGACATGGCGGGGCGCGAGCGCGCCCGCACGCCTGGTGATGAACAGGTAGCACCCGTACCCGATGCCCGCGAGCACGCCGAACGCGGTTCCGGCGGCGGATTTCGGGCCGGGCGCGGCCGCCTCCCAGAGTCCGCCGACGAGGCTGATCCCGATGAGCATCAGCGGCAGTGCCGCCAGGAAGCGCACGGGGATCGCTTCGCGGTCGATGAGGAAGGCCAGCAGTGGGAGCACGATGACCTGCACGTTGATCAGTACCGTGCTGATTCCGGCGCCGACCTGGTATATCGATGTCGCCCAAGCCGCGTAGTCGATGCCCAGCGCCGTCCCCGCGGCCAGTGCCCAGGCGATTCCCGCCGCCGGGAGCGGCCCGCGCCGCGCTCTCTCGTGGAGCGCCAAGGGGACCAGGAGTAGGACGGCGATCGCGCAGCGCAGCCATGCCGTCGTGGCGGCGTCGACGCCCGCGAGCTTGACTAGGATCGCCGAGGCCGACAGGCACACGGCGCCGGTGAGGACCGCGGCGACGGCGGTCGTGCGGCTTGAGATCGCCAGGCGGGGCGCACGCGATGCGTCACAGGGGGAGCGGGAGTCCGGAAGTGGCATGTCGCCGACGGTAACCGGATCTGCTCCTAAGCACTACTTCTCATTTATTATCTATTGTGTTAAGAATTGCTTATGAGTATCGAGTGGGGCAGGCTCCGAGTGCTTGACGCCGTCGCTCGCGTCGGATCGGTGACCCGCGCGGCGGCGCTGCTGCACATGACCGGTCCGGCCGTATCGCAGCAGCTGCGCCGCATCGAAGCCGAAGCCGGCGCCAAGGTGGTGGTCCCCGACGGCCGCGGGGTCCGGCTCACCCCCGAGGGCAAGCTCCTGGCCGAGTACGCCCACCGGATGGCGGACCTGATGCAGCAGGCCGACAACGATCTCCACCGGGACGCGGCCCGGATCGAGCACCTCCGCATCGCCGCGATCGCGTCGGTCGTCCGCGGCCTGCTGACCGCGAGCCTGCCTGTGTTCCTTCGCGAACATCCCCGGGTCCGCGTGAGCATCGAGGACGGTGAGACCGCCGACCACCTCGAGCGACTTCTGGAGGGCCGATTCGACCTGGTCTTCGCCGAGTCCTGGAACACCTCGCCACTGCGCACGCCCACTGGAATCCGCGTTCAACGGCTCACACGCGAGCCCCTCTACCTGGCTCTACCCGTCGGCCACCCGCTCAGTGAGCGCAGGCGACTCGAGGTGCGAGAAGTGAGCGAGGAGCGCTGGGCGACCTGCGCCCGGGGATCCGACCCGCACACCGCACTGGTCCGGAACGCACGACAGCACGGCATCGATCTCGACATGAACTACCATGTCGCCGACCACGTCACCCAGCTCGCTCTGGTACGGGCGGGCTTGGCCGTCGCGTGCCTCCCCAGGCCGACGGGCGGCCTCGCCCACGAGCCCGGAGTGGTGTTCCGCCCGCTGGACCCTGTGACGTATCGCGACATCGTGCTGCTGACCAGCAACAGGACCGCCCCGCTAGCCCTGGAAGCCTTCATGACGCATCTCCGCGAAGCACTCCACGACACACCGTTGTCGGCAAGAGCCTGAATCCGAGTCCGGTGCGCGGGGTGGACGGGGTGGCGCAAGCTTGACCGATGGACGTTGACCGCTCGACCTCTCCGGAGGGCTCGAATGCGGGGCTGGAGCTCGTCGAGGGGCCAGCCGAGTCTCCGCCGGCCGCGAGGGATCCCGAGCCGATCGGCCGCATCGTCGGCATCGATCTGGCGCGGGCGCTCGCGGTGTTCGGGATGTACTTCGCGCATGTCGCCCCGAGGGACGGCGGTGGCGAAGGATTCGCGGCGTGGCTGATGGAGCTGCCGCACGGGCGTTCATCGGCGCTGTTCGCCACGCTCGCCGGGGTCTCGCTGGTGCTGCTGGCCGGTGGGAAGCGCCCGAAGACGGGCCGGGAGGGCCGCCGGGTCGCCGTGAAGATCGCCGTCCGCGCGGTGATCCTGCTCGTCCTGGGGTCGCTGCTGACCGCCTTGGACACCTCGGTGGCCGTGATCCTGGCCTACTACGGCCTGTACTTCCTGCTGGCGCTGCCGTTCATGAGGCTTCGGGCCCGGACGCTGGCCGTCCTCGCGGGGGTCTGCGCGATCGGCGGCTCGGCCCTGCGGTTGTGGTTGCAGGCGGGCCACATGGACTGGGCCGAACCGTGGTACGAGCGCGATCCGCTCGTGGCGTGGGGCGTGGACGGGGTCTTGGCGCTGCTCCTAGTCGGGTTCTACCCGGCGGTGGCGTGGATGGCGTACGTGTTCGCTGGGATGGCGATCGGCAGGCTCGACCTGGCCTCCAAGGCGAACCGGATCCGGCTGGCCGTCATCGGTCCGGCGCTGGCGCTGATCGGCTACTGCGGTTCGTGGCCGGCCTCGAAACTGATCCAGGCGGGCGCCGACATCTGGGGCGGGACGCCAACCGCGCTGCTGGGCGCGTCGCCGCACAGCGGCACGCCGTTCGAACTGGTCGGCAACATCGGCATCGCGGTCGCCGTCATCGTCGCCGCGGTGGTCCTGCTCGCCCGGTTCAGGCGCCTGCGATGGCTGCTGACGCCGGTCACGGCGGTCGGGGCCATGTCGCTGACCGTGTACGTCGGCCACATCGTCGTCCTGTGGTTCATGTTCGACCGGCGCGAACTTCCCTACGAGTCGAGCTGGACGCTGTGGGGCTACTTCGTGGCAGGAGCGGTCGTGTTCGCGTTCGTGTGGTCCCGGTTCTTCAAGCGCGGCCCGCTCGAATACGGCATGGCCGCCGCCACCGGCCTCGCGGGGCTCGTCGAACGGCCCCGGACGGCTGGAGAGCAACCGAAAGATCGCATAGGATTACCGCGACCATGGACGGGCGTGACACCGAATCAGCGCCGAATCCCCTTACAGAAACGAGCAACGCGTACCGTGCTGAATCCCGCGGAAGACCGCTACGACTCCATGCAATACCGGCGCTCCGGGCGCAGCGGGCTCAAGCTCCCCGCCATCTCGCTCGGGCTCTGGCAGAACTTCGGGCGCAACCGGCCCATGGAGACGCAGCGGGCGATCCTGCGCCGGGCCTTCGACCTCGGCGTGACCCACTTCGACCTGGCCAACAACTACGGGCCGCCCTACGGCTCCGCCGAGGAGAACTTCGGCCGCCACTTCGAAGCCGACTTCCGACCCTTCCGCGACGAGCTCGTCATCTCCTCCAAGGCCGGCTACGACATGTGGCCCGGACCCTACGGCGACCACGGCTCGCGCAAGTACCTGATCGCCTCGCTCGACCAGTCCCTGAAGCGCATGGGACTGGACTATGTGGACATCTTCTACCACCACCGGCCCGACCCCGACACGCCCTTGGAGGAGACCATGGGCGCGCTCGACCACATCGTGCGCTCGGGCAAGGCCCTATATGTCGGCGTCTCGAACTACACCTCGGAACAGGTGAGCCGGGCCGCCGAGATCCTGGCCGACCTGGGCACTCCGCTGCTGATCGACCAGCCGCGCTACTCGATGTTCGACCGCCGCATCGAGCGGGACGGTCTGCTGGACGCGCTCGAAGAGGTCGGCGCGGGCTGCATCGTGTTCAGCCCCCTTGAGCAGGGTCTGCTGACCGACCGGTACCTGAAGGGCATCCCCGAGGGTTCGCGCGCGGACACCTACGAGTGGATGAAGAACCAGGTCGACGAGACCGCGCTCGCCCGCATCAAGGGCCTGAGCGCGATCGCCGCCGACCGCGGCCAGTCGCTGGCGCAGATGGCGCTGGCCTGGGCGCTGCGCGACGAACGCATGACCAGCGTCATCATTGGTGCCAGCAGCGTCGCGCAGCTCGAGAACAACGTAGGAGCGCTGGATCGTCCGGACTTCGACGACAGCGAACTGGCCGCCATCGACGAATTCGCGATCGGCTGACCCCGACACCACCCGCCGAGCGGAGCAGAGAACATGACGGAACCACGTGACAGGGACCTGCCCGGTTGGGCCAAGGACGCGAGCTTTGGAATCTTCATCCACTGGGGACCGTATTCGGTGCCCGCGTGGGCCGAACCGGTCGGCGCGCTGGGCACGGTCCCCGACGAGCAGTGGTTCGCCCACTGCGCCTACGCCGAGTGGTACGCCAACACCATCCGCATCGACGCGTCTCCGGCTGCGCTGCATCACGCGGAGGTCTACGGATCGGTGCCTTACGAGTACTTCCTCGACCAGTGGCGGGCCGAAGCCTACGAGCCCGCCGAGTGGGCGAGGATCTTCCGCGAGGTGGGAGCGGACTACGTCGTGCCGGTCACGAAGCACCATGACGGCGTGACTCTGTGGGACGCCCCCGGCAGCGAGGGGTTCAACACCGTCGACCGCGGTCCGAAGCGGGACCTGCTGGGCCCGCTCGCGGAGGCCGTGCGCGCTGAGGGGATGCGCTTCGGCGTCTACTACTCGGGCGGACTCGACTGGTCGATCACGGACTACCCGGCGATCGAGAAGGGCCCGGACATCAGTGAATTCCGGCCCACCAACGCCGAGTACGCCGCCTATGCCACCGAGCACGTCCGCAACTTGATCGACCGCTACCAGCCTTCGGTGCTCTGGAACGACATCGACTGGCCGGACGCCGGTAAAGCCGATGGCACCCTGGACGAGCTGATCACCTACTACCGTTCCGTCGTTCCGGACGGCATCGTGAACGACCGCTGGGGCGCCGACGTCTGGGACTACCGGACGAGCGAGTACTCCGCCGCCACGCACAATGAGACGGGGATCGGCTGGGAGCACAATCGCGGGCTCGGTTTCTCGTTCGGCTACAACCGGGTCGAGGACGAATCGCTCACGATGACCCCGCGCGAGGCGGCGGAGTTGTATGCGGACGTGGTCTCGCGAGGCGGTCGGCTGCTGCTGAATGTGGGCCCGGACGCGGCGGGCCGGATTCCGGAGGTTCAGTTGCGGACCCTTAAAGGGGTCTCGTCGTGGATGACCGAGCTGAAGCCGTTCACGACCGACCGGCGGCCGGTGACCGGTGAAGAGGTCGCCGTGACCAGTGCCGAGGACAACTGGTGTCGCGCTTGGATCAGCGGGGATCGGCTGGTGGTGGTGGCCGATCGGCCGGAGGCCGTGGAGGTGGCCGCGAACGGGCTTGAGGTAGTGAGTGTTGCTCTGCCTGAAGCCGACCGGTGATCGGCACGGTTGAGCAGTAGATGGCCGGGCTCGGTGCGAGCCGGGTGCGGCGTCGCATTCGGCGCAGCGGATGGTGAAGGACTACGTTTCACCGCAGGCTGAAGGTCGAGCAGCGCCGGGAGATCGGCATCCGCCCTCAGCAACCGACCGCCTTGCGGAGTCGCCGCCATGAGGGCCGTGCGGGCCACGTCCACGTAATAGTCCGGGCCGGGATCGAGCAATCAGATCCCGGCCCGGGACGCCCGTCTCGCTCGTCAGCGGAGGCCGTAGGCGCGGATGGTGGTGTGGGTGATCTCGGTGCCCGCGTCGTCGAGCGCGGTCATGCGGACCGAGACGTACTCGGCGTCATCGGGGTGCTCGATCTCGCCGGTGAAGGCGCCGCCGTCGCAATCGAGCTCGATCTCCTCCCAGGTCAGGCCGTCGTCGAAGGAGACCTGGAGGGCCATCTCCTCGGCCTCGACTTCCGGCAGGTACTCGGCGGCCGCTAGGCTGAGCTCCACGTCCACATCGTCCCCGGCCTCGGTGAAGCCGCCGTCCACGCCATCGGTCTCGACGGCGATCACCGGCAGCGTCATGTCGGTGGACCCGCCGGAGGGCACCGCGCTCGGGTCGAGGTCGAAGGCCCACTCCTGGGTGGAGGCAGTGCCCACCAGCGCGGTATCGGTGCTCCGCGACGACGCGACGTGCAGCGTGTAGCGGCCCGCCTCGAATCCGGTGAGATCGAATTCGAAGCCGTCCTCCGGGTCGATACCCTCCACGACTCCGACCTTCTGGCCGTCGGTGCTCAGGACCGCGGTCCCTTCGTGACCTTTGAGCCTCAGCTCTTCGTCGTTGAGACTGCCAGCGGGCCCAGTGGAGGCGTAGAAGTACGGAGTGCCCTCCTCGGAGTAGAGGAACGCCTCGGGGACTCCGGCCGCCAGCGGGCCGTGGACGAATGCGCGGGTGGTCTCGCCGGCCTCCAGCGAGCCCCGGTCCAGGCTGTCGACGAAACCGTCCACCAACCTCCCCTGATCGGAGAAGACGCCCGCTTGGCGGAAGCCGGACCACTCGATGTCCGGATCGGCGGTGTAGTACATCGTCCGCTCCGCGGGGAACGAGGTGGGCACCAGGTAACAGAGGCCGTGTCCGATATTCGGGGTCGCGTCGCCATAATCGCAGGTGAAGCCCTCGACGTCCGCGCCGAGCGAGTGGTATGTGGTTTCCTCGACAGCCAGATCCTCATCGGATGGGTGGAACGCGGTCTCGTCGGGGAAGCCGCCGCGCTCGTGGAAGGCGAGGTTGTAGACATAGTCGTCCTCGGTTCCCTCGGGAGCCGCCAGGACCGGCTGGTAGATGAAACCGAGCTCGTGGTCCGGCAATTCCGGCTCCGGCATCAGGTAGAAGTCGATGTCGGGGCCGCCGTACGCGCCGGTGGCCAGCCAGTCGTCCCCGCTCCTGGACCTGGCCTCGATCACGATCTGCTCCCCGAGGAGTTCGGCGTCGGGCCGGTCGACCTCGGCGCTCACCTCGGCCGCCTCGGCGCCGTCGATGACCAGCTGGGTCGGCTCGTCTCCGATCGTCACCGGGGTCATGCCCAGCACGTTCTCGCCGTCCGTGTCCTCAGTGGGGTCGTTCCAGGTCTCGTGGACGATCGTGTAGGAGCCGGGCTCCAATGCGATCGTACCGACGCCGTTCTCGTCGAACTCGATCGAGTCGAACTCGTCGGTCTGGTCGCTGCTCCACGTCACCCAGCTGCCGTCGGGGACGGCACCGGCGCGGTCGCGGAGCGTCACCGTGAGTGTCTGCGCTGCCGCGGTGGGGTCCTCTTCGGCCGCGAACAGGTCCTCGGGTCCGCTGAGGTCGGCATCGCTGACCTCGGCGGCATCGGTGTGCCCCTCCTCGGCCAGCGCCGAGACGTTGTAGCGGCGCGCGTCGTCCTGGCCGGATCGGATCTCGTCGGCCACGTCGTGGGGGATGACGAGCGTCTCGTCCCGAGCCCCGGGAACGGGGAGGGTGAGGAAGCCGATGTCCTCGCGGCCCTCGGCGGGGTTGATCGCGGTGGCGCCGTTGGGCGCTACCGTCACAGTGTCCCCGGTCGGGAGCATCACGGTCTCGGCCGCTACGCCGCCCGCGTCGGCAGGGGCCGGCGTCGGTTCTTCGGTCGTCTCGGCGTTGGCGGACATTCCGCCGGCGAGCGCGGTGGCGGCGACCGCGATCGCCGCCACGACGCCGCCGATGGCGTGTCGTTTCTGCATATTGAACCCTCGGGTTAGGTCGAATGCGGATGGATCGGATGATCCATCCGCATTCGCAGACGCGGCCAACGACGGCAGGGTTGCATACTGAAAATGAACATCATCTATCGCATACGGTGACAACCGAGACGCACAGCACCGAGGTCCGCGGTCAGCGGCTTCTGTGGTATTTCTTTCACCAGGTGAATCCACCCCGGTACTCCGCCGGGGCGTTGTCGGCGGCATGCGTGGCGAGGCCGTTCTGGTCGAAGTCCGAACGCGGCTGAGGGCATTCTCGCGTGGGATCTGCATGATGCTCCCGAGGGCGACACCGACGATGACTATGACGAGTCCGGAGCATGGTGGGAATCGGCCTGGTGGAGTCCGGTGGGGGACTGACTCGGGGGAGGGGCGTCGGGTGTGCCCGCGCTGAGTGGGATGCCTTCCTGGCCGGAGCCGAGGACGGCGAGTTCGACTTCACGAAGTGAAGCAGAGGCACGGCACGAAGTGAACCAGGAGCACAGCACGAAGTGAAGCACGAGCACAGTCCCGTATGAAGCCGATTCAGATCAGGGCCGCTGACCTTGGTTTCGGTCGGCGGCCTTCCAGATCTCGTTCTGTGCTCTCGGAACTCTTCTCTCTGGTAGCCCTGTTCCGTCTGTTCTAGTTGTTGTCTCTCTCGGCTGGGCCGTCTCGGTCGCCTGAGTTAAGTGCCGCTGCGAGGCGGCCACCTGCCTCGCAGCCGGAGTCAGGGCCGGGCCCACCTGGTTGATCAGGTTCGCCAGTTCGTGCCCCACCTGGCCGATGTCGCAGCCGATCCCGGCCAGCGCCAGCAGGCTCGCGCCGCTGGAGACCGACATCGAGAACATATAGCCGCCGTTCATCTCCGTCAGGTTGCTGATGACCGGATCGGCCTGGAGCGACCGGGCCGCCCCGGCCAGCAGGCTCGTCAGGCCCGAGGCGATCGCCGACAGACGCTCGGCCTCATCCCTCGGAAGCGTGTCGTTCGAGGCGATCAGGAGTCCGTCGGCCGCCACCGCGATCACGTGCGTCACGTGAGGAACACGACCGACGAAGTCGTTGAGCAGGAAGTCCAATTGCGGGCTGGTCATGGCCTAATCCTCAATTCCTTGGGCTGGTTTGGGTTCTGCTGCTGCCTGCGAGGCCGCGCGCGTACGCCGAGTAGGTGGCGCCGATCGTCCGGGGATCACGCTCGATCGGCTGGTCGGCACGCTCGGCCGTCGGTGCGACAGCACCGGGGACCAGATTCGACATCGGCCTGCGCATCGGCAGGCCCCCGTCGGTGAAGGACTGCTCGGCCGGTTCGGCCGGCGGCAGCGCCTGGCCGGC
This sequence comes from Glycomyces salinus, assembly GCF_016428645.1. GTDB lineage: Bacteria > Actinomycetota > Actinomycetes > Mycobacteriales > Micromonosporaceae > Glycomyces > Glycomyces salinus. The sequence goes on along the minus strand of NZ_JAELXW010000008.1, from coordinate 152,703 downwards.
CCGCAGCGACGGGTCGGCATGGACGTACTGCACGTCGAACTTCAGCTCCGGCAACTGCGCCAGCGCCTCGGTCGGCGCGTGGAGCGACGCCGTCGAAGGACCCGACGTCACGGCCGCCACGCCCCGGATCGGGGCCGCGGCGAGGGGCTTGGCCGGAGGCGGAGGCTCCGCCGGGGCAGCAGACGCCTCCTGCGGTTGGATGAACAGAGGGGCGTTGCGCCGCTGGTTGATCGGGTCGGGCGGAGGGGCCGCCCCGGCGGCGATCGCGGCGGGAGCGGCGTTCTTCTGCCGCTCGGGTTCGGTGAAGGACAGGATCGTGCCGGGAATGGCGATCTCGGCGATCGTGCCCGAGCCGATCGAGGGCCGCAGCTCGACCTCGATGCCGTGGCGCAGCGCCAGGTGCCCGACCACGGTCAGGCCCATCGCCTCCATGGCTTCCAGGTCGACCGGCACGCGGCGGCGCAGCCGGTCGTTGAGGTACGCCATCCGCTCCGGATCGATGCCGATGCCGTGGTCCCGGATCTGGATGATGACCTGCCCGGTCAGCACCCGCGCCTGGACCTCGGCGTCCGATTCGGAGTAGCGGGTCGCGTTGTCCATCAGCTCGGCCAGCAGCTGCACCACGTCGTCGACCGCGTCGGCCTTGATCCAGGCGCCGTCGTCGGAGGACAGGTCGAGCCGCGTGTAGTACTCGATGCGGCTCTGGGCGGCGGTCAGGACGTCGGAGACCTTCGCGTCGGTGGTGCGGACCTTCGCGGCCGAGGCACCGCCGAGGACCAGCAGGGAGTCGTTGGTGCGGCCCAGCAGCGACACCAGGTGGTCGAGCCGGAACAGCCGCTGGAGGCGCTCGGGGTCGGACTCGTTGCGCTCGGCCTCGTCCAGCTCGGCCGTCAGCCGCCCGCTCAGCGAGTGGCCGCGGCGGGCGAGCCGCACGAAGATCGCGCCGACGTGGTACCGCAGCAGCGCCTGCTGCGCCGAGATGCGGATCGCCTCGCGGTGGACGATGTTGAACGCCTCACCGACCTCGGCCAGCTCGTCGTTGCCCTTGGTGCGCAGCGGCGGCGTGGTCTCGGCGGCGAACTCGAACGGGCTCCGCCCGCCCAGGCCCTCCTGCTCGTCGACGTGCTTGACCGCGCGCGGCAGCTCGACCATCGCGATGCGGCGGGCCGAACCGGACAGGTCCCGCAGACCCCTGGTGACCGAGCGGCCGATACCGGAGGCGATCAGGACCGCGATGGCCAGGGCCGCGACCGCGATCGCGCCTTCCAGGACCAACCGCTGCACGACCGCGTCGCGGGTGGCGTCGGCGTTCTCGAGCGTCGATTCCAGCGTCTCGCTCACCAGCGCGGCGGTGGCCTCGTGCCGGGCCTCGTACGAGTCGTTGAGAACCTCGTGGTCGATCTCCTGCTCGTCGTCCGAACGCGAACCGGACACGGAGCTCTCGAGCCGGTTGGCCGGGCGCGCCCCGCCCGAGCCGAGACCGCCGACCTCGAACACGGCCGCGTCCGGGTCGGTCTCGGCGGCGACGCGCCGGTACTCGACCAGCGCCTCCTCACGGGAGGCGGTCAGGCGCACGAACGGCCGGTACTCGTTGGCCAGCGGCGCGCCGTCCTCGAGCCCGAGCACCAGGATGCGCAGCTGCTCGGAGTACTCGTCGATGTTCAGCAGGAGTCCGGCGGTGCGCAGCTCCCGGCTCAGGTCGGCCGTCCCGGCCTCGTCGATGGCCCGGTCCAGCACTGCCGACAGGCGGGTGACGATCGAGTTGTAAACGGTCAGGTGGACCTCTTCGACGGTGCCGGCCTCGACCGCCTCGCGGGCGGTCTGGAGCCGCTCCAGCGGCTTGTCGGCGCGCTCGAGGAGGTCGCCGACCTCGTCATCGAGGCTCTGGTCGAGATCGGACCTGGCCTGCTCGAAGGCGTCCAGGTCACCGTCGGTGGCCTCGGCGGCCTCGTTGAAGCGGGACAGGAGCTCGTCGGGCTCGGCCAGCCCGGTGTTCTCCTCGAACACCAGCATGGCCACGGCCAGGCGCTCGGCCTGCACCTGCCGCACGACCTCGTTGATGTCACCGACCAGGCCGGTCAGTTCGGCCGTGTCCCCGGCCGAGCGGGCCTCGCCGGCGGACTCGTACAGGCGCAGCCCGACCATGCCGGTGAGGGTCAGCGCCGGAATCAGCAGCATGATCGCCAGCTTGGTGCGGATCTTCATCGACGACCACCGGCCGGAGGCGCGTTCGCCTCCGCCGGTGTCCGTATCGGAGCGGACCTCCACCATTCGCGGGGCTCCTTCGTGTGGTGGGGCGGAGTGGACAGGTGGGGGGATCGTTATTCGGCCCCGAGGTACGCTTCCACGACTCGGGGGTTGTCGAGCAGTTCCTTGGCCGGTCCACTGTGGGTTATCTCCCCGGTGTCCAGCACGTATCCGTGCTCGGCCGCGCGCAGCGCCCGGCGGGCGTTCTGCTCGACCAGCACGACGGTGACCCCGGTGGCGCGGATCTTCTCGATGACCGTGAAGACCTCGTCGACCATCTTGGGCGCCAAGCCCATCGACGGCTCATCCAGCAGCATGACCCGGGGTCGGGCGATCATGGCGCGGGCGATGGCGAGCATCTGCTGCTCGCCGCCCGAAAGGGCGCTGGCCGGCAGGTTCCGGCGCTCGGCCAGCACCGGGAACAGCTCGAACATGTCCTCGATCGGGGCGGCCTGGCGGCGGCGCCGGTGGGCGCCGAGCCGCAGGTTCTCGGCCACGGTCAGGGTCCCGAGGATCTGTCGGCCCTCGGGGACGAGCACCAGCCCGGCCCCGACTCGCCGGTGGGCCGGCCAGCGGGTGACGTCCCGGCCGTCGAACAGGACCTTGCCGGCCTTGGGCCGCACCAGTCCCGAGACGGCGGCCAGGACCGAGCTCTTCCCGGCCCCGTTCGCGCCGACCAGGGCGATCAGGCCGCCTTCGTCGACCTCGACGGAGACGCCGCGGACGGCCTCGACCCGCCCGTACGAGACGTGCACGGACTCGACCGAAAGGATCGGACTAGACATACTGGCTCTCCCCGGTGTCCTCCGCGCCCAGGTACGCCTCGACGACCTTCGGGTCGGTGGCGACCTCGCGCGGCTCGCCCGAGGCGATCACCTCGCCGAAATTCATCACGACCACCCGGGTGCAGGTGTCCAGGACCATCTTGACGTTGTGCTCGATGAGCAGGACGGTGATGCCGTCCGCGGCGAGCGAGCCGATCAGCTCGGCCAGCTCGCCGGCCTCGACGTGGTTCATGCCCGCGGCCGGCTCGTCCAGGATCAGCAGCTCCGGGTAGGAGGCCAGGGCCCGCGCGATCTCGAGCCGCCGCTGGTCGCCGTAGGACAGCGAACCCGGACGCAGATGCGCGCGGTCCTCCAGGCCGACCCGGCGGATCTGCTCCCAGGCGACGGCCAGGGCCAGGTGCTCCTCGCGCCTGGCCGACGGCAGCCACAGCAGCCGCTTCAGGAACGTGCCCTTGACCTTGACGTGAGTCCCGACCAGGACGTTCTCGAAGGCGCTGAGCCGGTTGAACAGCTTGGAGTGCTGGAAGGTCCGGCTCACCCCGGCCCGGGCGAAGCGGTGCGACCGGCCGGTCTGGCCGAGCTTGACGTCCAGCACCTCGCCCTCGCCCGAAGTTGGCGGCTCCAGGCCGCTGAGCATGTTGATCAGGGTGGTCTTCCCGGCCCCGTTGGGGCCGATGACGCCGAGGATCTCCCCGGACTTCAGCTCCAGGTCGACCGAGCGGACCGCCTGCACCGCCCCGTAGGACTTGCCGAGGCCCCGCACGCGCGCGATCTCGGTGCCCGGCTCGGAGTACCCGGCGAACAGGCCGGCGCGCTCGGCGTCGGTCAGCTCGACCGGCTTCGGCCTGCGGCGGCGCCGCAGGAACAGACTCGACAGGCCCCCGGGCAGGAACAGGATCACCGCCAGCAGCAGCAGCCCGGTGAAGAACGGGTAGACCCAGCCGGCCTCCAGGCCCGTCGCGTCCAGTCCCTCGGGGACGGCGCTGAGGAACCCGGCGCCCAGCACCGGCCCGAAGAACACCAGGTAGCCGCCGAGCACGGCGGTGACCAGGCCGTCCATCATCAGCCCGAAGTCGAAGCTGCCGGGGGTGATGCGGCCGAAGAAGTAGGCGAACATGACCCCGTAGACCCCGGCGATCATGCCCGAGCCCACGAACGAGGCCATGCGGGTGCGGACCACGTCCACGCCCATGGACCCGGCCGCCAGCTCGTCCTCGCGGACGGCGGCGAAGGCGCGGCCGGTCCGCGAGGGACCCAGCCGCCAGAACAGGTAGGCCAGGACCGCCACGACGATCCAGGCCAGGTCGATGGTCACCCATTTGTCGAGCCTCATGCCCAGCGCGCCGCGGGTCCACTCGGCGTTGGTCATGAACACCCTGACCATCTCGCCGAACGCGATCGTGGCGATCGCCAGGAACACCCCGCGCAATCGCAGCACCGGCAGTCCGAGTACGAACGCGGCCGCGCCGCCGACGAGGGCGCCGACCGGAATGCCGATCAGGACCGGCGAGAGCGAGCCGAACAGCGGCTCGGTCGGCACGACCAGGGTGGAGGTGTAGGCCGCCAGCGACGCGAACCCGGCCTGGCCCAGGCTCAGCTGCCCGGCCATGAGCACGACGTAGAAGGAGTAGGCCAGGATCGCGCCCAGCGCGACGGTGGTGATGAGGGTGTCGTAACCGGCCAGCATCAGACCTCCCTGACCCTGACGGACCCGAACAGGCCCTTGGGGCGCAGCACCAGCACCGCGAACAGCAACGCGAAGGCCACCAGGCCCTTCCAGGTCGAGTCGAACAAGTGGATCGTGAGCGCCTCGGCCAGCCCGAGGATGAGCCCGGCGGCCATCGCGCCCCACAGCGACCCCAGGCCGCCGAGGATGATCACGGCGAAGCCGATCAGCTCGATCGAGAGGCCGAGGTCGCGGTTGGCCTGGCCGAGGTTGATCGACAGCAGCACCCCGGCCACGGCGCCCAGCGACGAGGACAGCGCGTAGGTGCCGGCGGTGACGCGCCCGACGTTGACCCCGACGACCCTGGCGGCGGTCGGGTTCTCGGCCACGGCCCGCATGGACCGGCCCAGCGAGGACTTGGAGACCAGCCAGGCCAGTCCGAGCATGAGCGCCAGGGCCAGGCCGAGGGTGAGCAGCTGCACCAGCGTCACCCTGACCCCGGCGATCTCGTACAGCTGGTTGGGGAAGTACCCGGACGGGAAGCTCTGCGGCTCGGTGCCGTAGCGGGCCTGGAGCAGCGCGATCAGCACGCTCCCGAAGGCCACCGACGAGATCAGACCGGCGAAGTGCTCGTCGTCGCGGCCCGCCAGCGGGCGGAACGCGACGCGCTCGAGGAGCACGCCCGCGATTCCACCCGCGGCGGCCACGATCGGCAGCAGCAGCCAGAGAGGTATCCCCGACCTGGTCGCCAGCTCGATGCCGACGAAGGCGCCGGCGGTGAAGATGGCGGCGTGGGCCAGGTTCAGGTGGCGCAGGATCCCGAATACGAGTGTGAACCCGATCGCGAACAGCGCGTATATAGCCCCGGAGAAGACCCCGTTGGCCAGCTGTTGCAGCATTTTCAGCGTTCCCTAGCGGAGATTGGAACCGTGTATCGGCGGATCAGCCCTCGAGGAGGGTGAACTCGCCGTCCCGGATGATCTGCACGAACGCGTTCTGGGTGACCTCGCCGTTCTCGTCCAGGGAGATCGGCCCGAGGATCGAGTCGAACTCCAGGATCTGGCCGAGGTTGTCCTTGATCGCCTCGCGGTTGGCGTCGCAGTCGGCGCGGACGGCCTGGTCGATCAGGTAGCCGGCGGTGTAGGCCTGGGCGGCGAACTGGTCGGGGGCGCGCTCGTACTTCTCGGTGTAGGCGGCGATGAAGTCGGCGTTGCCGGTGGTCTCGGCCGCGGCGCTCCAGGCGCCGCCGACGATGAGCCCTTCGGCGGCGTCTTCGAGGGAGCCGACCAGGACCGGGGAGTTGAACGCGTTGCCGCCGACGATGGGCGCCTCGATGCCGAGCTCGCGGGCCTGGGTGATCAGCGGGATGGTGGCGGCCGGGAGCGCCGAGAGGATGACCGCGTCGACCTCGCCCTCCTGGATGGCCGTCAGCTGGGCGCTGAAGTTGGTGTCGGTGGTCTCGAAGCTCTCGTCCACGGTGACCTCGATGTCCTCGTCGGTGAGGACGTCCATCATCGTGTTGTAGGCCGAGGCGGTGAACTCGTCGGCGCTGTCGTGGAGGATCGCGACCTCTTCGAGGTCGAGGGCCTCGGCGGCGGCCGGGATGCTCTCGGCGAGCGCGACTTCCTCGGGGAGGGAGGCGCGGAAGATGTAGTCGCCGATCTCGGGGATGCCCTCGGCGGTGGTGGAGATGCCCACGGTCGGAACGCCCGCGGACTGGGAGTCGGGGTAGGTGGTGAAGGCCTGGTTGGAGAGGGTGGGGCCGATGATGGCGCTGACCTGGTCTCGGTCGATGACCTTCTCGAACGCGGAGACGGAGTCCTCGACGTTGGTGTGGTCGTCTTCGACGATGAGCTCGTAGGTGACGCCGTCCTGGGCGTTGAGTTCCTCGATGGCCAGTTCGAGGCCCTCGCGCTGGTACTCGCCGGCGAAGGCGGCGCCTTCGGTGAGGCTGAGGACCGCGCCGAGTTTGACGGTCTCTTCGATGACGCAGTCCGCGCCGGTTCCTTCACCGACAAGGGCGTCGTCGGACTCCGAACCCGAGGATTCCTCGGAAACGCAGGCGGCGGTGGTCATGAGGGCGGCTGCGGCGAGCAGCGCTCCGGAGGTTTTGTTGAAACGCATCTTCTTCCTTGGATCACTGACGGGTGGGGCGACAGCGGGTCCGCCCGCGGGCGGGCAGTCCCCGCCGACGGCACGGGGTCACCTTATAGGGACGCTTCGGCAGGCACAAGAGCGATCCTCTCGTTGTTGCAAAAAGGAGATTCGCAGGGAGAACTTGTTTAATTCACTGCCTACCGGAGTATTCGCTGTATCCACGTCGATACGATATGTGAGTGACCATTTGGGATCTGCATGGATCATGTCGCATGGCATTCGTCACAGCCCAGAGGCCCCTGCCGCACCAGGGTGGGCGGGGCTACTCGACCGACTCGCCCGACCGGAGCGATCGGCGGGACGGCTATCCTGGTCTGGTGGTTGACGTTGACACGGCGAGGACCTACCGGGTCCAGACTTTCGGCTGCCAGATGAACGTCCATGACTCCGAGCGGATCGGGGGCCTGCTCGAGGACGCCGGGTACGTTCCGGCCTCGGGCGGCGACGAGGCCGATCTGGTCGTGTTCAACACCTGCGCGGTCCGCGAGAACGCCGACAACAAGCTCTACGGCAACCTCGGGCACCTCCGCCCGGCCAAGCAGCGCAACCCCGACATGCAGATCGCCGTCGGCGGCTGCCTGGCCCAGAAGGACCGCGAGACGATCGTCGGGCGCGCCCCCTGGGTCGACGCGGTCTTCGGCACCCACAACATCGGGTCCCTCCCGGCGCTGCTCGAACGCGCCCGCCACAACGAGGCCGCCGAGGTCGAGATCCTCGAGGCCCTCGAGGTCTTCCCCTCCACCCTCCCCACCAAGCGCGAGTCCACCTACTCCGGCTGGGTCTCCATCTCCGTGGGCTGCAACAACACCTGCACCTTCTGCATCGTCCCCTCCCTGCGCGGCAAGGAGAAGGACCGCCGCCCCGGCGAGATCCTGGCCGAGATCCGCGCGCTCGTCGACGAGGGCGTCTCCGAGGTCACCCTGCTGGGCCAGAACGTCAACACCTACGGCGTCGAGTTCGGCGACAAGTACGCCTTCGGCAAGCTCCTACGCGCCTGCGGCGAGATCGACGGCCTCGACCGGGTCCGCTTCACCAGCCCCCACCCGCGCAACTTCACCGACGACGTGATCGCGGCGATGGCCGAGACCCCGAACGTGTGCCACCAGCTCCACATGCCGCTCCAGTCCGGTTCCGATCGGGTCCTCAAGGAGATGCGCCGCTCCTACCGGTCGGCGAAGTTCCTGTCGATCATCGACAAGGTCCGCGAGGCCATGCCGGACGCGGCGATCACCACCGACATCATCGTCGGCTTCCCCGGCGAGACCGAGGAGGACTTCCAGGGCACCCTCGACGTGGTCGAGGCCGCCCGCTTCTCCAGCGCCTTCACCTTCCAGTACTCCATCCGCCCCGGCACGCCCGCCGCGACCATGGAGCACCAGGTGCCCAAGGAGGTCGTGCAGGAGCGCTACGAGCGCCTGGTCGAACTCCAGGAGCGCATCTCCTGGGAGGAGAACCGCAAACTCGAGGGCACCGAGGTCGAACTGCTGGTCACCGTCGGCGACGGCCGCAAGGACGAGGCCACCGGCCGCATGTCGGGCCGGGCCCGGGACGGCCGCCTGGTCCACTTCTCGGTCACCCCGGACGGCGAGGCCGCCCACGGCAACGCCGAAGGCGTCCGCCCCGGCGACGTCATCACCACCACCGTCACCTACGGCGCCCCCCACCACCTGGTGGCCGACGCCGAGATCCTGACCCACCGCCGCACCAGGGCCGGAGACGCCTGGGGGGCCGGCCGGGCCCCGAAACTCCCCGGAGTCAGCCTCGGCATGCCCACCATCGGCCGCAAACCGCCCCAGCCAGAAGAGACCCCCGGCTGCGCCTGCTGACGCGGCACCGGGCCCCGCCGACGGTTCCCGACTCCGCCAGCCGCCTGAGGCGCGTTCGGCGCGCCGGGCGGTGACCGGCCCGGCGCGATCTGCCAGAATCGGGTGGTATGGAACAGCGGCCGAGCGCCCAACAGCGGCGCGACCTGATGTACGGCGAGCACGATCTGAGCTCGCTGACGCTCTTCTCCGGATCGTTCATCAACTACGGCTACTGGGGTGAGCTGCCCGACCGTCCGATCACCGTCGAGGAGCGCACCGAGAGCCAGGCCGAGCTGTACCGGCAGGTGGTCGCCCGCCTCGAACCGGCACCGGGGGAGGAGCTGCTCGAACTCGGCTGCGGCCTCGGCGTCGGGGCCGCGCTCACCGCCGCCGAGACCGGGGCCGCCGTCACCGGCCTCGACCGCTCCGACGACCAGCTCGAACGCGCCGCGGAGGTCAACCGAACCGCCCTCACCGAGCTCGGAGGCCGCCTGTCCTTCCGGAAGGGCGCGGTCACCGAGATCCCCGCCCCGGACGCCTCCTTCGACGCGGTGTACTCGGTCGAGATGCTCCAGCACGTCGACGACCTCGTCCAAGTCGTGGCCGAGGTCCACCGCGTCCTGCGTCCCGGCGGCCGCTTCGCCGCCGCCACCTTCTTCGCCCCCGGACTCGAAGGCGCCTCGCACATCGCCGAGATGATCGAGACCGTCGGGGACCGCATCGACGTCATCCACCTGGTCGGCGACTTCGAATCCGACCTCCGCGAGGGCGGCCTGAGAGAAGTCCGGGTGCAATCGATCGGCGAGCGCGTCTGGCACGGTTTCGACCGCTGGATCTCCCAGACCGAATACCGCGACTCATGGGGCCGCAACTGGCTGAAGTGCTACGAGAACGGCTGGATCGACTACTACCTCCTGACCGGCCGCCGATGAACGCCGAAGTCGTCGACCGAATGTGAAGATATCACTTGAGTGAAAGTGATATCATGTTGCGTATGAAGCAGCTACTCCTGCGCGTCGACGACGATCTGCACGCCCGACTCGCCGAGCGCGCGAAGCGCGAACACCGGTCGGTCAACGCGATCGCCAATGAGATACTCAACGTGGTCGGCTCGGATGAACATCGCTCCGAACAGGAGAAGGTCCGAGCGCGGGCGGCGGCCCTCGGTGTACTCGCCGAACCGCTGCGTCCGGTCGACGTGACCGAGGATCCCGAGGAGCTGCGGGCCCGAGCCGCCGAATCCATGCGCGGAGCCGGACGGATCCTCGATGCGATCATCGATGAGGATCGGGACCGCCTGTGATCGTCTATGCCGACTCGTCGGTCCTCGCTCGGGCGTACCTGCCCGATGAGCAGCAGCACGACCGCGCTCAGAGGCTTCTGCGCGATCCCGACATCCAGGTCGTCACCGGGTCGTGGACGCGGATCGAGGTCAGCGGAGCACTGGTGCGGGCGGCGCGCGCGAATCGCGGCGACCAGGCGATGTTGCTCTCCTCCTGGGAGGCCGATACCGCCGCTAACGGAGCGATCACCGTTCTGACGGCTCCGCAGGCCGAGGTGGAACGTGATGCCTTCGAAATCGTGATTGCTTACGGCATCAGGGCGATGGATGCCTGGCACCTCGCGACCGCGTCGCTGGTGGTCCCAGAGCTCGCCGCCGGAGAGCAGTATGCGTTCGCATCCCGCGACAAGGAGCAGGCCGAAGTGGCGGCCGCTCGCGGATTCGCAATCCTGTAGCGGCCGGATGCCGCTGAGCGGTCACCACCAGTAGAACACGCCGAGCACCATGAACAAGATCCCCAGCGGAATGCTAACCAATCCGAAGAGCAGGCCGACGAGCGCTATGGCCGGATTGTCGGCCCTGTCCTGCCTGACCTTGTACAAGCCCACGGCGCCGAAGGCGATCGCCAGGAGCGCGAACGGCATGACGTTCCCCATCGCCAGGATTCCCGTCACCAGTGCCGCGATACCCATGCCGTTCTCCATCGGCCGGTCCTCGTCGGACGTCGGTTCCTCGGCCGCACCCGTGGATGGCGGGACCGCCAGGGGCGCGGACGGGAGGTCCTCCAGCAGCCGGTTGACCTCGGCGTAGGTCTGGGCGTCGTAGAGGTCCCGGCTTCGCTGGTCGAATTCGGACAGATCCAGGCGCCCGGCTTCCAGGGCCTCCTGGAGTCGGGCGGCGACCGCTTCGCGCTCCGCGTTGGAGACGCGCATGCGCTCGGGGTCTGGTTCGGGCATTTTCGAGAGGATTCCAAGCCGGGTGGGTTCCGCGCGGCGCGCGTTCGGGTGGCGTCCAGCCTACCGGAAAGGGCGGACGGCGTCCGGCGCCGTCCGCCCCGGTCTCACACGAGACTGTCCTCCCATTGGCGGTGGAGCTCGGCGTACTGGCCGCCGGAGTCGATCAGCGACTCCGGCGGACCGTCCTCGATGATGCGGCCCGACTCCAGGACCAGCACCCGATCGGCGATCTCCACCGTGGACAGCCGGTGGGCGATGATGATCGCCGTCCGGTCGGCCAGGATCGTGCGTAGCGCGCGCTGCACCAGCCGCTCCGAGGGGATGTCCAGGGAACTGGTCGCCTCGTCGAGGATCAGCACGCGCGGGTCCGCCAGGAACGCCCTGGCGAACACCACGAGCTGCCGCTGCCCGGCCGAGAGCCGCCCGCCGCGCTTGCGCACGTGCGTGTCGTAGCCGTCGGGCAGCTCCTCGATGAACTCGTCGGCGCCGACCACCCGGGCCGCCTCCACGATCTGGTCCCGGGTCGCGCCCGGCCGCCCCAGCTCGATGTTCTCGGCGATCGTCCCGTTGAACAGGAAGTTCTCCTGGGTGATCATGACCACGCCCTCCCGCAGGTCGGACTCGGACAGATCGCGCAGGTCCACCCCGTCGAGCCGCACCGTGCCGCCGCGCGGGTCGTAGAACCGGCTGACCAGCTTGGCGATCGTGGTCTTGCCCGCGCCGGTCGCGCCGACCAGTGCCACCGTCTGGCCGCCGGGCACGTGCAGGTCCAGGCCCGGCAGGACCACCTGGTCCTCCCGGTAGTGGAACCGGACGTTCTCGAACCGCAGCTCACCGCGCGGGCTCTCGATCCGCTTCGGGTTCTCGGGCTCGGCGACCTCGATCTTCTCGTCCATGACGCCCGAGAGCTTCTCCAGGGCGGCCGTGGCCGACTGGAGCACGTTGTAGAACTGCACCAGCTCGTTCAGCGGGTCGAAGAACCGCTTCATGTAGAGCAGGAACGCGGCCAGCACGCCGATCTCGGTGTTGCCGAGCATGATCTGCCAGCCGCCGAACAGCAGCACCACCACCGTCGCCAGGTGGCCGATGCCGCGCATGCCCCCGGCCATGATCGCGTTCTGCTGGTGGCCCTTGGCCTGCGCGAACCGGTTGTCGTAGTTGAGCCGCCCGAAGATCTCCCGGTCGCGGTCCTCCCTGCGGTAGGCCTGGACGGCGCGGACGCCGCCCATCGACTCCACGAAGTAGACGATCAGGAGCGCCACCGTCTCGCGGGCCTTGCGGTAGGCGATCGCCGAGACCCGGCTGAACCACTTGCCCAGCAGCAGCATCAGCGGGAACGTCAGCAGGGAGACCACCGCCAGCAGCGGCTCGATCACCAGCATGACCACGGCGATGGTCACGACGTTCATCGCCGCGAGCACCAGGTCGTCCACGCCGTTCTCGGTCAGCTCCCGGATCGATTCCATGTCGGAGCTCTGCCTGGCCGTGACCCGGCCGGAGGTGAACCGCTCGTGGAAGGCCACCGACAAACGCTGGAACTTCCAGAACACGCGGTTGCGCAGGGCGTACAGCATCGCGTTGCCCACTTTCGCGGACTGCACGATGTAGAGCCGCATGCACACGTACTCCAGTGCCGCCGCCGCCGCGAAGGCGACCGCGACCGCGATCATGACCGAGTAGTCGTCGCGGTCGGTGATGGCCGGGATGCCGTGGTCGATGCCGTACATGACCAGGATCGGCGCGGTCATGGTCGCCACGTTCTGACCCAGCAGGATCAGCACCAGGGCCGCGATCGACCTCTTGTGGGGCCGCATCATCGATCCCAGCAGCCGCCGCGAGCGGGACCGCAGCTCCTTGATGGCCTCGGCGTCGTCGAGCTCGGCGCTGGTGCGCTCGGCGTCGGCCTGTTCGCTGCGTCCGCGCCAGGACACGTGCTTGTCGTCGTGCGCAGGTGCGGTCACGCCGCCACCCCCTCGGCCTCGGCGGAGAGCACGTCCACGTACTCGGGACTGCCCTCCATCAGTTCGGAGTGCGTGCCGATCGCCGCGATGCGTCCCTCGTGGAGGAGGGCGACGCGGTCGGCCAGCGCCACCGTCGACGGGCGGTGCACGACCACCAGCGCGGTGGTGTCGACCAGGACCTGTTCCAGGGCCTTCTCGACCAGTTCCTCGGTGTGGACGTCCAGGGCCGACAGCGGGTCGTCCAGGACCAGCACCGCCGGCCGGACCACGACCGCGCGGGCCAGCGCCAGGCGCTGCCGCTGCCCGCCGGACAGCGAGAGCCCCTGCTCGCCGATGCGGGTGTCGAGCCCGTACGGCAGGTCGTAGACGAATTCGGCCTGCGCGACCCGGACGGCCTGCTCGACGTCGTGCTCGTCGGCGTTGGGCCTGCCCAGGGCGAGGTTCTCCCGCACGCTCATGGAGAACAGCGTCGCCTCCTCGAACGCGGTGGTCACCACGCTGCGCAGGCTCTCGAGTTTCAAATCGCGGATGTCGGTGCCGTCCAGGGTGATCCGGCCGCCGGTCGGGTCGTTGAGCCGGGACGGCAGGGACACCAGCGTGGTCTTGCCCGAGCCGGTCCGGCCCGCGATCGCCAGCGTCTCGCCCGGCCGCACCTCCAGGTCGACTCCGCGCAGGACCTCGCGGTCATCGTCGTCGAAGGAGAACCGCACCCCTTCGAAGGCCAGCTTCCCGCGGATCGAGGAGCGGTCGACCGCCTTGGCCCCGGGGCGGTCGCGGATCGTCGGCTCGGTGTCGAGCACCTCGTAGACGCGGTCGGCGGCGCTCATGGCCTCGTTGCCGTGCGCCATGACCCACCCGGCGGCCTCGATCGGCCACAGCAGGTTCAGCTGGAGCATGATGAACGCGGTCAGCAGCCCGGGGGTGAGCTGGCCGTTCGCGACCATGATCGCGCCGATGACGAGCGTGGAGCCCAGCATCGTCGAGGCGATGGCGCCGAAGGCCGACCAGGACTTGGCGGCGATCAGGTTCTTGCGGATGCCCAGGACCCGCAGCTTCTCGGCCTCCTTCTCGAAGCGGTCGGCCATGAGCGGGCCGCGCCCGAGCGCCTTGATCGCCCGGATGCCGTTGGCAGACTCCTCGGCGGCGCTGGAGACCTCTCCGGACTGGTCCTGCTCCTTGCGGGCGGCCGGCAGGTAGTTCCGGAAGAAGCCGCGCCCGATCAGGAACAGCGGCACCGCCGCGACCGCGACGATGAGCGCCAGCCGCCACTCGATCCAGAACAGCTGGACCATGATGATGATGGTCATGCCGGTCGACGAGATCGCGAAGACCATGCCGCCGGCGAAGAAGCGGCGGACCATGCCGAGGTCGACTGTGACCCGCGCGAGCAGCTGCCCGGTCTGCCAGCGGTCGTGGAAGCCGGTGTGGAGCCGCTGCAGGTGCTCGTAGACGGCCTCGCGGATGTCGGCCTCGATGGCCATGGCGGTGGCCGTCTGGAAGTACCGGCGGATCAGGTTGAGCACCGCGTCGAGGGCGCCGACCCCGGCGATGACGCCCGCGAAGACCCACAGGGCCCCCAGGTCGCCATCGGTGATCGGGCCGTCGATGGCGGCTCCGACCAGGGGAGGGACGGCGAGCCCGGCGCAGATGTTGAGCAGGACCATCGTCCACAGCAATGCGAGGCGGTACCTGTACGGGTACAGGTACCGCCGCATCCTCAACAGATTGGGTCCGGGCTTGCGACGCAATCGGGGATCGTCTGATTTGGACTGAGAACTCGAAGTTGACCGATCTGAACCCACCAGGTAACGGTAAAACGACCCCGAGACGACCGGCAAGCGATTTTCTAGCCGTGCGGCTAGTAACTATTCGAGCAGGAGCTCCCTGACGCGGTCGGCCTTGTCGAAGCCGATCGCCCTGGCGTAGACCGCCAACGAGCCGAACCGGTCGTTGATCTCCTCGATCGTGGCTCGCATCGCCTCGGCCGGCGTGCCCAGGCCGCGGTCCCGCTCCGGGGCGCCGAGGTTGGCGTCACGCCAGGCCCGCCAGCGCTCCAGGCCGATGTTGGACAGCTCGTAGTCGGCGGCGATGTCCTCGTCGTCGACCCCCAGCAGCGCCAGCAGCACCGCCGCGACGATCCCGGTCCGGTCCTTGCCCGCCATGCAGTGGAAGATCACCGGCTCGCCCAGGGAGATCACATCCAGGGAGTCGCGGACCGCCTTGTACCCGGCCTCCATCATCCCCGAGTAGCGCTGGCGCAGGAACCGGACGATCTCCTCCTCGGGGGAGTCGGCGAAGACCTCCCGCTCGACCGACTCCCAGGGGATGTGCCGCAGCTCGAAGTGGTGGAAGTCGACCCCCTCGACCTCGGGGAAGCGGCCGGTCACTTCCAGTTCGTTCGGCCGCCGCAGGTCGATGACGTGGCGGACCCCCAGGTCGTTCACGATGTAGTCGAGGTCGGACTCGGTCGCCTGGCCGAAGTTGTCCGAGCGGAACACCATGCCGGTCTTGACCTTCTTGCCGTCGGCGGCGTCGAGCCCGCCGATGTCGCGGAGGTTGAAGACCTGCTCGGTGGGGATGAACTGCTGGGGGAGAGTGGATTCCAGGGCCATGCCTTGCCTTCCTGTCGGCGGGGTGTCACTGTGAGTATCGTCCCGCAGAATGAAGACGGCGTGAACCGCTGGGGTCCACGCCGTTGTAGTACTTCGATTATGTCCGCTACTGCGACTTCTCCGCCAACTCCAAGAACTGCCGCTTCCCGGCCAGCTCCTGCTCGGCCTTCTTGATGCGCTTGGCGTCGCCGTCGGACTTGGCCCGCTCGAGCTTCTCCTCGGCCTCGGCCACCTGCTGCTTCATCTGGATCAGCAGCGGATTCTCCTCGACCGGGACCTTCCGCCAGGCCGTGTCGAGTGCCTCGCGCAGCTTGTCCTCGACGTTGCGCAGGCGGCGCTGGAGCTTCGCCTGGTGCTTGCGCGGAACCGGGCCGGCGTCGTGCCAGGCGCCCTGGATCTCGCGGAACGTGGCCTGAGCGGCCTTCGGGTCGGCCTGGATGTCCAGGGCCTCGGCCCGCTTGAGCAGCTCCTCCTTGACCGCCTGGTTTGACTCCAGCTCGGCGTCCCGGGCGCTGAAGACCTCGGAGCGGGCGTTGAAGAACACGTCCTGGGCGGCCCTGAACCGCTTCCACGCCTTCTGCTCGGCGTCGGGGGCCAGGCGCCCGGCCTCCTTCCACTCGGCCATGAGGGCCTTGAGGTGGTCGGCGGTCGGACCCCAGTCGGTCGAGGTCGAAAGCTCCTCGGCGGCCGCGATGAGCTCTTCCTTCTTGGCCGCGATCACCTTGCGCTCGGCGTCGAGCTGCGAGAAGTAGGCCCCGCGGCGGCGGGTGAAGGCGTCCCGGGCGGCGGCGAACTTCCGCCACAGCTTCTGATCGGTCTTGCGGTCGACCCCGTGGATCGACTTCCACTCCTCGACCATCTCGCCGAAGCGCTGCCCCGACGCCTTCCAGTGGCTGTCGCGCTGCGAGATCTCCTCGGCCTCGGCGACCAGCGCCTCCTTGGCGGCCACCGCGTCGGCGCGCTCGGCCTCCTTGACGGCCTTGAACTCCTCGACCCGCTCGTCGGCGTGCTTGGACAGCTCGTCCAGGCGGGTCGCCAGGCTCTCGACGTCCCCCACGACTGCGGCGGTCTCCAGGCCCTCGCGGAGCTTGCGCAGCTGCGAGGCCGCCTGCTCCACGTCGGCCGAGTCGGAATTCAGGCGTGCCGCGATGAGATCGACTTCGACCACCAGGTCGGCGTACTTCCGGGCGAAGTGCGCTAGGCCCTCCTCGGTGGAGCCGGCCTGCCAGGAGCCGACCGCGCGCTCGCCGGAGGAGGTCTTCACATAGACCGTGCCATCGGCGTCGATCCGGCCGAAGCGGGTCCAGTCTCCGAGGTCACTCATCGCGGTAATCTCAAATCCTTAAGCACGAACTTGGGGAATACTCCCCGTACCATACAGGCCGTACGAATCGGAAGGGTCTTCTGTTGGTCCGAGGAGACAGCACACCCACCCTACCGCCGCCGGTGATCGCGGTCGTAGGGCCTACCGCGGCCGGCAAGACCGCGCTCTCGGTCGCCCTCGCCGAACGCCTCTCCGGAGAGGTGGTCAACGCCGATTCGATGCAGCTGTACCGGGGAATGGACATCGGGACCGCCAAGGTCACCGAGGCCGAACGCCGCGGCGTGCCCCACCACGTCTTCGACGTCCTCGACGTGACCGAGGCCGCCGACGTCGCCGGATACCAGAAGCTCGCCCGGGACGCCGTCGCCGACATCCGCGCCCGCGGGAACCGGCCCGTCCTGGTCGGCGGCTCCGGGCTCTACGTCCAGGCCGCCCTCGACGAGATGGACTTCCCCGGCACCGACCCGGCCATCCGGGCCCGCCTCGAGGCCGAACTGGACCGCGAGGGCTCGGCCGCGCTGTGGGAGCGCCTGCGGACCGCCGACCCGGCCGCCGCGAAGGCGATCCTGCCCTCCAACGGCCGCCGCATCGTCCGGGCCCTCGAAGTGATCGAGCTGACCGGCTCGTTCACCGCCAGCCTCCCCGAGCCCAAGGCCCGCATCGAGGCCGTCCGCATCGGCGTCGACCTCGACACCGAGACCCTGGACGAGCGCATCGAGCGCCGCGTGGAGACGATGTGGAAGGCCGGACTGGTCGAGGAGGTCCGCGAGCTGGAGCGGCGCGGCCTGCGCCGGGGCCGGACCGCCTCGCGGGCCCTGGGCTACCAGCAGGTCCTGGCCCACCTGGCGGGGGAGTACGACGAGGACGAGGCGTTCCGCCGCACCGTCCAGGGCACCCGCCGGTTCGTCCGCCGCCAGCGCTCCTGGTTCAAACGGGACGGCCGCATCGAATGGTTCGATGCGGCCGATCCGGAACTGCTGGAGCGAGCGGTCAGACTCGCGGCTTCGGGCTCTGCGTGAGGTTCGGGTCGGTCTCGGCGACCGGCTCGAGGGCCTCGTCGATCTTGGCCATGACGTCGGCGTCGAGCTTGAACCCGGCGGCCTTGACGTTCTCCTTGACCTGCTCGGGGCGGGTCGCGCCGATGATCGCCGCCGAGACGTTCGAGTTCTGGAGCACCCACGCCAGGCCCAGCTGGGCGATGCTCAGGCCCTGCTCCTCGGCGATCGGGGCCAGCAGCTGGACGCGCTCGAGGACCTCGTCGCTCATCCAGCGCTCCACGAAGCGGCCGTAGTTCGGGTCGGCGCCGCGCGATCCGGCCGGGGCCTCCTGGCCCGGCTTGTACTTGCCGGTGAGCACGCCGCCGGCGAGCGGGGACCACACGATCTGGCCGATGCCCAGCTCCTCCGAGGCCGGGACGACCTCGGCCTCGATGACGCGCCACAGCGCCGAGTACTGCGGCTGGCTCGACACCAGCTGGATCTTCAGGTCCTCGGCCAGGGCGTGGGCGCGGCGGATCTGGTCGGCCGTCCACTCCGAGACGCCGATGTAGTGGGCCTTGCCCGCGCGGACCACGTCGGCGAACGCCTGCATGGTCTCCTCGAGCGGTGTCTCGTAGTCGTAGCGGTGGGCCTGGTACAGCTCGACGCGGTCGGTCTGGAGCCGGGTCAGGGAGTTGTTGATCGATTCCTTGATGTGCTTGGCCGAAAGACCGCGGTCGTTCTTGCCCTCGCCCATCGGCCAGTAGACCTTGGTGAAGATCTCCAGGCCGTCGCGGCGTTCGCCCTTGAGGGCGCGGCCGAGGACCTCCTCGGCGGCGCCGTGGGCGTAGACATCGGCGGTGTCGAAGGTCGTGATGCCCTCGTCGAGGGCGGCGCGCACGCATGCCTGTGCGGCGTCCTCCTCGACCTGGCCGCCGTGGGTGATCCAGTTGCCGTAGACGAGTTCGGAAATGACGAGGCCTGAGCGGCCGAGATGACGAAACTCCATGCTCAAGAGCCTACCTGCCGCGCGGCTAGCGTCAAGGATCGGAATATCACACGCATTAAGAAGCCACGGTTGTCAATCGCGGGCCCTACAGCGGGCCGTCGTCGATCGAGACGGCCGCGTCCAGGGTCCGCACGGCCTCGGCGCGGTCGACCCGCATCGGCACCTGCTCGGCGCCGTCGAGCCCGAGCGTGCCCCACGAATATCCGTCCACAGAGACCAGGAAACCGGCCGGGTGGACCTGGACCTGCTGGTAGCGGGGCGCGGCGATGATGCGGCCGGAGCGGTGGACCACGCCCAGGCGGCCCCGCTGCCCGGCCACGGCGACGCCGCCGACGAAACCGGTCACCGTCCGGCCGTCGACCGTGGTGGTGTCGAGCGAGTTATAGAGCATCGGGACCACCACGGTCCCGGTGCGATCGATCGCGCCCCAGTCGGCCTGGCAGACCGCGGCGACGCCGCCGCGGAAGTCCCCGGCCTGGCTGAAGGCGGCCTGGATGACCGGGCGCCCGTCCGGGCCCAGGTAGCCGTAGCGGCCGGTCTGCTGGTCCTGGAAGCGCTCGGGGGCCGGGTGCCCGGCCCGCTCGGCCCAGCCGCGCGGGGGAAGGCCGAAGCCGGCCTTGGCGGCCCGCTCCTCGGCCAGGTCGAGCGCGACCTCGGCGATCTGCATGACGAACGCGTGCGGGTTGTACTCGGTGGCGCGCTGGATGTGGATCAGGGCCTCGGTGACCCGGCCCTGCGCCAGGCACGACAGCCCCGCGTAGGCGCGGACCGCGCCGGTCAGCGTGCGCGGCAGCTCCCCGGCCTCGGCCAGGGCGAACAACTGGTCGGCCTCCTCGTAGCGGCCCTGCACGCGCAGCACCTGGCCCAGCCGGGCGCGCGCGGGCGCCAGCAGCATGTCGGCGCCGACGGCCTCGGCGTACTTGACGGCCGCGGCCGCGTCGACCTCGGCCCCGTCGAAGTCGCCGAGGACCCGCAGCACCACGCCGCGGATGCCCAGCAGCCGCGACTGGTCGGCCTCGGACGGGTGCCTGGCCAGGCGCTGGCCCGACTCCTCGCGGATCTGCTGGAGAGCGTGGGGGTCGGCGATGCCGTGCCGCATGGTGGCGCGGTCGAGCGGTCCCAGGGCGCGGACCAGCCCGGCGCGCAGGTCAGCCGCGACATCCACCACGTTGACGACAACTTTCAACAAGTTACTGAGGGTTACGACATTCAGATTAAGCCATCCCCGACCACCGCGCGAGGGTCGAACGAAGGCCGGGGCAGACTAGAGGAATATATAGCTCGCGAAATACGCCAAAGCCAGTTACCGGACGACCTGGCCCAGATCTTCCTCGGTGGCCTTGTAGCTCATCCGCACGCGGGGGTTGCGCATCGAGCGGAACATGATCGAGCGTTGGATGGCGTACCAGTAGAGCCCGCCCTTGCGCTGCTCGGTCTTGGGGAACCGCTTCCAGACCAGTCGCTTGATCTTCCGGCACAGGAAGTACGAGTCCAGCGCCAGACCGGCCATCATCGCCACCCACACCAGCATCAGAATGCCGACCGCGGTCGGGAACACGTTCGTGGCCAGCAGCAGCACCATCGTGATCGCGAAGAAGTACTGGGCGATCGTGCGCCGGGAGTCGACGATGTCGCGCACCAGCAGGCGCTCCGGCCCGCGGTCGCGCGCCAGGTGGTACTTGTCGAACAGAGGGTCGCCCTTCCACTGGCCCTCGGCGATGCGGGCCCGCTCGGCGCGGAGGTCGGACTTGGCCTGCTTCTTCTGCTCCTTGGTGAGCTTGGAGTTCCCCGACTTCGCCTGCTTCCGCTTCTCCTTGTAGGTCATCGGCGGATTGGCCGGCGGGCGAGCCTTCACCTGCTTGGGCCGCTTCGGGGTGGGCTTGCCCTTCTTCCCGGTGGCGGAGGGACCCGCCTCTTCGACGGGTTCGGCGGCTTCGGCGGACTTCTTCCCCACGGGGCGCTCGACCTTCCTAGATTCGCGACGGCGTGCTGACTCCCAGCATACCTATGCCCGTTGCGCGGCCGGACGCTCGATCTTCGCGCCCAGTCCCCGGAGCTTCGCCTCGAAGTTCTCGTAACCGCGGGTGATGTACTGGTCGACCCCGTAGACCCGGCTGGTGCCCTCGGCCGCCATCGCCGCGATCAGGTGGCTGAACCCGGCCCGCAGGTCGGGGATCTGCAGGTCGGTCGCGTGGAGCTTGCTCGGACCGGCGATGACCGCCGAGTGCAGGAAGTTGCGCCGCCCCCAGCGGCAGGGCGTGCCGCCGAGGCAGTCGGAGTACAGCTCGATGCCCGCGCCCATGCGGCGCAGCTCGGAGGTGTAGCCGAAGCGGTTCTCGTAGACCGTCTCGTGCATGATCGACAGCCCGTCGGCCTGGGTCAGGGCCACCACGATCGGCTGCTGCCAGTCGGTCATGAGCCCGGGGTGGACGGCCGTCTCCAGCGCCACCGGCTTGAGCGGGGTGCCGGGGTGCCAGAAGCGGATGCCGCCCTCGACCGGGTCGTCGTCGACCTCGTAGGCCCCGCCGATCGAGCGGAAGACGTTCAGGAAGGTCATCATGTCGGCCTGCTTCGCGCCCCGCACGAAGACGCTGCCCTCGGTGGCCAGGGCCGCCGAGGCCCACGAGGCCGCCTCGATGCGGTCGGGCAGGGCCCGGTGGGTGTAGCCCTTGAGCTCGGCGACGCCGACGATCTCGATGACCCGGTTGGTGTGGACCTTGATGATCGCGCCCATCTTCTGGAGCACGCAGATCAGGTCGATGATCTCGGGCTCGATGGCCGCGTTGCGCAGCTCGGTCGTGCCCTCGGCGAGCACCGCCGCCAGCAGCACCTGCTCGGTCGCGCCGACCGACGGGAACTCCAGCTCGTAGCGGATGCCCTTGAGTCCGTCGGGGGCCGAGATGTGGGTGCCGTCGGGGGACTTCTCGACCACGGCCCCGAACTGGCGCAGCGCGTCCAGGTGGAAGTCGATCGGGCGGCCGCCGATGTTGCATCCGCCCAGGTCGGGGATGAACGCGTGGCCGAGGCGGTGCAGCAGCGGGCCGCAGAACAGGATCGGGATCCGGCTGGTCCCGGCGTGCACGTTGATCTGGTCGACTCCGGCCGACTCCACCGAGGTCGGGTCCATGTAGAGCGTGTCGCCCTCGAGGTCGACGTCGACGCCGTGGACGCGCAGCAGGCCCGTGACGACCTCGACGTCTCTGATGGCCGGGACACCGCGCAGCACCGAAGGGGCCGTGCCGAGCAGCGCGGCCACCATCGCCTTCGAAACGAGATTCTTCGCGCCTCTGACGGTCACTTCACCTTCGAGAGGGGTACCGCCATGGACGATGAGCATGTCTTCGGGGGTGGTCGCGGTGCCGCTCAACAGCTCTCCTCAGTGGGATGGGTGGACCTGTGATCAACCGGGATCGTCGACCAACGATAACGGAACGGCCACGGGGAATACGCCCAGGTAGCGACGTAACCCACGGTGATCATGCGCACCTCGGCGGGCCGCAACCGACGCCCCCGGACAAGCGTTGCGCCGCTACGGCAGTTCGAGCATCCGGTCCAGGGCCGCGCGGGCGTGCTTGGACGTGACCGGTTCCACCGTGATCTGGTTCGGCACGCGGCCGGCCACGAGCTCCTCCAGGGCCCACACCAGGTGCGGCAGGTCGATCCGGTTCATCGTCGAGCAGTAGCACACCGTCCGGTCCAAGAAGGAGATCTCCTTGTCCGGGTGCTCGTTCGCCAGGCGCCTGACCAGGTTCAACTCGGTGCCCACGGCCCACGAGCTGCCGGGCTCGGCCGCGGCCAGGGTCCTGATGATGTACTCGGTCGAGCCGACGTAGTCGGCCGCGGACACCACCTCGTGGCGGCACTCGGGGTGGACCAGGATGTTCACCTCGGGCCTGCGCTCGCGCATCTCCTCGACGGTGTCGAGGGTGAACCGGCCGTGGACCGAGCAGTGGCCCTTCCACAGGATGATCTTGGCCTCGCGCAGCTCCTCGTCGGTCAGGCCGCCGCCCGGCTTGTGCGGGTTGTAGAGCACGCAGTCGTCCAGCTCGAAGCCCATGTCGCGGACCACGGTGTTGCGCCCCAGGTGCTGGTCGGGCAGGAACAGGACCTTCTCCCCGCGCTCGTAGGCCCACCTGAGGGCCCGCTCGGCATTGGAGGAGGTGCACACGACCCCGCCCTCGCGGCCGACGAAGCCCTTGATCGCGGCCGAGGAGTTCATGTAGGTCATCGGGACGGTGGTCTCGGCGATCCCGGCACGCGTCAGGTCCTCCCAGCACTGCTCGACCTGCGAGGCGGTGGCCATGTCGGCCATCGAGCAGCCCGCGGCCAGGTCCGGCAGGACCACCTTCTGGTGCGGCCCGGTGAGGATGTCGGCGCTCTCGGCCATGAAGTGGACGCCGCAGAAGACGATGTACTCGGCCTCGGGGCGGGCCGCGGCCTGCTGGGCCAGCTTGAACGAGTCGCCGGTGACGTCGGCGAACTGGATGACCTCGTCGCGCTGGTAGTGGTGGCCGAGGATGAACAGGTCGTCGCCGAGCGCGGCCTTGGCGGCCCGGGCGCGTTCGACCAGCTCGGGGTCGCTGGGTTCGGGCAGCTCCCCGGGACAGTCGACGCCGCGCTCGGAGTCGGGGTCGGTGCCCCGGCCGAGCAGCAGGAGCGCGGTCTGAGTGGGAGCAGGTTCATTGAAGCCCGTCATGCGATCAATTCTTGCATGTCTCGATCACATTCCGCACACTCCGAAAAACGGACCGATCCGGCCTGGCAAGCGGTTACCCAACGGTCCGGGCCATCCATTAGGCTTTCGGTGTGCGCATCCTCATAGCTCCCGACAAGTTCGCCGGAACCATGACCGCCTCCGAGGCCGCGGCCGCGATCGCCGCCGGCTGGAAGCGCGCACGGGCCGACGACGAGACCGCCGAACTGCCCCTGGCCGACGGCGGACCCGGCTTCGTCGACGTCCTCGAGGCCGCCCTGCCGGACGCCCGCCGCGTCACCGTCGACGCCTGCGACCCCTTGGGCCGCCCGGTCAGGGCCGACTACCTGCGCGACGGCGGCACCGCCTACGTCGAATCGGCCGCCGCCTGCGGCCTCCACCTGCTCGCGCCCGCCGAGCGCGACCCGCGGCGCACCACCACCTACGGCCTGGGCCAGATCATCACCCACGCGGTGGAGACCGGCGCCCGCCGGATCGTGGTCGGACTGGGCGGCTCCGCCACCAACGACGCCGGCGCCGGAATGCTCACCGCCCTCGGCCTGACCTGCCGGGACGCGGGCGGCAACGTGCTGCCCCACGGCGGCGCGGCCCTGGCCGCGTGCGAGTCGGTCACCGGGCAACCGCGCACCCGCGGTGTCGAGTTCGCCGCCGCGACCGACGTCGACTCCCCGCTGCTGGGACCGGTCGGGGCGACCCGCATGTTCGGCCCCCAGAAGGGCGCCAGGGACGCCGACCTGCCGCTGCTGGAGTCGGCGCTGGCCGCGTTCGCGCAGGTCGCCGAGCGCGACCTGGAGGCCCCCGGCGCGGCCTCCCTGCCCGGCGCGGGCGCGGCCGGCGGCCTCGGAATGGCCTTCTTCCTGCTCGGCGGAAGGCGGGAATCGGGCGCGAAGCTCACCTGCCGGGCCGTGGGGCTCGACGCCGCGATCGCCGCCTCGGACCTGGTCGTCACCGGCGAGGGCTCGTTCGACGCCCAGAGCCTGCGCGGCAAGCTGGCCGCCGAGGTCGCGGCCGGAGCCAGAGCCCACGGCAGGCCCTGCCTGGTCATGGCCGGGAGGGCCGACATCGACTCGCACCCCGAGCTGGCCGGTGTCCATTCGGTCACCGACCTGGTCGGCGGCGTCGAGGAGGCGATGAAGGCCCCGGTAGAGGGCCTGGAGGCGCTGGCGGAGTCGGTCGCGAGATCCTGGCACTAAACTAGGCTGTGCGTCAGATCCCGCGTTCAAGCGTTCGGACCGTGTTCAAGGTCCCGGTCGCTTGAGCTCGGGAATAGGCATACCAGCGCCGTTGTTAGGTACTGTTGATGCCGTTGATCTCGAATCTTCAGGAGGACCAGAAGTGAGCGCCACTCAGCAGGCCGAGGAAGTCAAGGACACCGCCACGGGCGTTGTGCTCACCGACACGGCCGCCGACAAAGTCAAAGCCCTCATCGAGCAGGAAGGCGAGGAGGGCCTGGCGCTGCGCGTCGAGGTCAGCCCCGGCGGCTGTTCGGGCCTGCGTTACGGGCTCTTCTTCGACACCGACCGCCGCGAGGGCGACGTGATCTCCGCCTACGATGGCTTCGAAGTCGTCGTCGACCGCATGAGCGTTCCCTATCTGATGGGCGCCAGCATCGACTTCGCCGACCGCATCGACGCCCAGGGCTTCACGATCGACAACCCGAACGCCCAGGGCTCGTGCGCCTGCGGCGACTCCTTCCACTAGACGCCGCGCGACATCCGACGGCCCGGTCGAATCCGCCCATAGCGAGTGCCCGACCGGGCCATTTCTCTGTCTGAAATCCTTCTGGAAGAGGTCTCCTCACCATGCAGACCGCCGTCACCGGCCTCGACGCCGGGGACATCGTCTACGGGATGTCGCGGCTCGGCCGCGATGCCGCGGCCCTGGAGCCCGGCGCGGTGCTGACCCACGGCTCCGTGAGCGTCGCCGTGGACAACCCCGACCTCATCGAGGTCATGGAGCGCACCGGCCCGCTGGGTCTGATCCACATCGGACCGGAAGATCCCAAGGCCATGCTCTACTACGCCGAGCAGTGCCGGGACTTGGGCCTGGAGTTCAGCGCCGACCCGGCCGGGCTCGAGGGCGACGAGGCCGCCGAGTTCATCTCCGGGGCGAAGTTCCTGGTGACCGGCCAGGCCGAATACGAGTTCCTCAAGGCCTCCGCGGGCCTGGACGAGGACGAGGTCCTCTCGAAGGTGCGGGTGCGGATCACCACGCTCGACCAGGACGGCATCGAGATCGCCGGGCACGACATGGACCGCGTCCACGTCCCGGTCGCCAGGGCCCGCGAGGTGATCGACCCGGCCGGGGCGACGGCGGCCTTCAAGGCCGGGCTGCTCTCGGCGCTCGGCTGGGGCATGCCGCTGCGCCGCGCCGCCGAGATCGGCGGTCAATTGACCACGGTGGCGCTCGAATCAGTCGGTACCACTGGATACTCGATCAATTCCGTCGAATTCGTGCGCAGGCTGGAGGAGTCGTACGGCCCCGCCTGCGCCGCGGAGGCCTCCGCATATCTGTTGCCGGAGTGAACACTTGCGCTGACTGGAACCACAGCCGCAACATGACTCTCACAAGTCTGGATTGGGGCGGTAATCCAAACTTAATATTCGAGCTTCAAGGTCTCCGGGTGCCCACCTCTAGGTAACGATTTCACAACGCACCCTTTCGTTTCGATGATTTGTGCGACATGGTGTGAGTTATCCCACGACTCAACTCACATCCCTGGAGCGACCAGTGAGACGAATCAAAATGGCTGTGGCCACAGGCGCAGCCGCCGCACTCGCATTGAGCGCCTGCGCCGGAGACGAAAGCGACGTAGGCGGCGACGGAGAGGGCGACGGCGGCATCTTCAACATGCCGATCGGAGAAGTCCGCAGCCTGATTCCAGGCGGAGCCGGCGAATCCGAGGGCTACCGCGTCATCAAGAACGTCTACGACGGACTGGTCTACTACAACGCCGACACCGGCGAGGCCGAGAACCTCGTCGCCGAGGAGATCACGTCCGAGGACAACCAGACCTGGACGATCACCATCAAGGAGGGCCTGACCTTCCACAACGGCGAGCCGGTGGACGCCGAGGCGTTCATCCGCGGCTGGAACCGGGTCGCATACGCCCCGAACTCCCTGCCGCTCAACTACTTCATGGCCACCATCGAAGGCTATGGCGCGTTGAACCCCGACCCGCTGCCGGAAGAGGAGTGGGCCGACCCCGACGTGCCGGAGTTCCCCGACGACGTCCCCACCGAGATGTCCGGCCTGACCGCGGTCGACGACCACACCCTCGAGGTCAACCTGACCTCGCCGTTCCTCGGCTTCCCGACCATGCTGGGATACGAGGCGTTCTTCCCGCTCGCCCAGGAATGCCTGGACGACCTCGAAGCCTGTGAGGCGCGGCCGATCGGCAACGGCCCGTTCATGTTCGAAGAGCCCTACGACGTCGAGTCCGGCGGCACCGCCGTCACCTGGGACGACTACCAGGGGGAGATGCCGAGCATCGGCGGCGTCACCTGGAACGTCTACCTCGAGGGCAACGACTGCTGGGCCGACTTCGAGACCGGCGACATCGACATCTGCCGCCCGACCGCGGCCACCTACGAGTCCGCGCAGAACGACCCTGAGCTCCAGGAGCGCCACATCGCCATGCCGGACCCGAGCATCACCATGCTGGGCCTCCCGCTCTACGATGAGAAGTTCCAGGACATCGACCTGCGCCACGCCCTGTCGATGGCCATCGACCGCGAGGGCGTGCTCAACGTCATCGGCCCCGAACGCGGCACGCCGCTGGACGGCTGGGTGCCCGAGTCCATCCTCGGCGGAGGCCAGGGCGCCTGCGGCGAGTACTGCGAGTACAACCCCGATGAAGCCCAGCGGCTGTTCGACGCCTCGGACTGGCCCGAGGGCGAGAAGCTGCGGATCTGGGTCAACGACTCCAACGACAACGTCGACATCTTCCGCGCCATCGGCGACTCCATCACCGAGTCGATCGGCCTGGAATACGAGCTGGTGACCATGGAGTGGACCGACTACCTGGCCGAGCGCGAGGCACACGGCCTCGACGGCCCGTTCCGCGACGGCTGGGGCCCCGACTACAACCTCAACGAGAACTACCTCGAGCCGATCTACGGCGGCGGCTTCGACAAGAACGACAACGGCTTCGAGAGCGAGGAGTACGACGCCAAGATCGCCGAGGCGACCGCCGCCGAGACCCTCGACGAGGCCGTGGCCCTCTACCAGGAGGCCGAAGCGATCCTCGCCGAGACGTTCCCGAGCGTCCCGCTCTGGGCGGGCAAGATCAACTTCTACTACACCGAGCGCGTCCAGAACGCCGTGGTCAACCCGATCTACGCCGCGCCCGGCGGCGACCTCGAACTGCGCGACGTCGAGCTCACCGAATAGCCGGTAGCCGGAACACAACGGATATTCCGCGGGCGGGTCGTCGACCCGCCCGCGGTCCTGAGGACGGAAGATAATGGGACGCTACGTCATTCGACGACTGCTCCAGGGGCTGCTCACCCTCGGCATCGTCTTGTTCTTGCTGCACTACCTGATGGCGCTGTCGGTGCAGATCCGCGGCAACCCCGCGATCCTGTTCTTCGGAGGGGACAGGACCCCGCCGCCGGCCATGCTCGCTCAGGTGGAGAAGCTCTACGGTCTCGACAACGCGTGCTACGACCGCCCTGGCGACCCGTGCCTGGTGCCGTTCGTCGAACGCCTCCAGAGATACGCGTCCGGCGACCTGGGCACCACCCTCAACGGCAACCGCGACGTCGGCGACCTGCTGGCCATCTACATCCCCAACACGCTGCGGCTGTTCATATTCTCCACGCTCACCCTGGTCATCGTCGCGATGCTGCTGGGCACCTGGGCCGCCCGCCACCGAGGCGGCTTCATCGACCACACCGTCCGGGGCACCACGATCCTGATCGACTCGGTCCCGGTGTTCCTGGTCCTGCTGGCCTACGTCTACCTCGCCGCGGTGCCGCTGACCAACTGGGCCAGAGACATCTGGGGGGCCGACACGTTCATGGGAGAGGTCTTCAGTCCCAGCTACGACCCCGACCATCCCTGGACGACGATCATCATCCCGGGCATCATCGTCGGCACCGTCGGCCTGGCCACCCTCACCCGCCTGGTGAGGGCCAGCCAGCTCGAGAACCTCGGTTCGGACTTCGTCCGCACCGCTAAAGCCAAGGGCCTGCCCAACATGCGCATCACCGTCGTGCACGTGGTGCGCAACTCCATGATCCCGGTCGTCACCGGAGTCGGATACATCTTCGCCTTCGCGCTCTCCGGCGCCGTCCTCACCGAGGGCATCATGAACATCCCCGGCATGGGGCGGATGATCTTCCAGGCCGTCCAGCGCCAGGAAGTGAACCTGGTGATCGTCGGGCTGACCGTCACCGCGGTGGTCGTCGTGATCGTGACCCTCATCGTCGACCTGCTGTACGCCGCCCTCGACCCGAGGATCCGCTATGAGTGAGCTGACCGCACCCAAGCCCGAACCGGACACCGCGCAGAGCTCGCTGTGGAAGGACGCCTTCCGCACCATGCGCAGGCGCCCCGACGTCATCATCGCCTCGCTGATCATGCTCTTCGTGTTCACCATGGCCGCGTTCCCGACGCTGTTCACCGACAAGAGCCCCACCAGGTGCATCGGCAGCGACGCCAGGGAGCGGCCCGACACCTGGTTCACCGGAGAGCACCCGCTCGGCACCGACCAGTTCGGATGCGACTTCGCGGCCACCCTCGTCCACGGCACCCGGCCGACCATCACGCTGGCCCTGTCGGTGATGATCGTCGCGGTCCTGATCGGCATGGTCACCGGCATCCTCGCCGGCTACTACGGCGGCGTGATCGACGCGATCATCTCCCGCGCCGTTGACGTGTTCATCGTGGTCCCGCTGATGCTCGGAGCGATCCTGCTGCTGAGCCTCTTCCGCGGCCGCGGGGCGCCCGACAACCTGTTCGAGACCGTGGCGCCACCGGCGATCGCGCTCGCCATCTTCGGGTGGATGGAGTTCACCCGCTACACCCGTGCGGCGACGATCGAGACCAAGAACCTCGACTACGTCACCGCCGCCCGCTGCCTGGGCGCCAAGGACCGCCGGATCATGTTCAAGCACATCCTGCCCAACGCGATCATCCCGGTGACCGCGGTCATCCCCACCACCCTCGGCTCGATCATCGTCGCCGAATCGGCCCTGGCGGTGCTCGGCATCGGCGTGCAGCCGCCCGCGACCAGCTGGGGCGTGCTGCTGTCCAACGGCACCCAATGGGCCGCCGGAGGCTACATCTACCTGTTCGGGATACCGCTGCTGCTGCTGATCCTGACCGTGTTCTCGTTCGCGACCTTCGGCGACGCCCTGCGCGACGCCCTCGACCCGAAGCTGAGGTGACAACAGTGGCAGAGAACCTCCGCATCATCGGCGACACCCTGCCGGGCGTCGACATGAACGCGCCGCTGCTCGAAGTCGAGGACCTGCGAGTCGAGTTCAAGATCCGCGGCAAGCGCGTCCCCGCCGTCCGCGGCGCGAACTTCTCGCTCGAGACCGGCCGGACCCTCGCGATCGTCGGCGAGTCCGGCTCGGGCAAGTCGGTGACCTCCCAGGCGGTCATGGGCATCCTCGACTCCCCGCCCGGATACATCACCGGCGGCGCGGTCCGCCTGCACGGGGTCGACATCCTCAAACAGGACGAGGACACCAAGCGCGGCATCCGCTCCAACCACATCGGCATGGTCTTCCAGGACGCCCTCTCGGCGCTCAACCCCCTGTGGTCGGTCGGATTCCAGATCGGCGAGCTGTTCCGCGTCCACCGCGGCTCCAGCCGCAAGGACGCCAAGAAGCGGGCCGGCGAACTGCTCGACCTGGTCGGCATCCCCGACGCGAAGAACCGCATCGGCCACTACCCGCACCAGTTCTCCGGCGGCATGCGCCAGCGGGTCATGATCGCCATGGCCCTGGCGCTCGAACCGGAGATCCTCATCGCCGACGAGCCGACCACCGCGCTCGACGTCACCGTGCAGGCCCAGATCATGCGCCTGCTCAAGGAGATCCAGGAAGAGCGCAGCATGGGGCTCATCCTGATCACCCACGACCTCGGCGTGGTCGCCGACGTCGCCGACGACGTCGCGGTCATGTACGCCGGGCAG
This sequence comes from Glycomyces salinus, assembly GCF_016428645.1. Lineage (GTDB taxonomy): Bacteria > Actinomycetota > Actinomycetes > Mycobacteriales > Micromonosporaceae > Glycomyces > Glycomyces salinus. Next base: position 122,061 of record NZ_JAELXW010000008.1, on the reverse strand, counting down.
ATCATGGAGCAGGCGTCCATCCACGACGTGTTCAAGCGCCCGGCCAACCCGTACACCAAGGCCCTGCTGCGGGCCATCCCGCGCGTGGACACCCTCGGCCAGGAGCTCGAGGTCATCCGCGGCCTGCCCCCCAACCCGGCCTCCCTGCCGGGCGGCTGCTCGTTCCACCCGCGCTGCTGGGCCGCCGAAGAGAAGTGCTCGGTGGAGGAACCGCCCTGGGCGAGCGTCGCCGAGGAACACCGCAGCCGCTGCCACTTCGCCGAGGAGGTCTACCGAAATGAACGCTGAGCTGGGCCAAGAGCACGCCGCCGAACCGGTCCTGGAGGCCCGGGACCTGGTCAAGCACTTCCCGGTGCAGCGCGGCATCGTGTTCAAGCGGACCGTCGGGCACGTGCAGGCCGTCGACGGGGTCGACCTCGAACTGCACGCGGGCAAGACCCTCGGCGTCGTCGGCGAGTCCGGCTGCGGCAAGTCGACCCTCGCCAAACTCCTGGTCGGACTCGAACCGCCGACCTCGGGATCGATCAACCTGCTGGGACAGGAGATCGGGAACCTCCCGCAGCGCAAGATCCGGCCCCACCGACGCGACATCCAACTGGTCTTCCAGGACCCGTACACCTCGCTGAACCCGCGCATGACCGTCGGCGACATCGTCGCCGAGCCGTTCGCGATCCACCCCGGCGTGGTCCCCAAGGACAAGGTCACCGCCGAGGTCAAGGAGCTGCTCGACCTGGTCGGGCTCAGCCCCGACCACGTCAACCGCTACCCGCACCAGTTCTCCGGCGGCCAGAGGCAGCGCATCGGCATCGCCCGCGCGCTGGCCCTGCGCCCCCAGATCCTGGTCTGCGACGAACCGGTCAGCGCCCTGGACGTCTCCATCCAGGGGCAGGTCATCAACCTGCTCGAACGGCTCCGGGACGAACTGGGCCTGGCGTACGTGTTCATCGCCCACGACCTGTCGGTGGTGCGCCACATCGCCGACGAGGTCGCGGTGATGTACTTGGGCAAGATCGTCGAGCGCGGCACCGCGGCCGAGATCTACGACCATCCGCGACACCCGTACACGCAGGCGCTGCTGTCGGCCGTCCCGGTCCCGGACCCCGAACTGCGCGGCCGCCGCGAGGAGATCATCCTGCAAGGGGACGTCCCCTCGCCGATCAACCCGCCCTCGGGCTGCCGCTTCCGCACCCGCTGCTGGAAGGCCACCGAGCGCTGCGCCGAAGAGGTCCCGTCCCTCGACGTGGGCGACAACGGCACCCGCCCTCCCGTCTCCCACCACCACCCGAACCAGCCTGAAGGCAGTACTCATCCGACCGCCTGCTTCTACGCCGAGGAGAAGGACGTCACCCACGCGGTCAAGTAGCGAGCCTCCGGAGGTCCTCCACGATCCCCGGGAGGACCTCCAGGAAGCGGTCCACCTCCTCCTCGGTGCTGCCGCGGTGGAGGGAGACCCGCACGTTGCCGTGGCTGAGCACGCCCATCGCCTGGAGGACGTGCGAGGGACGCAGCCGCGTCGAGGCGCACGCCGAACCCGACGAGACCGAGAAACCGGCCTTGTCCAGCTCGCCCAGCAGCACCTCGCCGTCCACGCCGAGGCAGGAGAACGTCACGATGTGCGGCAGGCGGTCGATCGGATCGCCGGGCAGCTCCACGTCAGGGACGGTCTCGGCCACGGTCTCCCTGATCCGCTCGGTCAGCTCCCGGGCCCGCTCGGCGGTCTCCTCGCGCTCGGCGACGACCGCGCGCAGCGAAGCGGCGGCGGCCACCGCCGCCGGGACGTCGATCTCTCCGATCGCCTCCTGGAGTGAGGAGTCCTCACCGGGGAACGGGTTGCGCCACCGCGTGCCCTTGCGGACGACCAGGATGCCGCTCCCGGCCGGTCCGCCCCACTTGCGGGAGCTGGCCGCCAGCACCGACCAGCCCTCGGGGACCGGCTCCCACGGGACGCTCGCGGCCGCGTCGCACACCAGCGGGACGCCCGCCGAAGCGGCGGCGATCGCCCCGATCGGCTGGCGCGTCCCGACCTCGTGGTTGGCGCTCTGCACCGCCAGCACCGAGGCCCCGTCGATCCCGGCCAGCGGGTCCGGATCGACCCGCCCCGACCGGTCCACCGGCACCGATACCGACCGCCCCCCTGAACGCTCGAACCAGTCCGCCGCATGCAGAACCGCCGAATGCTCGACCGCCCCGTAGACCAGCGGTCCCGGCTCACTGGAAGCGGCGGTGACGCCGAGTATCCCGGCGTGCACGGCATGCGTGCCGCTCGATGTGAAAGTGACCTCATCGGGAGCGACGCCGAGCGAGGAGGCCGCCGACTGGCGGGCCGCCTCCAGCAGCATGCGCGACCGCCTGCCCAATGTGTAGAGCCGTCCCGGACCCGCCCAGCCCTCCGCCAAAGCCGCAGCATAAGCGTCCGCCGCGGCCGGGTGGGTCGGCTGCGCGGTCGCGCCGTCGAAGTAGATCCGTGCCACCCGCCAAACATAGAAGACGCCTCGCCGAGAACCCAACCCCTTGCGTACACGGGCCCGGGTCGGGCAGTAGGCTCTGGTCCGTTAGATCTGCGTGTCGCCGCTGCCCGCTGCGACCGGCAGCCCCGGACTGAGAAAGGCATGAGACAGGTGGTCGGAAAACCGTTCCGGGAATCTCGCGGCCGAGCCCGCCGCGCCATAGGTCTCGCCGGCATCGCCGTACTGCTCCCGGTGGTCCTCGCCGGATGCAGCCTCGAGGACGCCTTCTACCTCGGTTGGCCCCGGACCAAGCCGACCGAGCAGTCCGAACTGATGATGGACCTGTGGATCGGCGCCACGGTCGCCGCACTCGCGGTCGGCGTCATCGTGTGGGGCCTGACGTTCTGGTGCGTGACCGCCTACAAGAAGCGCGCCGACGCCGATCCCGAAGAGCTGCCGCGGCAGACCAAGTACAACCTGCCCGCCGAACTGACCTTCACCGGCCTGCCGTTCATCATGATCTTCGTGCTCTTCTACTTCACGGTGGTCGTGCAGGACGACGTCACCGAGATGAGCGACGAGCCGACCAACTGCACGCAGGTCACCGCGTTCAAGTGGAACTGGCAGTTCACCTACTCCGACGCCGACTGCGAGCCGTTGGAGGGCGCGGACGGCGAGGCGGTGACCGAGACCGGCACCTCCGACTACATCCCGGTCATCGTGGTCCCGCAGCAGGAGGACGTGCGCTTCGAACTGCGCAGCGAGGACGTCATCCACTCCTTCTGGGTTCCGGACATGCTGTTCAAGCGCGACGTGATCCCCGGCTCGGAGGCCCAGACCCAGCGCTTCGAGGTCGACTTCACCGAGACCGGCACCTTCATCGGCCGCTGCGCCGAGCTGTGCGGCGCCTACCACGCCTTCATGAACTTCGAGATGCGCGTGGTCAGCCCCGACGACTACCAGACCTTCGTAGACGCCCGAGTCGACGGTGCCACGACCCCCGAGGCACTGGAGGCGATCGGCCAGGAGCCGTACGCGACCACGTCGAACACGTTCAACACCGACCCGAACTCGGGCGAAGCGAGCTAAGGGGAATCGCAGCATGAAGACTGAGAACCGCCTCTTCCTGATCGTCATGGTGTCGATGTTCGTGTTCGCGGGCATCTACGGCTTCTGGACGTACCACAACGACAACCCGGCGTACGGCCACCCGGGCCAGATCGAGGTCATCGGCTTCATCGGCCTGATCCTCTCCGGCTTCCTGACCGGCATGATCTGGCTCTACTTCTGGATGGTCTCCCGGCGCATCGACCCGCGCCCCGAGGACCGTCCCGACGGCGAGATCTCGGACGTCTCCGGCGAGGTCGGCTTCTTCAGCCCCGGCTCCTACTGGCCCCTGGGCCTGGCCGCCACCGCGGTCCTGGCCGGGCTGGGCGTCGTGTTCTGGCTGCCGTGGCTGATCGTGGCCGGCGGCGTCGCCCTCCTGCTGGCGACCGGCGGCCTGACCTTCGAGTACTACACCGGCACCCGCAAACTCGGCCCGGAGTAGGCGCGACGACGACAAGGCCCGACGCACCGCCGGTGCGCCGGGCCTCTCGCCTATACGGACCCGGCCAGCGGTCCGAGCTCATAGTGACCCAGCAGCTTGGCCGTCGCTCGCGTCATCTCCGGCAGCTCGTCGACCGGATGCCAGGCCGCGTCCCACACCTCGTGCCCGTCGACCAGGATCTGGGTGGTCTCGGGATCGCGCACCAGCCGGAAGACGTTGTCGACCCACCGCCCCGAGGTGTGCACGACCGCGCAAGGCACGGCCGGGACCAGCTCGTCCAGCTCGGCCTCGATCCCGGTCTCCTCGTTCAACTCCCGCCGGGCGCCCTCGATCGGCTGCTCCCGCCGATTCAGCAGCCCCGCCGGCAGCGACCACCGCTTCCCCGGTGGCTGGCGCAGCATCAGCAACCGCTCCCGCGCCTCGTCCATCACCAGCACCACCGAACCGAGCGTGTACGTGGGCGTGGCGATCCGCACGATCCGCCGCCGCACCGGAATCGGAAGACTGTAGAAGACCAACCCGACCGCCTTGCGAACCAAGGGAGCCCGACGTCGCTGCACAGAGGGAGTCACGGCCACACCCTATCCCCCGCCAGGAGGCGGGGGACGAGTCGGCCGGTACGCCGGATTCTGTCCTGGGCGGCCATCCATCTAGGCGCGCCGTCGCCGACGCGCTCGAGCGGTCTACCCGCGAAGGATTCGGGCGGGCCGCCCTCCGACCTTCGCGCAGGGCCTCGCGGCCCCTCTTGACCTTGCTCCGGGTGGGGTTTACCGAGCCGCCGCCGTCACCGGCGGCGCTGGTGGTCTCTTACACCACCGTTTCACCCTTACCGACCGAAGCCGGCGGTCTGATTTCTGTGGCACTTTCCCGCGGGTCACCCCGGGTTGCCGTTGGCAACCACCCTGCCCTGTGGAGTCCGGACGTTCCTCGGCAGCGACGCCGCGTCCCGAAGGACACCGACATCACTGACGCGACCGCCTGGCCGACTCGTCCCGGCGATCAAGCGTACGCTGTCCGCGCGATGACTGTGATTCAGGTGCTCCAAGTGGCGGGACTGCTGCTCGCCGGCGTGGCCGCCGGCGGGCTCAACGCCGTCGCCGGGGGAGGGTCGCTGATCACCTACCCGACGCTGATCGCCGTCGGCGTGCCGCCGCTGTACGCCAACGCCACCAACGGCATCGCGGTCGCCCCGGCCTACGCCGCGGCCGCGTTCGGCTCCCGCGACAACCTCCGGGGCCAGGGCCGCCGCGCCCTCGGCCTGATCCCGACCGCGCTGGTCGCCTCCGTGTGCGGGACGATCCTGCTGCTCAACACCTCCCACGCCGCGTTCGAGGCGATCGTCCCGTTCCTGGTGCTGCTGGCGACGCTGCTGATGGCGGTGGGCCCGTGGGTCAACCGCATGGTCACCAGGCTCAACGGCGACCGGCCCCTCCACCCGGTCGCGCTCCACGGCGGCGTGTTCCTCGGCTGCATGTACGGCTCGTACTTCAACGCCGCGCTCGGCCTGGTCCTGATCGCGGTGATCGCCATGAGCCTGACCGAGAGCCTGGTCCGGGTCGGGGCGCTGAAGAACTTCTGCACCTTCATCGTCGGCGTGGTGACCAGCGTCGTCTACGGCATCTGGGCCGACGTCGCCTGGTGGGCCATCGGCATCCTCGTCCCCGCCACCTTCCTCGGCGGCTACCTCGGCGCGCGGGTATTCCAGAAGCTCCCCGAGAAGCCGCTGCGCATCGCGATCGTCGTCTACGGATTCGTGCTGAGTCTCATTCTGTTGGTCAGATGACGCAAGCGTCGCGGACGCGGAAGAATAGGCGCATGCCGACACTGCGTATCGCCCTCGCCCAGGACAATCCGACCGTAGGCGACCTCGACGCCAACGCCGAACTCATCCGGCAGGCGGCCGCCGCCGCCTCCGCCGCCGGGGCCCACCTGCTGGCCACCGGCGAGCAGGCGCTGACCGGCTACCCGGTCGAGGACCTCGCCCTGCGCCACTCCTTCGTCGAGGCCAGCCGGGCCCGACTCGACCGGCTCGCCGCCGAGATCGCCGCGGACGGCAACGGGAGCCTCCCGGTGGCCGTGGGCTACCTCGACGCCGACGGACCCGTCGGCGGCCAGCAGGGCCACGGAATCCGCAATGCCCTCGCCCTGATCCAGCATGGCAAGGTCCTGTTCCGCTACTACAAGCACCATCTTCCGAACTACGGCGTCTTCGACGAGGATCGCTGGTTCGTCTCGGGCCATGAGCTGCACATCGCCCGCATCGGCGGCGTGGATGTGGCCTTCACCGTCTGCGAGGACCTGTGGCAGGAGGGCGTGCCGTTCAAGGCCGCCGCCGAGGCCGGGGCCGGCCTGGTCGTCAACATCAACTCCTCGCCCTACGAGCAGGGGAAACAGGAGCGGCGCCGGGCGCTGCTGGACCACTGGTCCGACCACGTCGGCGCTCCGGTCGCCTACGTCAACACCGTCGGCGGCCAGGACGAGCTGGTCTTCGACGGCGGCTCGATGATCGTCGGCCCCGGCCGCGAGCTCCACGCCGCGGCCCGGCGGTTCGAGCCCGAGCTGCTCGTGGCCGACCTCCGCCTGGCCGAGGGCGGCGACGCCGACTTCGCCAACCACACCTCGACGACCATGAGCGTGGTCCACCACGTCCTGTCCGAGACCGCCGAGGTCCCCGGGGTGCCGGTCGAGGCCGCCCTGGCCCCGGGCCTGGACCGCCTGGAGGAGATCTGGGAGGCCCTGGTGCTCGGCCTGCGCGACTACGTGCGCAAGAACGGCTTCAAGTCGGTGGTGTTCGGCCTGTCCGGCGGCATCGACTCGGCGCTGACGGCCGTGCTCGCCCGCGACGCGATCGGCGCCGAGAACGTCCGCGTCGTCTCGATGCCCAGCCGCTACTCCTCGCGGCACTCGCTCGACGACGCCGCCGAACTGGCCGAACGGTGCGGCCTGAACTACTCGGTCGAGGCGATCCAGCCGATCGTCGACGGCTACCTGGCCGACCTCTCGCTGTCCGGCCTGGCCCTGGAGAACCTCCAGGCCCGCGTGAGAGGGACGATCGTGATGGCCCTGTCGAACCAGCATGGGCACCTGGTCCTGGCCCCGGGCAACAAGAGCGAGTACGCGGTGGGCTACTCGACCCTCTACGGAGACTCGGTCGGCGGCTTCGCGCCCATCAAGGACGTGCTCAAGACCCTGGTCTATGAGCTGGCGACCTGGCGCAACGAGCACGCCCGCAAGCTCGGCGAGACCGAGCCGATCCCCGAGAACGTGATCCTCAAGCCGCCGAGCGCCGAGCTGCGGCCCGACCAGAAGGACTCGGACTCGCTGCCGGACTACGAGGTCCTCGACGCGATCCTGGCCGCCTACGTCGACGGCGACAAGGACCGCGAGGACCTGGTCGGGCTCGGCTACCCGCCCGAGGTCGTCCAGCGGGTCGCCTCGCTGGTCGACGGCGCCGAGTACAAGCGCCGCCAGACCGCTCCGGGCACCAAGGTCTCCGGCAAGTCCTTCGGGCGCGACCGCCGCCTGCCGATCACGAACCGGTTCCGGGGTCGGTAGCGAAGGGAGTTCGTCACACCCGCTTTCGGTCCAGACTCTGGGACATCGAAGAGCGTTAGTCTCGTTCCAGTAAGCCCGGGGACCGGCTACAGGCCGGCCGCGAGGAGCAACAAGGAGCACGAAGATGTCCCAGAATCTTTCCCCCGACGAGATCCCGAGCCTGTACGGGCCGGGCAAGAACGTCAAGCGGATCAGGGCCCGCCACCTCATCGAGGCCAAGGAGCGCGGCGAGAAGTGGGCGATGCTCACTTCCTATGACATGTACACCGCGTCGCTGTTCGACGAGGCCGGCATCCCGGCCCTGCTCATCGGCGACTCGGCCGCCAACAACGTCTACGGCTACGAGACGACCATCCCCGTCACCGTCGAGGAGCTGCTGCCGCTCGTGGCGGCCGTGGCCCGCTCCACGCAGCGGACCCTGGTCGTCGCCGACCTCCCGTTCGGGTCCTATGAGGCCGGACCCGTCCAGGCCCTGGAGACCGCCGTCAAGTTCATGAAGGCCGGGGCCCACGCCGTCAAGCTCGAAGGCGGACGCCGCATGACCGCCCAGATCAAGGCCCTGGTCGACGCCGGAATCCCGGTCATGGGCCACGTCGGCTTCACGCCGCAGAGCGAGCACGCTGTGGGCGGCTACCGCGTCCAGGGCCGCGACGCCCAGGCCGCCGAGGTCGAGGCCGACGCGCACGCCGTCGCCGAGGCCGGGGCCTTCGCCGTGGTCCTGGAGATGGTCACTTCCTCGGTGGCCGCCGAGATCACCAAGCAGCTGCCGATCCCGACCGTCGGCATCGGCGCCGGCCCCGACACCGACGCCCAGGTCCTGGTCTGGCAGGACATGGCCGGACTCCGCCGCGGCCGTGCCCCGCGCTTCGTCAAGCGCTACGCCGACGCCGCCACCGTCATCCAGGACGCCGCCCGCGCCTACGCAGACGAGGTCCGAACCGGCCAGTTCCCGACCCCGGAGCACGGTTTCGATTGACATCCACCCGTCCCAAGTGAGACAGGCTTCCCGGCTTGTGGGCCGCTGGTGCAGTCCATCTACGGGTGGGTTCCTGTTTCAGCGGGCCGGGCCGGGTTTCCCCCGGTCTTACGGGCCCTCCGCAGGCGTTTCAGGTCTCCGCGAGCCCCGCGGCGACCATCCGTTTGCCTTCGCGACGGATATTGATCTCGGCGTTCTCATCCCGATCATGTGCGACGCCGCACCCGCACGCCCACTGGCGGACGCGGAGGCTGTCCGGGCCTTTCGGCCCAGCCATGGCTCCGCAGACTGAGCACAGCTGCGTGGACGGGAAGAACCGGTCGATGCGCACAAACGTCCTGCCACATCGGGTCGACTTGGATTCGAGCCGGTTCAGGAACATACCGAACGCGGCATCATGCACACTCTTCGCCCCTCTGCCACGCGACAGGCCGTGAACGTTCAGGTCCTCGACGTAGAGAGCTCGGTTCTCGCTCACCAGCGTCTTGACCAGCTTGTTCAGCCAGTCGTCGCGCATGCTCCGAGTCCGTCCGTGGACTTTCGCGACCTTGATGCGGGCCTTCTCCCGTTTACTACTGCCTTTCTGCTTTCGGGAGAACTCTCGCTGGGCTTTCTTCAGCCGCCGTTCCATGCGCTTGAAAAAGCGCGGGTTGTCGATGACCTTCCCGCCGCGAAGCACCGCGAACGACTTGAGCCCGAGGTCGATCCCGGTTTCCTCGTCGGATTCGTCGAGCATCCCGGCATCGTCATCGATTGCCACGACGAAGCTGGCGAAGTATTTACCTGTAGGGGTCTTGAGCATCGTTACCGAAGACGGCTCGGCGGGAAGATCCCTCGACCAGGCCACTTGGAGTTCCCCGACCTTCGCGATGCACAGCCGTCCGTTCGGCTTCAGGGAGAACCCGTTGCGGGTGTATCGGGCCGACTGCCGGGCCGAACGGCGTTTGAGTCTCGGGGGTCCGACCTTGCGCCCCTTCCGCTTGCCGCGCAGCGAGTCGAAGAAGTTCTTGTATGCAGCGTGGCGGTCCCTGAGCGCTTGCTGCAACGGCACCGTGGACACCTCGGCGAGCCACGCCCGCTCTGGGGTGCGCTTCGCGGCCGTTATTAGGAGCTTGTCGAGTGCTGCCGTAGTAGGGAACGGCAGCCCCGCAGAGCGCGCGGCCTTTCTTGCTGCGATCGCATCGGTATAAACCGTCCGGACCCATCCGAACACCCTGGCGAGCGCGTTGCGCTGCGGCGCGGTCGGATAGACCCGGTAGGCGTAACGAAGCTGCACGTGACAAACCATACGGGCCAGGTGCGACAATCTTCGGATTCGCTCCAACGGCCAACAAGTCGCCCGAAGTAGCTACTCGGGATCCGAGTCCGCTAGAAAACGGAGGGCTCCAAGATTATCCGTGAGGCCTGTCCCTTCCTCCCAGGGACGGCCCTGGCGGCCGGTAGCGTTGCGCTGGTGAATATCGAAGCCACACTGCTTTTCGACTTCGACGGGACCGTCCGGCTCGGCTGGGAGCACTCCGGCCATTACGCCCACCTGGTCGCCGCCGAACTTCCCGACGACGACCGGCGGGCGTTCATCGCCGCCCACGAGGCGTTCCTCGCCGGCAAGCCCACCACCGCCTCGACCTTCGACGCCTACGACCCCGACAACGCCGTCCGGCGGCTCTCCGTCGAATACGGCGTCGAGGACGCCGACCGGCAGGCCGCCTACGAGGCGACCCGGGAGCGGATGGCCGAAGGCGAGTTCAAGATCTGGGCCCCCGAGGGCATCCGCGAACTCATCTGGGGCCTGCCCAAGCAGGTCGAGGTCGTCCTGGTCACCAACGCCCCCGCCGCGAGCCTGGAGCCCTCCCTCGAGCGCCTCGGCCTGGACGGCCTGTTCGACCGGATCGTCGGCGACGCCCGCAAGCCCGACGGCCTGGCCGACGTCCTCGACGACCTGCTCGACGGGCGCGATCCCGGAACCCTCCTGAGCATCGGGGACATTCCGCGCAACGACCTCGCCCCGGCCGCCGATCGCGGCTGCGCGACCGCCTACATCGACCACTTCGGGCGGCCGTGGCCGCGCGCCGACGTCTCCGCCCCGGCCCCGGAAGCGCTGTGGCCCTTCGTGCGGCGCTGGGTCGGCGAGCACGTCGCGACCGGAGTCTGATCACCGGGACGATACGGGATCGCGGCGGTTGTGTACCGAATATGTCGCCGCCGAGCCTTAAGCTGAGAAGGTGCCCTGAGCCGGCCGATCCCCGGCTCAGGGCGCGAGTACTAGTGTGCCGCTACCGGGTCGCCCAAGCGCACCTCGGCCCCTGCTGCGATCCGCAGGTACACCCCGAAGTGGTTCCCGAGCTCCTGGACGATGTGCCGGTGCAGCTCTTTGTCGCGCTCCCGCCCGAAGGGATCCCAGCTGGGGAAGACGCACCGCTCGCACGGCTTGTGCACCGTGAACTCGCCGTCGCCGATCTTGACCGGCGTCCCCGGTTCGAGCTCGACCTCCGAGTACGGCTCGGCGTCGGCGGCGACCAGCACGTTGGGGCGGAACCGCTCGACCTCGATCTCGCGGCCCATCTCCTCTGAGAGCCGCTTCAGGCTCGCTTCGAACACCACCAGGACGCGGCCGTTCGCGCCTTCGACCGGCCGCAGTTCGAGCGGCTCGGAGCCGACGTCCTCGGCCAGCGCCGCCGCCAGCCCCGGGTCGTCGGAGGCCCACGCCGCCCCGCCGGGGGCGTAGACCACCGGAGTGCCGCCGACGCCGTCCTCGCACCCGCACTGGGCCGGCCAGGCGGCCTCCCAGCCGAGCATCCTCGGGTGGCTCGGGGGCCAGATGTCGCCCTCGCTCCCGGCCTTGAAGACCTTCAGGACCCGGTCGCCCTCCATGCCCTTCGGCCCGATCCGGGCCGAGCGCACCGTCTCACCGCGCAGGCCCTTGACCGGCCAGCGCCACATCCGGGTCACCGTTCCTGCGAACATGCTCACGAATCTACCGACTTCGCGTCCCTCCGGGCCACCTGCCGGGTTAACGTCGCGGACACAAACTAGTGAGACAATTGCCGCCCCAGGACCGAGAGGAACGCGCAATGGAACGGCAGAAGGAGTTCGTGCTCCGCACGCTCGAAGAGCGTGACATCCGGTTCGTCCGGCTTTGGTTCACCGACGTGCTCGGAACGCTCAAGTCCGTGAGCGTCGCGCCCGCCGAACTCGAGTCGGCCTTCGAGGAGGGCATCGGCTTCGACGGCTCCGCGATCGAGGGCTTCGCGCGCGTCTACGAGTCCGACATGGTCGCCATGCCCGACCCGACCACGTTCCAGGTCTTCCCGTTCGAGGGCCGCGGCATCGGCGAGTCCGCGCGCATGTTCTGCGACATCCTCACCCCCGAGGGCGCCCCGTCCTGGGCCGACCCGCGCCACGTCCTGCGCCGCTCGCTGTCCAAGGCCGCCGACCGCGGCTTCACCTTCTACGTCCACCCCGAGATCGAGTTCTTCCTGCTCCAGGACGGCACGGACGAGCCCAGGCCGGTCGACGACGGCGGCTACTTCGACCACACCACCCACTCGGTCGCCCGCGACTTCCGCCGCCAGGCGATCCTCGCGCTCGAGCGGGTCGGCATCTCGGTCGAGTTCAGCCACCACGAGGTCGCCCCCGGGCAGCAGGAGATCGACCTGCGCTACGCCGACGCCCTGACCACGGCCGACAACATCATGACGTTCCGGCACATCGTCAAGGAGATCGCGCTGACCTCGGGCGTGCACGCCTCGTTCATGCCCAAGCCGTTCACCGACCAGCCCGGTTCGGGCATGCACAGCCACCTGTCGCTGTTCGAGGGCGAGGACAACGCCTTCCACGATCCGGGCGACGAGCAGCGGCTCTCCAAGACCGCCAAGGCGTTCATCGCCGGTCTGCTCAAGCACGCCCCCGAGTTCACCGCCATCACCTGCCAGTGGGTCAACTCCTACAAGCGGCTCTACTCCAGCCCGATGCAGGGCGGCATCGTCGAGGCCCCCTCGTACGTGTCCTGGGGCAGGGCCAACCGCTCGGCGCTGGTGCGCGTCCCGGCCTACGGCAAGCCGAACTCGGCCCGTGTCGAGATCCGCTCGCTCGACTCGGCGGCCAACCCGTACCTGGCGTACGCGGTGCTCCTGGGCGCCGGCCTCAAGGGCATCGAGGAGGGCTACGAGCTCGCGCCGGGCACCGAGGACGACGTCTCGGCCCTGACCAACGCCGAGCGCGTCGCCGCCGGCTACCAGCCGCTCCCGTCCAGCCTCGCCGAGGCCCTCGACGCCATGGAGTCCTCCGAGCTGGTCCCGGAGGTGCTGGGGGAGCACGTCTTCGACTACTTCCTCAAGAACAAGCGCAACGAGTGGGAGGACTACCGCACCCAGGTGACCGCCTTCGAACGGCAGCGTTATATCAATCTGTGACCGTTTAGGATGAGACGGTGACCACCGCACTCGTCATTGAGAACGACCCCCAGCTGGGGCTCGGACGCGCGTCGGAATGGCTGGCCGAGGCCGGCATGGAGTTCGACGTGGTGCGGCCCCACGCCGGCGACGCCGTACCGAAGAGCGCCGGGGGCCACGAGGCCCTGATCGCGCTCGGCGGCACCCGCAGCGCCGAATGGGCCGAGGAGCTGGTCGGCCTGCTCGAATGCGCCGTCGCCGACTCGACTCCCACGCTCGCGCTGTGCTCGTCGTCCCAGTTGCTCGCCGGGGCCTTCGGCGGCGACATCGAGCCCTGCACCGAGCCGCAGGGCGCGCGGATGCTCGCCAAGCGCGACGAGGCCGGACGCGACCTGCTGTTCGGGCCCTCGCCCATGACCCTCGACGTGATCTGCTGGCGCGCTTACGAACTGGTGAGGCTCCCCGAGGAGGCCACTCTCCTGGCCGCGTCCCCGTACGGGGCCCTGGAGGTCTTCCGCCTGCGGCAGACGGCTTGGGGCGTCCAGTCCCACTTCGAGCTGGCCCCCGAGCAGCTGGCCGAATTCGAGTCCTTCGACGAGGCGCTCCTGGAGAAGGCCCGCAAGGTCGATGAGCACATCGTCGAGGCGTGGCGGCCGATCATGCAGCGGTTCGCCCGCATCGCGGCCGGGGAGCGGCGCGAGCTCCCGGTGATCGATGCCTGACCGCGACCAGGCGCGACAGGCGGTCGTCGAGGCCAGCAACGCCCTTGCCGACTTCCTGCGCGCCCACCCCGAGGTCGAGCCCGCCCTGACCGAGGCCGAATCCGAGGGCCTGGACCGCATCCGCTCGGCCTCGTCGACCGGGCTGGGCTACGCCTGGAAGGCCAACCTGCTGCGGATCGCCGCCGCCGACCTGACCGGTGCGACCGATCTGGAGACGACCTCGCTGGCGCTCTCGCGACTGGCCGACGCCGTTTTGGCCCGCGGCCTCGAACTGGCCGAGGCCGAGCTTCCCGGGGAGACCCGCCTGGCAGTGATCGCCATGGGCAAGACCGGCGCCGAGGAGCTCAACTTCGTCTCCGATGTGGACGTCGTCTTCGTCGCCGAAGGGGACCTCGAACTGGCCACCCGCCGGGCGGCCCGCATGATCCAGATCGTGGGGCCCTTCACCTGGCCGGTCGACGCCGGGCTGCGCCCCGAGGGCCGCGCCGGGGCCCTGGTCCGCACGGTCGAATCCTATGTGGCCTACCTGCGGGACTGGGCCCGCACCTGGGAGTTCCAGGCCCTGCTCAAAGCCCGCCCGGCCGCCGGGGACCTCGGGCTGGGGCTCGAATGGCTCGCGGCCGTCCAGCCGTTCATCTGGGCGGCGGCGAACCGCCCCGGCGTGGTCGCCGACATCCGCGACATGCGGCGCAAGGTCGCTGAGTCCGTGCCCGGCGACCAGCGCCGCTGGGAGATCAAGCTCGGTCCCGGGGGCCTGCGGGACATCGAGTTCGCAGTCCAGCTCCTCCAGCTCGTCCACGGCCGCGGCGAGCCGTCGCTGCGCGTCCGCTCCACCCTGGAGGCCCTGACCGTGCTGGTCGACGGCGGCTATCTGGCCCGCCGCGACGGCGAGGAGCTGACCGGCACCTACGTCTTCCTGCGCACCGTCGAGCACCGGCTCCAGCTCCAGCGGCTGCTGCGCACCCACCGCGTCCCCGACGGCGGCGAACCGCTCCACCACCTGGCGCGGGTCCTCGGCTACACCACCGACGAGGCGTTCATGAACGCCTGGCGCGGTCACGCGACCACCGCCCGCCGCCTGCACGAGAAGCTGCTCTACAAGCCGCTGCTCGACGCGGTCACCCAGCTGCCCACCCACGAGCTGCGCCTGAGCGAGTCCGAGGCCGCCGACCGATTGGCGGTCCTCGGCTTCGCCGACCCCGACGCCGCTCTGACCCACATCCGCAGGCTGACCGCCGGAGTGAGCCGCACCGCCACCGTGCAGCGGGCCCTGCTGCCGGTGGTCCTGCACGAGCTGGCCGACTCGCCCGAGCCCGATCGCGGGCTGCTGGCCTACCGGCAGGTCTCCGACAAGCTCGGCTCGACCCCCTGGTACCTGCGGCTCCTGCGCGACGGGGGACCGGCCGCGGTCCGCCTGGCGCGACTGCTGGGCACCTCCCGGTACTTCACCGGCCTGCTGCTGCACGTGCCCCAGTCGCTGCGGTTCCTCTCCGACAACGCCGACCTCGAACCCCGCGGCCGCGACGACCTGGCCGCCGGGATGCGGCAGGCCGCCAAGCGGCATACCGACCCGTCGGCGGCGGTGTCGGCCGTGCGCGCCATCCGCCGCCGCGAGCTGATCCGCATCGCAGCCGCCGACCTGCTCGGCCTCCTGGACGACCAGGGGGTGGGCCTGGCCCTGTCGGACCTGACCGACGCGGTCCTGGACGCGGCGCTGGCCATCGCCTCGCGTGACGTGACCGACGTGCCGCCGGTGGCCGTGATCGGCATGGGCCGCCTCGGCGGCCGCGAGATGGGCTTCGGCTCGGACGCCGATGTCGTGTTCCTGCACGACGGCCGGACCGACGCCGAGCGCAAGGCCGCCACCCGCGTGGTCGAGTCGGTGCGGTCGCTGCTGACCGCCCCGACCGCCGACCCTCCCGTCGAGCTCGACCTGGGGCTGCGGCCGGAGGGCAAGGGCGGGCCGATCGTCACCAGCCTGGCGGCCTACCGCCGCTACTACACCGACCGGGCGCGGCTGTGGGAGCGGCAGGCGCTGCTGCGCGCCCGCGCCTCGGCCGGGGACGAGGATCTGCTCGACCAGTGGAAGATGCTGGCCGACGAGATCCGCTACCGGCCGGGCGGGCTCAGCGAGGCCGAGCGGCTGGAGTTCCGCCGCGTCAAGGCCCGGGTCGACTCCGAGCGGCTTCCCCGCGGGGCCGATCCGAACGCGCACACCAAGCTCGGGCGCGGGGGACTGGTGGACATCGAGTGGGTCGCCCAGCTGCTCCAGCTCGAGCACGGCGAGGAGCCGGCCATGCGCACCACCCGGACCGTCCCGGCCCTGGAGGCCGCGGCCGCGGCCGGGTTCCTCGACCGGTCGTCGATGGAGGATCTGCGGGACGCCTGGGAGTTCGTCTCCCGGGTGCGCAACGACATGACCCTGGCGCGCGGGGTGGCCCGCGACGAGCTGCCGCGTTCGGGCACGGAGCTGGCGGGTCTGGCCCAGACCCTCGGGTTCGGCGAGGACACGCAAGAGTTCCTCAACCACTACCGGAGGCTGACCCGCCGCGCCCACGAGGCGTCGCATAGGGTGGTCTATGGGCGGTGACGTCCATAAATTTCCTGATCTTTACGTATTGAAAAATTTCCATTTCGCCCCTTGACTTGCGTCCGGTCGGCGGTAAAGATAAAGATAGTTATCAATTAACTCTCTTTACTTTTGGGAGGACGCCTTGAGACGCCTCAAGACAAGGCGCGCGATCATCTCGCTGTCGGCGGCACTTGCCGTGGCGCTGACCGGCGCGATCTACGCGGTAGCCAGTCCCTTCACCGCAGGCGCCCAGCAGATCTGCTCACCCGCATGGGACTCCTCGACCGTCTACGTCGGCGGCGACCAGACCGGGCACGACGGCCACGAATGGCGGGCCAAGTGGTGGACCCAGGGCGAGGAGCCCGGGACCACCGGCGAATGGGGGGTCTGGGAGGACCTCGGCGAGTGCGGCGACGGCGGCGACCCGACCGACGAGCCCACCGGCGACCCGACCGACGACCCCACCGGCCCGGTCGACCCGCCCACCGACCAGTACAACATCGCCTACTTCACCGAATGGGGCGTCTACGGCCGCGACTACCACGTCAAGGACATCGTCACCTCCGGCTCGGCCGAGAAGCTGACCCACATCGTCTACGCCTTCGGCAACGTCCAGAACGGGCAGTGCCGGCTCGACGACTCCTACGCGGCGATCGAGAAGACCTACACCGCGGCCGAATCGGTCGACGGCGAGGCCGACGCCTGGGACGACCCGCTGCGCGGCAACTTCAACCAGCTGCGCAAGCTCAAGGAGATGCACCCCCACATCCAGGTCCTGTGGTCATTCGGCGGCTGGACCTACTCCGGCGGCTTCGGCGAGGCCGCCCAGAACCCGGACGCGTTCGCCCAGTCCTGCCACGACCTGGTCCACGACCCGCGCTGGGACGGCGTCTTCGACGGCATCGACATCGACTGGGAGTACCCCAACGCCTGCGGGCTCACCTGCGACAGCTCCGGCACGCAGGCCTACCCGAACCTGATGCGGGCCCTGCGCTCGGAATTCGGGAACGAGCTGGTGACCGCCGCGATCACCGGCGACGGCACCGGCGGCGGCAAGATCGACGCCGGCGGCTACGGCGACGCGGCCCAGTACGTCGACTTCTACATGGTCATGACCTACGACTACTTCGGCGCCTGGGACGCCGACGGACCGACCGCCCCGCACTCCCCGCTGACCGACTACAGCGGCATCCCGATCGACGGCTTCAACGCCGAGACCGCCGTGTCCAAGCTCAAATCGCTGGGAGTACCGGCCGACAAGATGCTGCTCGGCTTCGGCTTCTACGGGAGAGGCTGGACCGGCGTGACCGAATCCGAACCCGGAGGCTCGGCCACCGGGCCCGCCTCCGGCACCTATGAGCAGGGCATAGAGGACTACAAGGTCCTGGTCGACTCCTGCCCGGCCACCGGCACCGTCGCCGGCACCGCCTACGCCCACTGCGGCGACAACTGGTGGAGCTACGACACGCCCGAGACCGTGGCCGGAAAGGTCGACTGGCTCAACGACCAAGGCATGCTCGGCGCCTTCTCCTGGGAGCTGTCCGGCGACACCGCCGGCGGCGACCTCGTGGCTGCGATCCACAACGGATTGAGTTAGCCACCCCGTAAGGCGGGCGGTTCCGCGCGCTCATGGCTCACTGACCTGGCCATGGACGCGCCGGAGCCGCCCGCCTTATCCCGTTCGCGGTCAGTCGGTGAGGCAGTAGGTCGCGTCCTCGGCGAACAGGCCCGTGCCGTCGTCCGGATCGAGCCGCAGGTCGAAGTACGAGTGTCGGACGACCTGGTCGGGGTAGTTGTGCGCGCGGAGCGAGACGCACCACTCGTCGGCGAGGCCCTCGACCAGTTCGAAGGTCGCGTCCTGGTCGAACAGCGCGGTGCCGTCGTCGGGCGCCAGCACCAGCTCGAAGTCCGAGTGGCGCAGGTACTGTCCCGGGTGGTTCACCGATTCGAACGACACCATCCCGTCCGAGGAGTCGGCCAGGCCGGGGGCGATCCGGAACCGGGCGTCCTCGGCGGGGCTGACGTCGGCCTCCAGGCGGATATCGTTGTCCGTGTGGCGGACGTGCCGGTCGGTGAAATTATGGGACTGCAACCGGTACGACGCGGGGTCGCCGAACAGCGGCGTGACGGCGATCCGGTCGAGGTTGGGCGCGAACTGCGAGCGCAGCAGGACGTCCGGCCAGTTGTCGGAGGCGTAGCTGACGCCGTCGAACTGGGGCTTCTCCTCGCCGCGCACCACGATCTCGTTGGCCCCCTCTTGGAGGTCGAACGGCACTGTCAGCTCCCAGAAGTTGTTCTCGTGGAACGAGTGCGGGAACGCCACGCGAACCGGTTCGCCGCCGTTGACGGACACGAGCGCGTACCGCGCCACCGGGTCGGGGTTGTAGTGGGTGGCCGGCGACTGCTCCTCGTTCGAGTAGCGGAAGGTCACCGCGTACCGTCCGGCCTCGGGCGCCTCGACGTCGGTGAACGAGAGGGTGTTCCCGTTGCCGGGTTCGCCGCCGACGCCGACCACGGCCTGGCCGCCGGAGGCCAGCGACAGGTCCTCGACCTGCGCGGTCCCGGAGGCGGTCCCGTCCTCGGCCTCGTACACGGCCGTATCGACATCCCCGGTGGTTCCGACCGCCAGGCGGTCGACCGCCAGGCCGTTCTCCCCGTGGACGGTCACCTTGTTGATGCCGCCGAGCAGGAACGCGTCGACCATCCCGCCGGGGCCGGTGGTGACGGGCTCGCCGTTGACCTCGAGCTCCACGGCGCGATCGCCCCGAGAGTCGACGTCCAGGCGGGCGGGACCGTCGTCGGGGGAGTAGACCCAGAAGGTCGCCTCGCCGCCCGAGGGCACCTCGGCGGCGCCCGGACCGGAGCCCTGGTGCCCCTCCGGGTAGACCGGCGCGGCCCCGCCGGTCAGCTCGGCCAGTTCGGCCTCGTAGACGTCGCCGCCGTACGCGGGGTTGGCCAGCGAGAGGTCGATCTTGTCGACGATGACGTCGCCGGTGATCGAGCCCTCGCCCTCGAGGGCGTCGGTCGACAGGGAGATGACGTGGTCGCCGGCGGTCAGGTCCACGGTGGTGTCGGTGTGGTCCCACACCACCCACTTGTATCCGAGGGTCAGGAACAGCTCCCGCTCGGTCGCCGGATCGCCGTCGACGCTGAGGAACACGTTGGTCGGTCCCTGGTCCTGCACCTGCTCGTCGGTGTTGAGCGAGCTGGCGAAGACGCTGAGGTCGTAGGTGCCGTCCTCGGGCACGCTCACCGAGAACTCCAGGGAGTTGTGCGAACCGGTTCGCATGCCGCCGACGTTGTACGAACCGGAGGTGTAGAACTTCGAGACGTTCGAAGGCGATCCCTCGGGGCCGTTGACGTGCAGGCCCTCTCCGGTGAACGTCGCATCCTCGGCCTCGTAGGCGGCCTCCCACGAGGTGCGGGACTCGCCGGTCTCGCCCGGGGAGGCGCTCGGAGTCAGGATGACCTCGTAGGCCGATTCGGCGTTCAGTTCGGGCAGCTGGTCACCGAAGGTGACCTCGGCGGTGCCGCCTTGGACGGTCAGGTCGAGTTCGCCGATGGTGTCGGGCTGCGCGGAGTCCCCGATCTGGCCGCTCCAGCCGATCTCGCGCACGACCGCGTGGACCGTGTCGCCGAAGACCTCCGTGGGCAGGTCGTCCAGGCCCAGGGTGTACGAGCCGCCGGCCCCGCCGAGCAGGACGCGGCCCTGCTTCAGGCCGGTGTCGAGGGTCGCCACGCCCTGGAGGGTGTAGCTCTCCCCGGGCCGGGGCGGGGTGGTCTCGACGGTCTGCCCGCTCATCTGGCTGTAGGCGTGGAGCAGCCACCATTGCCCGTTGGCGCGGTTGGCCTGCACGGCCGAGTCGGAGAGGTTGCCGTCGATGTTCCAGTAGGCGATGTCGCCGTAGACCTTGGAGTCCTCCAGCGCCGAGACCCACTGGATCATCTGGCCGGGCACCGAGGTGTGGTAGTTGTAGGCGTATTCGCTGATGTTGATCGGCAGCTCGGTGCCCTCGTACTGGGTTCCGGCGAAGAACTCGGTCTCCCAGCCGCGGTAGCGGTCGACGCTGTCGCGGATGGTCGCCGGGTCGGACAGTTCGTGCCACACCACCACGTCGGGGACGGTGCCGGCCTGGATCGTGTACTCCATGAACCCGCGGACCTGGTCGTAGAGGTGGATGGAGTTCGGTCCGCCGATCCGCGCCTCGGGCAGCACCGAGTGGATCGTCTCGTAGGCGCGGTCCCAGCCGTCGAAGAAGTACTGCGGGTCGTCGAGCCAGCTGATGCCGTTGTAGCTCCACTCGCCGGTGCCGAACATGTTGCCCGCGGGCTCGTTGAACGGCATGAACACGAGGTTGTCGCGCTGGTCGGCCGGGAGGGTGGCGACCTGCTCGGCTTGGAGGCGGATCTTCTCCAGGTAGGTGTCGAGCTTCTCCTCGGGGGTGTCGCCCGGCCACTGGTAGGGGAAGCCCCGGTGGATGTCGGTCATGTAGATGTAGACGTCGCCGTCGGACCCCTCCACCAGCCCCGGGAGCACTTCGAGCGCGTCCGCGCCGGGGTGCTGCGGGCCATCCTGGGCCTTGGTGGACACGGTCTGGAGGTCGATGCCGTCGATGAGGTTCTGGGAGGGGAGCCCCTGGTCGTAGAGGCCGTACAGGGTTCCGGAGGCACCGCCGAGGAAGTCTCCGGTCGACTCGCCGAAGTCGACTCTGAAGGTCCCGTCGGTCTGCGCCGACGCGGGCGCGGCGACCCAGGGGGCCATCATGACGGCGGCGGCCGCGCACAGCAGCCGGGCCGCCGGCCGTGCTCGTACGTTCATCACAACTCACTCTCGTCGTTGAGAAGTTCGCTCACGGCCCCGGGCGGAGCCCGCCAAGAGGGGTGGCGAACCGGTTCGCTGCTCACCGTACCGGGACGTGAACCCCGAGGCAAGACCTCAGAGAACCGGTTCGCTCAGGATCGCCGCTTCGGCTCGCGGGCGGCGGGCGAGCACAGCAGCGCCACCGCGACCAGGACCAGGACGACGAAGAACGCGTTGCGCAGCCCGACCTCTTCGCCGAGCAGGCCGATCAGCGGCGGCCCGATGAGGAAGGCGACGTACCCGATCGTCGCCACCGCGGCGACGTTGGCGGTCGCCTTCACCGGGTCGTCGGCCGCGGCCGACATGCCCACCGGGAAGCCCAGCGAGGCCCCCAGTCCCCACAGGACCACGCCCGCGATCGCGACCGGCGCGGTCGGGCCGATGATCACCAGCAGCAGGCCCGCGAACGCCAGGAGCGCCGTGCCCGCCAGCACCGGGATGCGGCCGAACCGGTCGAGGACCGCGCCGCCGCAGAGCCGCCCGGCGGTCATCGCGGTGACGAAGACGGCGAAGACGGTCGCGCCTCCCGGGTTGGACAGGCCGTAGCCGTCGACCATGGACAGGCTGAGCCAGTCGTTGGCGGTCCCCTCGGTGAACGCCATGCCGAGCACGATCAGGCCGATGAGCAGGACCCGGACGTCGGTCCAGGCCGCGAGGCGGGTGCGCCAGCCGGCCTTCCCGTCCTCCTCGGAGGCCGGCTCCTCGGCCGGTCGCAGGTGGCGGCACGCGTAGAAGGCCAGCACGACCAGGGTGAGCCCGACGAGGCCGAGGTGGGCCCCGATGGGGACGCCGACCTGCTCGGTCAGCGCCCCGAACCCCGCCCCGAGCATGGTGCCGAGGCTGAACAGGGCGTGGAACAGCGGCATCAGTGTCTTCCCGATGCGGCGCTCGTTGGCCGCGCCCGACAGATTCATGGCCACATCCACGATCGAGTTGCCCGCGCCGAGCACGACCAAGGCCGCGAACAGCAGCCAGAAACCCGGCGCGACCTCGGCGATGAGCCCGACAGCGGCCAGGCCGCCCGCGGTCGCGACCAGGAACCCGCGGATCGAGGCGGTGGCGCCGAAATGGGCGATCACGTGGCTGGAGGCGACGAGCCCGAGGATCGCGCCGATGGCGATGCCGAGGATGAGGATGCCCATCTCCCGGGTGGAGGCCCCGAGGATGTCGCGCACGTTCGGGACGCGTGCGGCCCAGTTCGCGAACGCGAACCCCGAGGCCGCGAAGATGGCGAGCACGGCGTTGCGCCAGCGCAGCAGGGCCGGATCGGTGCCGGCGGGCGCGCTCACGGCAGGGTGGGTCACGGTAGTCCAATCAACGGGGAGGCGGGGACCCTGCTGCCGGATCGGGCCCGTGCCGACCAGCATGCGCCGGTGCCCGGTGATTCGACAAGCGAATTCGAAACGGGTGTGACCTGACAGGCACCCGCCGCCCCCGCCCCGTCCGAAGGTCTTCCCGCGCTTCGGTGACGCCCGACATCACCGCGCTCGGCACCGCCGAACACTTCCGCCGCCGCGCTTACGATGCGGGACAGAGACGCCGCGACCACTCGATGCGAGGAACACCATGATCGCCAACCCCGTCTTCCGCTACCGCATGCTGACCCTGGCCGAGGGCTGGTCCTTCGTCCTCCTCCTGGTCTTCGGCTCCCTGCTCAGCCGCGTCTCGGACCTTGACCTGGTCATGCCCCTGGGCAGCCTCCACGGCGCGCTCTTCGTCCTCCTGGTCGTCGCGACCCTCCTGATCCGCCGTCGCCTGTCCTGGGGATTCGGCACGACCCTGATCGCGCTGATCTGCGCGGTCGTGCCGCTGGCCCCGTTCTGGTTCCACCACTGGAAGCGCGAGCGGTTCCGAGAGGCCGAAGAGGCCGCCCAACCGGCCGGCGCCTGAGCCCGACCTGCTTCGGCATCGCGCCCGCGCTCAAGCCGATCGCCGCTCGGCCGCGGCCCGGAGCAGGTGGGCGTGCGCGTATTCGCAGATCACGGCGTGGCGGTAGACCGCTTCGGGCACGTCGGTGTTGGAGTCGACCCTGACGGTCAGTTCGCCCCGGTGCCATTTGAGGAACGCCGGGTCGCCGGTGATCTCGGCCAGGATCGTCAGGATCGAGTCGTCGAAGCGCATGGAGTGGACGGCCCGCCGGTACTCCTCGGGGGTCAGGCAGAGTGCGAACGGCAGGTTCATCAGGCACAGCGCGGTCTGGATGTCCAGGTTGAGCAGGCGGCGCCTGCGCGGTTCGGGGTCGAGCTCGGGGATCTCCAGGTCCCGGTAGTCGAGCAGGGGCTTCTCCCTGGGGACCGGACCGAGGGCGGACAGGACGTCGTAGACGTTGATGTCGTGCTCGATGACGGCGCGGTCGCCCAGGCCCGACAGGGTGGTCGGCCGGAGCGACACCGGCTCGAGGCCGGGCGCGCCGGTGTTGCGGATGATGAAGTTCAGCAGGTTCGTCTCGATGACGAAGTGCCGGATCAGCAGTTCGACCGCGTTCGCCGACACGAAGCGGCGCAGGAACCACAGGCACAGCCGGTCCATGGTCCGGTGGGCGGTCCAGCGGAACGGGGTGAGTCGCTTGGCGACCACGATCAGCAGCGCGGTGATCCGCGAGACGGGCCGCGCGACCGGGTAGAGCCAGGTGCGACTCCAGCGCCGCTGGTCGTCGACGACCTTGCGGGCCACGTCGGCCTCCAGTGGCAGGGTCGGGTCGGCCTCGACCGCGTCCCACAACGAGGGGTCAGACATTATCGAGCTCCTCCAACTGGAGCGCGTAGAGGCGGGCGACGACCTTGGCGGTCTTGACGATCGCGTCGGCCTCCCGGTTCACCCGCTCGGAGGCGAGCAGGCTCTGGAGCTTCGCGTAGTGGTCCTCGTCGGCCATGCCGTGGTAGCGCAGGAAACTCACCTGGTCGTCGCGCAGGCCGAGCACCTCCTGGAAGCGGACGGCCCATTCGGCGGCCTTGCCGTTGCCCAAGCCCTCGATGATGAACATGGCCCCGAGCAGGCAGACCGGGTCGGGCCGGCTCGCGGTGTGGAACATGTAGGCCGACAGGGCCTCGGAGCCGAGGTTCTTCTCGCCGGAGCGGATGTCCTCGGCGTCGCCGCCGCAGGCGACGTAGTCGCGTTCGAGCATCATGAAGTCACGGTGCTCCTCGTCGGCGTGGTGGATCGCGCTGCTGCGCAGTGTGAAGTTCTCGACCGAGAAGTTCGAGGCGGCGCGCGTGATCCAGCGGGCGCCGTCGGCGACCTGCTGGCGCAGGTTGTGCAGCAGACGCATGTAGTCGTGGCGGGTAACGGTGCCCTCGTCGAGGCGGCGCAGGATCGGGACCTGTTCGAGGCGGCGCTCGAAGTCCTGCCAGACCTCGTCGAGGCGGCCGTGGAGGCTTTCGGGGGCGGCCGGTGCCGCTTCGATCCGGGCGGGCATGACGGGCTCCGTTTCGTCGGGGGCGACGCAGGTCAGGTGGGCGAAGGCGAAGGAGAAGCGGCCGGATTCGGGGACGGCGAGCAGCACGGTCTGCCCGGGTTCGATCGCGCCGGACCGCCAGCGCTCCTCGAGCGCGATGAAGATCGAGGCCGCCCCGGTGTTGCCCTTCTCGGCGAGGTTGGAGAACCACTTCTCGGTCCGGACGTCCGCTCCGGCGTCGGCCAGCAGCTTGAAGACGATGTCGCGGAACGCGTGGGTGCTGTAGTGGCACAGCACGTGGTCGAGCCGGTCGAGGTCGACCAGTCCGGCGCGGGTCAGGCGCTGGAACTCGCGCAGGCCGGCCTCGGCCAGGCGCCCGAGCGCGCTCGTGTCCTGCCGCAGCCGCATCATCCCGGAGGCCACGGACTCCTCCAGGTCGAGGTCCTGCCAGGTGGCTCCGGCGCGCGGTTCGAGGCCGTCGCCGAGCCCGGCCCGCATGCACACCGGATGCTCGTGGGCGAGGGAGACGTGCCGGACCCAGTCGACGCGGAGCGACGGCCGGCCGGGGCGCGGCCGGGGCTCGACGATGACGGCCCCGGCGCCGTCGGAGAGCATCCAGCGCAGGAACGCCGCGTCGGCCTCGGCGCCGTCCAGGCGGGAGCGCCGCAGCCAGCGGCTGGCCAGTTCGGAGCCGACCACGGCGGCCCGCTCGTGGTCGCCGAGGCGGACCTTGGCGACGGCCGCGTCGAGCGCGGCGAGGCTGGAGGCGCACACCCCGGAGGCCGAGAGCAGGTGCATCGGCCCGCCGCCGAGGCGGCCGTGCACCATCGAGGCGAACCCGGGGACGAGCAGGTCGCCCTGGGTGGTGGCGGTGGCGAGCATGTCGAGGTCGGCGGCGTCCAGGTCGCGGTCGGCGAGGGCGGCGCCGATCGCCTTGGCGGCCAGCTCCTCGTTGAGTTCGGTGGTGCGGCCCTCGGCGTCGAGCGCGTAGTGGCGGGCGGCGATGCCGTTGGAGGCCAGGACGCGTCGGCGCAGGCGCTCGCCGCGGTCGTCGACGCCGCCGAGGCGGGCGGCCATCTGGTCGTTGCCGACCGCTTCGCCGGGCAGATAGGCTCCGGCGCCGGTCAGATAGGCGTTCTCGGTCATGGTGCTACTCCCTGAAGTCCACGGCCGCCGCGGCGGCCTCGTCGAGTGCGGCGCGGGCGGCCGTCTGGTCGGTGACGCCTCCGCTGAGAATGGCGAAGGCGATGGGGCGGGGCCCGGTGGCGACGCCGCACAGGGAGGCGACCCCGGTGAGCGTGCCGGTCTTGGCGCGGACGGCGCCGACCGCCTCCGGGGCGTGGGCGAACCGGTCGCGGAGGGTGCCGGTCTCCCCGGCCATCGGCAGAGTCTGGAGGATCGGACGCAGCCGCGGCCGGTTCCAGGCGGCTATCAGCAGGTCGGTGAGGAAGGCGGCCGTGCAGTGGTCGGCGCGGGACAGCCCCGAGCCGTCCACGATGGCCGCGCCCGCGCAGTCCACTCCGATCTCGTCCAGCGCGGCGGTGACGGCGCGGCCGACCCCCGTCCAGGTGCGGGCGCCGGTGGCGCTCTCGGCCAGTCGCAGCGCGATCGCGTCGGCGAGGGTGTTGTCCGACTCCCGCAGCATATGGCCGATGAGGACGGACATGGGAGGCGACCACACGGTCGCGATCGGGGCCGAGACCGGATCGACCGGGAGCTCGAGGACGCGGTCGATGTCGAGCATCCGGCTCAGGCTGCGCACGGCCACCGCGCCGGGGGAGTGGCGGCGGCGGTCGTGGGTGCGCCGGAGGCGGCCGCCGTTGAGCATGATCGGCGCCATCGGTGCGGTGGCGTGGCGCAGGTCCTCCGGATCGGTCCCCGGTGCAGGGGCGGCACCCCGGGCGGCGGGGTCGACGATGAGGGTGCGCGGCGTCCGGCCGCCCCGGGCGACCAGGGCCGTCCGCGCGAGGCGGCCGAGGCTCGCCGCACCGGGATAGTGGCCGATGCCGTTGCGGCTCAGCGTGACGTCTCCTCCGGCCAGGAGTGCGACGGCGTCGCCGCCGGCCTCGGCGAGGGACGTGGGGATGCGGTGCTGGTGGCCGAGCCGGTGTGCGGCGGCGACGGCGGTGGCGACCTTGAGCGCCGAGGCCGGGGTGAGCAGCCGGTCGGGGTCGCGCTCGTAGAGGATCCGTCCGCTGTCGGCCTCGGCGAAGACGGCGCCGACGCGCCCCGGCAGGCGGCCGGAGTCCAGGATCGCGTCGAGCCGGGAAGCCAGGGCGCTTCGCGGGGGGCTGGGGGCTGCGGTGGTCATACCTCTATTCGGCCGCATCCCGGGCCGGAGCGCATCGGCGAACCAGCTTGAGTTACCGGTGCGTACTACTCAGGGGATTGAGCGAAAGTACTCAGTTCACGCTTCGTCGATGCCGTGCTCGATCGCGTACCGCACCAGCTGGGCGCGGTTGTGCAGCTGGAGTTTGCCCAGCGTGCGCTGCACGTGGTTCTGCACCGTCCGGGGCGACAGGTACAGTCGCGCGGCGATCTCCTTGTACGTCAACCCCTTGGCGACCAGGCGCAGCACCTCGGTCTCGCGCTCGGACAGGCGCGGCCGCTGCTCCTCGGCGGGGGCGCCGGCCAGGCGGCGGTACTCGCCCAGCACCAGCCCGGCCAGGCCCGGAGTGAAGACCGCGTCCCCGGCCGCGACCCGCTCGACCGCCTCCAGCAGCTCGGCGGTGCTGGCCGATTTCAGCAGGTAGCCGCGGGCTCCGGCCTTGACCGCCTCCAGGACGTCGTCGGACTCCCCGCTGGCCGACAGCACCAGCACCTCGGTGCTGCAGTCCTCGCCGAGAGCGCGCAGGACCTCCACGCCGGAGAGGTCGGGAAGCTGGAGGTCGAGGATCGCCACCTGCGGCTGGTGCTGGCGGATCGCGGTCAGGGCCTGCCGTCCCTCGCCCAGGCAGGCGACGACCTCGTGCCCGGCCTCCCCGAGGTCCCGGCTGATCGCGTCGCGCCAGATCGGGTGGTCATCGACCACCATCAGTGTCGCCATGGCCTCCCGCCTTCGGTCTGGGACGCGGCATCCGCATCTCCACTTCCGTCCCGGCGCCCGGCGCCGAGACGACGACGACCTCGCCGCCCAGTTCCTCGATTCTGCCCTGGATCGACTGGGCCACCCCCAGGCGCCCCTCGGCTGCCGCCTCGGCGAGCCTGCCCGGGGCCATGCCGGGGCCGTTGTCGCGGACGGTGACGGTGACCGCGTTGCGGTCGTCCTCGACCAGCATCCAGGCGTGCGTGCCCTCCGGGCAGTGCTCGCGGACGTTGTCCAGGGCGCTGGAGACGGCCGCGGCCAACTGGTGGGCGTAACGGGAGGGCAGCCGCACCGGCACGGCCGGGGCGGCGATCGTGACCGACTCCCCGGAGTGCTTCCCCAGCAGCTCGCGCACGTCCCGCTGCCCGTCGAGGGGATGGCGGTAGGACTCGGAGCTGATCAGGGTCCGCAGCGCCTCCTCCTGCTGGCCCGCCAGCCGCCCCAGCTCGGCGGCCTCCCCGCCGACCTCGTTGCCGCGCCGCTGGACCAGCGCGAGCACCTGGAGCACCGAGTCGTGGATGTCGCGGGCCAGCCGCTCGCGCTCGCGGGCCGCGGCCGACCGGGCGGCGGCCTGCCGCATCCGCCGCTCGGCCTCGACCGCGAGCCGGGTCAGGTGCCCGACCATCAGGCCGGTCAGGATCAGCAGGATCGCCTCGCTGACGGTGTTCTCGTTGATCCCGCCGCGGAAGAGCATGGTGACCGCCGAGATGACGGCCGCCGCGATCACGCCGCGGCGGCGGCCTCCCGAGACCGCCCACACCAGCACCGCCCCGGCCTGCCACGGCCCGACCGAGATCCCGGCGGTCCGGTCGGACAGTTCCAGGGCCCAGGCCGAAGCCACCACCGCCGCCACGGTGGCGGCCAGGTCGGCGTAGAGCAGGCTCGTCTTGAACCCGTGGCGCGCATAGGAGGCGCTGACCAGCCACGTCCACAGCGCGATCGAGGCGACCAGGAGCAGCGCCGTGACCGGGCGGACGAGGACCCCGAACAGGATCGCGCACATCACCAGCGGGTAGCCGAGCGCGGCGAACCGGAAGACGGTGATGGCCCGCCGCAACTGCGTTTCAATGCCCACGCCCGCATTCTCGCAGCCATCGAGGGACGCCCACGGAGAGGCTACTGTGGATGAGGTCGATGAGGTCTCATTCCCCGGCTTCGAGCAGGGATTCGGCGGCGAGGGTCCGCGCATACAGGACGCGCCGCCCGATGCGGTGCCGGGTCACCAGTCCGGCCCGGAGCAGGAGCCGCAGCTGCTGCGAGACCCCGCCCGCGCTCAGGCGGCATCGCGTCGCGAGCTCGGTGGTCGTGGCCGGTTCGCTCAACGCGGTGAGCAGGGCGGCGCGGGTCGGGCCGACGACGCCGACCAATCCCGCCTCCGCCTCCCGGTCGGGCGCCCGCCACAGCAGGCCGAGGCCCCTGGGGGAGTATCGCACCGTCGGCTGCCACGGCTCGGCCGAGACCGAGAAGATGCGTTCGCCGCCGAAGACGGACGGCACCAGCAGCAGGCCGCGCCCGCCCAGCGGCTCGGTGCGGTCGAACAGCGGGTTCTCGATCCGCAGCGTCCCGCCGGCGTCCCAGGAGACCCGCGGGTCGAGGTCGGCGAACAGCCGCCGCGCGCCGCCTTCGGCCAGCACCCGCGAGCGGTACAGCAGATCGCTCTCGCAGAGGGTGCGGATCCGGGGCCACCACGGAGCGAGCGCCGCCTCCCAGTAGGTTTCGATCGCCGTGGCGAGGCGTTCGAGCCCGGCGGGGACGTCCTCGCGGAACCGTTCAACGGCGGGCGTGGGCGGCAGCGCTTCCAAGCCGTCCCGGATCAGGCCGGTGTCCAGGGCCCGCACCGCGGCCAGCTCGGTTCCGAAATCGGGCGTCGAGGTCGCCGGGGGCGGGGCCAGGAAGGCGGGCAGGCTCGCGGTCGGCACCGGGACTAGGTCGAACAGCTGTCGCAGGTCGGCCCCGCGCAGGCGCTGGGCGGCGCGGCCGACCCAACGGCGGTGGAGCAGGTGCTCCCCGGGCGCCTTGAGCACCCTGATACTGGCGACGACCTCCCACAGCGGTGAGAGCGCGAACCTCGTGTTGGCCAGATCTGCGACGGACAACTGCAACTCGATCACCTTCTGAATTTAGCTCCAGCTAAATTCATGGTCGCGAACCTCGCCCCGGCGACACGCTCGCCCGGTGACCGAGACACCGACACGCCCAGACGAGTCCCGCTCCCACCGGTTGAGCGGCAATCGCGACTTCCGCGACCTGTTCACCGCCGCCGTCGCGGCCAGGCTCGGCACCCACATCTCGTATGTCGCCGTGCCACTGGTCGCGATCGAGGCGCTGGACGCGTCCGCCGGCGAGGTCGGCACGCTGGCGGCCCTGGCCACCGCGGCGGCCCTGCTGTTCGGCCTGCCCGCGGGGGCGTGGATCGACCGCGGCCGCAAACGCCGGCTGATGGTCGTCACCGACCTCGCCAGGGCGGCGCTGCTGGCCAGTGTGCCGCTCGCCTGGTGGCTGGAGGCGCTGACGATCTGGCAGCTGTACGCCGTCGTGTTCCTCGCCGGGATCGGCACGACCGCCTTCGACATCGCCCAGCAGTCCCTGCTGCCGGCGATCGTCGACCGCGAGAGCCTCACCGGCGCCAACGCCCGACTGGTCGCGCTCGACTCCGGTCTCAACATCGGCGGCAGAAGCATCGCCGGGTTCTTGATCGCGTTGATCGGCGCCCCGCTGGCCGTCCTGGGCAACGCCGCCGGGTTCATCTGGTCGGCCCTGTTCGTACGCCGCATCCGCACCGAGGCCGACACGACCGAACCGGCCGCCCCGATGGCCCGGCAGATCGCCGAAGGACTGCGCCACGTCTGGCGCCACCGCGCCCTGCGGGCACTCGCCTTCTCCGGGGCGGTCAACAACTGGTCGATCCAGATGTTCCTGGCGATGCTGCCATTGGTCTGGATCGACTCCGGCCTGCCGACCTACGGCCTGGGGCTCATGCTCGCCGCCGGCGGCGCCGGCACCTTCGCCGGCGCGGCCCTCGCCCGCCGACTCCGATCCCGGCTCGGCACCGGCCGCGCCCTGTGGGCGGTCGGCGCGATCGCCGCCCCGCCCGCGCTGTGCCTGCCGCTGGTCGGCCCCGACTGGCGGGTGTGGCTGGCGGGAGCCGCCTGGGCACTGGTCGGGTCGGTCGTCGGCATGGCCAACGTCATCGGCGTCAGCCTGCGCCAACAGGTCACCCCCGACCCCCTGCTCGGCCGCATGAACTCGGTGTTCCGCTTCGCCCTCATGGGCGCGGTGGCCCTCGGAGCGGCAGCGGCCGCCACGATAGGCGAACTGGCCTCCCCAAGAGCGGCCATGTGGTGCGGCGCGGCCGGAATGGCCCTGCAATGGACCATCCTCTACACCGCCCGCCACGCCCTCCAACACCCCACCACCCCGAGCCCCGCAGCAGGACAGTGACCCTGATTGCAGTCAACCAGGTCAGGAACTCAAGCACGATTGCTGTAACCTGACTACGGCCGTCCCCGGACGGCCGACCCCGGGACGTGGCGCAGCTTGGTAGCGCACCCGCTTTGGGAGCGGGGGGTCGCAGGTTCAAATCCTGTCGTCCCGACCATTG
The DNA here is from genome assembly GCF_016428645.1 of Glycomyces salinus. Lineage (GTDB taxonomy): Bacteria > Actinomycetota > Actinomycetes > Mycobacteriales > Micromonosporaceae > Glycomyces > Glycomyces salinus. Next base: position 90,908 of record NZ_JAELXW010000008.1, on the reverse strand, counting down.
TCATCTCTCAGGAGATGGGAAACAGGTCGAACCTGCAAAGGTTCGGCCTGTTTTGCTATGCAGGTCTGGTGGGGCCTTTGGGTCGGCCGGTGGGCTGGTAGTCGCGGGCGTGCTCGGCCCCGGACTCGGCGAATGCCTTGCAGTCGTTCCGGCACGATCGGCATAGTGCCCTTGGTGAAGCGTTTGCGCGGCCGCGGCGCATCCGACCATAACCGCCGTGACGGGCCGCGGTGGCGCCGTCGCAAGGATCCTGGATCGATCCGATCTCGGGACTGCGACCTCATGGATTCGCCTGTCTAAATGCTGCCCCGGAAGTTGATCGTGGGGTGCCGGAGGGAAGCCGGTCGGCGCTCTTGGCGCAGTCCCTAGGAGTCGTCCCGCTCTCACCCCAACTCGACCACTTCGTCCAGTTTATCTCACTGTTTTCAATGATCATCTTGACACAGGAGTGATCGATCACTATCTTTGACTGAACCTCAAATAGTGATCGATCACTTTATTTACGCAAGGGGGCGTCGATGCCGACGAGGACGCGACCTCGGACCTGGCGGCGGCCGTGCGCAAGGCCCTCCGTGGCGCCCTTCGGAGGAGCACCGAGGTAACGGCAGTTCGAGGAGAGGAGTAAGTGGACGGGCCTCCATGAGGGACCGGGTTCCGGGTCAATCGGCAGCCGCTCGCGCCGGTGCGGCTTCGATCGACGATCCGGCCTAAAAGGATGCCCAATTTCCGTTTTGACCTCGGAAAACTCTTCAACAGATGCATTGACAGTTTTGAGTTCGACGCTATAACCTAGTTTTATAAGGTGACTAAACAAACTAGTCATTCGTGACCGACTCTGGTCCGACAGCACCGCAACGGAAGGATCTGAGATGCTCCTCGAGAGACGAAAGACGCCCCTCAAGCGTCTGATCACCGGGCTCGTCGCCGCGTTCTGCATCGCCCTGGCCTCGACCCTGGTCGCGGCCTCGCCCGCCCAGGCTGCAAGCACCTGCGATAAGGGCGCGACCATCGCGATGGGCAAGTACTACGTCACCAACAACCTCTGGGGCAACGGCTCGGGTTCGGGATGGCAGTGCACGTGGGACAACTGGCAGTCCGGCGACACCATCGGGTGGGGCACCACCTGGGACTGGAGCGGGGATCCCTATTCGGTCAAGAGCTTCTCCAGCTCTGTCCTGGGTTGGCATTGGGGTTGGGAGCGTCCCGGCACGGAACTCCCGGTGCGGCTCAGCGACAACCGCAGTGTCCCGACCACCTGGGACTACAGCGTGAACGCGTCGGGCACGATGAACGTCGCCTATGACCTGTGGCTGCATCCCCAGTCGGATCCGGACTGGTCGAACAACCCCACCGACGAGATCATGATCTGGCCCTACCGGACGGGCGGGGCGGGGCCGGCCGGCACCTACCAGACCACCGTCAACCTCGGCGGCGGCTCCTGGGACCTGTACCGCGGCTGGATCGACGCGGGCAACGGCGTCGGATGGAACGTGTTCTCGTTCATCCGCACCTCGAACACCAACTCGGTGGGCTTCGACCTGCGGGACTTCACCAGCAACCTCGTGAACCGGGGGTGGCTGAGCAACAGCAAGTACCTCACCAGCGTCCAGGCCGGTACCGAGGTCTTCACCGGCAGCGGCCAGTTGGACACCAACAGCTACTGGGTCGACGTCCGATAGCCGCGGGCGGTCGGGTCCGGGCCGCCTTGGGCCGCAGGCGAGCAGTCATCGCCGTGGCGGGCGCTCAGCGGCGGCTATTCGAACAGCCGAACGCATTACCGGCTGTACCCCCTCCATACGAACCCTCACAACGCAGTACGACCGAAAGGACAGCAACGTGGCCACTCCCTCAGACTCGTCGGTCTTCCGGCGCCGCTCCCTGCTCAAGGCGGCCGGTTTCGGCGCGGTCGGCGCCGCGGGCCTTCCCTTCATCGCCGCCTGCGGCGACATCGAGACGGGCGAAGGCAGCACTCAGCTCACCGAAGGCTTCGACTTCCTGCCGCAGTACAAGGAATGGCCGCTGCCGGTCGAGCCCGATCTGGTGGGCGAGCCGCCGAACCACCCGTCCGGATTCACCTCATACCCGGAGCCGGCGCAGGCGATCGCCGAAGTCCCCGCCAACACCGGCACCTACGGACTCACCATCCCGACTTGGGGCACGCCCCCTTCCAGCGACGACTCCTATTTCTCGGCAGTCCAGGAGGCATGGGGCGGCACCACCATCGACCTCCGCCACGCCGACGGCAACACCTTCGCCGACACCTCGGTCCAGTGGCTCAGGGCCGGCGAGTTCGGCGACGGCATCTTTATGTACAGCTGGATGCTCACCTCCCACACGGACTTCCGCGAAACGGTCGTCAACCAGTTCTACGATCTGACCGACATCCTCACCGGTGACATCTCCGACCGGTGGCCGCTGCTGGCCGGCCGGGCCACAGAGGCCTGGGGCAAGTCGGTCTGGTCGAGTGACCCCGAGGATTCCGAGAGCGCCCGCCTCTACGGCATTCCCGGCAATCTGCGCGGTGGTCCGCAGAACGGGATGTTCGTCCGCACCGACCTGCTCGAGGAGGCCGACCTGGCGATCCCCACCACGGTCGAGGAGGTGCTCGAGGTCGCCCGCGCCTGGTCGGACGAGGCGGCCGGCAAGTGGGCCTTCTACGGCCTCGACTACCTCACTCCCCAGTGGTTCGGTCTGGCCTCCGGCCACGGCTGGGCCTGGATCGACGGAAAACTCGTTCACAACTGCGAACGCCCTGAGTACACCGAGTGGCTCGAGTTCCGACGCACGCTTTGGGACGAGAAGCTCGTCCACCCCGACGCCCCCGCGGCCTCGCTGGATTCCAAGGAGCTGCACAAGGCGGGGACGACCCTGTTCAAGCAGGACGGCATGTCCTACTGGGGGGACTTCGACAGCAGTGTCACCAGAGGCGAGGTCGAGGGCGATATCGTCCCGCTCGGCCCCATCGCCGTGGGCGATCGGGCCCCGGTGGTATTCGGCGGCAACGATGTCGAGGGCTGGCTGTTCCTCAGCAAGAAGCTCTCCGCAGAGCAGGTCGAGGAGATCCTCGACGTCGCCAACTTCTGCGCCGCTCCCTTCAGCACGATCGAGAACCAGCTGCTCGACTACGGCATCGAGGGCGAGCACTTCGAGTTCGACGACGAAGGGGTCCCGCGGACGACCGAACACGGCAGCGAGGTCATCGGCGGCTACTACGGCATCTCCGGCAGGGTCCAGACGTTCCACACCGGCGACCCCGAGCTGGTCCGGCAGCGGTTCGATTACGACGCCTCGGTCTTGGAGTTCCTTGAGAAGGACATCTTCGCAGGCATCCGCGTCGATGCCCCCGCGAATTTCCTTGCCGCGTCGCAGACCCTGAAGGACCAGGAGGCCGACGTGTCGTATGGGCGCGCCGAGATCGCGGAGATCCCGGCCATGGTCGAAACCTTTCTGAACAACGGCGGCGAGGCCGCGCGAGCGCCCTTCACCGACGCCTACAAGACCGTCAACGGCGAATAAGGCGCAGGGCCGGGGCGCCGTCCGCCGGTGGACCGCGGCCCCCGAACCATCCGCCCCCTCCAAGAAGGAGTCCTCATGTCAATGCAACGACGCACTTTCCTGCATCTGGGCGCGGCCGGAGTCCTGGGCGCGGGCGCGTCCATGCTCGGTTTCGGGCACGCGGCCGCCGATCCCGCTCCGGCCGATCCGTTCGCCGTGGGCGTGCGCCGGTACGACTGGTACCGGGGCAGCCGCCCAGTCACCACGTACGTGTTCTACCCGGCCACCGGCGCGCCTGGCGGGAGCCCAGTCACGGGCGCACCGGTCGCCGACGGGGTCTTCCCCGTCTACAACTACACCCACGGCCTGGGCGGCAACCCGCAGAACTCCACGTTCGCCCCTGACCTGGCCTCGGCGGGCTTCATCGTCCCCGCTCCGCACTTCCAGCACAACTTCGAGGACGTCAACAGCGGCAACACCTCCCGCGACGTCTCACAGCTCCTCACCAACACCCTCGACCTCAACACCAGCGGACCGCTCGCCGGGCACATCAACACCGACATCGGCGTCGGCGTCTGCGGCCACTCCATGGGCGGCATGACCACCCACGGCCTGCTCACGGCCTGGCCCGACAGCCGCATCATCTCCGCCAACCCGCAGTCGTGCCTCGACATGGGCGACCCCGCCGACTCGGTCTCGGCCAAGGTCCTGTTCGTCCACGGTGACCAGGACCCGACCACGGCGTACTCCTCGGCCCGGCAGGCGTACAACGAGATCACCTGGCCCAAGGGGTTCCTCACCTTCATCGGCGGCGGCCACTCCGACTTCTGGCACGACCAGCGCTTCAGGATGACCGTCAAGGACTGGGCGCGCTGGAGCATGTACGGCGACACCGCCGCCCGTGACCGCCTCCCGGCCGACGCGGCCGGATCGGACACCCGGTGGGAGGCCGAACTGGGTGAGGGGCCGTCCGAACCCACCGGCCTCTACCGCCTGGTCGCCCAGCACAGCGGCAAGTACGCCGACATCGACGGGATCTCGACCGCGGCCGGGGCGACGCTGATCCAGTGGACGCCGACCGGCCGGACCAACCAGCAGTTCGAGTTCATCGACGCCGGCGAGGACCACTACCGGATCAAGGCCCGCCACTCCGGCCTCGTCCTGCAAGTGGCGAGCAACGACAACGGCGCCGACATCACCCAGCAACCCGAATCGGACGCCGCCGGCCAGCAGTGGAGCATCGTCGAGCACGGCGGCGGGGCCGTCAGCCTCATCAACCGGGCCTCCGGCCTGGCCATGGACGTGTGGGAGTACTCGACCGCCGACGGCGCCCGCTTCTCCCAATACACCTACACCGGTAACGACAACCAGCGCTTTACCCGCCAAGCCGCCTGACCCGAATCCGGACGGTCGAATGCACGCTATGACGTCCGCCCGCCGTCTCAGCGGGTGCCGTGCCTCCGGATATTCGGCCTTATCCGTCGTGCGTCGTCGGGCCGGTCGATTCGCGCCAGATCACGCGTTGCAGGGGGTGCGGCGCGGGTTCGAGCTCGCGGCCGGTGATCGCCTTGACCAGGTTCAGCATGGCGTTGCGGCCCAGGCCCTCCAAGTTGACTGCGACGCTGGTCAGGGTCGGCGGCAGGTACTGGAACACTTCGTTGTTGTCCCAGCCGGTGACGCTGACGTCGCCGGGAACCTCCAGGCCGCGGTCGAACAGGGCACGGATCACCCCCGCGGCCACGACGTCGTTGGCCGCGACGATGGCCGTCGGCATCGCCTCGTCCGGAAGCGAGCGCACTGCGTCGTATCCGGACTTGCCCGACCAGTCGCCGTCGACGACCCCGGCGGACTCCAGGCCGAGCCGGTCGACGGTCTCGAGGTACGCGGCCTTCCTGGCCCGCGCCGAAGCGAACTGCAGATTCCCGGTCACATGGAAGAAGCGACGGTGCCCGAACTCGACGAGACCCTCCATGATCTCGACCAGCGCCGAGGCGTCGGCCAGCTCGCCGATGCCGCGCATCTGGTCGTCGAAGTCGGCCGCGACGACGATGGTCTCTTCTCGCGGTAGGTGGTCCGCGACTCCGGGGGTGATCGGGGCCAGTGCCAGGATGCCCTCGACCTGTCCGGTGCCGGCGATCTCGAGCAGCCGATCGGTCCTGGCCTCGGCGTCGCCGATGACGCTGACCGCCTCGGCGGTGTAGCCGGCTTCGTGGGCGGCCTCGGTCGCGCCGTGCAACAACCGCGCCGGGTTGAAGACCATGGTCGGCAACAGGATCGCCAGGCGGCCGGTCCGGCGGGTCCGCATGGATCTCGCGACCAGGTTCGGCCGGTAGTTCAGTTCGCTGACGGCCGCGTCGATGCGCGAGAGCGTGTCCGGTTTCAGGCCGTTCCTGGAGCGCAGGTAGCGGGACACCGTCTGGTGAGAGACACCGGCCAGGCGCGCGACCTCCTTGATCGTCGGCCGTCGCGATTCGGTGGAACGTTCGGTCATGCGCTCAGTTTCCTCTCACTGACTTCACTGATCATCTTGACACAGGAGTGATCGTTCACTATCTTAAATTGAACCTCAGATAGTGAACGATCACTTTATTGATGCGAAGGAACGCCGATGCCGGGTCCCGACGCCGCCCGCGACACATGCGCCGCACGCACTCCGGAGACGACCCGTTCACCCGCAGCATGGATGGCGGTGCCGTCCCTTGGGCGCCGCTCAAGGAGAGGACCGTATGAGCCAGCTCGACATCCGCCACGACCTCGGAACCGCGGTGATCGTCCGCGACGGCGAGATCGACCTGTTCCGGTACGTCTACCGGCCCGACACGCCGCAGTTGGAGTCGCCCAAGCCGTACCTGCACCCGATCCGCACCCGCGCCGGTCACCTGGTGAGCTTGTTCCGGCCTTGGGACCACGTGTGGCACAAGGGCATCACATTGTCGCTGCCGCATGTGGGGGAGGAGAACTTCTGGGGCGGGCCGACCTACGTCCACGGGCGGTTCTACGTGCAGAAGGACAACAACGGCGCGCAGCTGCACCGCGATTTCACCCGCCTGGAGCAGGTCGGTGGCGCCGTCGAATTGGCCCATGAACTGGACTGGATCACCCAGTCCGGCCGCAGGTTCATCTCCGAGCGGCGTAGCCTCAGCGCCAGGATCCTCTCCTCGGCCGCCTGGATGCTCACCTTCGAGACCGAGCTGACCAACGTCTCCGGACGCGACATCGCGATCGGTTCGCCGACCACCAAGGGGCGCGAGAATGCCGGGTACGGCGGCCTGTTCTGGCGCGGGCCGCGCGCTTTCACCGGTGGCCGGCTCGTCACCGCAGAGGGCTCCGGCTCCGGCGACGATGTTCGCGGTCAGCGTCATGAGTGGATGGGCTTCGCCGGGCGCCACGACGACGCCGATGCCACCTCGCTGGTGCTCATGGTCGACGACGCCGACAACCCGCACCGTCCGCCGCAGTGGTTCGCCCGCAGCGAGGAGTTCGCCTGCCTCAACCCCGCGCCGTTCTTCTCCGAGGAGTTGACCGTCTCTGATGGAGCGACTGTGGGGTTCCACTACGGCGTGGGCATCGCCGATGCCGACGAAGACGCGGCCCCGGACCTGGCGGCGGCCGTACGCAAGGCCCTCTGAGTCAGGCGCAAGGAAAGGGCGGCACCGCATCGCGGTGCCGCCCACACGCCCAATGCGGTCGGGTCTACTGGAGGGCCCAGCGTTGGTTGTCGCCGCCGTGGCAGGTCCAGAGGATGATCTGGGTGCCGTTGGCGGTGCCGCCGCTGTCGGCGTCCAGACAGAGTCCGTTGTGGATGTTAGTGATGGAGCCGTTCGAGTTCACGCTCCACCGCTGGTTGTTACCGCCAGTGCAGTCCCAGATCACCACCCGAGTGCCGTCGGTCGAACCCCAGCCCTCCGCGTCGAGGCACTTGCCGCCCACCTCCAGCTCGCCTGCGGAGGTGTGGGTGAACTGCTGGCCGGAGGTCTGCTGGCAGTCCCACAGCTGCGCCTGCGTCCCGTTCGTCGTCGAGGAGTTCGGGATGTCCAGGCAGCGGTCCGACGCCGCACCCACGATCGCGGCGGAGTCGCCCGGGTTGTCCGGGTCATCCGGGTCGTCATCACCGATGGCGCTCATGATGGCATCGACAATGCCCGGTTGGGTCACCGTATTGGAGTATCGGTCGAACAGTCCGAACCCGTACTGCCCGTTGACGCCGTTGTCCCAGTAAATGGTGGCGGCTCCGTACTGGCCGGCGGTGGACACCAGGGTGTTCGCGAAGTCCTCGCGGTACTGATTGTTCGCCGAGTCGTGCGATGACTTGTCGATCGAGCCCCACTCGCCGACGACGACCGGGTATCCCTGCGAGACGAATGCCTCGTGGGTCTTCTGCAGCTGCGAGTCCATGTAGTCCTCCTGTCCCCAGGTGGACGTTCGTGATGAATCGGTCGCGTTGGGACCCCATTGGGTGATGTTGCCGTTCTCCTCTCCGGCGAAGTCCCACGGAGCGTAGTAGTGCACGGAGATCATGATCCGCTGCTCGTCGCCGGGAACGGAGGAGGAGCGGTGGTCGTCGGTCGGGATCTCGAAGCCGTAGTCTCCGGTGGTGTAGTCGATGTTCGTGTTCCAGCCGGGGACGAGCAGCCACCGCGAACCGTTGTTGCCACCGGTCTGTCGCACGGTGTCGACGAAGATCTGGTTGTAGGTGTTGATGTTCGAATAGCACGGCTGCGTGGGTTCGCCGTACTGTCCGTCGAAGTTCTCGTTCATGGACTCGAGGATCAGGTGCTCGTCGTAGTCGGCGAACCTGGTGGCGATCTGCTCCCATGCCCGCTGGTACTTGGCCTGGATCGTCGTCTGATCGGACGCGTCACAGAGCAGCCAGGCACCGTCGATGGTGTGGTAGCCGTCGCCGTGCATGTTGATGACCACATACATGCCCCGGTCGTAGGCGTAGTCGACGACTTCCTGAATTCGGTTCAGCCAGGCGGCGTCGATCGTGTAGTCCGGGCCGGAACCGATGGCATTCAGATAGGACACCGGGATCCGGATCGTGTCGAACCCCGCCGCCTGCACGCTGTCGATCAGCGACTGAGTGACGGTCGGGTTGTTCCACGCGGTTTCGCTGGGATAGCCGTTGGCGTTGGCTTCCAGGCTGTTGCCGAGGTTCCAACCGGCGCCCATGTCCGCGACGATCTGCGATGCGTTCAGCTCTGTCATGGTGTCGGCCGACGCAGGGGTCGTCCAGATACTGGTGACCGATACGACGACCGCCAACACCACGGCGCCGAACGCGGCCCTGATTCTTCCCTTTGTTGAACCCACGAGCATTTCCCCTTACTGGTTCTCTCTGTAGCCGCTGACGTTCGAAGTCCCATGCGGTGCCGACGCCGGTGTTCCAGTAGACCTGGCCGCTGGGAGGCGGCCTCCGCGAGCTCCAGGCCGAGCGGCTGGGGATCACGGTGGCCGCGCTGGTGCCTCGCGGAAGGTCGAAGACGCCGGCTCCCACGCTCGCCGCCGTCCCTCGGAGGCATCGCACTTCCTTTCGTGAAGGTTCGATTCGACCGCAGCGACTTCCGGATGGGCTATTTGTTGGATCTATTTATAAAACTATTATCCACCAAGAAATCTACGGATGTCAATGGCTTCGCGATGCTTCGGGGAACGAGTTCCATGATGAGGCCGCCCGCACTGCGGATGGCAGTGAAGGCGGCGCTCAGCTCGACATCCGGGGCATCGCTCAGGCGGCTCCGGTGGAGACCGGTTCCTTGTCGGGCTCCTCGGCGCTGTCACCCCCGAGCTCGCGGTTGGGCAGGAGCAACGCGAGCACTGTGCCGACGAGCACGACCGGAACGAGGCCGGCGAAGACCGGCAGCAGGGCGTCGGCGTAGGCGGTGACGATCTGGTCGCGGATGCCGTCCGGCAGTCCACTGACGATCGCGGGGGTGATCGACTCGGCCCCGGCGCCGCCGAAGTCCGTCCCGATCCCAGCGAGTGCGTCAGTGAGCCGGTTGGTGAAGATCGCGCCGACTACCGCGACACCGAGGGTGGCGCCGATCTCGCGGAAGAAGTTGTTCGAGGAGGTCGCGGTGCCGACCTCGCTCTGCGGGAACGCGTTCTGCTACCGGTAGGCGTCGTTCAACTCGGCGGCGATGCCCTGGTTGAGTCGGTCGATGATCTCATCGACGCGGTCGCCGACGATCTGACGTCCGTATGTGCCCATCAGCGGGCCTCTTGGACGGTGCGCGGGTGGTCGGCGGGGCGGGCGGGTGCGTCGAGCAGTGCGAACTCGATGCTGGGCGGGTGGGTCAGGGTCTGGTGGACCAGACACCGCCGCGCCTCCTTGAGGATCCGTTCGCGCTGCGGCCCGACCGAGGCGTTCGGCAGTCGCACGATCACCTTGAAGTCGTCGAGGCGGGCCGGGCCGGTGGCGTTGGCGTAGTCGACTTCGACGGCAAGGCCGGTGGTGTCGATCTCGTGCCGCTCGCAGTAGCCGGCGACGTAGGCGGCCACGCATGACCCGATCGAGGCGGCGAACAGTTCGGGGGGTGTCGGCTCCGGGCCGGTGCCGCCGAAACCCGCTGCGACGTCGATATCGAGTCGACGGTCCCTGATCGCGGCGCGGAAGCGCATCTTCCCGTTGTAGGTGGTCATGATCGTCGGCATCGGGTCTCCCTTGGTCCGGGCTCCGACCTGGAAGGTGCGGAGCCTTCTTGGTTCAACCCTTGTTCGCGGCCGCGCCCCGGGCCATGTCCATTGGTCCCACCCGCGCGGGACCTCCGACCAGCGAACGTCGGCTCGTGACGCTTCCCCGGACAATCCGTCGGCGCCTTCGCAGACCGACCGAGCCTTCGAACGCATCTGGTCGACCTATTGCTCGACGGTCGGTAGTCGGGAGGCGAGCTCGGCCGCCCAACGGTGAGCGCGCTGGACCTCGTCGGGCAGCAGCGGTCCCAGGGTCCTCTTGACCGAGAAGCTCTCCGGGCCGGCGGCGATGCGGAAGCCGGCCTTGCGGAGCCTGCGAGTCGCGTTTCGGGCGGCGGAGCCGGGGATGCGGAGTTCGGACCGCGTGTCGAAGGCGACCGCTCGAGTGCCGAGCGGGGCCTGGACTTCCTGGAGCCAATCGGCGCCCCTCGCGCCGATCCGCGGTCACGAGCACCGCCGACCATCGTCCCCATGCGGTCCTAGAGGCGATCCGCCAGACCTTCGCCGGGGACGTCGGCGGGGCGAACGTCCGTGCGGCGGCCGAGGCGTACCGACAGGTCGCCGCCGGGATTCGGACGTTCGCCGGAGGCTGAACCCTGTGCAGGAAGGACCGAGGTCCCGGCCGGTCCGGTGTTTGGTCACTGCCGAGACCGGCGTTCCGCTGGTGGTATTGAGGTGCGCTGATACACCTCGGGAGGGGCCATGAACGCGACACCGACAGTGGTCGTGGTCGGCGGCGGATTCGCCGGCCTGGAGACGATCTTCACATTGCGATCGCACTTGGGCGACCGGGTCGAATTGATCCTGATCGCCGACGACCGCGATTTCCTGTTCAAACCGAACACCATCTACATCCCGTTCGGCGGCGAGGAGGAGAAGCTCCGCATCCCTCTTTCGAAGCCGACCGAACGGCGCGGCATCGAGCTGCTCCGCGGATCGCTCACGCACGTCGACAAGGTCGGCAAGCACGTCGAGCTCACCGACGGCACGCGAGTGCCGTACGACTACCTCGTGCTCGCCACCGGTGCCGCGATGCGTCCCCAAGAGATCCCCGGCCTGGCCGAATACGCCCAGACAATATGGACGCCCGACCAGATGCGCTCGCTGGGCGCCTCCCTCGAGAAGCTCCGCGCCGCCGTCGAGTCGGGCAAGCCCCAGCACGTGCTGTTCCTGGTGCCACCGGGCAACAAATGCGCCGGTCCGCTGTACGAGATCGTGTTCATGCTGGAGACCTGGCTGCGCCGCCACCACCTGCGCGACAGCGTCTGCGTCACTTTCACCACCTACGAGGAGACCTACATCCAGGCGTTCGGGCCCCGACTCGACCAGGTCGTGATCGAACAGTTCCGCGAGCGCGGCATCAACGGCTACACCCAGCACGCCGTCACCGCCGTCGAACCGGACCGGGTCCACTATGCCAACGGCACCGTCCACACCTACGACCTGCTAATCTCGTTTCCGCCCTACTCGGCGGCAGTGGACTACCCGAACCTGCCGGTCGACGACCGCGGCTTCCTGCTCACCGAACCGGAGACCCGCCGCGTCAAAGGCACCGAGGACGTCTACGCGCCCGGCGACGCCGGAAACTTCCCGGTCAAGCAGGCGTTCCTGGCGTTCCTCCAGGCCGACGCGGTCGCCGACGACATCGCCTCGCGCATCGAACCGGGCACGGTCCCGCACCCGCGCCGCTTCGAACCGGTGAGCATGTGCGTCATGGAGATGTTCGACAAGGCCACGTTCGCGCAGGTGCCCCTCACGGTCACCGGCGACCCGGCCCACCCGGTGCACGTCCGCGCCGACGCGTCCGACCAGTACCTGGTCGGCGTCTCGCCGGTCTGGCGCCTGGGCAAGAAGGCACTGGGGATCTACCTGCCGCAGCAGTTCCGCGCGGGACGTCCCTTCCACGGCGGACTGCCTTGGCAGACCATGGAACTCGGCCTCAAAGGCATGTCGAAGGCACTGGCCTCCTCTGCGAGGACGTGATCGCGGCCGCGCACACCGCGATCGCACCAGGGCGGCCCCCTCCGATGCGGGGGGCCGCCCGTTCGCATGTCCGGTTCGGGACCAGGGTCCCGGTGACCTTCGTCCACCGTCCCGACAGGTCGTGGCCTCGGTCCCCTGCTCAGGGACCCTGAATCGAGGTTCGCTGTAAGTGTCACCGGAACCGGCGACCAGAACCGAAAGGAATAGTCATGACCACCTCTTACCAGTCCGACAGCGCCGCGCTCACGAGCCCGGCGAGGCAGCGTTCCGCCGCCGACTACGTCTGGGCGGGCCTGCGCATCGCACTGGGCTGGGTCTTCCTGTGGGCGTTCCTCGACAAGATGTTCGGCCTCGGCTTCGCCACCGAGTCCGCGAACGCCGTCACCGAAGGCGGCAGCCCGACCTCCGGGTTCCTGGGCTTCGCCACCACGGGTCCGTTCGCGGAGTTCTATCAGGGCTTCGCGGGCGAGGCATGGGCCGACGTGCTGTTCATGGCCGGTCTGGCCGGCATCGGGGTCGCGCTCGTGGCCGGGATCGGCATGCGCATCGCGGCCGTCTCCGGGGCGCTGCTGCTGGTCCTGATGTGGACCGCGGTGCTGCCTCCGGAGAACAACCCGTTCATGGACGACCACCTGATCTACGCCGGCCTTCTCATCGGCCTGGCGCTGGTCGGCGCCGAGAACACGCTCGGCCTCGGCAAGGCTTGGGGGAGCCTCCAGATCGTCAAGAAGCACTCCTGGCTGAAGTGACCTGTCCGCGACACCAGACGGGCCGCGATCCGGAATCGGATCGCGGCCCGTCGGCTCGTGGCCTGTGGGACGGCGTCAGGCCATCAGCTCTTGAGACGCCAGGAACTCGGCGAGGTCGGCTTCGACATGCTCGGCGATATGGTCGGCGGCCCGGCTCACGGGGCCGGACATGCCGGCGCCGAAGCAGAACTCGCTGATTTCGACGGCGTAGACGATGAGTCGTCCCGGCAGCCGGTCGAGCTCGCGCGCCAGCCGCACCGCCGTGCCGAGGCCGAGTCCGTGCGAGCTGGCCGAGGAACCGTGGGCCCGCTCGACCGCCTCGAGCTCGATCCTGTGGATGGCGCCCGGATCGGGGGAGCGCACGTTCAACGCGTCGACGACCACCGCGAGCTCCGTCTGCGACCACAGCTCGACGAGCCGAGCGGGCTCGCCGTCGGAGGTGGCCGTCGTAACCCACGGCGGCACCCCGTTCGAGCGCAGACGGTTCACTACTTCGATGCCGACGGCGTCGTCCTGCCGGTAGACGTTGCCGACGCCGATGATCACTGCGGGTCGAATCATGACGGCCCCCTTCCTGGAACCCACGCTAGAACGCCCGCGCGCACCGCATATGAGGCCGAAGGTCCCCCATGGACGGGCGCGAGTACCCATGCGCCGGGGCTCGGGCGAGCCGATGCTGGTGGTACCGGCGAAGGGAGTGGACATGAAGACCGCGAAGGCATCAGAACGGACGGCGCAGCGAATCGAGTTGCACGGCATCGTGCAGGGCGTCGGCTTCCGTCCCTATGTGTACCGGCTCGCCCACGCTTGCGGCATCGCAGGACAGGTCAGCAACGCCGGCGGGGACGTGGTCATCGAGGCGTTCGGCGACGACCGGGCCGTCCGCGACTTCGTCGCCCGCCTCCCGCGAGAGATCCCGCCGGGGGCGCTCATCAGCGAGATCCTGACGACTCCGCTGGACGACCAGCTCCACGAGCGGTTCTCGATCGCCCCCAGCTCGGCCGCACACTCCACGGCCCACGGCCTCACCCCCGACATCGCCACCTGCGGCGAGTGCGTCGCGGAGCTGTTCGACCCCGCCGACCGTCGCCACCGCTACCCGTTCCTCAACTGCTCGTCCTGCGGGCCGCGGGCGACCATCGTCGAGGACCTCCCGTACGACCGGGAGCGGACCACGATGCGGCACTTCCCGATGTGCGAACACTGCCGTGAGGAGTACGAGAACCCGGTAGACCGGCGCTTCCACGCCGAGCCGATCGCATGCCCGGTGTGCGGGCCGCACTTGACCTGGCGCGGTGTCCTCGAACGCGAGGAGGCTCTCGCGGCCGCCGTCCGCGCCGTCGCCGAGGGCGGCCTCATCGCCGTCAAGGGCATCGGGGGCTACCAGCTGGTATGCGACGCCACCGACGAAGCGGCGATCGCGCGCGTCCGAGCGGTCAAGGCCCGGCCCGCCAAGGCCCTCGCGGTGATGGTCCCCGACATCGGCGACGCCATTGCCGGGGCCTACCTGTCCAGGGCCGAGAAGGCGCTGATGCTCGAACCGGCCCGGCCCATCGTGCTGGCCGAATCCCGCGGAACCCTCCCGTGGAGCCTGGCTCCCGGCTCCGACCGCATCGGCCTGTTCCTGCCCAACAGTCCCCTGCACCACCTGCTCCTGCACGATCTCGACCGGCCACTGGTGGTCACCAGCGCGAACCTCCCCGGGGAGCCGATGATCACCGACGACGCCGAGATCGTCACCAAGCTCGGCCGTGAAGTGGACGGAATCCTCGCCCACGACCGGCCGATCGCGGACCGCTACGACGACTCTGTGGCCCAGATCGTCGACGGCAGGCCGCGGCTGCTGCGTCGCGCTCGCGGGTACGCCCCGGCTCCACTTCCACTCCCGGAAGCCGTGGCTACGCCGCTACTCGCGGTCGGGGCGCAGCTCAAACACACGTGCGCCATCGCGGTCGGCGGGCAGGTCGTACTCGGACCGCACACCGGCGACCTCGACAGCGAAGAGTCCTACGACGCGTTCATCGGAACCGCCGAGAAACTGACCCGGCTGTACGGCGCCGAGCCGGCCGCGGTGGCGCATGACCTGCACCCCGGATATCTGTCCACACAGTATGCCGAGGAGCTGGAGCGGATCGACCACGTGGGCGTGCAGCACCATCACGCCCACGTGGTCGCCTGCGCCGCCGAGCACGGCGTGGCCGCCCCGTTCGTCGGCGTCGCCTACGACGGCCTCGGTTACGGCGACGACGGCCGACTGTGGGGCGGCGAGATCCTGGTCGCCGACTACACCGGCTTCAAGCACACCGGCCGCTTCGCCCGCGTCCCGATGCCCGGCGGCGAGAAAGCCGTCGAGCGACCCGCACGGATGGCCATGGGCCACCTCTTCGGCCCTGAAGCCGGACTGGGCGCGATCGACCTCGGCTACGCCGGCCCGTTCCTGAACCGCATGGACGAATGGGAGATCGCGGTCGTCCGCCGCATGATCGAACGCGGCGTCAACTCGCCGCTCGTCTCCAGCGCCGGACGCCTCTTCGACGCCGCCGCCAGCCTGCTCGGCCTGTGCGACGACAACACCTACGAAGGCGAGGCCGCGATGCGCCTCGAGGCCGCCGCGGGCGGCTACGGGGGACGGCCGCTGCCGTGGCAGATCACCGAACGCGACGGGCTGTGGGTCTTCGACCCCTCGGTGACGCTCCAGACCATGCTGGTCGACGCCCGCACCCAGTCGATCGGCCGCGTCGCCGCCCGCTTCCACGCCTCCATCATCGAAGCCACCGCCGCACTCGTGAAGATCGCCGCCTACCGCGCCGGCACCACGCGCGTGTGCCTCGGCGGCGGCGTGTTCGCCAACCGCATCCTCGCGCACGGGCTCATCGCCGCCCTCGGAGACGACGGCTTCGAGGTCCACCTCGGCGAGAAGGTCCCACCCGGGGACGGCGGCATCGCATACGGGCAGGCCGCGATCCTGGCCGCCCGACGAGCGAGGAAGGACGAGCGCTGATGTGTCTCGGCATCCCCGGCGAGATCCTCTCCATCGACCGCTCCGCCCCGCCGACGGGCACGGTCGACTTCGGCGGCATCCGCCGGTCCGTCTGCCTCGCCTACACCCCCGAGGCCGAGATCGGCGACTATGTGATCGTCCACGTCGGCTTCGCCATCAGCCGCGTCCGTCCCGACGAGGCCGCCAAGACCCTCGCCGTCATCCGCGCCCTGCCCGGCGCTCTGGAGACCGAACTGGGGGTGGGGCAGTGAAGTACCTCGACGAATACCGCGACCCGGTCCTGGCTCGCGCCCTCCTCGCCGAACTGGGCGGGCTCGCCACCGAGCCGTGGACGCTCATGGAGGTCTGCGGCGGCCAGACTCACACCCTGGTGCGCCAGGGCATCGACGAGATGCTACCCGCCGGGATGCGCATGATCCACGGCCCAGGGTGCCCCGTCTGCGTCACCCCGCTCCAGACCATCGACCGCGCCCTCGCCATCGCCGCCAGGCCCGACGTCGTCTTCACCAGCTTCGGCGACATGCTCCGCGTCCCCGGCTCCGAGACGGACCTGCTCAGCGTCAAGGCCGCCGGCGGCGACGTCCGCGTCGTCTATTCGCCGCTCGAGGCCGTCCGCATCGCGCTGGCCGAACCCGACAGGCAGGTCGTGTTCTTCGCAGTCGGCTTCGAGACCACCGCACCCGCCAACGCCATGGCCGTCTTGGAGGCGCACCGCCTCGGATTGGACAACTTCTCGATGCTCGCCTCCCACGTCCTGGTGCCACCGGCGATGACCGCGATCCTCGAATCGGAGCACAACGAGGTCCAGGGCTTCCTCGCCGCCGGGCACGTGTGCGCGGTGATGGGCTGGAGGGAGTACGAGCCGCTCGCCACCGAATTCGGCACCCCCATCGTCGTCACCGGCTTCGAGCCGCTCGACCTCCTCGAAGGCATCGTCATGGCCGTCCGCCAGCTTGAAGAGGGACGCTGCGAGGTGGAGAACCAGTACGTCCGCGCCGTCCGCCGCGAAGGCAACACCGCCGCCCAGGACGCCATCGGCGAGGTGTTCGACGTCGCCACCCGCCACTGGCGCGGCATCGGCCCGATCCCCGATTCGGGCCTGGCCCTCGCCGAACGCTACGCCGACTACGACGCCGAGCGGCGCTTCGGCGTCGGCGACCTGAACGCCACCGAAGACCCCCGGTGCATCGCCGGACGGATCCTCCAAGGCGGCGCCCTCCCCACCGACTGCGCCGCCTACGGCACCGAATGCACTCCGCGCCGCCCGCTGGGAGCCCCGATGGTCTCCACCGAAGGCACTTGCTCCGCCTACCACCTCGCCGGGCGAACCGCCGCCCCGCAGACCTCGCCCGCAGGGAGAAACACATGAAGACCTCAGATCCGCTCGGGCTCGCGTGCCCGGTGCCCCGCACCGACGCCGACCGCGTCCTCATGGGACACGGAGCCGGGGGCCGACTCTTCGCCGAGCTCTTCGACACCGTCATCGGTCCGCCCATCGGCGCCGACCCCGTCGCCGAGGACGCCGCCATCGTCGCCGTGGACGGCGTCGGTGTGGTGATCTCCACCGACAGCTTCGTGGTCACTCCGCACGATTTCCCCGGCGGCGACATCGGGTCGCTCGCCGTCCACGGGACCGTCAACGACGTGGCCATGCGGGGCGCGCGGCCGGTCGCGCTCACCCTCGCCTACATCATCGAGGAGGGTTTCCCGACGGCCGAACTGGCCCGAATCACCGCCTCCGCCGCCCGCGCCGCCGAACAAGCGTGTGTCCACATCGTCGCGGGCGACACGAAGGTGGTGGAACGCGGCGGCGCCGACGGCATCTACATCAACACCACAGGGATCGGCGAACTCCTGCCGCACGCCGTCGTCACCGCAGCGGGGGCCGAGCCCGGCGACGCCGTCCTCGTATCCGGTCCGATCGGACGCCACGGCGCGGCCGTCCTCGCCGCTCGCGAGGGCTTCGTCTTCGACCTCCGATCCGACTCGTGCGCGCTGGCCGGCATGGTCGAGGACATGATCCGCGCTTCCGGGCGCCGTGTTCACGTCCTGCGCGACGCCACCCGCGGGGGCCTCGCGGCCGTCCTGAACGAACTCGCCCACGCCTCCGGGGCCGGCATCCGGATCGAAGAACTCGCCGTCGCCGTTCCCGACCAGGTCGCCGCCGTGTGCGAGGTGCTCGGCATCGACCCGTTCCACCTCGCCTGCGAAGGCACTCTCGTCGCCGTGGTCGCCCCAGAAGCGGCCGACGACGTGCTCGCCGCGATGCGAGCCCGGCCCGAAGGCGAAGGAGCCCACCGGATCGGCACCGTCACCGACTCGCCCGCCGGGCGCGTCACCGCGCGCACCGGCATCGGCGCGACCCGCGTTGTCGACATGCCGCTGGGCGAGCAACTCCCGAGGATCTGCTGAAAAGAGGCGGCACCATGCTCTTCGACCACCCGCTCCCAGAGGTCATCGACCGAGCCGGGCTCGACCAGCTCGTCAAACTGCTGCAAGCCGACGGCTACACCGTCGTCGGCCCCACCGAACGCGACGGCGCCCTCGTCCTGGACGAACTGGCCGGCGGCGCCGACCTCCCCGACGGCATCGGCGTCGAGACCGGCGCCGGGCACTACCGCCTGCGGGAACGCGCCGACGGCGCCGTCTTCAACCACTCGGCGGGACCGCAGTCGTGGAAGCAGTTCGTCCACCCGCCCCGCCAGCGCGTCGATGCGCCCGAGCCGGTCCGCCGCCTCGCCTTCATCGGCGTTCGCCCCTGCGACCTCGCCGCCCTCGCGATCCTCGACGGCGTCCTCGGTGCCGCCCCCTATCCCGACGACCGCTACCTGGCCCGCCGCGACCAGATCTTCGTAGTGGCGGTGAACTGCGTCGAACCCGGGAACACCTGCTTCTGCGCCTCGACCGGCACCGGCCCCGCCGCCGAATGGGGTTACGACCTCGTCCTCACCGAACAGGAGGGCGAAGGCGGGCACCGGTTCCTGCTGGGCACGGGGTCGGTCGCCGGCGAGGAGATCCTCGACCGCCTCACCCACCGCACCGCGACCGGAGGCGAGATCCGCGAGGCCAGGCGGGCCGTCGACGACGCGGCCGGAAGCATGGGCCGGTCCATGCCCGAGACCGACCTGCGCGGACTGCTCAACCGGGCCCGCGGGTCCGAACACTGGGAGCAGGTGGCGAACCGCTGCCTGGCCTGCGCCAACTGCACCATGGTCTGCCCGACCTGCTTCTGCACCACCGTGGAGGACGCCACGGACCTGGAAGGCGACAACGCCGAGCGCTGGCAGCGGTGGGACTCCTGCTTCGACCCCGACTTCTCCTACATCCACGGCGGCGCCGTCCGGAAGTCCGTCGGCTCCCGGTACCGGCAATGGATGAGCCACAAACTGTCGACCTGGCACGACCAGTTCGGCACCTCAGGCTGCGTCGGCTGCGGTCGCTGCATCGCGTGGTGCCCCGCCGGCATCGACATCACCGCCGAGGCGGCAGCCCTCGCCGAGAAGGAGCGGACGCGATGATCCAGGCGATGCGCGAGACCGCCCGCCCGGCCCGGGCCGAGGCGATGGTCCCAGCGGCCTACACCGTGGTCGACCACCGTCGCGAAACGCACGACACCGTCACCTTGACCCTGCTGCCGGGGCGCGGCACCGCCCTGCCCCGGTTCCGACCGGGTCAGTTCACGATGCTCTCCGCCGAGGGCATCGGCGAGATCCCGGTCTCGATCAGCGGCGACCCCGACGACCAGCACGACGGCCGGCTCGTGCAGACCATCCGCGAGGTCGGGGCGGTCTCGGCCGCACTGTGCCGGTCCGAGGCCGGCAGCGAGATAGGCGTCCGGGGCCCGTACGGCCACGGCTGGAGACTCGCCTCCGCGCTCGACGGCGACCTCCTCGTCGTCGCCGGAGGCATCGGCCTGGCCCCGTTGCGCCCGTTGATCCGCTCCGCGCTCGGCCGCCGCGAGCACTTCGGCGACGTCACCCTCCTCGCGGGTGCCCGCTCCTATGCCGACCTGCTGTACCCGCTCCAG
This sequence comes from Glycomyces salinus, assembly GCF_016428645.1. Classification (GTDB taxonomy): domain Bacteria; phylum Actinomycetota; class Actinomycetes; order Mycobacteriales; family Micromonosporaceae; genus Glycomyces; species Glycomyces salinus. Next base: position 70,960 of record NZ_JAELXW010000008.1, on the reverse strand, counting down.
CTCGACGCCTGGGCCCGCCGCCGGGACACCGCCGTCACGGTGACCCTCGATCGGCCCGACCCCGGATGGACCGGTCGAGTCGGGCTCATCACCGGCCCGCTCGCCGAGACCGCGATCGTCCCCGAACGGACCACCGCGTACCTGTGCGGGCCCGAGATCATGATCAAGGTCTGCGCCGACGCGCTGGCCGCGCGCGGCGTGCCTCCCGAACGCATCCAGGTCTCCCTGGAACGCAACATGAAATGCGGCGTCGGCTGGTGCGGCCACTGCCAGCTCGGTCCGCACCTGCTGTGCCGCAGCGGCCCGGTGTGCCGCTGGGACGCCGTCGCCGACCTGCTCGACATAGAGGAGCTGTGATGGGAAAGCCGACGCTGGCCGTCTGGAAGTTCACCTCCTGCGACGGATGCCAACTCACCCTCCTCGACTGCGAGGACGAACTCTTGGCGATCGCCGACGCGGTGCAGATCAAGCACTTCCCAGAGGCCACCCGCAAAGACCTGCCGGGCCCGTTCGACGTCTCCCTGGTCGAAGGCTCGATCTCGACCCCGGCGGAAGCCGAGCGCATCAAGCGGATCCGCGAGGAGACCGGAACCCTCGTCGCCATCGGCGCCTGCGCCACCAGCGGCGGCATCCAGGCCCTGCGCAACTTCGCCGACCTGGACGAGTTCCAGCGGATCATCTACCCCCACCCGGAGTTCCTGCACTCCCTGGAGCAGGTCGCCCCGATCGCGGCACACGTGGACGTGGACTACGAGCTGCGCGGCTGCCCGATCGACAAGCGCCAACTCCTCGGCCTGCTCTCGGCGCTCCTGAAGGGCCGCAGGCCCGACCTTCCCAAGGGCGCGGTCTGCAACGAGTGCAAGCAACGAGGCGTCAACTGCCTCCTCGTGGAAGGGAAGGAGCCGTGCCTGGGCCCGATAACGCAGGCGGGCTGCGGGGCGATCTGCCCCTCGTACAACCGAGGCTGCTACGGCTGCTTCGGACCGAGCGACTCGGCTCAGCCCGAGGCCCTCATCCCCGTCCTGTCCCGACTCGGCCTGGCCGACCCGGACATCGTGCGCATGCTGCGCACCTACAACGCCGCCGCGCCGAAACTGGCGGCGGCCGGAGACCGCCTGGAAGGGGCCCACGATGACGCATAAGGGTGCGAGTGACCGGCTGGTCGCCGTCGACGAACTGGCCCGAGTCGAGGGCGAGGGGGCGCTGCGCCTGCGCGTGGTCGACGGCGAGGTGGCCGAGGCCGAGCTGAACATCTACGAGCCGCCGCGCTACTTCGAGGCGTTCCTGGTCGGACGCAAGTACACCGAACCGCCGGACATCACAGCCAGGATCTGCGGCATCTGCCCGGTGGCCTACCAGATGTCGAGCTGCCAGGCCATCGAGGACGCCTGCGGAGTCCAGGTTCCGGAGACGATATGGGCGCTGCGCCGCCTCCTGTACTGCGGCGAGTGGATCGAAAGCCACGCGCTCCACATCTACCTCCTGCACGCCCCGGACTTCCTGGGCCTGCCGGACGCGATCGAACTGGCGAAGACGAACCGCGAGCTGGTCGAGACCGGCCTGGCCCTCAAGAAGGTCGGCAACGACATCATGGAGATCCTGGGCGGCCGGGCGATCCACCCGGTCAACGTCAGGCTCGGCGGCTTCTACCGCCTCCCGACCCCCGAAGAACTCGAACACCTGAAGAGCATGCTCCGGCCGGCTCTTGACCAGGCTCTCAAGACCGTCGAGTGGACCTCGACCCTCGACTTCCCGGACTACGACTGCGGGCACGAGCTCCTGGCGATGTCCCATCCGGACACGTACCCGATCGAACGGGGCCACTTGATCACCGCCTCGAGAGAAGAGTTCCCGGCCTCGGCCTGGAACGACTTCATCGAGAGCGTCCAGGTGCCGCATTCGACGGCGCTGCAAGCATTCCTCCGGGGACGCCGGTATCTGAGCGGCCCGCTGGCACGGTACTCGCTGAACTACGCGAACCTGTCGCCGCTGGCCCGCCAGGCGGCCCGGGCCGCGGGGCTGGGGGAGCGGTGCGTGAATCCCTTCCAGAGCATCATCGTTCGCGCGATCGAGGTGGTCTACGCGATCGACGAGGCCATGCGAATCCTGGAAGAGTACGAACCGCCCCGCCGCCCCGCGGTCGACGTCCCGCCGCGGGCCGGCGAGGGCCACGGGGTGACCGAGGCACCCCGCGGCATCCTCTACCACCGCTACAAGCTCGACGAGAACGGCCTGATCCAACAGGCCCAGATCGTCTCGCCCACGGCGCAGAACCAGCCTGCCATCGAAGCGGACCTGAAGACCCTGGCCGCGGACTGGCTCGACCTCGAGGACGGGGAACTGACCGCCGAGGCCGAGCGGGCGATCCGCAACTACGACCCCTGCATCTCCTGCTCGGCGCACTTCCTGACCGTGGAGCGGGGCTAGCCGCTGCAGAAAATGTGCGGCATTTTGCACGGTCTGCGTTGCCGCGTTGGACCTTGCCTCACGTCCGGACGATTCACATACTGTGGGGATGGCTACACCGAGTACACCGACGCCTACGATCGCCAAGCTCGCCTCGGGCGTGCTGCTCACCCGCCTCCGTGAGGCTTCCGGGAAGACTCCTTCCGAGGTCGCCGCCGAACTCGGGATCAATGTGAGTACGTACCGCCGTTGGGAGTCGGGCAAGTTCGCTCCGAAGCCGATCAGCATCAAGGCGATCGCGGAGGCGGTCGGGGCCACGCCCGAGGAGATGAGCCGCATGTCCTCGCTGGCGCTCGCCGCGAAGCAGGACGGGCTGTTCGAGGGTCCCAACGTCCCGCCTGACTTGAGGGTCATAACCGAGACCGAGGCGACCGCGCGTCTCATCCAGGACATTCAACTCGAGCACATCCCCGGGCTGCTCCAGACCCCCGAGTACCACCGCACCGTCCAGGAAGCACTGCCTCCCATCGAACCCGAGCGCGCCGAGACCCTCCGCAAGCTCCGCGCGCGCCGACAGGAGATCGTGTTCGGCCGCAGAGGCCCCGCCAAGATGCGCTTCTTGATCGGGCTCGCGGCACTCGCCTACCTCGATGCGCGTCCGGCGATGAGGGACGCCCAGATCGCCCGCCTGCGCAAGGTCGACGCGATGAAGGGGGTCGAGATCAGAGTGATCACCGGGTTCCACGCCGCCATGTCCGGCTCGTTTACGATTCTGACGCCTCCCGACAGCACCGGCGCTCGGCCCTTCGCCTATGTCGAGGACATCGACGGCGGGCGCTACGTCGAAGGTGACGTAGTGTCGCAGTACCAGGCGGTGTTCGAAACCGTCGGGGACGGGCAATCAGTAGAACTGGAGGAATACCTGCGATGAAGACCGAGTGGCGCAAGTCCAGCCGGTCAGCGAACGCTGGCGGCAACTGCGTAGAGGTCCGCGCCGACGGCGAGGGCTTCCAGATCCGCGACTCGAAGCTCGGAGACGACTCCCCGATCTTCGACCTCACGACCGAGGGATTCACGACCCTCATGCGCGCCGCGCGGCGCTAGCGCTGTCGACCACCGGCAGGATACCGACGACGCGCCGACTACGCATCTCGCCCCACGGCAGCGGCCTTCCCCGCGATTCGGGGAAGGCCGCATTACGGTCGGTTTGCCGCATACCGGCGGATACCGGCACGGATTCGCCCGAGGCAGGCGGCCCCGCCTCAGCGCATCACTCTCGCGACCGGGTCGGGTTCGACGCCGACGTGCGCGAGACGGAGCTTGACGTCGACGGCCTGGACTCCTTCGGGGCCGGCCATGATCGGGTTCAGGTCGAGCTCGGCGATCTGGGGGAAGTCCTCGGCGAGTCGTCCCAGGCGCTCGAGCAGGTCGGTCAGTCCGGCCAGGTCGACCGGCCCCGATCCGCGGAAACCGGTCAGCAATTTCGAGGTCTTCAGCGAACGCCACATCGATTCGGCATCCACATCGGTCAGCGGCAGCAGCCGGAAGATCTTGTCGCCCAGCAGGTCGGTTTGGACGCCGCCGATGCCGAACATGACCAGAGACCCGAACAGCGGATCGTGGGTCACCCCGGCCACCAGCTCGACCTGGGCCTCCACCATGGGCTGCACGACGATCGCGCCGCCGTCGCCCTCGGTCAGAGCGGCGACGTCCCGGAACGACGAGCGCACTTCGGCGTCGTGGCCGAGCCCCAGACGGACCGCTCCGGCGTCGGTCTTGTGGATCAGGCGCGGATCGTCGGCCTTGAGCGCCACCGGATAGCCCAAGGCGCGGGCGGCCGCGACCGCCTCCCGCTTGGACTCGACACGCTCGGTGGCCACCACCGGGATGCCGTAGCACCGCAGCAGTTCGACGGCGTCGACCGACAACTGCCAGCCCCCGCCCCGCTCGAGCAGCCGGTCGACGATCGCGCGGGCCGCGTCGCGGTCGACACCGTCCGGCTCGGGGCGCTTGCCCAGGGGTCGCTCTCGCCAGGCCGCGTATTCGGCGGCCCGCCCCATCGCGGCAACCGCGTCCTCGGGGAAGTCGAACACCGGAATGCGCCGCTCGCCGAGAGCGGTCGGTGCTTCGGCCAGACCGAGTACGACCACCGCGACCGGCAGGCCGGGCAGCGCGTCGAGCGCCGCGGCCATCGCGTCCAGGTTCCCCGGGATGTCGTTGGTCCGGGTCGCGGCGAAGACCACGACCAGCGCATCGACCTCGCCGGACGCCCCGAGCATCGTGATCGCCTCAAGGTAGGCCCTGGGGGAGGCCGCGGCGCCCAAGTCGATCGGGTTGTCCAGCGCGGCCGCGCCCGCCACGGACGCGTTCAGGCGGTCGCACGTCTCCCTACTCAGAGTCGGCACGGTCAGCGCGTTCGACGCCGCGGCGTCGGCGGCCAGGACGTTCACACCACCGGCGTTGCCGACCAGGCCGATCCGCCGGCCCGCGGGCAACGGCTGGTCGACCAGTACTCGAGCGGTGTCCAGCATCGCCTCCAGAGAGTCGGTGCGGATGACGCCGGCCTGCGCGAACAGGCTGTCGACGGCGACGTCCGGGGAAGCGGCCGCGGCGGTGTGCGAAAGCCCGGCGCGGCGGCCCGAGTCGCTGCGGCCGCCCTTGACGGCCAGGACCGGCTTGCGCCTGGCCACCGCACGTGCCACGCGCGCGAACTTACGCGGGTTTCCGAACGACTCCAGGTACAGGGCCACCGCCTTGCACTGCGGATCGTCGTACCAGTAGGAGAGCAGGTCGTTGCCGGAGACGTCGGCCTTGTTGCCCAGCGAGACGAACGAGTGCACGCCCAGGCCGGTGCGGCTGGCGTGGGCGAGCGCGGCGATGCCGACGGCTCCGGACTGGGAGGCCAGGCACAGACCGCCGGAAGTCGGCGCGTCGACCGCGAAGCTCGCCTGCAGCCGGATCGAGTCGTCGGTGTTGACGATGCCCAGGCAGTTGGGGCCGACCAGGCGCATGTCGTGGTTCCGGGCAATGCGGACCAGCTCGGCCTGCGCCTCCGCGTCGCCGATCTCGGCGAACCCGGAGCTGACGACGACCGCGGCCCGCGCTCCGGCGGTCCCGGCCTCGTGGACGACACCGGCGACCGCTCGGGCCGGGACCGCGATGATGACGAGATCGACCGGTTCGGGCAGACTCGCCAACGACGGATACGCGGTCATGCCGGCCAGTTCGGTGGCCGCGGAGTTAACCGGGTAGACCGGTCCATTGAAGTCGTGGTCGGCGATCGACCGCAGGATCTCATGGCCGATTCCGGTTCCGGAGCGGCTGGCGCCGACCACGGCCACCGAACGAGGCTCCAGCAGCGGCTGGAGCGACAAGCGCTCGGCGGCTCGTTCGCGCTGCTCGATGCCTTCAGTGAACGCTTGGTCGAAATCGGTCGAGAGGACCACGTCGACCACGCCGTCCCTGAACGGCATCGGAACACCGGGAGCGAGGCTCCTTGCCAGGCGCAGCATGGCGATGTTGCCGCCGAGGACCTGCCCGGACAGCTCCTTGACGCCGGAGGCGACCGCGGCGCGGGCGAGATGCTCGAGCAGCAGGGTCCCGATGCCGCGGTGCTGGTGGGCGGCGCAGACGAGGAGCCCGAACTCGGCGCGCTCGGGTCGGTCGGGAAGGATCTCGAATGAAGCCGCGCCGATCGGGATTCCGTCGTCGACGGCCACCACGGCCAGACCGCTGCCGGCCGTGTTGAGGTGGACCAGGCGTCCCACCTCGACGCCGACGACGCCGCGGCCGGTGCCGAAGAACCGCTGCCGCAGGTCCGACACGGTGCAGGCGTCGTGCATGGCGATCAGGTCGGGGACATCGTCGGAGGTGACCGGCCGGATGCGGACGATCCGGCCGTCGGCGGCCAGCGCATCGGCCGGCCTGGGGGATTGAACGGTCATGTTGACTCCTCGTCGAAGCGGGGTGTGCGGGCCGCGGATCTCACCGGATCCGCGCCCTGAGACCACGATCCGCCGCGAGGGCCTTGGCGGGACAGTGCCGAACGCCGTCGACGGCCGGGTCATAGGTCCCGGATCGGGAGGTCGGGACGAAGGTCCCGGTCGGTGCGGACCTCCAGGGCGGTGGACTTCGCACCGATCGCGGCGATACTGGAGGAATGAACTCACCTGATACGCGCGTGTTCCTCCTGGACGACCACGAGGTCGTCCGCAGGGGCCTGTGCGAGATGTTGGAACGCGACGGGGATATCGAAGTTGTCGGCGAAGCCGCCCTGGTCGCGGAGGCGCTGCGGCGGATTCCGGCCGCCCGGCCCGACGTGGTCGTGGTCGACGCCCGGCTGCCGGACGGCAGCGGCATCGACGTCTGCCGAGAGGTCAAACAGGCGGACGACTCGATCGCGGTGCTGGTGCTGACCTCTTACGAAGACGATGAGATCTTGTTCGCGGCCATCGAGGCGGGAGCCGCGGGATTCCTGCTCAAGCAGGTCCGAGGCAACGACTTGGTCGACGCCGTCCGCAAGGTGGCCGCGGGCGCCTCGCTGCTCGACCCGAGAGTCACCGGTGCGGTGCTGGAGCGGCTGCGGCACGGCGCCCCGAAGTCTCCGGAACTCGAGGCGCTGACCGAGCGGGAGCGGAACGTCCTCGAGCTCATCGGCCAGGGCCTGTCCAACCGGGAGATCGCCGAGCGGATGCACCTGGCAGAGAAGACCGTGAAGAACTACGTCACGCACATCCTCGCCAAACTCGACCTCAAACGCCGTACGCAGGCGGCGGTGCTGGCCAGCCGGTTGTTCGCCTAGGCATTCCCCAAAGGGACGCTCCATTGGAGCACGGTGCCGTTCGGCTCGCGCCCCTCGGTCTTGAACTCGCCTCCCAGGGTCTCGGCTCGGGCGGCGAGATTGGCCAGGCCGCGGCGCTGCGCGTGCTCGGGGATGCCGCGGCCGTCGTCGGCGACGCGCACGGTGAGCATGCCGTCCTCGACGGTCAGCTCGACGTCGACGTGCGTCGCCGCCGCATGGCGGGCGGCGTTGCTGAGCGCTTCGCGGAGGACGGCCAGGGCCTCGATGCGGGTCGCCTCGTCCACGGCACTGTCGACCTGGCCGTTGAATTGGACTTTCGGGGAGAATCCGAGCTGGTGGCGCACCACGCCGATCAGTCCGCGCACGGTCGTGGACAGGTCGGTCTCGGCGTCGGTGTGGAGGCTGAAGATCGCCGCCCGCAGGTCCCCGATGGCGCTGTCGATCTCGTCGACGGCGGCGTTGACGCGAGTAACCGCCTCGGGCTGCTCGATCAGGTGCAGGGCTCCTTGGAGTCGGAGCCCGGTGGCGAACAGTCGTTGGATGACCAGGTCGTGCAGGTCGCGACTGATCCGGTCGCGGTCGCGGAAGACCACCAGGCGCTCGCGTTCGACCTGCGAGGCGTCCAGTTTGGCATACAGCCGGGCATTGTCGATCGCCACGGCCGCGGACACGGCGAGGGCTTTGATCATGGCGATGTCGTCCTCGGTGAACTCGCCGCCGCCACGCTTGTCGGTCAGGTACAGGTTGCCCCACGCCTTGTCGCCGATGAGGATCGGCACGCCCAGGAACGTCGTCATCGGCGGGTGATGCGGCGGGAAGCCGACCGAGTCGGGGTGGTCCTGGAGGCGTTTCAGGCGCAGCGGTGCGGGATGGTCGATGATGTGCCCGAGAATGCCCCGTCCCCGCGGGGGTTCACCGAGCGCGGCGATCTCCTCCTCCGACAGGCCGTGGGTGCGGAAGTCGACCAGGCCGCCGGAGTCGTCGAGGACGCCGAGAGCGCCGTAGCGGGCGTCGACGAGTTTGCAGGCGGCGGCGACGATCCGGTCGAGGACCGCGGCCAGCTCCAGGCCGGAGCCGATGCTGATGACGGCGTCCAACAGCGCGCGAAGCCGCTCCCTGCCAACCACGATATCGTCGATACGGGAACTCAGCTCTGCGAGCAGCTGATCGACCGGCAGGTGCGAGTGCGGCAAGTCGGAGCCGCTTGGTCCGAGTTCGGGCGTGGAGGCCATACACCGATGGTATCGATGCGAGGGCACCGACCGATGTCCGATGCGGCGGTTCGCCGTTGTGCCCGCCGGGACGGGACCTTCGGCCCTCCCTCCGGGGCGCCGAAGCGGTGACGCTGAAAGTAGTCCCGAGACCACCCAACCGCAAGGACGAACATGAAGCAGACGCTCCCCGAATCGCTCACCGACGCGCAGTTGCGCTGGATCGACGCCTATTGGCGTGCCGCGAACTACCTCACCGTCGGTCAGATCTATCTGCTCGACAACCCGCTCCTGCGCGAGCCGCTGCGGGCCGAGCACGTCAAGCCGCGCCTCCTCGGCCACTGGGGCACCAGTCCCGGGCTGAACCTGATCTACGCGCACCTGAACCGGTGCATCGTCGAGCGCGACCTGAGCACAATCTACATCACCGGGCCAGGCCACGGCGGTCCGGCGCTGGTGGCCAACACCTGGCTGGAGGGCACCTACTCCGAGCACTATCCCTCGGTGAGCCTGGACGAGGCCGGCATGGGCCGTCTGTTCCGCCAGTTCTCCTTTCCCGGCGGTATCCCCTCCCACGTGGCGCCCGAGGTCCCCGGGTCCATCCACGAGGGCGGCGAGCTGGGCTACTCGCTCATGCACGCCTACGGCGCGGCATTCGACAACCCGGATCTCCTGGTCGCCTGCGTCATCGGCGACGGCGAGGCGGAGACCGGGCCGCTGGCCGCCAGCTGGCTCTCCAATGTCTTCCTCAACCCGGCCCGCGACGGCGCGGTCCTGCCGATCCTGCACCTGAACGGCTACAAGATCGCGAACCCGACCGTCCTCGACCGCATTCCCCGATCCGACCTGATGTCGATGATGCGCGGTTTCGGCTACGAACCGCACCTGGTCGAAGGCGACGACCCGGCCGCGATTCACCGGCAGCTCGCGACCACGCTCGACAGCGCCCTAGACCAGATCGCCGACATCCAGCGGCGGGCGCGCTCCGGCGGCGACGGCGACCGTCCTCGATGGCCGATGATCGTGCTGCGCACCCCGAAAGGCTGGACCGGGCCGCGCGAGCTGGGTGGTGTTCCGCTCGAAGGCACCTGGCGATCGCATCAGGTGCCGCTGGCATCGGTTCGGGAGCACCCCGATCAACTGGCCGCGCTCGACGAGTGGCTGCGCTCCTACAAGCCCGAGGAGCTGTTCGACGCCACCGGCGCCCCCGTGGCCGAACTGCGGTCGCTCCCGCCGACCGGTGAGCGGCGCATGAGCGCGAATCCGCACGCCAACGGCGGCGTATTGCTGCGCGACCTGGTCCTGCCGGACTACCGCGGGTACGGAGTGGACGTGCCGGCGCCGGGCGGCTCGACCGCCGAACCGACCCGCGTCCTCGGGACCTGGATCCGCGACGTCATCGCGGCGAACCCCGACCGCTTCCGTCTCTTCGGCCCCGACGAGGTCGCGTCCAACCGGCTCGGCGGCGCCTTCGAGGTCACCGACCGGGCCTTCATGGCCCGGACCGAATCCGGCGACGACCACCTCGGTCCCGAAGGCCGCGTCCTCGAGGTGCTCTCCGAGCACCTGTGCCAAGGCTGGCTGGAAGGCTACCTGCTGACCGGCCGCCACGGCCTGTTCACCTCCTACGAGGCGTTCATCCACCTGATCGACTCGATGTTCAATCAGCACGCGAAGTGGCTCAAGACGACCAACGGCATCCCGTGGCGTCGACCGATCGCCTCGCTGAACTACCTGCTGTCCAGTCACGTCTGGAGGCAGGACCACAACGGGTTCTCCCACCAGGACCCCGGCTTCATCGACCACGTCGTCAACAAGAAGGCCGAGGTCGTGCGGGTCTACCTGCCGCCGGACGCGAACACGCTGCTGTCGGTCGCCGACCACTGCCTGCGCAGCCGGCAGTACGTCAACGTCGTCGTCGCCGGCAAGCAGCCCGCGCCGAACTGGCTGGACATGGAGGCGGCGGCACGCCACTGCGAGCGCGGCATCGGCATCTGGGAGTGGGCTTCCAGCGATGAGGGCGGCGAGCCCGACGTCGTCCTGGCCTGCGCCGGCGACGTCCCCACGCTGGAGACCGTGGCGGCGGCCGACCTGCTCCGCGAGCACCTGCCGCAGGTCCGGGTCCGCGTGGTGAACGTGGTCGACCTCATGCGGCTCCAGCCGCCCAGCGAGCACCCGCACGGGCTGCCCGACGGACAGTTCGACGCGTTGTTCACCGTCGACAAGCCGGTCATCTTCGCCTTCCACGGCTACCCGTGGCTGATTCACCGCCTCGCCTATCGGCGAGCCGGCCACGAGAACCTCCACGTTCGCGGCTACAAGGAGGAGGGCACGACCACCACACCGTTCGACATGGTCATGCTCAACGAGCTCGATCGGTTCACCCTCGTCATCGACGTGATCGACCGGGTGCCGGGCCTGGGGCAGGCCGCCGCCGGGCTTCGCCAGCGCATGGTCGACATGCGCCTGGAATGCCGCGACCACACCCGCCTCCACGGCGTGGACCACCCGCAGATCACCGAGTGGGAGTTCACGGGAGTGAACCGTTCCTGACCGCCGGCCGGCGTGACGAAGTCGCGGCCACCGAGATCGGTGGCCGCGACTTCGCGCGACCGAATGAGACTAGGCGTCGTCCAGCGCGATGAGGTTCGGACCTGCTTCGCCGCTCTCGAACGCGGTGAGGTTCTCCAACGTGGTCGCCGCGATGTTCGCCAGGGCCTCGGCGGTGAAGAACGCCTGGTGTCCGGTGATGAGCACGTTCGGGAAGGTGCCGAGCCGGGCGAAGACGTCGTCGCCGAGCACCTGGTCCGAGAGGTCTTCGAAGAACAGGTCGGCCTCTTCCTCGTACACGTCCAGGCCGAGGTAGCCGATCCGGCCGCTTTTGAGGCCGTCGATGACGGCGGCTGTGTCCACCAGCGCGCCGCGGCTGGTGTTGACCAGCATGACGCCCGGGCGCATCCGCTCGATCTGTTCGCGGTCGATCAGGTGGAACGTCTCGGGCGTGAGCGGGCAGTGCAGCGACACGATGTGCGACTCGGCGAGCAGTCGTTCCATCGAGGTGTACTCGGCCCCGGCCGCGCGGGCCGACTCGCTGGGGTAGGGGTCGTAGGCGAGGACGCGGCAGCCGAAGCCGACCATGATCCGGGTGAAGCACACGCCGATCTTGCCGGTGCCGACCACGCCTACGGTGCGGCCGTGCAGGTCGAAGCCGAGCAGGCCGTTGAGCGCGAAGTTGTGCTCCCGCACCCGGTTGTAGGAGCGGTGGATCTTCCGGTTGAGCGCCAAGACGAGTGCCGCGCAGTGCTCTGCCACCGAATACGGGGAGTAGCCGGGGACCCGGGCCACGGTCAGGCCGAGCCGTGCCGCCGCGCGCAGGTCCACGTGGTTGAACCCGGCCGAGCGCAGTGCGATCAGCCGCACGCCCTGCCCGGCCAACGCGGCGAGGACGTCGGCGCCCAGGTCGTCGTTGACGAACGCGCACACCGCCCCGCATCCGGCGGCCAGAGCGGCGGTGTCGCGGTTGAGCCTCGGCTCCAGGAACCTCAGCTCGTGGACGCCGCCCTCTCCCGCTTTCCGCAGGAACTCCTCGTCGTACGGCTTGGTGCTGAACACTGCCACCCTCATGCGTGTCCTCCTCAACAGACGAAGACGGGACCGACGGCGGGCGTCCACCGTCGGCCACGTGCGAATCGCTTCACTCTCAACGGACCACGACCACCGGGCAGGTCGCGTGCTGGATGCAGTGCTGGCTCACCGAGCCGAGCAGCGCCTCTACGAGGCCGCCATGTCCACGGTTGCCGACCACGAGGAGACCGGCGTCTTTGGACCGCTCCAGCAAGACTTTGGCGGGGTAGCCTTCGACGATCCAGCGTTTGATGGGCACCGAGCCGTCGGTGTCCTGCGCGAGGACCTTCTCCAGCGACTCCTCGGCGGACTCGGCCCATCCCTCACCGATCGTGGTGGGAACCGCCATCCCGAAGGAGGCCGGCACCTGCCATGCATGCACCGCCTCGACCTCCGCACCGGTAGCCTCGGCCTGCTTCAGGGCCCACTGCAGTGCTCGGACCGACGACGGCGCGCCGTCGATTCCGACAACGATCCGACCCCGGCTCTGCTCCTGTGACATCTTCTTACCCTTTCACTGGTCTGTGAGGCCAAGTCTTCTCTCGGGGGACTGCCGCAGTCAGGGACCAATGTCCTCGATGCACAGGGCGCTGAGGCACGACTTCGACGATCGGCTGTCGCGAGCGGATCACGCGCTTTGGAAACGGGCCCGAAAGACCCTCAACGTGAAGATCCCGACGAGCAGGGCCGTCGTCGCCAGCAGCAGCAGGCCGAGCATGTAGTCGCCGGTGGCCTGGTACACCACGCCCATCACCAGCGGCGGGAAGTAGCCGCCCAGCCCGCCGGCGGCGCCGACCACCCCTGTCACCGTGCCCACGCGGGACGGCTCGACCAAGGCGGCCAAGAGCGCGAACACGCCTCCGGTACCCAGCCCCAGCGCGGTCGCCATGAGCACGAACGACAACCCGGCCGGCAGCTCCGCCGGCGGGTGGAAGGCGAGGACCACCGCCATCGCCATCGCGCCGAAGAACGACGCCAGGCACACTCTCACCGGGCCGATCCGGTCCGACAGCATGCCGCCCAGCGGCCTGGCCACGACCGCAGCGAACGAGAACCCGGCGGCGCGCATGCCCGCCTCGGTCTGTGCGAAGTCGTATGCGCTGGTCAGCATCGTCGGCAGGTAGGTCGAGAACGCCACGAAACCGCCGAACGCGAGTGCGTACAACAGTGACAGCTGCCAGGTCACGCGGAGTTTCAGCACCGCCCGGAACCGCGGCACCGCCGGCTGACGATTCGGCGTCCACTCCGGAGCGTCCCTCATGAACAGCCACGCGATCGCCCCCGTCACCGCCAGCGCCGCGCACATCGCCAGATGGGTCTCCAGCAGCCCGAACGATTCGGCCAACCGCGGCGTCAGCAGCGCCGACAGCGCCGTGCCGCCCATGCCCGCGCCGTACACGCCGGTGGCGAACCCGCGACGTTCCGGCCGGTGCCAGGCGCTCACGAACGGCACGCCGACCGCGAACGCGGTTCCCGCGACGCCGAGGAAGAACCCCCAGACAAGGAGCGCGACATAGGAATCGGAGGAGAGGCCGACCAATGCGGTGGGAAGGACGGAGACGAAGGCCACGACGGTGAACATCCGCCGCCCTCCGTACCGGTCGGTCAGAATCCCGACCGGAATCCGTCCCACCGCCCCGACCAGTACAGGGAAGGCCACCAGGACCGCCGTCTGCGTCGGCGACAGACCGAGCCGCTCCGAATAGGTCTTCGACAGCGGTCCGATCAGGTTCCAGGCCCAGAACGCGACCGCGAACACCGCTGTCGCCATGGCCAGGTTGGCACCCGAGCCCGAGTGGCGGGTCGTGGACTTCTCGATTTCCGCAGTACTGCTCATCGTTCGGTCTCCCGGCGGGTTCTGTCGTCTTGCGGCGAGGGCAAGCATGGCAACGGGGATGCGATGTCGGCGGCGGGCCAAGGGCCCCGAATCAGTATGACGATTGCGCTTCCTTCACGGGACCAAAGCCCCTAATCTGACGGTGGTGTCCCTGGTTCCATTCGTTGTCTGGCCGTGAAGGCGAATCGCATCGATGATCTGAGAGGGGCGAATCGCGTGGCTCCACCGCACGAGACCACTGACGGGCCGGCCGACCTGCTGCTGCGGACCGGGGTGTTCCTGACCCGGTCCGAGACCACCGGGGACCTGCACACCGTGTTCAAGGACGGCGGCCGGGACGGCGACGTGTTCTACCGCGACCGCTGGAGTCACGACAAGGTCGTGCGCTCGACCCACGGCGTGAACTGCACAGGGTCGTGCTCGTGGAACGTCTACGTCAAGGACGGGATCATCACCTGGGAGACCCAGGCGACCGACTACCCGTCCGTGGGCCCCGACCGCCCGGAGTACGAGCCGCGCGGCTGCCCCCGCGGCGCCGCTTTCTCCTGGTACACCTACTCGCCCACCCGGGTGCGCTATCCGTACGGACGCGGTGTCCTGATCGAGATGTACCGCGAAGCCAAGGCCAGGCTGGGCGACCCGGTCGCCGCCTGGACCGAGATCACCACCGACCCCGACAAGCGCCACCGCTACCAGTCCGCGCGCGGCAAGGGCGGACTGGTGCGCATCGGCTGGGACGAGGCGGTCGAGATCGCCGCGGCCGCCCACGTGCACACCATCGGCGCCTACGGCCCCGACCGCATCGCCGGGTTCAGCCCGATCCCGGCGATGTCGCAGGTCTCCCACGGCGTCGGCGCCCGGTTCGTGAACCTGCTCGGCGGATCGATGCTGTCGTTCTACGACTGGTACGCCGACCTGCCGATCGCCTCACCGCAGGTGTTCGGCGACCAGACCGATGTGCCCGAGTCCGGGGACTGGTGGGACGCCGCCTACCTCGTCCTGTGGGGCTCGAACGTCCCGGTCACGCGCACCCCCGACGCGCACTGGATGGCCGAGGCCCGCTACCGGGGTCAGAAGGTCGTGGTCGTCTCACCCGACTACTCGGACGCCACTAAATTCGCCGACGAGTGGCTGGCTCCGCACCCGGGGACCGACGGCGCGCTGGCGATGGCGATGGGCCACGTGATCCTCAGCGAGCACTTCGGAGGGCGCGGCGAGGCCGGTCCCACTCCGGAGTTCGACCGGTACGTCCGCAAGTTCACCGACCTGCCCTTCCTCATAGAGCTATCCGAACAGGACGGATATCAGGTGCCCGGCAAGTTCCTGAACCGGGCCGCGCTCGGCGTCGACGAACCGTACGCCGAGTGGAAGCCGATGTTCGTCGACGAATCCACCGACGAGGTCGTGGCCCCCAACGGCACCCTCGGCGACCGGTGGGACCCGGACCACCCGGGACGATGGAACCTCGACCTCGGCGAACACAAGCCCCGCCTGAGCCTCTACGGCGAGGGCGCCGAGACCGCCGAGATCCGCCTGCCCCGCTTCGACTGCGACGGGGACCACCTGGTGCGGGGCGTCCCGGTGCGCCGTGTCGGCGACCGCACCGTCACGACCGTGTTCGACCTGCTCATGGCTCAATACGGGGTCCACCGGCCCGGACTGCCCGGGACCTGGCCCAGCGGCTACGACGATCCGACCGAACCCTGCACGCCCGCCTGGCAGGAGTCGATCACGGCCGTCTCGGCCGAGCGGGCCGTCCGCATCGCCCGCGAGTTCGCCGACACCGCGAAGGCCACCGGCGGACGCGCCATGATCATCCTCGGCGCGGGCACCAACCAGTGGTTCCACGGCGACACCATGTACCGCGCCTTCTTCACCCTGCTGCTGCTTACCGGCTGCCAGGGCGTCAACGGCGGAGGCTGGGCCCACTACGTCGGCCAGGAGAAGTGCCGCACGCACACCGGCTGGGCCACGTACGCCTCGGCGATGGACTGGACCCGCCCGGCGCGCTTCATGGCCGGAACCGCCTACTGGTATCTGCACACCGACCAGTGGCGATACGACACCTACAACGCCGACGCCCTCACCTCCGCCACCGGTCCCGGCGCCCTCGCCGGGAAGCACACCGCCGACCTCGTGGCGGCCTCGGCCCGCATGGGCTGGATGCCCTCGTACCCGACCTTCGACCGCAATCCGCTCGCCCTCGGCCGCGAGGCGGCCGACGCGGGCAAACCGCCGGGGGAGTACATCGCCGAGCAGCTCGCCTCCGGCGAACTGCGCTTCGCCGCCGAGGACCCCGACGCGCCCGAGAACTGGCCCCGGGTGCTGACCGTGTGGCGGGCCAACCTGCTGGGCTCCTCGGCCAAGGGCAACGAGTACTTCTTGCGCCACCTCCTCGGCACCGCCTCCGCGGTCCAGGGCGCCGAGGCCGGCCCCGAGCACCGGCCCGCCGACGTGACCTGGCACGAGGACGCACCCGAGGGCAAACTCGACCTGCTCTTGTCGCTGGACTTCAGGATGACCAGCACGACGCTCATGTCCGACATCGTGCTGCCCGCGGCCACCTGGTATGAGAAACACGACCTGTCCACCACCGACATGCATCCGTTCGTGCACGCCTTCTCCCCGGCGATCGACCCGCCCTGGCAGGCGCGCACCGATTTCGAGGCATTCCAGACCCTCGCGAAGCGCTTCTCGCAGCTCGCCGAGACCCACCTCGGCACCGGCACCGACATCGTGGCCGCGCCGCACCAGCACGACAGCCCCGGCGAGCTCGCCCAGCCCGGCGGCATCGCCCCGGACTGGAAGCCCGCAGGCGCGACTCCGATCCCCGGCAGCACCATGCCGAACCTCATCGCCGTCGAGCGCGACTACCCGGCCGTCGCCGCCAAACTCGCCGCGATCGGCCCGCTCGCCGAGACCGCCGGGCTCCCCGTCAAAGGCGTCTCGTTCACACCCGACGCCGAGATCCGCTGGCTCGCCGAACGCAACGGCACCGTCCCGAGCGGTCCGGCCGCCGGCAGGCCCGCGATCGACACCGACGTCAAGGTCTGCGAGATGATCCTGGCCCTGTCGGGCACCAGCAACGGCCGCCTCGCCGCCCAGGGCTTCACGCGCCTCGCCGAGCGCACCGGCACCGACTTCGACGAGCTCATCCACGCCTCGAGCGAGCGGCGGGTGGTCTTCAGCGACACCCAGAGGGGTCCCACACCGGTCGGCGCCAGCCCGGAATGGTCGGGCAAGGAGTCCCACGACCGGCGATACTCGCCGTTCACCATCAACGTCGAGCACGACAAGCCCTGGCACACCCTGACCGGAAGAATGCACTTCTACGTCGACCACGACTGGATGCACGAATTCGGGGAGGCGCTGCCGGTCTACCGCCCGCCGCTGAACATGCACGAACTGTTCGACGAGCCGCGGATCGGCCCGACCGGCGAACGCGAGGTGACCGTCAGATACCTCACGCCGCACTCGAAGTGGTCCATCCACTCCGAATACCAGGACAACCTGCTGATGCTGACGCTCTCGCGCGGCGGCCCGACGATCTGGATGAGCCCGGCCGACGCCGAGGTCATCGGCGCGGCGGACAACGACTGGGTCGAAGCGGTGAACCGCAACGGCGTGGTGTCGGCGCGTCTGGTGGTCTCACACCGGATGCCGACCGGGACGGTCTACATGTACCACGCCCAGGAGCGGGTCGTGAACGTGCCGAAGACCGAGACCACCGGCAAGCGGGGCGGCATCCACAACTCCCTGACCCGCCTGCTGATCAAGCCGACCCACCTGATCGGCGGCTACGCGCAGTTCAGCTACGCGTTCAACTACATCGGACCGACCGGCAACCAGCGAGACGAAGTGACGGTGGTCCGCAAGCGCACCACGGAGGTGACCTATTGATGGCCCCCGAACGGATCGGCAAGGTAATGGCCCAAGTCGCGATGGTCATGAACCTCGACAAATGCATCGGCTGCCACACCTGCTCGGTCACCTGCAAACAGGCGTGGACCAACCGCAGCGGCGTCGAATACGTCTGGTTCAACAACGTCGAGACCCGTCCCGGCCAGGGCTATCCTCGCCGCTACGAAGACCAGGAACGCTGGGAAGGCGGATGGAAACGCACCCGGACCGGCCGCCTCAAACCCAAGGCCGGCGGGCGGCTCAAGAAGCTCGCGACGATCTTCGCCAACCCCAAGATGCCGTCCATCCAGGACTACTACGAGCCCTGGACGTACGACTACGAGAACCTCATCACCGCCCCGCTCGGCGACGACATCCCCGTCGCCCGGCCCCGCTCGCTCATCTCGGGCGAACCCATGGACATCTCATGGAGTGCCAACTGGGACGACGACCTCGGCGGCGGCGAGGAGCTCGGCTCGCAGGACCCTATCGCGCAGAAGCTCGGCGAACAGGTCAAGTTCTCATTCGAAGAGACCTTCATGTTCTATCTGCCGCGCATCTGCGAGCACTGCCTCAACCCCTCCTGTGTCGCCAGCTGCCCCTCGGGCGCGATGTACAAGCGCGCCGAGGACGGCATCGTCTTGGTCGACCAGGACAAGTGCCGCGGCTGGCGCATGTGCGTCACCGGCTGCCCCTACAAGAAGGTCTACTTCAACCACAAGACCGGCAAGGCCGAGAAGTGCACGCTCTGCTATCCGCGCATCGAGGTCGGCCAGCCGACGGTGTGTTCCGAGACCTGTGTCGGCCGCCTGCGCTACCTCGGCGTCGTCCTCTACGACGCCGAGCGCGTGAGGGCCGCGGCCGCCGTCAAGGACGAGGAGGACCTCTACCCCGCGCAGCTCGAGGTCCTCCTCGACCCGAACGACCCCGAAGTCCGCGCCGCGGCCCGCCGCGACGGCATCCCCGACCGCTGGATCGAGTCAGCACAGCGCAGCCCGATCCACCTCCTGGTCAAGGAATTCGGCGTTGCGCTCCCGTTGCACCCGGAGTACCGGACCATGCCGATGGTCTGGTACATCCCGCCGCTATCACCCGTGGTCGACTCCCTCACCTCCACCGGCCACGACGGTGAGGACGCCGGAAACCTGTTCGGCGCCATCGACGCACTGCGCATCCCGGTCGAATACCTCGCCGAGCTGTTCACCGCCGGCGACCCCGCCCCGGTCGAGGCCACGCTCCGCAAGCTCGCCGCGATGCGCTCCTACATGCGCCGCATCAACCTCGGACAGGACCGCGACGAGTCCATCGCCGAATCGGTCGGCATGACCGGCACCGACATCGAACGCATGTACCGGCTCCTGGCGCTCGCCAAATACGACGAGCGGTACGTCATCCCCACCGCCTACGGCGTCGACGAGACCGACAAAGGCGTCATCGAGGAGATCGGGTGCAGCCTCGACTTCGACGGCGGCCCCGGCATGGGCGGTATGGGCGGACCGACCCCCTTCGGCGAAGCCTCCGGACGGCCCGAACCGGCCACCGTGGAGAACTTCCACGCCCTGCGCGACCGGCAGACCAGCGACGAGCGCTCCGGCCCGCCACGGCGGGTCAACCTGCTCAACTGGGACGGCAACGGCCGCCCGCCGGGCCTGTTCCCGCCCAAGAAGGAGGACCAGGCATGAACGCCCTGATCAGGCAGGCCGCCGCCGTGCTGCTGTGCTACCCCGACCGCGACTTCTATGACCGGCTCGGCCTGGTGCGGACGGCGATAGCCGAAGCACCGCAGGACCGCGCGGCCCGCTCCTTGAACCGGTTCGCCGACCACGCCGCCGCCACCGGCGAGATCGACCTCGGCGCCCACTTCGTGCAGACCTTCGACATGAGGCGGCGCCGCGCCCTGCACATGACCTACTACACCGACGGCGACACGCGGCGGCGCGGCCACGCGCTGGCCAGGCTCAAGGAGATCTACGCCGGCTGCGGCTGGCGGCTGGCCGATGACGAATTGCCCGACCACCTTTCGGTACTCCTCGAATTCGCCGCCCGCGGCGACCGGGAATGGGGTCGGCGCCTCCTCGCGGCGTTCCAGCCCGGCATCGAGCTGCTCCGCAGCGCCCTGCACGAACACGGCACCCCCTACGCCGACGTCCTCGACGCCGTCGCCTTCACATTGCCGCCGCCCGGCGACGAGACCCGCCGCCAGGCCATGCGTCTCGCCACCGGAGGTCCGCCCTCCGAAGACGTCGGACTCGACCCGTACGGCGGGGTGATCCCGCTCGGCATGCCGACCGTCCTCGACCCCGCCGGAGGATCCCGATGACCCCGACCTCGCTCGATTACCTCGCGTGGGGCGCACTGCCGTACGTGGTGCTGGCCGTCCTCGTAGGCGGTACGGTCTGGCGCTACCGCTACGACCGGTTCGGCTGGACCACCCGATCCTCGCAGCTGTACGAATCCCGGCTGCTGCGGATCGCCAGCCCTGTGTTCCACTTCGGGCTCCTCGTGGTGATCGTAGGGCACGCGGTCGGCCTCCTGATCCCCGAGTCGTGGACCCACGCGGTGGGCCTGAGCGACGAGGCGTACCACGTCCTGGCGCTCTCCATGGGCGTCATCGCCGGGATCGCCACCCTCGGCGGGATCGCCCTGCTGATCTACCGGCGCCGCACCACCGGCCCGGTCTTCAGCGCCACCACCGTCAACGACAAGACCATGTACCTGGTGCTGACCGCCGCGATCGTCTCGGGCCTGGCGGTGACGCTCCTGTCGGCCTACAGCGGCTTCACCGGCGGCGTGGAGGTCGACTACCGCCAGACCGTCTCGGTGTGGTTCCGCAGCATCTGGGTCCTGCAACCGGACGTCGCGGCGATGTCGGCGGCCTCGACCGGCTTCAAGATCCATGTCCTGATCGGCCTCGGTCTGTTCTCACTCTTCCCGTTCAGCCGCCTGGTCCACGCCTTCAGTGCGCCCGTGGGCTACCTGTTCCGGCCCTACATCGTCTACCGCTCCCGCGGCCGCGAACCGGCGCGCTCCACCAGGCCCGTCCGCCGCGGCTGGAGTTGACAGCTTCGGGAAAGTGAGGCGGAAGCCGGAGACGACCTGCGGCTTGATGGCGATCACGGTGTCCACCGGGTGGTCGATCCACGTTCGGACCTGGCGTGCGAGGCGCTTGGCCCGGCTGGGATCGTCGACCACGTAGGCCGTGCCGGAGACGACCACGCTCCAGCCCAGACGGCCGTGCGGATCGATCTCGTCCGCCTGGTAGGCCACCACCAGGCCGCCCGCCTTCAGCACCGACTTCGCGAACGCCGTCTCGCCCCTGGTATGGACGATGACCTCCTCGTCGACGACGACGTGGTTGAGCGGGCGAACGGTGGGCAGCCCTCCGATCGTGAACACGACGCGCCCGAACGAGGCGCGCGCGAGCAGCCCGAGTGCCTGGGCACGATCGAGCTCGATGAGTTTTCGCTGCGTCTGCACCGGAATTCCCCCCATGACAACTGGTACTAGTGCAATCGTCGCCGTTCGGGCGGGAGTGCGGGAGGGGCGAAGGTCCCGGCCCGCAGAGCAGGAGGTCTGTCGAGCGGCGTCGCGGGATGGATCCTGGATCTCCTCAACCCACCCGAACCACCCAATTCGACCGCGGTGCAGAAGGATCAGCACCAGGACCTCAGTGCGTGGATGGAGGGGGCATATCGGTCGCACTTCTCGCCCGGTATCACCGTCGGACCCGGGCGACCTCGCAGGTCTGGTGGGTCGGCCGGTGTCGGTAGTCGCTGACCTGGTGGTGGTACGGCGCGTCAGGTGGACGGGAATGGGCCGTTCGAGAGGCTGATGATCACCCACAGGGCCATGACGACCAGGGCCCCGAGTCCGCCGAAGAACCCGCCGGCCGCGGCGCTGCGGTTGGTGGCGAGGCCGGTGCGGGCCCGGTTGAGGCCGATGGCGCCGAAGACGACGGCCAGCAGAGCGACGGGCCAGGTGAAAAGGTAGAGCATCGGCAGCCACAAGAACGCGAACGCGATCAGCGCGAGGACGAGCGCGGTGGTGCCGATGCCGTTCTCGGGTGGCCGATCACCCCGGGGCGGAATGGGTGCGTCGGTGAAGGGGTCGATCATGAGGGCTTCCTGATCATTGGCGGTCGGGCTGCCGCCCGCAATACCGGCTGAGCACCATCCCTACAGGACTTGTGATCGGCCCCGACTCATCGCGGCCTTCGCGTGACGAACCGCGCTCCGAACCAGTGAGGGCGGCCAGCTGGAGACCAGCGTTCCCGGCCATTCAACTGGCCTCCCATCGTGGCGGCCGTCTTGTGAAGAACACTAGGGCCAGTTGATTCGGTAGCCGTCGTCGACGATCTCGACCTCCGCGGAGACGGTCGGTTGTTCCGGGGCCTCGATCCGGCATTCGATCGTCGCGCCCGGTTGCTGCGGGAAGATGCTCGGGCAGGTGACGCTGGTGGGGCGCTGGCCGTTCCTGGTCTCGTAGCTCCTGGAGATCTCGGCCTCGAGATCCGTCCGGCTGAAGGAACCGTCGGATTGGGCCAGGACTCCGGCGACTGCGGCGGCGAGGATCAGCCAGCGGATGACGGGCCTTCGCCTGGCTTGGGGCGCCGCGACGTGCACGATCACCCTGTTCTGCTGCTTCTCCCTGTCCGACTTGATCTTGCGGAAGACGACGACCAGAACGATGATGAATGCGATGGCGGCGAACACCGTGTTGCCCCCGATCTCGAGCTGGGCCGACGATCCGGCGGCATTTCGGACCGAGTCCTCGCTCGCGAGGGCTTCCGTCCGGGCGGCGCCGGATTCGGCGGCCTCGGTAGCGGAGGCGGGAAGTGCCGCCGTGAACACGTCGATGAGCGTGACCGCGGCGGCCGTCAGCAGACCGCTGCATTCGGAGTGATTGTTGACTCGATGCATTTGAAGGGCCTTTCGGTTCGAAGCTGGCAATCGGGCGCCCTTACTTCGAACTCTCGCATCCAGTCCACAGTGATCACCAGTGCCGCGGAGTTGTCCGGACACAGTTTGACAAGGTCAGAGCCTTAACAGGGCGGCCGGTACTCGACCCCGGGCACGTGCCGCTCCCATTCCTCGCGGGTGATGACCACTCCCGCCGTGGAGCAGATCGACTCGATGGCCGCACCGGGCTCGGTCAGCCACAACTGCGGCGCCGGATCGGTTCCGGCCCCGGCGATGACCGCGCCGTCGCGGCTGAACTCGGCCGTGATCAGTGAACTGGACCCGCTCAGCTCCGCATACCGTCGCGGCGAGGCGGGGTCTTCGAGGCTCCAGATGATGCCGCTGCCGTCGTAGCTCGCCCCGACCAGGTACTCGGCATCGGGGCTGAGCGAGACGTTCTGGATCGTGGCCCCGTTGCCCCGCAGTGTGACCGGCCGCGGAGCCGAGGCGAGGTCGTCGGCCTCCCACAGATAGGCGTTGCCGTTGTCGTTGGCCGCCGCCAGGAACGAGCCGTCCGGAGCGAAACCCAGGGAGCTGAAGTTCTGCAGCGCATCGTCGGCGGGCAGGGTGAGCTCGACCGGTCCGCCGAGCCCCGCCGCCTCCCACAGCTGGACGGTTCCCGGTCCGCTGGTCACCAGCGTCTCGCCGTCCGGCGAGTACACGAGCCCGTACATCTCCCCGTCGGCGGTTCGCGAATGGACCGGCTCCGGGCCCGCGTCCAGGTCCCAGACCGCGAGCTCGCCGTCGCTGCTCACCGCCGCGATCCGGGTGCCGTCGGGGGAGAACGCGATCTGGTAGGAGAAGACGTCCAGGCCGGTGAGCGCCCGCGGGGGCGCGTCGGGCTCGGTGAGGTCCCAGACCCAGATGCGGCCGTCGAGATCGGCCGAGGCGAGGAGCGAACCGTCGACGGTCCCGGTCACCAACGTGATGAGACGGCCCCCTTCCGGCCGCAGTTCGCCGATCGGGCCGCGGGCCGCTCCCGGCTCGCCGACATCCCAGAGCCAGATGGCCGCGTCGTTGCTGGCGGCGGCGAGCGTCGAACCGTCACCGAGGAAGTAGACGTTCCTGACCACCTCGGTCGGCGAGGTGAGCACCGGGCCCGGCAGGGTCCAGCGCTGCACGTCCCCGTCGGCAAAGCCGACGAAGACCGCGCCGTCCTCGGGGCTGACGACCACCTCCTCGGCCGGGCTGTCGCTCGGGAACCACGAGGCTCCGCCGCTCTCGTGGTTCCACAGCCACAGGCCGTCGGTCGCGGCGGAGGCCAGGAACGGGGTGCCCGGGACGAATGCGATCGCGTCCGCCCACCCGGCGGGCCCGGTGAGCTCGGTCAGCGGCTCGAGGCTCCCGGTGTCCCACAGGACGACCGGGCCCGCCGAGGTACCGGCGGCGAGAAGGCTCCCGTCGGGGCTGAACGCGATGCTGACGAAACGCTCGTGGCCCACGTCGAGGAGCATCGGCTCCGAATCCGCATCGGCGGCTTCGAGATCGTGGACGGCGACGAGCCCGTCGTACCCGGCGGCCGCCAGAAGCGAGCCGTCCGGACTGAAGGCCGTCCCGAGGATCCGGCCCCCGGGACCCCGCAGGCGCAGCGGTTCGCCGCCGAGATCCGGATCGGACCAGAGCCACAGGTCGGTGTCGGTGCCGACCGCGACCGCGCCCGAAGGCAGGTGCACGTCGATGAAGTTCACCGGACCTACCGGTCCGGTCGCGGTCGCGGCGAGGCGCGGGTCCGAAGGAGACGAGAAGTCGTGCAGGTACACCGTGCCGCTGTCGCC
Source organism: Glycomyces salinus (assembly GCF_016428645.1). GTDB lineage: Bacteria > Actinomycetota > Actinomycetes > Mycobacteriales > Micromonosporaceae > Glycomyces > Glycomyces salinus. The sequence continues at coordinate 46,448 of NZ_JAELXW010000008.1, read as the reverse complement.
CGCGCTGTAGAGCATCCCGTCGGCCCGCCACCGCACCGACCTGGTGACCTCGTCCACTTCGGGCAGATTCGAGACGAGCAGTGCGGGCTCGGACGGCTCGGCGGTGTCCCACACCCACGCCTCGCCGTTGTCGGGAGCGGCGGCCAGGCGGTCGCCGTCGGGACTGACGGCCATGCGGTCGACCACGGCCGGTGCCGTGCCCGGCAGGCGGGTGATCGCGGGGATCGCCGTGGCCGACAGCAGCGCCGAGCGCGCCTCGAGCGTCGGCGCCGTCGCATAGGCGGCGACGGCGAGCTGCCTGGCCAGAGCGGGATCGGACTCGCGCAGCTGCTCGGACCGCGCCGCGATGAAGCGCGATTCGGCCTCGACGCGCTGCCGCTCGGCCTGCGAGTGCTGGTTGATGGCGATGAACATGCTCACCAGGCTGGCCGCGAGCAGCACGGCCATCGTGGCGGTCAGGGCGCGGCGGAGGCCCTGCGTGCGCTCCGCGCGCACCTGGGCGGCTTCGAGGAACTCCTCCTCCAAGGTCGACAGCGGCGCGTCCGGACCGAGCTGCTCCCGGATCGCCTCCAGGCGGCGCCGCGGGTACAGATAGGAGTTGTCACGGCCGTGCCGCCTCCAGCGGTCCACCGAGCGCCACAGTTCGCTCCGGGCCGCGAGCCGCTGCCGGTCGGCCTCGATCCACTCGGTCAGGCGAGGCCAGGCCCGCAGGATGACGTCGTGCGCCAGCGTGAGGCCGTCCGAGTCGAGGACCACGAGCCTGGAGGCGATGAGCCGCCCGGCGACCCGGTCCACTTCGGTGTTGGCGCCCCGAAGCGCGTCGAACTGGTCGCCGGGGATGTGGCGGCGGGTGAGCGGCAGGTCCTCCTGGACGCTCACCATATGCGTCAGCAGTTCCTTCGCGGTGCGCTGCTCGTCGGTGCCGAAGTCCCCCCACGTCTCCTCCGCCATCCGCTTGACGATGTCGGCCAGGCCGCCGGTCTGTCTGTAGTCGGCCGCGCTCATCGAGCCGCGGCTGCCCCTGCCCCACAGGTCCCGCAGGGCGAGCGCGAGCAGCGGCAGCGTCCCGGCCGCGGTGACGTCGTCCGTGTCGAGGTCGCTCAGCAGCCGCGCGGTGAGGTCCGGCTCGACTTCGGTGTGGACGGCCCTGGCCGGCCCCTCGATGGCGGCGGTGAGCTGCCCGGTGCTCATGGGCCCGACCGCGACCTGGCGGTCCGAGGCGATCTCGGTGAGGAACCGGTAGCGGAGGACGTGCTCGTAGAAGTCGGCCCGCATCACCACGACCACGAACGCCTCCGGGGCGTTCGCCTCGGCGCAGGCTTTGAGCGCCTTGAGGAATCGCATGCGCTCGGCCGGATCGACCTCCTCCGACCAGAGCTCCTCCATCTGGTCGACGACGATCACGAGCCGCTCCGTCCCGCGCTCCTCCAGCGCGGCCGCGAGGGCCTTCGCGGGGGTCGGCCCCGGCGTGATCCGCTCGACGGTCCAGTCGGCGAATCGCTCGTCCTCCTCGACCGTGGCCACGACGGCCACGTTGACCAGGGACGACTTGCCCGATCCCGACGGTCCGACGAGGAGCATCGAGCGCGTTCCGGTCTCGATGCCGTCGCCGAGCAGATCGCGGATGCGTTCGGTGAGCTCTTCCCGGCCGAAGAACCATTCGCGCTCGTCCGGTTCGAACGGCCGCAGGCCCGGGTAGGGAACGGTCTCGTCGGCCGACCGCGGCCCGGGCGCGGTGGCGACCCGGTCCAGGGCCGCCGACCAGGCCTCCAGCTGCGCCGGGTCGTCGATGCCGTATCCGGTCCGCAGCAATTGTGCGAACAGCTTGCCGTTCTCCCCGCGGGCGTGCGGCAGGTGCTTGCCGTTCACGTAGCCGTGGACCGCTTGATACGACAGCTCGATGTGGCGGCTGACTTCGCGGAAGGTCTTGCCCGACTGGTCGTGGAGCCGCTTGAGTGCTTCGAAGAACTCGATTCTGGTCTGGATCCGGGACGGATCGACGAAGTGGGCCTTCGAGGGTTCTGGCGAGGAGTCCGGCATCATCGCTCCAGTTCAGCAAGGGTTCTGATAGGGGACGCCGGGGACGTGGCGTCGCCATTCCTCCGGTGTGATGGGGGAGCCGACCGCGGCGCAGATCGTCTCGGCGGCCGCCTCGGGGTCGGTGGTCCACAGGCGGGCTCCGGGGTCGTCTCCGCCCACGGCCACTGTGGACCCGTCGGCGTCGAAGTCCACGGCTCGCAGACCGCCGTCGGTGCCGGAGAGGTTGGCGTACCGCCGCGGGTTCCGCGGATCCTCCTTGTTCCAGATGATCACCGTCCCGTCGAAGCTGGCCGCCGCCAGCATCTCGCCGTCCGGGCTGAAGTCGACCACGGCGATCCTGGCGCCGTCGCCCTCCAAGGCGGGCAGCTCCTGCGGGGCGGTCGGGTCGGTGACGTCCCACAGGTAGACGTGGCCGTCGGCGCTTCCGGCGGCGAGGAGCGTCCCGGTCGGGTCGAAGGTGGTCCAGATGATCAGCTGCTCGGGGCCGGTGAGCGGCTCTCCCAACTGCCGCGGCCGGCCGTCAGGGGTGTCCCACAGCCTGACGCTGAGGTCGAAGCCGCCCGTGGCCAGCAGGTCGCCGTCCGGTGCGTAGCGCACGGTGTAGAGCGGGCTGCCGGGCGTGACCTCCAGCGAGTGGATCGGCTCGGCGTCGCTGTCGCGGTTCCACAGCCACAGGCCGTCGCTGGCCGCGGCCGCCAGGAACGAGGTGCCCGGGAGGAAGACGAGCGAGTACAGCCAGTTCGACGGGCCGCCGAGCTCGCCCGCGAGCGTCGGCTCCTCGCCCAGTTCCCACAGTTTCACCGCCCCGCTGGTGTCTCCGGTGGCGAGGACGTCGCCTTCGGGGCTGAAGGCGACCGTCATGAGCCGGTTCGAACTGGCGTCGATGCGAGCCGTCTCGGTTCCGGAGGCCACATCGTGGATCCAGGCGGTGCCCTCGAAGTCCGCGACCGCGACGCGGTCGCCGTCGGGGCTGAAGGCCAGGTGCTTGATCGGGCCGCCCGAGCCTTCGACGGCGACCGGGGTGCCGCCGAGGTCCGGATCGGCCCACAGCCAGAGGGCGCCGTCGATCCCTCCGACCGCGACGGTTCCCGTCCGGGGATCGGTCGTGTCGCGGATGCGCCGGACGGCCCCGGTGACGTCGTCGCGGCCGAAGTACCAGGGGCGGTCCTCTTCGCGGAACGGCTGGAGCCCCGGGTAGGGAGTGGGCTCGTCGGTCGGCCGGGGCCCGGGGCGGGCGGCCACGCGCCGCAGTGCCGCCTTCCACGCCTCCAGTTCGTCCGGGTCGGTGACGCCGTAGCCGGTGCGCAGCAGTTCCATGAACGGCTCGATGTTGCGTCCGTTGGAGCGGGGCAGGTGCTTGCCCTTGACGTAGTCGTTGATGGCCTGGCGGCTCAGTTCGATGCGGTCGCTGATTTCCCGGAGGGTCAGCGCCGAGTGGTGGTGCAGCTCCCGGATCGCGGCCGTGAACTCGGTGCGGGTCTCGATCCCACGTGGGTCGGGCGAGGGATTGGGAGCGTCGATCATGTTCCGCCTCAAGGGTAGTCGACTAGGAGCTGAGGGTGTCCGACGACAGTAGATTATGAACGTTGATGGACGGGGTCATCCACTCGATCCATTGTCGCGTACTTTCATGATCGATTTCACCCGGACAGCGGTGTCCGATACCGTTATTTAAACGTGCTGAACATAGGCTCTTGAAGAATGATCATGGTGTGCGCTGTGGATGGTGAAAATATGCTTCGAATTTCCGCTGTCCGAGCCTGTCCGGACAATTCTCGGAGCCTTTATGATGCGGCCGAGAACCGATTGAATGGAGGTCGAACCAGACGCAGCGCTCCGCTCGGCCCGCGACCCCTCCAGGTCGAAGCCGCGGCGGCCACAGGATCATCAGGGGCCCGAGATGTCCGAGAGACTCAGAATCCTCCGCGAACTCAAGCTCTACGACCTCGCGGCGAAGGAACTCGAGAAATGCGACCACACCGACCCGTCCGTGCTCTTCGAGAAGATGCGCATCTTCCGCGACACCCAGCAATTCGATGAACTCGAGGAACACCTCTCCCATCCCATGACCGACGATCCGCGCCTGCTGTCGGAGCAAGTGCGGCTGCTCAATGCGAAAGGCGAACAGCCGCGCCTCAGCGAATTCCTCCAAGAGGCCGGCGCGCTGCTCGAGACCCCCGACGCCGCCGGCCGACCCGAGGACCTCGCCTTCCTCGCCTGCGCGGCCGCCGAGGCGCTCGCCGACCGGGGACAGGTCAGGAGCGGACTGGCCCTGCTCAAATACGGGCCCGTCGACTCCCAACTGCGATCGGCCGCACCGGTCTTCTCCACCCAGGTCGACCTGCTGCTCAAGCTCGGCTGGTACGACGCGGTCCGCCGCCTGTCCAATCAGGTCGAGCTCGACTCCGACGCCGCCGAAGCCGACCTCGAACGGATCCGCCGGCTCGTCGTCGCCGGACGGGCCCACGGCCAGACCGGCGACCTCGAATCGGCGATACGCTGCCTCGACCGGGCCCAGCGCGCGTCCGCCGACCACTTCCTCGAGACCGGCGTGAACTACCCGTGGGTCTGGCGGTGGCGCGCCCACACCCTCCGCACCGGCGGCAGGCGCACCGAGATGGTCGAACGGCGCGCCGAACTCGTCGAACTGTGGGACGACGCGGCCAAACAGGACCTGTGGCGCGGCAACGACAGCCCGGCCCGGGGCCTCAAGGTCGCCGAGAGCCCCACCATGGCGATCGAACGCGCCCGAGCGGCCATGTGGCGCTACGACGGCGGTGAACCACACCAGGTCCGGGACGCGCTCAAACGGATCGAGGCGGTCAAGGTCGGCTTCACCGAGCTCGTCAACACCAAGGCCCAACTGCTCCACCAGCTCGGCGACCACGCCGGACTCCGCCGTCTCATGCACGAGCACCGCAACAGCTACGCCCCGCAGCTCGAGTACACCCGCCTGTTCCTCGACAGCGGCCGCCACGAGGTCGCCGCCGAGATGGCCGACTCGGTGATCCTGCTCCGCCCCGACTCGGCCGACGCCCTGCTCATCCGGGTCCACATCGAAGCGCTCAGCCGGACCCCGGACCAGACCGGCGACCGCGCCATGCCCGAAGTGGACCTGCTCCTCGCCCGGATCCCCGAAGACGCCCCCACGATCGCGCTCGCCGCCGAGCGCCTGGCGCAGAACGGGCACTTCCGAGAATCGGAGCGGCTCTTCGCCCACCTGACCGGCAACAACCCGGCCAACGGCCCCGGCTGGGCCGGCCGGCTCCAGTCCGCGGTCTGGAACCGCGACTGGGCCCTCGCCGACGCGATCGAGTCCTCGTTCGACAGCGCCGAGATACCGCCCGCCGACCGCGCGCTCGGCGCCCCGGCGTCGGTCCCCTCCAACTGGATCACCCTCGCCAAGGCCCTCGCCCGCGCCGCCAGGTTCGACCTCGACGCCGCCGACGAACTGCTCGAGAAGTCGGGCAGGGACCTGGTCGACCAGGCCCTCAAAGACACCGACGAGGTGAGCCCGAAGTCCTGGCGGGAATGGCGGGCGGCCGCGATGTCGCGCTCCCTCGGCGGCGAGTTCGGCGGTCCCTGGGAATGGCGCGTGGAGAGCCTGCGCTGGCGCCACCGCCTCCCCGAGGCGCTGCGGCTGTGCGAGGAGGTCATGGAGCGCACCCGCAACAACACCACCGTGCTCGGCAAGTACGGCTGGGTGCTCCTCGACTGCAACGACCCCGAGGCCGCCGAGCGGCAGTTCAACCGGGCGCTGGCGATCAACCCGATGTCGGACGGCGCCTGGCGCGGCCGGATCCGCGCGCTGCGGACCCAGTGCAAGCACGCGGAAGCCTTCGAGTGCGCCGAGCGCGCGCAGCGGGTCCTGCGCAACGACCCCGCCGTCATGTGCGAGAAGGCATGGCTCCTCGCGTCGGCCCACCGGCTCGAGGCGGCCGTCGAGGCGCTCGACGAGGCGCTCGTATACGCCCCGAACCACGCCAGCGCCCTCGCCTGGCGGGTCATATTCCTCTCCAATCTGCGCGACCACTCGCGGGCGCTCGCCGAGTCCGAGAAGGCGTGCCTGCGCCGCCCGGACAGCGTCGAGGTCTGGGAGGCCCGCTGCCTGGCCCTGCTGCGGCGCGGCTGGGACGACGAGGCGCAGCGCGCCGTCGCCGACGCCAGAACGGCCATGCGCGCCGGGCACGTGACCTCGGACGGCCCGATCGACATCGGGGTCGAGCAGTTCGCCGCCGGGGTGCTCGCCCAATGCGGCGCGACGTTCTCCGACTGCGAGGTCGTCATCGAGAACCTCCGCCGACTGGGGCCGACCCAGGCGACCACGAGGATCATCGCCGGCCTCTACCGGCACCACCTCAAACTCGACGAGGCGCGCAAGACGATCGAGGAGTTCGGCGGCTGGCGCGACGACTTCGAACTGCTCAGCGAGCACGCCGAGGTCGCCGCGGTCAACGTGCCCGAGCACGGCGGGGACGAGTACGACAGCGCGGGCCTGCGGCGCGGCCTGAGCGAGCGGCGCGGCTTCGACGAGGCCGACGACGACCTCGCCGGGGCCCGGGCGATCAACCCATACTCGCCCACCGCGATCCGCAGGCAGGTCCACCTGTGGAACTCCCAGCGGCGGTTCGACGACTCGGTGCGGCTCCTCGAGCGCTCCCGCCGGTTCTTCGACAACGACTTCGTGATCGACGTCCTGCTCGCCGAGACGCGGCTGATGTGCGGCGAATCCGCCGACGCCGCCCGGATCTGCGAGCGGGTCGCGGAGCGGTACGAGGAACCCGGTCACCGGGCGATCTGGCTGCGGATCGTCCACATTCGCGCCGTGCGCGCGCAAGGGCTGGTGCGCGAATCGCTCGCGATGGCGCTCGACCTGCTCGGACACCACCCGGTGAGCCGGCGCTCCCGGCTGACCCTCGCCAGAGGACTCGAGGACCTCAACCGCACCGACCAGGCCCTCGACCTGCTCGAACGGACCCTGGCCGAGCTGCCGCTGTACCCGCCCATCGGCGAGAACGCCGCCCTGTTCTGCCGCATGCGCGGCGAGTTCGAGCGCGGCCGCGCGGTGATCGCGAAGGCCCTGCGGCACTACAACCGCCGCGACGGCGAGCCGGTCTACGAGCGGGCCGATTCGGGGCTCCTGGCCGAACTGGTGCTGAACCACGCCGCACAGGCCAGCCGCGAAGGCGACGGTCGGTCGTGGAAACTCGCGGAGCACTTCGCCCTCGAGATCATCGGCCGCCCCGACATCCACTCGAAGTGCCTTGGGCAGATCAGCCTCGGCTGGTGCCGGATCTACCAGGGACGCCCCTGGGAGGCCGAGGACAGCTTCGCGCTCGCCCTCGACACCGGGATCTGCTCCACCGAGGCCCGGTTCGGGCTGGCGATGGCCCTGCTCCACCGGGCCGACCGGGAACGCGATCCGGGAAGTCGGCGCGAACTCCTCGAACGGGCCCTGGCCGAGGCTCGGCGCAACATCGCGGACGCCGACTTCGAGCGCTCGCTCCTGCTGGCCGGCCAGGCCGCCTACCAGCTCGGGGACTGGGAGCAGGCCGAACGCCACTTCAAGGAGTCCATCAAGTGCCATCCGATCCACGGCGGGCACCTTGAGCTGGCGATCGTCCTCAACCACCGCGGCCGGCTCGAAGGGGCGCTCGCCGTGGGGGAGTCCGCCCTCGACCTCCGCCACCCGGACGCCAAACTCCTGGCCGTCCTGGGCTACACCAGGATTCGGATGGCGACCGAGGACAAGGCCGACTCGGCCACATTCGCTCGGGGCGCCGAGGAGATCGACCGGGCACTGCTGATGGACCGGACCGACCCCACGGTGCTGTCGGCGGTGGTGTACGCGGCGACGCACACGACCCTCTACCACGTCTCGACCGCGCGTTCGCTGATCCGGGAGGCGCTGGGCGCGAAGCGCAATCGCGACAGCGTGTCCTCCACGGCGAACCTCCAGCTGATGCTCGCCGAGCTCACGTTGCGCCACCGGCGGTTCCGGACCAACTGGCGCGAGTGGCTCCGGCCGACCGCGAAGCACTGGGCGAAACAGGTCCGCGCCGTCACCGACGACCCGCGCGCCCGCGCGATCCTGGAGAGCCGCGCCCACACTCGCGCCGTCGCCCTTGCGGCGCAGCGGACACGGACGTTCGAGCGGCGGCGCCTCGAATCCGAGGGCCAGCGGATCCGCCCCGGCTGGATCCCGCAGGCCCTCGTGATCGCCCTCGGGATCGGAATCGGCACGGCGGGAGTCATCGCCGGCCTGTTCACGTCCGGCTCGACCTTCGCCGTCAGCGCCTCGTTCCTGGGGGCGACGCTGGTCGTGGTCGGGGCCGTGCTCCCGAAACTGCGGAGCCTGCGCATCCGGGACGTCGAGTTGAACCTGGCCTCCGAGATGGAGCTGACCGGCGCGCTCGCCATCCCCGCGTCGCTGTCACTGAGGTCGGTGATCATGCCGCAGGTCGCGGCCGGCCAGAGCGAACGCGAATGGCGGCCCGAACCGGCCCTGAAACTGCTGGGACCGGCCGTAGGCCCGATGATCACCGGCCACTACGCCTACCGCGACGCCTACTACCCCTGGAAGACCCGATGAGCGCCCGACACGCCCACCGGCCCGCCGCGGCTCGGCGCGTGGAGCAGGGCGCCGGGTCGCGGGACGGATGGATCAACCTAACCCGGGGCCACTCGGCTCCAGGTCCAGGTAGACCCGGTTCTCAGGTACAGTCCACCATCCTGTACTCGCTGTTGAACTCGTCGAATATCTCCTGAGCTCTCTGACCGGTTACGGCGTGGGCCTGTATGTCGTCGCATACCGTCCACGGGACCACGACGGTCTCGTATTCGCTCAGTTCGCGTGTCGCCGTGACCGAGAAGAACCCGGTGTCCTCGGGGGCGATCTGATCGGTGCGACGCTCGCCGTCGGCGAGGTACTCGATGGCGATCACCCATTCGCAGTACTGTTCGGCGGCGTTGACCGTGACGGTGAGGATCTGCTGCTCGCCCTGGTCCAGTGTGATCGTGGACCCCTCGGAGAACGGCGGAAGTCCTGACAGGTCCGGTGGCTCGAAGCCGAGCGGTGCGTCGGCGGGGATCTGCTTGAAACGCGTATCGTCGCCGTCGATCTCGGCGCCGAGTCCGAGCTTCTCCCCGGTGCCTTGGACGGTGTGCGGGAAATAGGTTCCGTTGAGCGGCTCCGAGCATTCGATCTGCGTCGGGTAGATGTCGGTGATCGTCACCATGTCGTCCCGCTTGCCTTCGAGCGCGATCTCCCACTGGCCCCAATTCGCGAACGTGCCGCCTTCGTCGGCGGCCCAGTTGGCCGAGGCGGGGTCTGAGTAGTCTTCGCCCCAGGTGAAGTCTTCGAGGTCGGCGTCGGTGAACGTATCCGGGAGCACGTGCCCGGTTTGATAAGGCGGAGGGTGCATCAGTTTGACGGTGTAGGGAAAGATCGGATCGTTCAACGCCTGATCGGCCGCGTCGCTGATGGCACCGGCGATGAATTGGTCGGAGAAGGTGAGGAATCCGCCGCCGAACACGGCCACGACGCCGCCGGCGACGAACATGGTCAAGGGCTTCTTGCAGAATTTCCCGACTCTGCGCCAGAACCCTGGGCGAGGCGGCTCCGAATGTGGGGGTATTCCGGGCCCGGGCAGGGTATGCGCCCTGCTCGCTCCGGGAATGTTGCGATAGTCGGGAGAGGGGTGACCGGCCATGAAGAATCCTATCGCCAGTGAGATCTCAACTCCCTGATTGTATCCGGCCGCGGTCCATCTCAGTTCTCTGTAGACGCCACGGTGCCGCGACTGATCAGCGCCCGCCTTGCCGCGTGGACTCGCCGTGTCGGGATCTGAGAATCCACTTTGACCGGAATGCGGAATTGGGCCCGCGCACCTGTCTCGCGGTCCCGGCACCGCCTCAAACAGCAGTGGACGAACCGGCGGATCCCGGACCTTCGGTCCGGGGGGCGACGATCTGGACCACCTGCCATCCCGCGAGCCTGACCCCGGGCCAGGCCGCCGAGCTCGACAAGACCTGCGACCGCTCACCGACTTTGCGGGTCACTCGCGAGCTCGCCGCCGACTTCGCGCAGATGCTGGTCGAACGCCGGGGCCGGGAACTAGAGACCTGGATCAAGGCCGCTCAGGCGAGCGGCATCGCTCCCTTGGCGAGCTTCGCGACCGGGTTGTACAAGGACTGGGACGCCGTCGTCGACGGACTCACCTTGCCCTACAGCTCCGGAGTGGTCGAAAGACATGTCAACCGCGTCGAGATGATCAAGCGGCAGATGGATGGCAGGGTCGGGTTCCACCTGCTGCGCAAGTGAATCCTCTGCCCCAGCTGAGCACTGCGATCACGAAGATTCCGCCAGAGCCGCTCGGCCTCTGCCGGGCATGACGTCGAGGTTCTCGAACGGCACGTTCGCGACGTGGGACCGGTGCAGGGACTTGAAGGTCGCCAGGTCCGGCCGCAGCGGGCCGTGGTGGCCGATCCGCTCGGCGTAGGCGTCGACGCCGAACCCCTCATGCCCCCCGTACTCCTACCAGGGTGGTTGTTCCATCGACCGCTTCCCAGGGCTGCTGATTTTCCATTTGAAGTGTTGTATATCACTCTAGTTAACTAGTAGTGTGTTAACAGAGGATCATTTTATGATAGATTCTTGAGTCTACCGGCTTCACAACTGCATATCCGCTCAAAGAATGGAGACGGCACGCTGTTCTGGCGTGTTGAGGACGAGGAGGTCCTGATGAAATCCCCTTCCATCAAGCAGCGTGCCCTCGTGGCCGGATCAGTGGCGGTGGTCCTTGCGGCCAGTGCCTGCTCCGGCGCGGGCGGCGGTGGGAACGGCGACGGCGAGTCGATCACCATCGCGACCGTAGCCAACCCGCAGATGCAGGACATCGAAGAGCTCTCCACCCACTTCGAGGAGGAGACCGGCATCGACGTCGAGTTCGTGGTCCTGCCCGAGAACGAACTGCGCGACCGGGTCACCCAGGACATCGCGACCGGGTCGGGCCAGTACGACATCGTCACCATCGGCACCTACGAGACGCCGATCTGGGCCGAGAACGAATGGCTGACCAACCTGGACGATTACGCCAGCGACCCCGACTACGACGTCGACGACCTGCTCACCCCGGTCCGCGAGGCGCTGACCTACGAGGACAGCCTGTACGCGGTGCCGTTCTACGGCGAGTCGTCGTTCCTGATGTACCGCACGGACCTGTTCGAGGCCGCCGGAGTCACCATGCCGGAGAACCCGACCTGGGACGAGGTCGCCGACCTGGCCGCCGAGCTCAACGACCCCGACAACGACGTGGCCGGTATCTGCCTGCGCGGCCTCGCCGGCTGGGGCGAGGTGCTCGCCCCGCTGAACACGGTGATCAACACCTTCGGGGGCCGCTGGTACGACGAGGACTGGAACGCCCAGCTGACGAGCTCCGAGACGGTCGAAGCCGTGCAGTTCTACGTGGACCTGGTCAGCGAGTACGGCGAGCCCGGCGCGGCCAACGCCGGGTTCAGCGAGTGCCTGACCGCGACCAGCCAGGGCAACGCGGCGATGTGGCTGGACGCCACGGTCGGCGCGAGCGTCCTGGAGGACCCCGAGTCCTCCGACGCGGCCGGGAACATGGGCTACGTGCCCGCGCCGGTCATGGAGACCGACTCCTCGGGCTGGCTGTGGGCCTGGTCCCTGGCGGTCCCGGAGACCTCGGAGTCCAAGGACGCGGCCTGGGAGTTCATGGCCTGGGCGACCGGCAAGGACTACATGCACCTGGTCGGCGAGGAACTGGGCTGGACGCGCGTCCCGCCGGGCAGCCGCGCCTCGACCTATGAGATCCCCGAGTACATGGAGGCCGCCGAGGCGTTCGCTCCGCAGACCCTGGAGGCGATCCAGAACGTCGACGTGAACCAGCCGGGCCTGTACGAGCAGAACTGGGCGGGCGTCCAGTACATCTCCATCCCGGAGTTCCAGGATCTCGGCACCCGTGTGGCCCAGGAGATCTCGGCGGCGATCGCCGGGAACCAGACGGTCGAGGAGGCCCTGGAGAAAGCCCAGGGCTACGCCGAGGAAGTGGCAGACGAGGGCGGATACAGGGACCAGTGAGGCCGATGACCGCCACTGAATCCCCGGTCGCGGCGCGAGAGCGCCGCGGCCCGGGGGCTCCGAAGAAGGAGCCCAAACTGCCCGTGGGCGAGCGGTGGAAGCGGCGGGGCCCGCTGCTGCCGGCGCTGCTGCTGGTGATCGTGCTGACGCAGTTGCCGTTCGCAGCGACGGTCTACTACAGCTTCCAGGACCGCAACCTGCTGCGCCCCGACGAGGCGGGCTTCGCCGGCTTCGCCAACTACGGGGCGGTGCTGGGCGACGCGCAGTTCCGCGGCGCCGTCTTCAACACCGTGTTCCTGACCGCGACCGTGGTGCTGCTGTCGATGATCCTCGGTATCGCGCTGGCGGTGCTGCTGGACCAGAAGTTCCTGGGCCGCAGCATCGTGCGGACGCTGCTGATCACGCCGTTCCTGGCGATGCCGGCCGCGGCGGCGCTGATCTGGAAGCACGCCATGCTGAACCCGGTCTACGGGGTCCTGAACTGGGCGCTGTCCCCGTTCGGGGTCGACCGGGTCGACTGGGTCTCGGAGCATCCGATGTTCTCGCTGGTGCTCATGCTGGTCTGGCAGTGGACGCCGTTCATGATGCTGATCGTGCTCGCCGGGCTCCAGAGCCAGAACCCGGAGCTGCTCGAGGCGGCCCGGATCGACGGGGCCGGGCCCGGCGCGATCTTCGTGCGGATCACGTTCCCGCAGCTGCGCCGGTTCATCGAGCTGGCGGTCCTGCTGGGCTCGATCTTCATCGTCCAGACCTTCGATCCGATCTACCTGATCACCCAGGGCGGCCCGGGCCAGGCGACCACGAACCTGCCGTACTTCATCTACCAGCGCACCTTCCGCGCATTCGAGGTCGGTGAGGCGGCCGCGGCCGGCGTCGTCGTCGTCGCGGGCACGATCGTGATCGCCATGTTCGCGCTGCGGGTGTTCGCGAGCATGTTCCGAGAGGAGGCGAGGTGAGCGATGCTGACCGAATCTGACACGACCAGCCCGCCGGGCACGGCCGCCGCGCCCGTGCGGCGCCGCGGCGCCGCGTACGCGTGGCGCCGCCGCCTGCACTCGACCTGGGTCGCGCTGCTGGCCTGGGCGGCGGCGCTGGTGTTCTTCTTCCCGGTGGCTTGGATGTTCGTCTCCGGGTTCAAACGGGAGGCCGACGCCTCGACCGACCCGCCCGCGTTCGTCTTCACACCCACCCTCGACCAGTTCGAGGCGATCCTCGGCCGCGACTTCACGCCGTTCCTGCTCAACTCCCTCATGGCCTCGATCGGGTCGACGATCCTGGTCATCGTCCTGGCCACCCCGGCCGCGTACGCGCTCTCGCTCGCGCCGGTCGGCCGATGGCGGGACTCGCTGTTCTTCTTCATCTCGACCCGGTTCATGCCGCCGGCCGCGATCATCCTGCCGCTCTACATCATCGCCAACAACGTCGGTGTGCTCGACAACGCCACCATGCTCTCGCTGGTCTACACGGCCATGAACCTGCCGATCGCCGTCTGGATGATCCGCTCGTTCCTGCTGGAGGTGCCGACGGCGGTGCTGGAGGCGGCCAAGGTCGACGGGGCGGGCTTCTTCACCGAGGTCCGCAAGATCATCCTGCCGATGATCGCGCCCGGCCTGGCGGCCACGGCGCTGATCTGCTTCATCTTCGCGTGGAACGAGTTCTTCTTCGCCGTCTCGCTGACCTCGACGCGGGCGGCGACCGTGCCGGTGTTCCTCACCGGGTTCATCACCAGCGAGGGCCTGTTCCTCGCCCGATTGTCCGCCGCCGCCACCATGGCCGCCTTCCCGGTGATCCTGGCCGGATGGATCGCCCAGAAGTGGCTCGTGCGCGGCCTGACCCTAGGAGCTGTCAAGTAATGCGAGCAGTCCTGATCGAAGCGCCCGGCGAGATCGCCACCGCCATCGTCGCCGACCCGGCGCCCGGTCCCGGCGAGGTCGTCATGTCCGTGGCGGGCGTCGGGGTGTGCGGCACGGACATCCACGTGCTCGACGGCGACCTGGAGGGCACGGTCTACCCGATCGTGCCCGGCCACGAGTTCGCCGGCACCGTCACCGCCGTCGGCCCCGGGGTCGACGACTTCGCCGTCGGCGACCGGGTCGCGGTCGACCCGAACCTGCCGTGCCGGACCTGCCACTACTGCAAGATCGGCCGCGGGAACCTGTGCGAGCGGTACAACGCCATCGGCGTCATCCGCTCCCCGGGCGCGACCGCCGAGTACTGCGCGGCCCCGGCCGCGAACTGCTACCGGCTGCCCGAGTGGGTCTCGCTCGACCACGCGCCGCTGATCGAGCCGCTCTCGTGCGCCGTCCACGGCTTCGACCTGCTGCCGGGACGGATCGGGGCGCATTACCTGGTCTACGGGGCCGGCACGATGGGCCTGATGATGGCCCAACTGGCCCGCTTCGCCGGGGCCGCGAGCGTGTCGGTGGTCGATCTGAACACCGACCGGCTGGCCGTGGCCGAGCGCCTGGCGGCCGACGCCACCGCCACCGCAGCCGACGAGTTGGACCGGCCCGAGGGCTGGGAGGTCGTCATCGACTGCACCGGCGCGGTCCCGGCGATCGAGGACGGTCTGACCCGGGTCCGCAAGGGCGGGACGTTCCAGGTCTTCGGGGTCGCCTCCGAATCGGCCACGGCGAACTTCTCGCCGTTCCGGGTCTACAAAGACGAGATCCACATCGTCGGCTCCATGGCAGTCCTCCACTCCTTCGGCCGTGCGGTCGACCTGCTGGCCAAGGGCGTGATCGACGCCGAAGCGATGACCAGCCACACCTTCGGACTCGACCAGTACACCAAAGCGATCGAGACCTTCCGCGCCGGCACCGGACGCAAACTCCAAATCCGACCGTTAACCGATGTGGAGGATGAAACACGTCGTAGACACGGCCGCCCGAGGTCCGAGTCCGCAGCCGCGGACTCGGCCTCGGGTAAGCTGGCGTTCACCGCCAACCGATGGAACGCCGAGAAGACGGAGGTCCGATGCCCGTGAAATCGCGGCCGTCCCAAGCGGTCGTCGAGGAGCGGCGCCAGGCCATTCTCAGCCGCGTCGCCGAGGCGGGGGAGATCCGCATCGCCGAGCTCGCCGACCATTTCAACGTCAGCCTCATGACGATGCACCGCGATCTCGACCGGCTGGCCTCCCGGAACCTGCTGCGGAAGGAACGCGGCCTGGCGGTGGCGTTCCCGATGCTCACCATGGAGACCGCGACCAGGTTCCGCGAAGGCGTCAACTTGGAGCTGAAGGCCGCGCTGTGCGCGGCGGCGGTCCGCTACATCAGCTCGGGCGAGACGATCCTGGTCGACGATTCCAGCACCGTCCTGCCGCTGGCGGCGGAGCTGCGCAAAGCCGGTACCGAGCACCTCTCGGTGGTCACCAACTCGCTCGGCGTGGCCGGGCGCATGGCCGAGGAGCTGCCGCGCGCCGACGTGACGCTCCTCGGCGGCCGCTTCCAGTCCGAGTTCAACTCCTGCACCGGTCCGGAGGTCACCCGGGTGCTCGCGCGGACCCATGTCGACGTGGTCCTGATGTCGGCCACCGCCGTCCTCGGCGGCAACCTCTACCATCCGGTGCGCGAGGTCGCCGAGATCAAGGAGGCCATGGTCGGATCCGGCTCCGAGGCCCTGCTGCTGATCGACCACACGAAGTTCGGAAAGGCCGCCACCCACATGCACGGGAGCGTGGCGGCCTTCCGGGCGGTCATCACCGACGCCGAGACTTCGACCGAAGAGATCTTCGCGCTCCGCGAGACCGGCGTGGCCGTCGACGTCATCGACCCGGGCCCGATCACTTGAGCGCGATGGCTCCGTTTCCGGTCGGGCGGAAACGAGGCGATCGCGCCGGTCTCGAGCTCAAGTCGTGGGGACGTACCACAGGGTGTAGACCCAGCGGCCGTCATTATTGCTCACGCCGCACGTGAAGGCGTGCCAGTTGTATCGGTGTGACAGCGTCCATCCCGTATCGATGCAGTCCGCTGAAGTGGGGTACGCGCCCCAATAGGTGAAGTCGTCCCAGTCGTGCGGGTGGGCTTGGGCGGCCGAGGGGACGAGGGCGCCGAGCGCGCCGAAGACGGCGATTCCCAGGGCGCAGACGGTCAAGCGCAGGCGTTTCATCGGCATGATCCTTTCGGTGGGGGTTTATGCCGATGGCAGGATACGACCGGCACCGCACGGATCCCGCATGAATTCCGCACGGCCGTCCGGAGTTCGCGCGCGCCGTGCCAGCGACGCGGGTGCGGCGGTTCGGTCCGGTTTCACTGGATCTCCTCCACCAGGCCGATGATGACCCCGGCCGGGCCCCGGGTGTAGACGTAGCGGTAGACGTCCTCGAACTGCGTCATCTCGCCCAGGCGTTCGGCGCCGTGCTGTCGCAGGCGTTCGAGGGTGTCGTCGACGTCGTCGACGACGAAGGTGAGGCGCGGGATGCCCGGGGTGCTCACCGGTTCCCATGGGGCGCTGCCGGTGGCCGGTGGGGTGCGGATCGTCGACAGTTCGACTCGGCCGTTGCCGTCCGGGGTGCGGAGCATGGCGATGTCGGCGCGGACGCCGTCCAGGGCGATGAGTTTGTCCACCCATTCGCCTTCCATCGACGCCTGGCCTTCCAGCTCCATGCCGAGTTCGACGAAGAACGCGATGGCGGCCGGGAGGTCTTCGACCACGATGCCGGTGTGGTCCAGTCGTTTCAGTGCCATGGGACGGGTCACCTCGATCCTTCGGTGTCGGCGGGCTCGTAGTAGCGGCGGGCGCTGCTGCCGACTCGGCCGAGGTCGGTGCCGTAGACGTGCAACGATATCGCGGTCTCGGTGCCGGTGTTGACGATCCGGTGGATGTCGCCGGGCGGTGCGAAGCCGGTGACCTCGCCGGGGTGGTTGTCGTTGAGGCCGATCGGGTTCAGGTGCTCGTCGTAGAGCTCCTCGTGTTCGATGCCCTGGATGACCCCGACGACGCACCAGGTGATGTGGTCGTGGATGCGGGTGGTCTGCCCCGGGCGCCAGATCACCGCGAGCATGGAGAAGCTTCCGTCCGGTTCGGTGTGCAGCAGGTGCCCGGTCGGGCCGTCTGGGTCCCCGAGCCGCTGTTCGGGGGTGAGGATTTCGGGGCCGGGCAGGTTCTCGCGGAGCTCATCGGCGACGAGGCGGGCCGCTCCGGCCCAGTCGGTGCGGACGCGGAGTGCCGAGCGGACCGCGGTGGTGGCTTCGGTGAGCGCGGGTGGCGTGCCGATCATGGTGGTCATGGCTTCAGGTTCCCCCGGATCGATCCATAAGTCCAATGCCAGTTTTCGCGTGAACCTATAGATAGAATCTATGCATGCTCGATATAGTGCGGCTCCGCGTCCTCGCGGCGGTCGCCGCGCACGGATCGGTCACCCGGGCCGCGAAGCACCTGCACTACTCGCAGCCCTCCGTCAGCCACCACCTCGCGCGCTTGGAGTCCGAGACCGGGGCGCGGCTGGTACAGCGCGTCGGCCGCGGCATCCGGCTCACCCCGGAGGGCGAGGCGCTGGCGCGGCGCGCCATCGAGATCATCGGCCGGGTCGACGCGGCCGAGGCCGAACTGGAGGCGATGGCGGGCCTGCGGGCCGGGCGGGTGCGCTTCGCGGGATTCCAGTCGGCGCTGACCTTGCTGGTCCCCGAAGCGGCGGCGGCGATGCGCCGCGACCACCCCGGCGTCGAACTGAGCCTGATCGAATGCCACCCCGAGGTCGCGCTGACCATGCTGCGCGCGGGCGAGATCGACGCCGCCGTCATCTTCCGCTACGACGACGACCTACCCGGCGATGTCAACGGCACCCACCTGTTCGACGACCCCATGCACCTGGTCAGCCTCCGGGCCGGTGAGACGCTGCTCGACCACCGCGCGTCGGCGTGGATCGCCGGCTGCACCCGCTGCCGGCGAGAGTTCCTGGACGCGTGCGGGGCCGCCGGGTTCACCCCCGAGATCGCCTACACCAGTGACGACATCATCGTCCAGCAGGCCCTGGTCGCGGCGGGCCTGGGCGTGACCACCAACCCCGGGCTCGCGCTCCGGACCCACCGGCGGGACGACATCGAGGCCACCCCGCTCACCCACTTCCGCAGACGCGTCCACCTGGTCACCTACGGCGAACCCCCCGACCCGCCTGCGACCGAGGCGTTCGTATCCGCGCTCCGGAACGCGGCCCGCCGCTACGCATGACCGGGACCTGAACGCGGCCGCTGCGCCGCTGGATAGGCTCGGCCGGTGAGTGAGGGACGGTCTGCATCTGCGCCGACGGCGCTCGTCACCGGGGCCGCTTCGGGTATCGGCGCGGCGTTCGCCAGGGTGTTGGCGGGGGAAGGCCACCGGCTGATCCTGGTCGACCGCGATGACGCGCGCCTGCGGAGCGTCGCGGGTGGGCTGGCCGTCGAATGCGAAGTGGTGGCGGCGGATCTGGCCTCCGAAGCCGATGTCGCCGCCTTGGAGGCGCGTTGCAGGGCCGTTGATCTTCTGGTGAACAACGCCGGATTCGGGCACCCCACGGGATTTCTCGACACGCCGGTCGAGGCCGAGGTCGCCATGCTCCGGCTGCACACCGAGACCGTGCTCCGCCTCGCTCTCGCCGCACTGCCCTCCATGATCGATCGCGGCCGCGGCGGCGTCATCAACACCGCTTCGGTCCTGGGTTTCTTTCCCAGCTCGACGTATTCGGCCACCAAGGCTTGGGTCATCAACTTCAGCCAGGCGGCGGCGCGAACGGCCCGAATCCACAATGTCGCGGTCACGGCGCTGTGCCCGGGCTTCACCCGCACGGGCTTCCACAGCAGCGCGCGCATGGACATGTCCAAGATCCCGCGCTTCATGTGGATGGACGCCGACGCCGTCGCCGCGGCGGCGCTGCGGGACTGGCACAAAGGCAAGGCCCTGAGCGTCCCCGGCTGGCAGTACAAGACGATCGCGGCGATCGGACGGCTGCTGCCGCAGAAACTGATCGGCCGCATCCTCTCCGGCGCCGCCACGCGGCCCGCCTCCACCCGGGCCGCCGCCGAAACCGATTGAGCCGGTGCCGCCGACCGCCGTGTCGTCGGTCGGCGGCGGAGTCCTCAACCGGTCCAGGCGCCGCGTTCGCTCAGCGGCACCAGGCTCGGGCGTTCGACGGAAGTGGTCATCTCGAGGCGCTTCCCGGCGGCCGCCGAGTCGAGCACCGCGGTCATCACCTCGAGGACGTGGAGCCCGAGGGCGCCGTCGGCCCGGGCCGGGCGATCCGGGTCGGCGCGCAGCATGTCGACGAGGCCGACACCGCGCCCGGCCTCCGCGTAACCGGCGCTGACCGGGAGCGCCACGCTGCCCTCCCGGCCGAGCGAGCGGAGCGTGACCTCGCCGTCGAAATGGTTCGGGTCGGGGACCGCGAGCGAGCCCTCGGTGCCCTGGACCTCGATCGGCGGCGCCTCGGTGGTCAGACCCTCGAAGCTCATCACGATCGTGCTCAGCGCGCCGCCGGCGTGTTCGAGGATGCCCGTCACGTGCGTGTCGACGGTGACCGGGATCCGCTCCCCGGCGCGCGGGCCGGAGCGGATGGTCCGGACGTCCCGGGACCGGCCGGCGGCGCCCGAGACCGAGACCACCGGGCCGAGCAGGTGCACCAGGGAGGTGACGTAGTACGGCCCCATGTCGAGCAGCGGCCCGCCGCCTTCGGCGTAGTAGAAGTCGGGGTTCGGGTGCCACAGCTCGTGGCCGGGGGCGATCATGGTGGCGGTCGCGGCCGTGGGCGTGCCGATGCGTCCGGCGTCCACGGCCTCCCTGGCCGTCTGGATTCCCGTGCCGAGCACGGTGTCGGGAGCGCATCCCACCGTCGCCCCGGCCGCCCTCGCGGCCTCGACCACGCGCTCGGCCTCGCCGAAGGTCGCGGCCAGCGGCTTCTCGCCGTATACGTGCTTGCCGGCCGCGATCGCCCGCAGCGCGATGTCGGCGTGCGCCGCCGGGATCGTGAGGTTGAGGACGGTGTCCACTCTGGGGTCGTCGACGAGCTGGTCGACCGTGACCGCCTCCGCGCCGGTCTCGGCGGCGACCTCGCGCGCCCGGGACTCGTTGAGGTCGGCGACGGCCACGATCTTGACCAGCGGGTGCGACTCGATCGTCGCCAGGTACTGGGCCGAGATCGCGCCCAGGCCGACTATGCCGATGCCGTGCGGGTCGCCCACAGCATTCCCCTCTCGATGATGGTGCGGACGCTTTCGTGCTGGAGGAGGTCGACGCTGTGGCCGGGGGTGGCCACAGCGATCCGCCCGTGCCCCCACCGGCGGGTCCAGACCGCCGGGGAGGTGATCGGCCGGTGCCACGGATGCCACGGCCGCACCGGGTGGGTGGTGGTGGCGAGGACGTCGATCAGGTCGTCGTGCAGGACCCAGTACTGCTCGGTGTCGAGCTCGAAGTCCTCGATGCCGCGGGTGACGGGGTGCTCGCGGCCCAGGTCGGTCATCTCGACGGTGTGGGGCAGGTAGTTGTCCTCCTGAGTGCCGCAGCACAGCTCCGGTTCCTTCGAGGGGTGGGTGGCGAACTGGCCGCCGATGAGCTGGAGGTAGTCGGAGGCGGCGCGGTAGGAGTCGGCGATCCCGCCGTGCCAGCCGACCATGCCGGTGCCCGCCGCGACCGCCTCGCGCAGGCCCCCCAGCTGCGGGCCGGAGATCTCGGACATGGTGACGCACTGGATGATCAGGTCGACCGCGCCGAGGTCCTCGCTGTAGGCGGCCGGGGACTCTTCGATGCGGACGGTGTAGCCGTTGTCCTTCAGGAACGGCAGGAACAGCTCGGTCGCCTCGACCGGCGCGTGCCCCTCCCATCCGCCTCGGACGATCAGCGCGTTCTTCTCGGTCATCGGGTCTCCTCGTCGATTTCGGTCCATCGCGACGCGTCCGCCGCGCTCGAGGCGACCGCTGCGAGTACTTTCTGGACTCCGAGCGCTTCGGCGAAGGTCGGAGAGGCGGACGTCCCCTGCGCGACGGCCGTGACGACGTCGACGGCCTGGTGGGTGAACAGGTGCTCGTAGCCGAGGCCGTGGCCGGTCGGCCACCAGTTGGGCGCGTACGGGTGCGCGGGGTCGGTGACCTGGATGCGGCGGAACCCTTCGGCCTCGTCGTCGGCCGCGGCGCCGTCGTAGTACTCCAGCTCGTTCATGCGCTCGAAGTCGAAGGCGATCGATCCGTGTTCGCCGTTGACCTCGATGCGGTTCGCGTTCCGGCGGCCGAGCGCCATCCGGGTCGCCTCGAAGACGCCGAGGGCGCCGTCCTCGAAGGAGGCGGTGAACGCGGCCGCGTCGTCGACGGTGACCTCGGCCAGGGGCGCGTCGGCCGACGCGGTGCCGCCGAGGCCGACCTGCTGGTCGAGGACGGGCCTGCGGGAGACGAAGGTCCGGAGGACCCCCGAGACGCCGGTGATCCGCTGCCCGGTGAGCCACTGCGCGGTGTCGATGCTGTGGGCGCCGATGTCGCCGAGGCTTCCCGAGCCGGCCCGGACCCTGTCGAGCCGCCAGGTCATCGGGGAGGCCGAGTCGCTGAGCCAGTCCTGGAGGTACTGCGCCCGCACGTGGCGGACGGCGCCCAGGCGTCCCTCTTGGACGAACCGGCGCGCGAGCGTGAGCGCCGGTGTCCGCCGGTAGCTGAAGCCGCAGAAGGAGAGCTGTCCCCGGTCGGCCGCCGATTCGGCGGCCCGGGCCATCCGCTGGGCGTCGGCGACCGTGTTCGCCAGGGGCTTCTCGCAGAGGACGTGCTTGCCCGCCTCGAGTGCGGCGACGGCGATCTCGGCGTGGGTGTCCCCGGGGGTGACGATGTCGACCAGGTCGATGTCGTCGCGCTCGATCACGCGGCGCCAGTCGCGGTCGTGGCCGCTCCATCCGAGCTTCGCGGCGGCGGCCTCGGTCCTGGCCGGGTCGCGCCCGGCGATGACGGCGAGTTCCGGTCTCAGCGGCAGGTCGAAGAATCTCGGTGCGGTCCGCCAGGCGTGCGAGTGCGCCCTGGCCATGAAGCCGGTGCCGATCATCGCGATCCGCAGTCGGGGCGAGTCAGGGTCGTCCGGCGCGGCCGGTGCAGTGTCAACCATGGGTGCTCACTTTCAGGTCTCCTCCTCGGACGCGAGCGCCGCCGCCGACCGGCGGCGCACGGTAACAATAGGCCGCCGTTCGGCGTGCCCCGATGACGAGCGAATCGGGGCAAGGCCGACTCGGCCGACCAGTGCGTCACGACTCCGATCGGTCAAGGATATGAAAATTTCCGGTCTTCCATCGAAAATACCGCATCGCACAATGCGCAAATCCGGCATGACCGCCGAGAGTCCGATGAATGGGACTGGATCCGCTGCCGACACTCCCGCCGAACCAAACGACGGATATCAAATTGTTATGGTCTCTGCCTGCGAAAAGTCCGTAAATCCCGGCAAGACCGACTTCGGGGCCGTGGCTTGGGTCGGGGTCTTTCGAAGCGGGCTTCGCGGTGCTCTGATCGCTCCCGCTGTCGCTGAGTTGGCCTTTCAGATTCATTGACATCATTGTCTGCTGCGACTAGGCTCTGGAAATTATCGGTAATGAAACCGAAAATTTCGGTCCGTGCGAGGGCGTGCCCACGCGCATCGGACCGGACGGTCGGGCTCATACGGACAACCTCAAAGAGGAGAGACATGTCAGATGTATTCCGGCGGACGCCAATGAGAGCGACGCGCCGCGGAGTCCTCGGCTACTCGATCGCCGCCTCCAGCGCACTCGCACTCGCGGCCTGCAGCGGCGACGGCGGCGACGGCGAGGTCGACATCGAAGGCCAGTCGACCGGCGCGATGGAGGACTTCACCGCGGACATGCAGTTCACCGCGACCGAGGCGTTCACCCTGCCGCTGCTGTGGACCGACTGGCCCGAGCTCCCGATCAAGGACTCGTGGCAGATCTTCGACGAGATCGAGAAGCGCACGAACGTGAAGTTCGATCTCACCAACGTCCCGTTCAGCGACGTCGAAGAGAAGCGAAGCCTCCTCATCAGCGCGGGCGACGCCCCCACCGTCATCCCGCTCATCTACACCGGCGACGAGAGCTCGTTCGTCTCCTCGGGCGCGATCCTCCCGATCAGCGACTACGTCGAGCATATGCCCAACTTCCAGAAGTACGTGGAGGAGTGGGACCTCGGTGACATGATCGAGAACCTCAAGCAGGCCGACGGCAAGTACTACATGGTGCCCGGCCTCCAAGAGGTCTCGGTGCCCGTCTTCACGCTCATCATCCGCAAGGACGTGTTCGACGCCGTCGGCGCGGGCGTCCCCGAGACCTGGGACGACATGCGCGAGGCGCTCCTCAAGATCAAGCAGGAGTACCCCGACTCCAGGCCCCTCGCCGACGGTTTCGAGTCCGCCTCGCTGCTGAACTTCGCCTCGCACGCTTGGGGCGCCCGGGCCGGGTGGGGCTTCGGCAACGGCATGGTGGACGACGGCTCCGGCGGCCTGGCTTACACTGCCGCGTCCGCCGAGTACAAGGAGATGGTCGAGTTCTTCCGCGGCCTGGTGGAGGACGGACTGGTCGACACCGAGTCCTTCACGGCCGACAACGACGGCAGCGGCGGCGGGAGCGTGGCCGAGAAGTTCGCGAACGAGACCGTGTTCGCCGCGTCCGGATCGGCCGGGACCGCGATCGAGTTCGAACAGGCCCTGGTCGAGACGGTCGGCGAGGGCAATTTCGAGGTGCTCCAGATCGCCCCGCCCGGAGGCCCGGCCGGCCAGCAGGTCGAGCCGCGCAACTTCTGGAACGGCTTCATGCTCAGCTCCGAGATCACCGAGTCCGAGCACTTCCTCGCGACGCTCCAGTTCCTCGACTGGCTCTACTACAACCCCGACGCCCGCGAAATGCTCCGCTGGGGCGTGCTCGACGAGACCTACACCAAGGACGCCGACGGCAACATCGAGATCGACCCGGATCACTCCCTGAAGGCGTTCAACATCAATCTGGACGGAACGACCGACATCCAGGAGGACCTCGGCTGGTCGAACAACGTGTTCGCCGACTCGACCGAGTCGCGGACGCTCAAGGAGTCGTACAACACCGAGTCCTTCGTGGCGTACATGGACACCGTGCTCTCCACCCGCACGCCGCGCGATCCGTACCCGCCGGCCCCGCTGGACGAGCTGGAGCTCGAGCGTGCGTCGCTGTTGGCCACACCGCTCCAGGACACGGTCGACACGAACACCCTGAAGTTCATCCTCGGCGAGCGCGACATCGCCGAATGGGACGACTACGTCTCCGAGCTCGAGGCCCAGGGCCTGGCCGACTACCTCGACCTCATCAACGGCGCACGCGAGCGTTTCGAGGAGGAGAACTCCTGATCGGCGGGCCGGGGCGGTCTCGCCCCGGCGACGCTGACGGGAGGGATTGGACATGTCCCTCACACAAGACGAGCAGACCCCGCGACCGGCGACCGGCGAGGCGGTCGCCGGCGTCTCGGCGGTGACGCCGACCGAACCGCGCCGGCTGGCCAAGCGGAAGCGCCAGACCTGGCGAGAGGCGATGCGGCGGGACTGGCAGCTTTACAGCCTCGCCGTCCTTCCCCTGATCTTCCTCGCGATCTTCAAGTACGGCCCCATGGTCGGGAATGTCATCGCGTTCCGGAGGTTCCGGCCCGGCGGGAGCATCTTCGGCGACGAGTGGGTCGGCCTGAGGTACATCGAGCTGTTCATCAACGACCCGACGTTCTGGCAGGTGTTCGCCAACACGGCGATATTGGGAGGGCTGACCCTCCTGGTCGGCTTCCCGCTCCCGATCGTGCTGGCGCTCATGCTGAACGAGGTCCGGAAGAAGTACTTCAAACGGATCGTGCAGTCGATTTCGTACCTGCCGCACTTCCTCTCGATCGTCATCATCGTCGGCATGGTCATGCAGATCCTGTCGTTGCAGGGCACGGTCAACCAGGTCATCGAGGCGTTCGGCGGGGAGGGCATTCCGTTCCTCCAGCGACCGGAGTGGTTCCGCGCGATCTACGTCGGGTCCGAGGTGTGGCAGACCGTCGGCTGGGGGACCATCCTCTACCTGGCGGCGCTCACCACGGTCGACGACTCGCTGTACGAGGCGGCGAAGATCGACGGTGCGGGCCGATGGCGGCAGACCTGGCACGTCACGGTTCCGGGCATCCGCCCGATGATGGTCACGCTCCTGATCCTCAACATCGGGATGTTCCTCCAGGTCGGCTTCGAAAAGGTGCTCCTGCTGTACAACCCGCTGACGTACGAGACGGCCGACGTCATATCGACCTACCTCTACCGGGTCGGCCTCGTGTCGAACAATCTCAGCTACGCGACGGCGATCGGCCTGTTCCAGGCGCTGATCGGATTGGTGATGGTGCTTTCCGCGAACCTGATCTCGCGGCGGATGGTGGGGACGAGCCTGTGGTGACCGAGACGAGTGCGAAGAACCCGACGAAGCCGACCGGCCGCGTGCCGCGAAAGCAGCAGGAGACGACCGGAAGGCGCGTCTTCGTCGCTGTCAACGCGACGTTGTTGGTCCTGCTGTGCGTGGTCATGCTCTACCCGTTCGTCACGGTGCTCGCCCAGTCGTTCAGCTCGGCGGGGGCGATCAACGCCGGCAAGGTGAACCTCCTCCCCGTCGACTTCAACGTCGACACCTACGCCGCCGTGATGTCCAACGGCACGTTCTGGCGCAACTACGGCAACACCGTGCTCTACACCGTGGTCGGGACGTCGATAGCCATGGCACTCACCACGACCTACGCCTACGTCCTGTCGAAGAAACACCTCAAGGGCCGGAACACCCTCATCGGGATCGCCGTGTTCACCATGTTCTTCAACGGCGGGCTCGTGCCGAACTACGTCCTGATCTCCTCGCTCGGCATGACGAACACCCTGTGGGCGATCGTGCTGCCCAACGCGGTGTCGGTGTTCAACCTCCTGGTCATGAAGTCGTTCTTCGAGCACCTTCCGAAGGACATCGAGGAGGCCGCTCAGATCGACGGGCTCGGCTGGTACGGCATCTTCGGCCGGATCGTGCTGCCCCTGTCGAAGGCGATGATCGCCACGATGGTGCTGTTCTACTCGGTCCAGTACTGGAACGACTGGTTTCTGGCGTTCCTCTACCTCGACAAGACCGAGCTGTTCCCTGTGACGCTGTTCCTGAGGAACCTCATCGCCGGGGCCTCCACCACGACGTCCGAGGGAGCGGCCGCCACCGGGTCGACGACCGCGCTGCTCTCCACGAACATCCAGGCGGTGACGATGATCCTCACCGTCATCCCCATCCTGTGCGTCTACCCGTTCGTGCAGCGCTACTTCGTCTCGGGCATCATGCTGGGGTCGGTGAAGGGATGACTCGCATGGAATCGGCGCGCTATGGCGAGATCGGCCCGGGGGTGCTCTCCCGGCTGACCGCCGCGGTCTACCGGTACCTCGTCCTCGGGGTCTTCCTGGCGGTCTCGGGCCTGCCGACCGTGGTGTTCTGGAGCCTGCTGTCGCCGCAGCCGGCGAACGCCGTGCTCTTCGTCGCGGCGCTCGCACCGGTCGCGCCCGCCCTCTCGGCGGCGCTGTACGCGCAGCGGGCGTGGGCGGCCGAGCCGGACCTCAAACCGGCCAAGCCTCTCGTGCGCGGGCTCCGGCTGAACACTCGGGACACGCTCGCCTGGTGGATCCCGATGCTCGCGCTCAACGCGGTGCTGGCGGTGAACATCCTGTTCGCCGACGCGGTCCCGGGAGGCGAGCTGCTGCGACCGGTGTGCGCGGTGCTGATGGCGGCGGCCGCGGTGTGGTCGGGCCACCTGCTCGTGGTCAGCTCGTTCTTCTCCTTCCGCTTCCGGGACGTCCTGCGCGTGGCGGCCGCGGAGTTCTTCCTCTCCTGGAAGGCGACCCTCGGCATCCTCGCGCTGCTGGTGGTCGCGACCGCCACCGTGCTGCTGAGTTCGGAGGCGCTCCTGCTCCTGCTCGGCTGGGTGTTCTGCGCCTGGCTGTGGGCGGCGGTGCGGCCGGTCGTCGCGGACGTCACCGAGCGGTTCACCGTCCGGGACTGAGCCCGCCCCGGTCAGGCGGCCGGGGCGGGGCCGGTCGAGTCGCGGATGCTGAGGGTAGTCGCCAGTTGGACGTGCCGGGACGCGGGCTGGGTGCCGTCGGCCATGCCGAGCACGGTCTCGACGGCCATCCGGCCCATGCCCGCCAGCGGCTGCCGGACCGAGGTGAGACTCGGGGAGGTCCACTCTGTCTGCGGCGTGTCGTCGAACCCGGTGACGGACAGCCGGCCCGGGACGTCCACGCCGCATTCCTTCGCCGCGGCGAGGACCCCGATGGCGATCTCGTCGTTGCCGGCGACGACCGCGGTCGGCGGGGCGTCGAGCGCGAGCAGGTCGCGGCCGTGGCCGTGTCCGGCCTCGACCGAGAACGCGCCGTGGCGGACCATCGCCGGGTCCGGGGCGAGCCCGGCGGCGTCGAGCGCGGCCTGGTACCCGTGGAAGCGCTCGGTCGAGGGCGCGGACGCCTGCGGGCCGCCCACCCAGGCGATCCTGCGGTGGCCGAGGCCGATCACGTGCTCGGTCGCCGAGCGCCCGCCCGCCCAGTTGGTCGAGCCGATGCTGACCGCGCGCGATTCGGTGGTGTCGATCGGGTCGATCGTCACCACCGGCAGCTCCAGGTCCTTCGCGGCGTCGAGCACCGGATCGGGGACGGCGACGGCGAGCTCGATGATGCCGACCGCGCCCGACGCCTGGAGCTCGGCGAGCCAGGCGTGGGCGGTCTCGGGACCGGAGCCGATCAGCTGCTCGGGCGGCAGCCGGAGGAGGAGTTCGGCGTCGGCGGAGTTCGCGGCGAGGAGTATCCCTTGGAGGACCGTCCCGGCGTAGCGCGACTCCACGAAGTCGAGCACGGTGACCAGGGCCCGGTTCCGCATCCGCTCCTGCCGCACCGTCGTCGGCCTGTAGCCGATCTCGTTGATGACCCGGAGCACGTGGTCCCTGGTGCCGTCCGCGACGTCGCCGCGCCGGTTGAGCACTTTCGAGGCGGTCGCCGGCGAGACCCCGGCCGCCCGCGCGACGTCCGCCAAGGTGACTCTCTCGGGCTGGGATCGCCGACCCATCACGGTTCCCTCCATTGAGTTCGAAATATTTTCGAGCCTAGCACAGCCTCGAATTCGCTCAATTCCGGCGGTTCTCAGCACGCCATGTTCGCTATTGACAGCGCTTGATGTCGAGCGGTAGCCTGAATTTCCTTCGAATAGTTTTCGAAATGTTTTCGAAGCGTTCCGCAGGATCGACGAAACGAAATGAGGCCATGACAGGCATGCGCACGTTCGAAACCCGAATCCGCATCGACGGCGAGTCCCCCGCGGAGAAGGCCCTGCCGCACGTCTGGAGCGAATGCGCCGGCGCCGGAAGGGCGAACGAGGCACTGCGCGCCGACTGGCAGCGGCAGTTCGCCGAAGCGGTCGACACCCTCGGATTCCGCTACATCCGCTTCCACGGCCTCTTCCACGACGACATGTTCGTCTACCGCGGGACCTACGGCAGCGGCTTCGGCCCGGACACCCGACTGGAGACCCCGGTCCACACCTTCGGCTACATCGACAAGGTCTTCGACTTCATCCTGGAGGCCGGAGCCCGCCCCTTCGTCGAACTCGGCTTCATGCCCCGCGAACTCGCCACGCAGACCGAGACCCTGTTCTGGTGGCGCGCGCACTGCAGTCCCCCCAAGGACATGGACCGCTGGACCGAGCTGGTCACGCGGACCGTGGAGCACTGGATCGACCGCTACGGCCTCGCCGAGGTCCGCAACTGGCGATTCGAGGTCTGGAACGAACCGAACCTGGTGCCGCACTTCTGGACCGGAACGAA
This sequence comes from Glycomyces salinus, assembly GCF_016428645.1. GTDB lineage: Bacteria > Actinomycetota > Actinomycetes > Mycobacteriales > Micromonosporaceae > Glycomyces > Glycomyces salinus. The sequence goes on along the minus strand of NZ_JAELXW010000008.1, from coordinate 17,513 downwards.
GACCGAGTACTTCGAGCTCTACGAGCAGACCGTGGAGGCCATCAAGCGGGTCGACCCCGAGCTGCCCGTCGGCGGCCCCTCCACCAGCGTCTTCGTCCCCGACGACCGCTACAAGGGCGAATTCGAGGACCGCTCCAAGACCCACGAGACGGCCGAGGCCGAAGACGTGGACGCGCTCGACTGGAGGCCGGTGTGGATCGAGGACTTCCTCGCCTGGTGCGAGGAGCGGGCACTCCCGGTCGACTTCCTCACGACCCACCTGTACCCGACCGACTACGCGTTCGACTCAAGCGGCGAGGGCGTGCACATCTCCCGCTACGCCGACGCGACCCTCGACGACCTGACCCTCCTGCGGAAACTCGTCGCCGACAGCGCCTACCCCGACGCCGAGATCCACATAACCGAGTGGTCGACGACCCCCTCCTCCCGCGACCGCATGCACGACACCGTGTTCGCGGCCGCCTCCATCACCCGCTCCTACCTCCAGTGCGCCGCGCTCGCCGACTCGATCTCATACTGGGCCTTCACCGACGTGTTCGAGGAGGGCGGCGCCGGCATCGGACCGTTCCACGGAGGATTCGGCCTGGTGAACGAGGCCGGCATCCACAAGCCCACGTTCCACGCGCTCAAGATGCTCCACCGCCTCGGCGACCGGCTGCTCCTCAGCACGCCCCACGGGGCCGTGACCCGCGACAGCCAGACCTCGGCGGTGTCGGCGGTGTTCTTCAACTACCCCGACGACATGGGCACCAAGGCGATCGGCTCGGCCGACTCGTACGAGGCGACGCGCGCCCTCGCCGACCTCGGGCCGAGCCGCCGCATCCGGCACTCCATCGGCGGGCTCGAACCGGGCACGGCGTTCGTCGCGGAGATCCTGGACTGGGAGCACGGCAACCCCGCCGAAGCCTGGTACGGGCTCGGAAGCCCCATCAACCCGTCCCGCGAACAGAGCCGGTACCTGAGCGAGGTGGCCGACGCGCTCGGGCGGTACACGCTGACCGTGCCCGAATCCGGCGTGCTCGAACTCGACGTCGAACTCCAGCCGTGGGCGGTGATGTCCCTGACCCAGATCTGACCGTCCCGGCCACCGGGCGTCGACGGGGCCGGGCGCCCCCGATGCCGACGACATCCACGAACCCGGATCGCAAAGGAGCGAACGTGAGCGTATTGAACGGGGAATGCGGCCTCACGGCGCGCGGCTCGACAGGGGCGGCGCCGTGAGCGCGGCAGTCCAGACCCCGAGCGCCGCCGCCTTCCGCGAACGCCGCCGACGGACCCGAAGACGGAACCTGCGCCGGCACTGGCAGCTCTACCTGCTGCTCATCCTGCCCGTCGCCTACTTCGTCGTGTTCCACTACATCCCGATGGCGAACAACGTGATCGCCTTCAAGGAATACAACATCGTCGACGGGATCTGGGGCAGCCCCTGGGCCGGCTTCGCCAACTTCGAACGGTTCTTCGCCAACCCGGTCGCCTGGGACCTCATCCGCAACACCCTGGTGCTGAGCGTCTACGGCTTCCTGGCCGGGTTCCCCGTGCCCGTCATCCTCGCCCTGGCCCTCAACGAGGTGCGGCTGCGCTTCTTCAAGCGCACCGTCCAGATGGTCACCTACGCCCCGCACTTCATCTCCACGGTCATCGTCGTCTCGATGATCATCCTCATCTTCTCGCCCCGGATCGGCTTCATGGCCGACCTCCTCGGCTTCTTCGGCATGAGCGGCAACCTCCTGGGCGACCCCGACTCGTTCCGGCACGTCTACGTCTGGAGCGACGTGTGGCAGACCGCCGGGTACTCGGCGATCATCTACATGGCCGCGCTCGCGGGCATCGACCCGAGCCTGTACGAGGCCGCCCGGCTCGACGGCGCCAGCCGCCTGCGGAAGATCTGGCACGTCGACCTGCCCGGCATCGCGCCCACGGTCGTGGTGGTGATGATCCTCAGCGTCGGCAACATCATGGCGATCGGATTCGAGAAGGCGTTCCTGCTCCAGAACCCGCTCAACCTCTCGACCTCGGAGATCATCCCGACCTACACCTACAAGATCGGCCTGCTCAACGCCGACTTCAGCCTCGCGGCCGCGGTCGGGCTGTTCAACTCCGTCATCAACCTCGTCCTGCTCCTGGCCGTCAACACCGTCTCCAAGCGCGTGACCGGCAACGGACTGTGGTGAAGGGAGCGCATGCAATGACCCTCAAGACCGCGACGACGCCGGCGCACGAGTCCGACCCGGAGCCGGGACGCAACAAGCCGAAGCGCCACCGCGCCGCGCAGGTCCAGGAGACCCGCGTCGACCGGATCTTCATGGTCGGCGTCTACATCCTCCTGACGACCTTCCTGCTCATCGTGCTGGTCCCGCTCATCAACATCCTGGCCAGCTCCTTCTCCAGCCCCGCGGCGGTCTCGGGCGGGCGGGTGCTCCTGTGGCCGGTGGACTTCACCCTCATCGGATACGAAGCGGTGCTGAGCAACCAGGCCATCCTCACCGGCTTCGGCAACTCCCTGTTCTACGCCGGGGTGGGCACGGCCGTCAGCGTCGCCCTCACGGTGATGATCGCCTACCCGCTCTCCCGCAGCGACCTGGTCGGGCGGCGATTCCTCATCGGCGGCGTCCTGTTCACCATGCTGTTCAGCGGCGGCCTGATCCCCACCTACATGGTCGTGCGGTCCCTCGGCCTGCTGGACACCAGGTGGGCGCTGATCCTCCCCACCGCGATCGGGGCCTGGCAGGTGCTGATCGCGATGACGTTCTTCCGATCGACCATCCCCGGGGAACTGCACGAGGCGGCCCAGCTCGACGGCGCCTCTGACCTCCGCTTCCTGTGGTCGGTGGTGCTGCCGCTGTCGAAGCCGCTGCTGGCGGTCATCGCGCTCATGTACGGCATCGCCCAGTGGAACTCCTACTTCAACGCCCTGATCTACCTGCGCAGCGAGGAACTCTATCCACTGCAACTGGTGCTGCGGAACATCCTGATCGTCAACAACACCGCGGGGACGAACATCGCGGACCAACTGGCGGCCGAGCAGATGGCCGACCTGATGAAGTTCGCGCTCATCGTCGTCTCGACCGTGCCCGTCCTGCTCGTCTACCCGTTCGTGGCGCGGCACTTCAACAAGGGAGTGATGCTCGGCTCAGTGAAGGGCTAGCCGCGCCCCTGCCCAACCCGATCCCTACAACTCCTCACCGAAAGGCAGTCAACGATGACCAGCAGACTCACCCGAGCGGCGGCGGCCGGAGCGGCATTGGCCGTGTCCACCGGCGCGTTCGCCGCCTGCTCCTCGGAACCGGAGACCACTCCGGACGACGTGATCACCGTCTTCGCCCCTCAGGACACCGACGTGGACCTGGAGGAGAACGCGTTCACGAAGCTCATCGAAGAGAAGTTCGACGTCGAACTCGAATTCGAGACGACCACCTGGGACGGCGACGCGGCCGCGGAGAAGCGCCAGATCTCCCTGGCCAGCGGCGACTACCCGGACGCGTACATGCTCATCCCGTGGGTCGACCAGTTCAGCGGCGAAGAGCTGGTGAAGCTCGGCGGCCAGGGCGTCATCGTGCAGCTCGACGACCTGATCGGCGAGGACACCCCGCACCTCACCGCCGCGTTCGAGAAGGAACCCGGCTTCGAGGAACTGGCGACGTCCGCGGACGGGAACATCTGGGGCATTCCGGCGTGGAACGACTGCTACCACTGCTCGTACCCCTCGAAGCTGTGGATGAACTCCGCCTGGCTCGACGAGCTCGACCTGGAGCAGCCCACCACGCCCGAGGAGCTGCGAACGGTGCTGGAGGCGTTCAAGACCCAGGACCCCAACGGCAACGGCGAGGCCGACGAGATCCCGCTGTCCGCCTCGGGCGGCGGCGCGCTCCTGTCGTATCTGATGAACCCGTTCGTCTACACCGCGGAGATGTACCAGAACGCCGAGGGCGTGACCCCGGCCGCGCTCGGCACCGACGGCGGCGAGGTGGTCCTGCAGCCGACCCGAGACGAATGGCGAGAGGCGATCTCCTACGTCACCTCCCTGTACGAGGACGGGCTGATCGACGAGGGCGCCTTCACCCAGAACGGCGAGGCGCTCACCGCCAAGGGCAACAACGCCGAGAGCGAGATCCTCGGCTCGGTCGCCGTGATGCACCCGTGGTTCGTCACCGAGGACAGCGAGGGCGATCGCTACACCGAGTACGACGCGGTCCCGCCGCTGACCGGTCCGGCCGGCGACGACACCTTCTGGAGCGCAGGCGGCGCCGGCGCCGCTCCCGGAGCGACCTTCGTCATCACCAACCGCGCCAGCGAGGCCAAGCAGAAGACGCTCATGGAGATCCTGGACTTCATGGTCTCCTACGAGGGCCACCTCCTGGGCGAGTTCGGCGTCGAGGGCGTCAACTGGGCCGAGCCCGACAAAGGCGAAGTGGCCCTCGACGAGGACACGGAGCCGAACTTCAAGGTCCTCACGCCTCCCGAGGGCGAGGGCTTGAACAACTCCTGGGGCCCGATCGCGCAGTTCTTCAGCGACGCGGAGTTCCGCAACAGCCAGGTCACCGCGACCGACATCTACACCGCCGAAGGCTATGAGCGCCGTCTGTTCGAGGCCACGCAGCTCTATGAGGGCCACGAGTCCGACGACCTGTTCCCGTACTGGGAGGTCAAGATCAGCGGCGAGACCGCGACGGAACTGGCGCCGATCCAGACCAACGTGGAGAACTTCGTCGTGCAGGCGAGCGCGGAGTTCGTCACCGGGGCCCGCGACATCGACAGCGACGACGACTGGGCCGACTTCCAGCAGAACCTCACCGATCTCGGCGCCGAACGCTACGTCGAGATCTACCAAGAGGCATGGGACGCCGCCGAGTAGGACCTGACTCCTCCCCAACCGGTGGGCCGCCTCCGCGCCAGGCAATGGAGGCGGCCCACCGCCACGATCCCGCCCAGGCGATCCGGGTCTACTGAGACTGCGCCCTCGGCGATCCGACTCGACCGCGCCCAGGCCGCCTCCGCCGCTCACTGGCGCCGCGGTTCGGGCCCGCGCCGGCCATGATCCGGGCGGCCCCGGCCGGGATGTCGTCGGCGGAGAAGACGGTGTGGCTCTGCACCGTGTTGCCGCGTTCTCCGTCGGGGATGCCGGTGATCGCCGGACTGGTCGAGTAGTTCCCGGTCAGGGTGAGGTCGCCGGTGTTGTGGCCGCCGAAGATGTTCGCGTGGGCCCACTGGTCCTCGGTGTTCATCAGGACGTTGCCGGTCACCTTGAAGTAGCGCGAGCCCTCGTCGAAATACAGACCGAGCTGGCCCGAGCCGTCGCAGAAGTTGCCCTCGATCGTGCTGTTCGGCTGCGCCGAGAGCGCATAGATGCAGCCCGCGTCCCAGAGCGTGTTCACCATGTCGACCAGGTGGTTGCCGATGACGTGGACGTCGGTCAGCGTCGTGGGCGTGACGTAGATCGGCTGGAAGTCGTACAGCCCGCGGTCGAGGTACTCCTGGCAGCCCGCCGGGTCGTTGGCGCCCCAGCCGTAGCCGACGGCGATGCCGCTGTAGGGCATGTGCGCGATGTGGTTGTGCTCGATCGTGAGCCGGGTGGCGTAGGTGGCGAGGATCGCCACGTTGTCGAGGTAGTCCAGTGCCGTCGAGTAGATGCTGTTCTCCCCGATCAGGATGTCGCGGTTGACCATGCGCTCGTCGGAAGGGTGGTGCGCATCCGGCTGGACCCCGCCGACCGCGATGCCCCCGCCGGCGCCGGCGGTGAAGGTGTTGCCGACGACCGACACGTCATGCGCACCGAGCCCGACACCGGAGGAGTGGGCGTTCGCGTCGTTGCCGATCCCCAGCCCGATCGAGCCGAGGTTCACGAAGGTGTTGCCGGAGAACGAGATCCCTTCGGCCGCCGAGACCTGCACCGCCGCCGGCATCTGCCACCAGTCGTTCCGGGTCGCCTCGAATTCGTAGCAGCCGCGCGAGCCGGTGTCGAACGCGTCGGAGGGCCGGTCGGGCTGGACTCCGGTGAGGAACGTGCCGGTCTGCTGGTTGGCGTAGCCGTCATCGGAATTGGGATGCAGCCAGGAGGTCCCGGTGAACGTCAGCCCCTCGAAACCGAGACCGCGGACCGGCCGGTCGTAGGTGCCGCCGACCTCGATCAGCGTCTCCAGCCGGGGCAGCTCGACAGCGGTGTTCGCCAGGTCCTGGCCCCGGAGCGGCTTGTAGTACAGGATTCCGGCGTTCGCGTCCAGGAACCACTCGCCCGGCTCGTCGAGGAACGCGCGGGAGCCCGCCAGGAAGAACCGCGGACCGACGTACGGGTTCTGGACCGTGTCGTAGCCGTAGGTGTTGTTGTCCCAGGCGGGCTGCCGCAGTGCGACCGTGGAGCCCGCGATGGCGTCGACCGGGGTGATCCTGACGGTCCACGTCAGATACGCGACGAACTCGATGCGCCGCTGGTCCGGCAGACCGGCGAGCCAACCGAAGCTCTGGTTCTCGACGGTGAACCCGCTCGGATCGAACTTGATGTCAGAAGGAGACAGGGCGAGCCGGGCGCGACGCGCCAGCGCACCGTCGACATAGAGCTGCCTGGAGTCGAAGCCGGTGCCGACTTCCGCACGGTAGACACCGGTCTCGGCGTCGTCGAGCTCCCAGCCGGTGACGGCCTCGGCACCGGTCACCACGGGCGCGGCACCGGGGGCGGCCCTCCAGGTCACGGTGTGGCCGCCCCGTCCCGAATCGGCCGCGTCGAACCGCAGCGGGGAGTCGAGGCGGAAGGTGCCGTCCAGGAGGTTCACGGCCACGTCGCCGTCCCCCGCGGCGGCGGCCCGGCGGGCCCGGACTTGAGCCTCTCCCAGAGAACCGAGCGGCCGGTCGATGGAGCCGGGGCCGCCGTCGTCGCCGTCAGGCGCGACGAAGAATTCGTGCTCGGCCGCGGATTCGCGGGCTCGAAGCGAGGGCGTGTGGTGCATGGTCGTATCTCTTCCTGCGTTCCTGCGAACGCATCAGTGGTGGACGGCGGGGCCGGTCGAAAGGCCCGTGGGTGCGGGTCGCCGCCCGCGGCGACCCGCACCGGGTCGACCTGTCCGAGTCAGCCGCGGCTCCATTGCTGGTTGGTGCCGCCGTGGCAGGACCACAGCTGGACCAGCGAGCCGTTCTCGGTTCCCTGACCCGACACGTCCAGGCACAGCCCGGACTGGGCGTTGGTGACCGACCCGTCGCCGTTGAGGCTCCACTGCTGGTTCGTCCCGCCGTGGCAGTCCCAGATGATCACCGCGGTGCCGTCGGCGGTGCCGCCGCCCTCGGCGTCCAGGCATTTGGTCGAGCCGCCCGAGTACACCGTCAGCTCACCCGCGGCGGTGTGAGTCCACTGCTGGTTGGCGCCGCCGTGGCAGTCCCAGATGCTCACCTGAGTGCCGTTCTCTGTGGACTGTTCCGGCACGTCCAGGCACCGGTCCGAGCCGGTCCCGCGGAGCGGACCGCCGTCCGGCCCGGCGCCGTCGGTCGGGCCCGCGTCCTCGATGATCTGCGCGGCCCCCGGCGGGATGTCGCCCGCCGAGAACACCGTGTTGTTCTGGACGGTGTTGCCGCGTTCTCCGTCGGGGATGCCGGTGATGTCCGAACTGGTCGAGTAGTTCCCGGTCAGGGTGAGGTCGCCGGTGTTGTGGCCGCCGGCGATGTTCGCGTGGGCCCACTGCCCGGCCGTGTTCATCATGACGTTGCCGGTCACGTCGTAGTAGCGGGTGCCCTCGTCGAAGTACATGCCGAGCTGGCCGGTGCCGTCGCAGAAGTTCCCCTCCATCGTGCTGTTCGGCTGCGCCGAGAGCGTGTAGATGCAGCCCGCGTCCCACAGTGTGTTCACCGTGTCGACCAGGTGGTTGCCGACGATGCGGACGTCGGTGAGCGTGGTGGGCGTGTTGTAGATCGGCTGGAAGTCGTACAGCCCGCGGTCGACGTACTCCTGGCTGCCGCCCGGGTCGTTGGCGCCCCAGCCGTACCCGACGCCGATGCCGCTGTACGGCATGTCGGCGATGTAGTTGTGCTCGATCGTGAGCCGGGTGGCGTAGGTGGCGAGGATCGCGTCGTTGTCGAGGTAGTCCAGCGCCGTCGAGTAGATGCTGTTGTTGCTGATCACGATGTCGCTGTTGACCATGCGCTGATCGGACGGGTGGTGCGCGTCGGGGCGGACCCCGCCGACCGCGATGCCGCCGCCGGCGCTCTCGGTGAAGACGTTGCCCTCGACCGACACGTTCTGGGCGCCGAGGCCGACCCCGGTGGCGTGGGCGTTGACGTCGTTGCCGATGCCGAGCCCGATCGAGCCGAGGTTCACGAAGGTGTTGCCGGAGAACGCGATGTTCTCGGCCGCCGAGACCTGGACCGCCGCGGGCGTCTGCGACCAGGTGTTGCGGGAGCCCTCGAAGCCGTAGCAGCCGCGCGAACAGGTGTCGAACGCGTTGCCGGGCCGGGTCGACTGGTGCCCGGTCATGAAGGTGCCGGTCTGCTGGTTGGCGTAGCCGTCGTCCGAGTTCGGGTGAAGCCAGGAGGTGCCGGTGAAGGTCAGCCCCTCGAACTGGAGATCTCGGACCGGCTGGTCGTAAGTGCCGCCGACCTCGATCAGCGATTCGAGCCGGGGCATTTCGACGCTCGCGCTCGCCAAGTCCTGGCCTTGCAGCGGCTTGTAGTACAGCGTTCCGGCGTCCTCGTCGAGGTACCACTCGCCCGGTTCGTCGAGGAACTCGCGGGAGCCCTCCAGGTAGAACCGCGGGCCGACGAACGGGTTCTGGACCGTGTCCCACCCCCAGGTGTTGTTGTCCCATGCGGGCTGCCGCAACGTGACCGTCGGGCCGGAGATGTGGTCGACCGGGGTGATCCGGGTGCTCCAGGTCAGGTGCGCGAGGAAGCCGATGCGACCCTGGTCCGGCAGGCCCGAGAGCCAGCCGAGGTTCTGGTTCTGGATATCGAACCCGTTCGCGTTGAGCGAGATGTCATTCGGCGACAGGCTGAGTCGGGCCCGCTGCGCCAGGACGCCGTCGACGTAGAGCTGCCGGGTGTCGAACCCGGTGCCGACGTCCGCCCGGTAGACGTTCTCCGCGGCGTCGTCGAGCTCCCAGCCGGTGACGGCCCGGGCGCCGGTGACGACGGGTTCGGCGTCGTCCGCGGCCCGCCAGGTCACGATGTGGCCGCCCCGTCCCGAATCGGCCGCGTCGAACCGCAGCGGGGAGTCGAGGCGGAAGGTGCCGTCCAGGAGGTTCACGACCACGTCGCCGTCTCCCTCGGCGGCGGCCTGCCGGGCCCGCTGCTGGGCCTCCTCCAGGGAGCCGAGCGGCTGCTCGACGGTGCCGGGGCCGCCGTCGTCGCCGTCCGGAGCGACGAAGTACTCGTATTCGGCCTCCTGCTGGGCATGTGCCGGGACTGCCGCCGGGCCGACGAGGAACCCGGCGGCGGCGATGACGCCGGTGGCCGCCAGCGCCGCCGAGCGGGCGAGTTGCGGGGGTGAGGAACGCATGGTCTTCTCCTTCATCTTCGAAGCGAGTTGATCAGTTGTGTGTGGCGGGATCGGAGTCTGGGGGCGGGAGGAGCCGGCGTCCGGCGTGTTCGGGCCTGACACCCGGCCCCTCGGGGCTGGGGCTGCTCGGCGCGGGATCGATCGCGGCGATCGCGGCCTGGTCGACCTTGATGCCCAGGCCGGGCGACTCGCCGAGGACGAAGGCGCCGTCGGCGATGTCGAGGTCGACGGCGAGCCCGACCGGCGGTCTGAGGTCCTGGAGCTCGCTGGCGATGTGGTTGGGCACCGAAGTGGCGGCGTGGAGCAGCCCGACCGGGATGTTGCCGATCGGACTGACCGGGAGGTCGTGGGCGTGGGCGAGGGCGGCGACCCGCAGGAAGTGGGTGACGCCGCCGACCGCCGCCGACTGCACGACGTCGAGCCCGCCCGCCCGCAGCAGCGGGAGGTACTGCTCGAGCCCGGTCAGGTTCTCGCCCGCGGCGACCGAGGCGCGCACCCCGCGCTGGACGACGGCCAACCCCTCGGCGTCCCAGCGCCGCACGGGCTCCTCGACCCAGATCAGGTCGAGGGAGCGCTCGAGCTCGGCTACGTGCCGGACCGCCTCCTTGCGCGTCCAGACCTCGTTCGCGTCCAGCATCAGGCCCGGCCGCGATCCGCGCCCGGACCCGGCGAGCACCTCCCGCACCAGTTCCAGGCGGCGGCGGTCGCGCTCGACATCGAGACCGCCCTTGAGCTTGGCGGCCCGCAGGCCGCGCTCGGCGTAAAGGCGGTAGGCAGCGGCCAGCTCCTCGTCGTCCAGTCCGATGTCGAGCCCCGAGGCGTAGGCGGGGACGGTCCGGGCGCGCCCGCCCAGCAGGCGCCACAGCGGCTCGTCCGCCGCCTGCGCCTTGATGTCCCACAGGGCGGTGTCGATCGCGCCGATGGTCCCGAACACGGCTCCGGCGTGGCCGGTCTTGAAGGTGCGGCGCAGCATCCGGTCGTAGAGCGCGGTGACCGAGCGCGGGTCCTGCCCGGCGACGGCGGCGAAGACGGTCTCCAGCTCGACGTGGGAGCCGATGCCGGTGCCGGTGATGCCCTCGTCGGTGTCGACCAGGACGATCGGCACGGTGGTGACGCCGTCGGCGAGGACGCCGTTGGCGTCACCGACCGGCCTGCCCCATTCCTGGACGGTCGTCAATGCTCGGTAACCGGTGATCCGCATGTCATCCCTTCGTGGAGCCGGCGGTGACGCCGGCGGCGATCTGGCGCTGGAAGAACAGGTAGAGCAGCAGGACCGGCAGCGCGGCGATGAGCACCCCGGCCGCGAAGGTCGGGATGTCGTCCGAGTACTGCCCACGTAGCGAGGTGACGCCGACCATCAGGGTCCGGTGGTCGGCCGAGGGCATCATCAGCAGCGCGATGAGGACGTCGTTCCAGCAGAACAGGGCATTGAGGATGCCGACCGACAGCAGCGCCGGACGGCCCAGCGGCAGCATGATCCGCCAGTACACCCCGTACGTGGTGTTCCCGTCGATCCGGGCCGCGTCGATGATCTCCCGCGGGATGCCGCTGTAGTAGGCGGTCATCAGGAAGATCGTGAACGGCAGGAACTGCGCGACGTAGGCGAGGATCAGCCCGGGGTAGGTGTCCATGAGGCCGATCTGGTCCATGGTCCGGGCGAGCGGCACCATGATCACCTGGAACGGGACGAACAGGGCCGCGAGGCAGCCGAGGAACAGCGCCCGCGATCCGGTGAAGCGCAGCCGGCTCAGCGCGAACCCGGCCATCGAGCCGACCACCAGGAGCAGCGCCACCGCGCCGGCGACGACGATGACCGAGTTGGCGAAGTAACGCGCCATGCCCGCGCTGGCCCACGCGGACGCGAAGTTCTCCAGTCGCAGGGACTCGGTGGGGGAGAAGCGGTCGAGGATGTACTCGTGGCGGGTCTTGGACGCGACGTTGGCGGTGAACACCAGCGGGTAGATCGTGGCCACCGCCAGCGCGGCCATCGGGACCGCGATCAGCCATCTGCCGAAACGGTTGCGGGACATCAGTCCTCCCTCCCCGCGCGGCGGAGCACGGCGATCTGGGCCAGCCCCACCACCAGCATCACGCCGAACAGGACGGTGGAGGCGGCCGAGGCGAGCGCCGGGCGGTTCATCTGCCCCTGCTGGATCCAGATGTAGTACTCGGGCAGGTACGTCGAGCCCTCCGGGCCGCCGCCGGTCATGACGTACAGCAGCCCGAACATCGAGGTCAGCATCCCGATCATCGTGGTCACGAAGACGAACTGGATGGTGCGCGACAGGCCGGGGACGATCACGTGCCGGATCACCTGGGAGAGCGAGGCGCCGTCGATGCGTGCCGCGTCGATGAGGGCTGAGTCGAGAGTGGAGAATCCGGCGAGGAACACCACCAGCGCCATCCCGAAGGTCGCCCACACGTGCACGCCGACGACCGCGAACATCGCGACGTCCGGATCGCCGAGCCAGTCGACCGGTCCGAGCCCGATCGCGCCGAGCACGGTGTTGACCGTGCCGTCGTACGCCAGCAGCAGGTTGAAGATCGCGCCGACGATCACCGGTGACAGGACCGCCGGGAAGAAGTAGACGCTCCGGTAGAACCGGTGGCCGGGGACGCGCAGGTAGATGAACGTCGCCAGCATCCCCGGGATCGCCACCGCGACCGGCAGGAGCAGCACCAGCAGCCAGACGTTCCCCATCGCCTCGCGGAACAGCGGGTCGTCGAGCAGGACTGCGTAGTTGTCCAGCCCGACCGCCTGCCCGTTCCGGTCGCCGTCGCCGGTGAAGGAGAAGTTGACCCCGAGCGCCAGCGGGTACAGCCGAAGCCCCGCGATGATGAGCACCGCGGGCGCCACCAGCACGTACGGCGCGAGACGTTCGGCACGGGGGCGGCGCGAGGCCCGTACGCGCCGTCCCCGTGCCTGCTGAGGAACCCGTGCGGGTGCCGCACCCCCGGCCCGCCCGACCACGGATGGGCGGACCGAGGGAGGCGGACTTCCGATCGGCATGCCCTATCCCGCCTGGTCGCTCTCTGCGAGCTGGTCGAGCGCCTCGTCGACGGTGACCGAGCCGCTCAGCAGCTGCTGGGAGAGCCGTCCCATCAGCTCGAGCGTCTCGGAGGACAAGGCGACGTGGAGGGCGGGCTCGCCGTCCGGAATCCGGGAGACGATCGCCGACGCGGCCGGGCCGGCGTCGGAGGCGTCGATGGTGGTGTCCGAGGCGATGGCTCCGGCGTCGGCGTAGAAGGCCTCGAGCGCGGCGGTCGAGGTCAGCGAGCGGACCAGGTCCGCCGCCAGCTCGGGGTCCGCCGTCCATTCGGCGGCGCCGTAGCCGATGCCGCCGTCGTAGGGCAGGCTGGGCGCCGACTCGGGGTTGACCAGCGGCGCCTCCATCACGCCGACGTTCTCGGCGCCGAGGAACTCGCTGAAGTCCTTCCAGTGCCCGACGTCGGACATCAGGCCGATCACGTGGGCGGCCTCGCCGGCCTCGAAGACCGCGAACATGTCGTTGAACATGGCCGTCGAGTTCGCGCCGTCGTTGAACAGGCCCGCGTCCCCGGACTCCTGCCACAGCTCGAAGACCCGTTTCACGCCCGGAGCGGACCAGTCGCGGTCCCCGGCGATCCACGCCTCGTACTCGGCGTCGGTGAGGACGCCCGAGCCCAGGCCGGAGAGCCAGAACTGGATGCCGTAGCCCTCCTTGTTACCCTGCGCGAAGCAGTTCGCGCCGGTCTCCTCGGTGACGGCCCCGCAGTCGTCGGCCAGGTCGTCCCACGTGGCCGCCGGGGCCTCCGGGTCGAGGCCGGCCTGCTCGTAGAGGTCCTTGTTGTAGTAGATCGGGTGGCCCTGGAGCGTGACCGGCGCCGCGTAGGCGGTGCCGTCGGCGCTGAACGCCTCCCAGCCGGCCAGGCGCTCCCGGTCCTCGGCGATGTAGTCGTCGAGCGGGAGGAGGGCGTCGGTCCGGTCCCGCAGCTGGCCGCCGCCGTTGAACATCATGACGTCGGGGCCCTCGCCGGACTGTATGGCCGTGCCCAGCAGGTTGTAGTACTGGTCGAACGGCTGGGCGACGAATTCGACCTCGACGTCCGGGTGCTTCTCGGCGAAGTCGGCCTTCGCCAGCTCGATGTACGAGACCGCATTCTCGTCTCCGGACTTCCAGTCCCAGACGACCAGCTTGTCTTCCGAGCCGCCGGAGTCCGAGTCCGGTTGCGCGGCGCTGCCGCAGCCGGCCAGTGCCAATGCCGCGGCCATCGCGGCGGCCGTCAGTGTTCGCTGCTTCATCGCAGATCACTCTCCAGAGGGGTCGCCGGTCGCCCGGCGGATGCATGTCCACCGAGAACGTAACTCGTATGACGTCTTATGTCAATGGAATGACGTATACTGTGCTCGCGCGCCGCGGCCCAGCGGCCTGCGCAAACGGAGGGAACATGACGGCATTGCAGCAATCGGCCGCGGGCGACTCGAAGCCGCCGGCCTGGGCGAGACGACCCACGAACCTGGCCAAGGCGGTCACCGCGGAGCTGGTGCAGCGCATCGTCCGCGGCGACTATCCGGCCGGTGCGCCGCTGCCGCCGGAGCCGGCCCTGTGCCAGGCGTTCTCGGTGAGCCGGACCGTCGTCCGGGAGGCCGTGAAGATCCTGCAGGAGAAGGGCATGGTCCAGATCCGCCAGGGCGCGGGGACCACCGTGCTGCCCTCCACGGAGTGGAACATGCTCGACGAGCTGGTGCTCGGCGCGACCATCGCCGAGGACGAGAGCCTCTCCATCCTCGACGACCTGGTCGTCACCAGGCGCGTGCTCGAATCCGACATGGCCCACGTCGCCGCCCGCGTCGCCGACGAGGAGGCGATCGAGCGGATGCGCGAGCTCGTGGACCGCATGGACGGGCTCGTCGACGATCCCTCGTCGTACCACGAGCAGGACCGGGCCTTCCACGACACGGTCATGCGGGCCTCGGGCAACCGCATCGCGCGCGCCGTCGTCCGCTCCCTGGAGAGCCAGGTCATCAACACCGCCAGCTACATGGGCCGCACCGAGCGGTCGCTGTGCGTGGCGTCCAACGAGGGGCACCGGCGCGTGTACGAGCGCATCGCCGCCCGCGACGCCGAAGGCGCCGGCGAGGCGATGTTCAGGCACATCACCGACGCGTGGCTGGTCCGCCGCAGCGGGCAGGCCGACCCCGACCGGCTTCAGCGCTAGGGCGGCGCCTCGATAGGTCTGATGACTCGGCCGAACCCCCCGGCTTCCGTTGAGCCATAAGGCTCAATATTCACATACTTGACTTCATAGATCCAATCTTTATAGACTGTCTTCGATGTTCAGAGCCCTGGCCGCGTGCGCGGCCACCCCTCGGAGGATCGACATGGCAGCGCTGCGGCGACGACAGGTGATCCAGTACGGTGCGATCGGCGCGGTCGCGGCCCCGCTCCAGTGGGCCGCGCCGCGCGCGGCCGCGGCACCAGCGGCGGTGGAGGCCGCCGGTGACCTTGCACTGTGGTACGACGAGCCCGCCGGCACCGACTGGCTGCGCGCCCTCCCGGTCGGCAACGGCCGGCTCGGCGCGATGGTGTTCGGCAACTACGGCGCGGAGCGGTTGCAGCTCAACGAGGACACGGTCTGGGCGGGCGGCCCGCACGACTACAGCAACCCCGGCGGGGCCGACGCCCTCCCGCAGATCCGCGGGCTCGTCTTCGCCGACCGGTGGGGCGAGGCGCAGGACCTCATCAACCAGACCATGCTCGGCAATCCCGCCGGCCAGCTCGCCTACCAGCCCGTCGGCGACCTCGACTTCGCCTTTCCCGGCATCGGCGGGGTCTCCGAGTACGAGCGGTGGCTCGACCTGACCACCGCCGCCACCGGCGTCGGCTACCTCGCGAACGGCGTGCGCTACCAGCGCGAGGTCATCGCCACCGTGCCCGACCAGGTCATCGCGGTGCGCCTCACCGCCGACACCGCCGGTCGGATCTCGTTCACCGCCACGTTCGACACTCCGCAAAACGCGTCGACGTCCAGCCCCGACGGCCGCACGATCGCCCTCGACGGCAGATCGGGCGACCACCGTGGCATCGCGGGCTCGGTCAGGTTCCTCGCGCTGGCGCGGGCCGTCGTCGAAGGAGGCGACTCGAGCTCTTCCGGCGGCACGCTCCAGGTGTCCGATGCGGACGCCGTGACGCTGCTGATCTCGATCGGGACGAGCTACGTCGACTATCAGTACGTCGACGGCGACTACCAGGGGATCGCCTGGGGCCACCTCGACGCCGCGACGAACACCTCCTACGACGACCTGCGGTCCCGGCACCTGGCCGACTACCGGGAACTATTCGACCGCACCTCCATCGACCTCGGGCGGACGGCCGCGGCCGACCAGCCGACCGACGTCCGCATCGCCCAGCACGATTCCGTGAACGATCCGCAGTTCTCGACCTTGCTGTTCCAGTACGGCCGCTACCTGCTGATCTCCGCGTCGCGTCCCGGCACTCAGCCCGCCAACCTGCAAGGGCTCTGGAACCAGGAGATGACCCCCGCCTGGGAGTCGAAGTACACCATCAACGCCAACCTGCCGATGAACTACTGGCCGGCCGGGACGACGAACCTCGCCGAGTGCCTGGAACCGGTGTTCGACATGGTCGACGACCTCTCGCACACCGGAGCGCGGGTCGCTGACGTGCAGTACGGGGCGGGCGGCTGGATGAGCCACCACAACACCGACGGCTGGCGGGGCGCCTCAGTCGTCGACGGGGCGCTGTGGGGCATGTGGCAGACCGGCGGCGCCTGGCTCGCCACGCAGATCTGGGAGCACTACCGGTTCACCGGCGACTCCCAGCTCCTGCGGGCGAACTATCCGCTGATGAAAGGCGCCGCCCAATTCTTCCTGGAGACGCTGGTGGAGGAGCCCGACCTCGGATGGCTGGTCACCAATCCGTCGAACTCCCCGGAGCTGCCACATCACAACGGCGCCAGCGTGTGCGCCGGGCCCACCATGGACATGCAGATTCTGCGCGACCTGTTCGACGGCTGCGTGAGCGCCGGCGAGGTGCTGGGCGTCGACTCCGACTTCGGGGCGCAAGTCAAGGACGCACGAGACCGGTTGGCGCCCACGCGAGTCGGATCCCGCGGAAACATCATGGAGTGGCTCTACGACTGGGTCGAGCTCGAGACGAGTCACCGGCATGTCTCGCACCTCTACGGCCTGCACCCGAGCAACCAGATCACCAGTCGCGGCACCCCCGAGCTGTTCGAAGCGGCGCGCCGGACCCTCGAACTCCGCGGCGACGCCGGAACCGGCTGGTCGCTGGCCTGGAAGATCAACTTCTGGGCGCGCATGGAGGAAGGAAGCCGCGCCCACGACCTGATCCGCCAGCTGGTGACGCCGGACCGTCTCGCGCCCAACATGTTCGACCTGCACCCGCCGTTCCAGATCGACGGCAACTTCGGCGCGACCTCCGGCATCGCCGAGATGCTGCTGCACAGCCACGGCGACGAACTTCATCTGCTGCCCGCGCTGCCGCCCGCCTGGTCGACCGGAAGCGTCGCCGGCCTGCGCGGCCGCGGCGGATTCACCGTCGGTGCCGCCTGGAGCGCCGGATCGATCGACGAACTCACCGTCACGCCCGACTCCGACGGCTCCGTCAAGGTGCGCAGCCGGATGTTCACCGGCGACTACGAGCTCGTGGACGAGTCGAACGGTTCGGTCATCGTTCCAGACGAGCCCGAGAGCGACGTGATCGAGTTCAACGGCCAGGCCGGACGCGCCTACCGCGTGACCTCCCTCGGTGAGGCATCCGTGGTGGAGCCCGGTGGGTTCTACCGGTTGGTGGCGAAGCACAGCGGGAAGGCAGTCGACATCGAGGGTGCGTCCGCCGGAGCCGGAGCTGCCGCGATCCAGTGGTCGATTCACGGCGGTGACAATCAGCAGTTCGACTTCGTCGACGCCGGCGGCGGGTTCTGGCGTATCAGGGCCCGCCATTCGGGTCTGGTGCTCGAGGTGTCCGGCGCCGGGCCCGGCGCCGACATCACCCAGCAGGCCGATTCTGGTGCGGTG
>NZ_JAELXW010000079.1 GCF_016428645.1 Glycomyces salinus | reverse complement strand
AGACGTTTCTATGACTGTCAAGCCGGGGTCGGCGTGTGGTGTGTCGCTGGGTTGAGGAGGTGGAAGATCTCGCGGGCGATGGCGCGTTTGAGCATCCGGATGATCTCGCGTTTGGTCTTTCCTGTCTGGATTCGTTTCGCGACGTATCGCTTGGTGCGCTCGTCGTGGCCCATGCGGCACAAGGCGATCGTGTGCAGCGCTTTGTTGAGTTGTCGGTTGCCGCCGCGGTAGAGGCGGTGGTGTCCGTCGGTCTGGCCCGATCCGGCCGGGATGGGGCAGGCACCGGCCAGTTTCGCGAACGCGGCCTCGGAGCGGATCCGCTCGGGGTTGTCACCGACCGCGGCCAGGATGGTCGCCGCGGTCAGGTGGCTGATCCCGAAGGCGGCCACCAGGTCCGGTGCCGCGGTCTCGGTCAGGTTCTTGATCAGGGCCTCCAGGTCGGCCGCTTCGGCGTCGAGGGCGAGCCAGCGGCGCGCGATCGACCGGAGCGCGCGGCGGCGCGCTGCGGCCGGATCGGCCGAGCGCGGCGGCCGCAGCCGCGCCAGACGATCGGCGATCGCTCTGGCCCCCTGGGCCTTGCATGCCCTGGCCAGGTCGAGATCCTCGGCCAGCAGCGCCTGCAGGGCGTTGCCCGCCTCAGTCCGTGCCTTGACCGCGCCGTTGCGCGCGATACTCAAAGCCCGCACGGCCTCGGCCGGGCCATCAGCCGATTTCGGCACGGTGGTCGATCGGCCGCCGAGCACGGCCCAGGCGGCGGACTCGGCATCGAGCGCGTCGGACTTGCCCCGGGCCCGACGGCCCGAAGCCACGTAGCTGTTGACCTCGATGACCGTGGCCCCAGCATCGGTCAGCGCGGTGGTGAGGGCCTTGCCCCAGGAGCCGGTGCCCTCGATGCCGAAGGCCGCGACCGGGCCGAGCGCGGCGGCCCAGGCGGCCAGGGCCGCATGCCCGGGCCCGTCGTTGCCGAACGAGGCGGTCGCGATCACGCCCTCGGACGGGTCGACCGCGGCGGCTACGT
>NZ_JAELXW010000078.1 GCF_016428645.1 Glycomyces salinus | reverse complement strand
ATCGTCTACGCAGACCCCTAACCGAACGGCATTGGGCCTAGACGCCGAACTGCGGCAGTTGCGACCAGGCGTGGCAGGCGGCCACGAGCTCGGCGATGTCGCCGGGACGAGTCAAGTCCTTCCCGGTCGCCAATTCGATGCGCCGCAGGCGGTGCCGGACCGTGTTCGGGTGGCAGACCAGCAGCTCCCCGGTGGCCTGCGCCGAACCGCCCAGCTCGATCCAGGCGGTGAACGTCTCCAGCAGCAGGTCCCGGCGATCGGACGGCAGGTCGAGCAGCCCGCCGAGTATGGCCCGAGTGGTCTCGTGCGCGGCATCGGGCGCCGACGCGACCAGCACGTTCATCGGGTTGTCGCGGAACTGCTCGACTGTCTTCGATCCGGCGTGCCGCTGCGCCACCAACTGGGCCAACCCCAGCGCCCATGAGGCGCGCCGGAGCACCGCGAACACCGGGCTGACGCCGATCGTCCCCGACACGTGGCGATCCAGCACCTCGAGCACCAGCCGCATCCGGGCGACGTTCTCCAGCGACAGCACCCCGACCAGGGCATCCTGCGTGAGGTGCCAGACCGAGTTCACGTCGATCGCCGCCAGGTGCGAGTCGACCCGCGGAAGCGGATCCTCGCCCAGGCCGGTGGCCGCCGAGACGACGACGAACTCCCCTTCGTCGAACAGCCGATCGGTGATGCGTTCGGCGATACCGCCGACACCGTCGCCGATGCGCCGAACGATCGCCTCGGCCGCGGCCCGTGCCCGACCGAGGTCGCCGAATGGTCTCGAGCGTCCGCCGCGCCCGCAGCACAACCACACTAAGGACGCACGACGAGCGTCTTCGGCCGATGGGATACGCATTGCTTTCAGTACTGATCTGCTCATCCACCTTCGCCGCCTCGAAGCGGATAGCCAACGACGCGGTTCGGCACGGCGTCGACTGCGCGGTCCGCACTGCCGACACGGGTGGGGAGACCCTTGCCATGCTGTTGAAGCGCCCAGTGGAGGTACTGGTCGTGGACGCCTACGTGGCTCTGCCCGACGACGCGGTGTTCCTCAGGCGGGTGCGCCGGACCTGGCCGCACACCGCGTTCATTGTAGTCGGCGCGGTCACATCGCGGCTGACCGGCGCGGCCGTCGCCGCCGGTGCCCGCGGCGTGTTCGGCATCGGACCCGAGGCCGATGAACTCGCCAGCGCGCTGGTGTGCGGACCGGAACTCGTGCCCGACCTGCTCGCCGTGGCGGTGGCGCGGACGTTCATCCTCATCCGCTCCGAAGCGGTCCGACTCGCCGCGGGAATCCCACGGCAGGCGACCCCGGCACGCGCCGACCGCCTTACAGCGCGAGAGATCCAGGTCCTGCGGGCCATGTCCGAAGGGAAGTCGAACGCGCAGATCGCCACCGAGTTGTTCCTGTCGGTCGACACCGTCAAGACCCACTCCAAGCGCCTGTTCCGCAAGCTCGGAGTCCACGACCGCGCCCATGCCGTCGCCGTCGGCTTCCGCGCGCGACTGATCTGCTGAACCGGCTCAAAGCCCTTCGGCCACGGCCGATCCGATCCGCAGCCAGGCCGACAGCGTGGCCTTGCTCAGCGCGTCGTAGCGGATGGGCTCGCCGGAGTCCAGGAGCTTCTCGTAGGGCGCCAGCAGGACCGCGCGGGTGCGCGCGGCGAAGTGCCGCTGCACCGCCGGCAGGTCGACGTCCTTGCGGTGGGCCGGCATGGACACCACCGTGACGGCGTTCCGCACCAGTTCGCGGCGCCCGGTCTGCTCGAGGTGGTCGAGCATGCGCGCGGCGGTCTCGGCCGAGTCGTTGCGGGCCGACATGGTCACCACCAGCTGGTCGGTCGCGTCGATGGCCGCCTGCCAGTTCTCGGCGCGCACGTTGTTGCCGGTGTCGACCACGAACAGCTTGTAGAACCGGGAGATGGCCTCCCGCAGCTCCCCGAACGACCCGGCGGTCAGCATCTCCCCGGCCGTGGCCGACTCATCGGAGGCCAGCACGTCGAACATCGCGCCGCCCTGGGCGCGCACGTACTGCGACAGGTCGCCGACCCGCCCGGTCGGGCCCTTGAAATGGTCGAGGTCGCGCAGAAGATCGCGGACGGTGCGGACGTGGAAGTCCTGCTGAGCCCGCATCCCCAAGGTCCCCTGGGTCTCGTTGTTGTCCCAGGCCAGGACGTAGCCGCCGCGGGCGCGCCCGAAGGTGAGCGCGAGCATGAGGACCGCGACGGTCTTCCCGGCCCCGCCCTTGGGGTTGACGACGGTGATCTGGCGCAGGCCGCCGAAGTTGCGGCGGACGGTCTCGACGTTGTGCTGGTGGGCGCGTTCTCGGGGGCTGGGCGGGAGGGCGAGCAGTCCGAAGGTGATCCGATGGAGGGCCCCGCGCAGGCCCGTCTCGGCCACCGGCGGGCGCGGAGGGACGACGCGGCGGCTGGCGAAGTCGTCGGCGGTGACCGGGGCGCGCTCGAGCGCGCCGTAGTGGTCGGGGAATGCCTGGACCGGGGCGATGTCGGTGCGGGGAGGCAGGGACGGCGCGACGGGCGCGGAGGGCGGCTGCTCGGGGCGCGGCGCGGGTTCGGCGGGCGTCGCCGCACTCGTATCCGAAGGGGCCCCGGGCGCTCCATGCCCGGCGGGCTCCTGGTCCGCTCCTTGCGTGG
The DNA here is from genome assembly GCF_016428645.1 of Glycomyces salinus. GTDB lineage: Bacteria > Actinomycetota > Actinomycetes > Mycobacteriales > Micromonosporaceae > Glycomyces > Glycomyces salinus. Next base: position 11,789 of record NZ_JAELXW010000078.1, on the reverse strand, counting down.
CACTGTGCTCTCGGTTCGCCCCTTGCGGGGCGAACGGCGACCACCCCGGAGCGCCCGGCCGGTGCAGAGGCACAGTGTCCTCTTCGGTGTGCTCCATCGGGCCTCCCTGGGGTCGACTTGCGGGTATGCGACCTATTGTGGCCTATCGGTCCGTGGTCGCGTGGGAACTCCGCGTCGTCGAATGCCAGGGAGTGTCAGAGCAGTCGCGGCTGCTCAGGGCCGGAGCGGGTCACCGGGACCATCCCGAATGGACTGAACAGGCCCTTATCCACATCGGCCAGCAGCGGCGAGCCGGGGCCGGTGTGGCTGACGTAGGCCAGGTCTCGGGTGCGGCTGAGTGCCACGTACAGCTCGCGCCGGGCCTCGGGGGTGTTCGGCCAGCCCTCCTGGGTCATCCCGGTCAGGCACACCACCCGGTACTCGCCGTCGGCGGCCTCGGCGACCGACATGCGGTCGGAGCCGATGACGGCGATCTCTTCGGAGTCGACTCCCATCTCCTCCAGGCGCGCGGTCAGGTCGGCGACGAAGCGCTGCTCGTCGGCCTCGTCGGCGGCGTGGAAGCGGCCGATCCCCGAGCCCTCCAGGGCCGGGCGCTGCGGCTGCGTCAACCGGCCGGGCACGCGGCTGATCGGCTCGATGACCTGCGAGGAGGCCACCAGCACCGCCGCCGGGCTGCGGTGGTTGCGCGACAGGCGCACCACGTGGGCCTGCGAGAACTGCTCGGAGAAGGCGGTGAACGCGGCCGGCTCGCCCGCGCACAGCGCCGAGTCGGGGTCCCCGGCGGCGGTGACGTCGGCGGCGGGACCGCGGTGCTCCATCAGCTGCCGGTACAGCCGCATGGGCATGCGCGGCAGGTCGTCGACGAACAGGTGCCCCAGTTCGGGGGCGGCGCGCAGGTGCGCGGACACCTTCGAGTTCTCGGCGGTGAAGTCGGCGAACTCGGCGACGGTGATGTCGGCGGCCTCGGACTCCAGCAGCGTCCCCAGCTCGCGCCTGATGCGCGCGGCGCCGGTCGAGGAGGCGGCCACGACCAGGCACTGGCGGGCCGGGATGCCGAGCTCGGCGACTAGGTAGGCGACGCGGCGGACGAGCAGGTGGGTCTTGCCGGTCCCGGGGGCGGCGTTGATGAGCAGCGGGCCCGGTCCGGCCGAGGCCGCCACGCGCTGCATGGCGTCCAGGGAGTCGAGCAGGCCCGCGCCGACCTCGTCCATGCCGGTCAGCAGCGGGGCGGAGTCCATCCACGGCTCGGGGTCGCGAGTGGTCAGGGCCGGTTCGGGCATCGGCACCGCCTCGCGTTGGGACCGGTGGTGGCCGCCTCGGTGCGTCCGGCGCCGCCGCTCGGAGCCGGTCCGCATATCAGCCGACAGCTCGAACAACGGGGACGCCACCTGTGGTTTCGTTGTCTCGTCAGGTCGGCGCACCCCTGCATCCTCGCAAATCGGATTCGACGGGAGCCAGGCGGCTCCCCGGCGGTCAGCCTCCGGCGAACGGAGGGAGGATCTCGACGGTGGTCCCGGCGGCCAGGCCCAGGTTCTCTTCGCGCGCGGCCCGGCCGTCGACCAGCACGGTGGCCGCGGCCAGGACCTTCCCCAGGGCCGGGCCGTGGCGTTCGGCCAGGGCGTCTTTGAGCTCGCCGACGCTGGCCGCGTCCACTTCCTCCTCCGAGACTCCGGCGGCGGACTTGGCCCCGGCGAAATAGCGGACCTTGACGTTCAACTCAGCCTCCGATCGCCGACATCGGCCGGGCCGGCTGCAGGAAGGAGGGGTCGTCGATGCCGTGGCCGGGCTTCTTGCCCAGCATCGCCGCCTGCCAGCGCTCGGCGATCTCCTCGTCGCCGGCCCCGGAGCGGGCCAGGTCGCGCAGGTCGGTCTCGTCGCGGGCGAACAGGCAGTTCCGCACCTGCCCGTCGGCGGTCAGGCGGGTGCGGTCGCAGTCGCCGCAGAACGGGCGCGTGACCGAGCCGATGACGCCGACCTTGGCGGGCCCGCCGTCGACCAGCCAGGTCTCGGCCGGGGCCGAGCCGCGGTGGGCCGGGTCGGGGACCAGGTCGAACTCCGCCTTCAGCGATTCGAGGATCTCGGCGGCGGTGACCATCTGGTCGCGCCGCCAGGTGCCCCCGGCGTCGAGGGGCATCTGCTCGATGAACCGCAGCTGGTAGTCGTGGGCGAGGGCGAAGCGCAGCAGCGCCGGGGCCTCGTCGTCGTTGACCCCGCGCATGAGCACGGTGTTGAGCTTGACCGGGTCGAGACCGGCCTGGGAGGCGGCCTTGATGCCGTGCAGGGTCCGCTCGAGCCGGTCGCGTTTGGCCAGTTCCTTGAACCGGTCGGGTTCGAGGGTGTCCAGGGAGACGTTGACGCGGTCGAGCCCGGCCTCGACCAGCACCGGGGCCAGGCGTTCGAGGCCGATGGCGTTGGTGGTCAGGGAGATCTCGGGCCTGGGGTCGAGCCGGCCGACGGCCTCGACGATGGCGGGCAGCCCCGGCCGCAGCAGCGGCTCCCCTCCGGTGAATCGGACTTCGGTGACCCCCAGCCTGGTGACCGCGACGCCGACCAGGCGGATGACCTCGTGGTCGGTCAGCAGCTCGGGTTTGGGCAGCCACGGCAGACCGGCCTCGGGCATGCAGTAGGTGCAGCGGAGGTTGCACCGGTCGGTCAGCGAGACCCGCAGGTCGGTCGCCACCCGGCCGTGCCGGTCGCGGAGGCTGTGGCCAGACATGCAACGAGTCTAGTTCGTCAATATGACAGTTTCGTAAAGTGAGACACGATTCCCATCAACTGGGCGCGATAGGGGCGGCCGAACAGGGTCGTGTGGACCAGCAGCGGGAACATCTGATGCAGCCCCACGCGTTCCTCCCAGCCCGCGGCCAGCGGACTGACCTCCTGGTATCCGGCCAGGATCGACTCGAAGTGCGGCACCCCGCCCCACAGCCGCAGGTTCGCCAGGTCGGTCTCGCGGTGCCCGCCGTGCGCGGCCGGGTCGATCATCCAGGCCCGCTCGGCGGTCCAGTGGACGTTGCCCCACCACAGGTCGCCGTGCGTGCGCGCGGGCGGCTCGGCGGGCCCGGCCAGGCCGGGGAGCCTCGCGGCGAGCGCCTCGATCGCGGCCACGTCCGAGGAGTCGAGGGCGCCGTTGTCGCGCGAAGGCCCCAAGTACGGCTCGATGCGGCGCGCGGCGTACCACTCGGCCCAGGTCGAGTCGCTCTCGGTGTTGTCCATGAACGTCTCGCCGATGTACCCGGTCCAGGGCGCCCCGTACCGCTCGGCGCCGGCGGCGTGGACCGCCGCGATCTGGCGGCCCAGCTCGCGGGCGTGGCCCGGGCTCGGCTGGCCCGGCTCCAGCCACGGCTCGACCAGCATCTCGTCGTCGGCGTAGAGCACCTCGACGACCGCGTCACTGGCCTCGCGCAGCCAGCGCAGACCGCCGGCCTCGGCGGCCAGGAACCCCGGCCGCCCGTTCTCGGCGAACTTCGCGAACAGCGACGAGCCGTCGTCGAACGTCAACCGCTGCGCGGTGGCGGAGGTCTCCGACTTGACCGGAGTGGTGCGGACGCGCTGGTGCTCGATGAGCAACGGCAGCGTCCGAAGCCACGCGGGATCGCGCATGCCCGCTAGGAGAGCCGCTCGACGACGTAGTCGATCGACTCGGTCAGCTTGGCCGCGTCGGCCGGGTCCACCGCCGGGTAGGTGGCGATGCGCAGCTGGTTGCGGCCCAGCTTGCGGTACGGCTCGGTGTCGACCACGCCGTTGGCGCGCAGGACCTTCGCGATCTCGGCCGCGTCCACGCCGTCGAAGTCGATCGTGGCGACCACGTTCGAGCGCAGTTTCTCGTCGGCCACGTACGGCGTCGCGAACTCGCGCGAGGCCGCCCAGGAGTACAGCGTCCCGGCCGACTCCGCGCAGCGCTTGACCGCCGCGTCCAGGCCGCCCGCGGCATTGAGCGCGTCCACCTGCTCGGCCGCCAGGAACACCGTGGCCACCGCCGGGGTGTTGTAGGTCTGGTCCTTGCGCGAGTTGTCGATCGCGGTCTTGAGGTCGAGGAAGGCCGGGATGTAGCGGCCGGAGGCGGCGATGCGCTCGGCCCGCTCGATCGCGGCCGGGCTCATCAGCGCGATCCACAGACCGCCGTCCGAGGCCAGGCCCTTCTGCGGGGCGAAGTAGTAGCAGTCGGTCCGGGACATGTCGACCGGCAGACCGGCGACGGCGCTGGTCGCGTCGTGCAGCATCAGGCCCTCGGCGTCCACGCGCTCGACCGGGACGGCCACGCCGGTGCTGGTCTCGTTGTGCGGGGTGGCGTAGACGTCGACCCCGTCCTCGGCGCTCAGGTAGGCCGCGCCGCCGGGCTCGCCGGTGACCACGGTCGGCTCCCCCAGGTGCGGGGCGATCTTCACGGCCCCCGCGAACTTCGAGCCGAACTCGCCGAAGCTGGCCAGCTGCGCCCGGTCCTCGACCAGGCCGAACACCGCGACCTCCCAGAAGGCGGTGGTGCCGCCGACGCCGATGACCACCTCGTAGCCCTCGGGCAGCGAGAACAGGTCGGCCAGGCCGCGGCGCAGCCGCCCGACCTGGTCCTTGACCGCGCTCTTGCGGTGGGAGGTGCCCATGACGGACCTGCCGACCCCGGCCAGGGCGGTCATCGCCTCGGCCGGCACCTTGGAGGGCCCGGACCCGAATCGCCCATCGGCGGGAAGGAGTTCGGCGGGGATGGTGATCTGGTCGGTCACTTGCGGCTCCGTTCTGGTCGGTCCTGCCGCCTCACTCTAGCTGCGATCAGTCACCGGTCCGGAGCGCGGGGCCCCACGCGGCCGGGGGCGCCTCACCTGGGGCCGAGGCGGCGGTGTACGGCTCGCCGTCGACGCCGACCGTCCACAGCGCCAGGCCGCCCTCGGCGTCGAAGGCGAGGGCGGGGCGGCGGGAGAGGACGACGTCGCCGTGGCTCCAGTGGAACTCGGGCCGGTCCGGGGCGGGGCTTTCGAGGTCGTCGGCTCGGATCAGGGCGACCGCGGCGGTCCCGAGGTGGTTGTCGGCGGCGACGGCGACGGTGTTGTCGGGCCCGGTCGCTATCGTCGGCGGGTAGATGCCGCCTTCCAGGCGCAGGACGGCGGCGGTCCAGGTGGCGGCGGTTTCGAGGTGGACCACGACGTCGGCGCTGCCGGCGCCGCGGGAGGCGATGACGGTGCGGCCGTCGGGCAGGGCCGCGGCGGCCACGGCGCTGGCCGGGACGTACCCGGGGGCGCCGCCGACGTGCGGCAGGCGCAGGTCGCGGGTCGTCCACCGGTCGCCGTGCCACCGCCATTCGGCGAGGCCGGCGGGCGTGGCGGCGACCAGTCCCAGGCCGCCGTCGGGCCGGGCCCAGGCGCTGGGGGAGGCGTCGACCATCCGGCCTTCGAGCTGCGTCCACTCCGACCAGTCGCTTCCCGAGCGGGTGCGCGCGGCCAGGCCGCGGGTGGGGCTGCGGACGGCGACCAGCACGTTCGCGCCGCTGGCGATGGCGGTCGGCACGCCGATGCGGCGGGCCGCCTCGCCTTCGCCGCCGGGGTTGCCGAGGTTCTCCCACTCGCCGGTGGACAGGTCGAGGCAGTGCAGGTCGCGGGCGTGCGCGTCCGGGTCGGGCGTGTGCTCGGGGGCGATGGCGAACACGCGAGGACCGGCGGCGGCGAGCGCGGGGAGCAGGTCGGGTCCGCCCAGGTCGGTCCAGGTCTGCTCGCGCCGGGCGTGCAGGCGCATGCCGCGGACGGTCACCGGGACGGGTCGGCCGTCGAGGCGGGCGGCGGCGACGGCGTCGCCGTAGCGCGGGTGGGTGGCGGCGCCGTAGGCGTCGCCGACGCCGGGGCCGAGGACGACGCGGTCGCCGCAGCCGGCCGGTGCCTCGCATTCGGCGCCGTCGGCCCAGGAGTAGACGTTCAGGGCCCGGCCCTTGAAGTCGCGGTCGGCCGCGCCGAGGTTGCCGGGCCAGCGGCGGTTGTAGTAGCCGCGCCAGGACTCGATGACCGGCGCGTGTCCCCAGTCGCGGAGGGCCTCCCAGGCGAACAGGGCCGCTGCGGTGTGGTCGATGTGGTCGGAGTAGCCGCGCTGCTCGGCCCCGAGCCCGGGCCCGACGACCTGGTCGGGGTCGGGGTCGAGGGTGTTGACCGCGGCCGGCCGGTAGTGGTCGAGCAGTTCGAGCAGGCTGGCGGCGACCGTGCCGCGGTCGACGGCGCCGCCGCCGTCCAGAGGGGAGCCGGCCGGGGGCAGGACCGCCGAGGCGTCGAGGTCCCCCTCCCACAGCGACAGCAGCCGGGTGTACTGGCCGGTCAGGCGCCCCAGGTTCGTCCACAGCGAGCAGAACACCACGTGGATCTCGGGGCGGGCGGCCAGGACGCAGACCTCGACGTTCTGGCCGGAGTCGAGGCGGGCGCAGTAGCGCTCCCAGGGTGATTCGGCGTCGCCGGTGGCCAGGTAGGCGTAGGCGCGGCGCAGCCCGGTGTTGCGGGCGGCGGCGTAGGAGGCCCAGTCGGGGGCGGCGACCGGGTCGCGGCTGTTGCGGCCGTCGGCCTCGCCGGCGGTGAGCACGACGGTGCAGATCCCGGCCCCGGCGTTCATGGCGCGGCCGACGCGCGGGTTGATGAAGTAGAGGCAGTCGTCGGGGTGGGCCACGATCTGCAGGTGGACCGGGCCGGTCGCCGGGTGGTCGGGCAGCGGGTGGCCGGTCCCGGTCGCGTCCCACAGCGACTTCGCCGCTTCGGCGCCGGCCGCCACCACCGCGAGGCCGGCGAGTCCACCGATGAGGAGGTCTCGCCGGCGCAGCGAAAGACGACGGGCGGGGGCCGGGGAGGGCATTGGAGTCTCGTTCGGTCAGCGGGCGGGTTTCCGCCCCGATCCTAACCGAACAGTGCCGCCCTCGCCGGTCTCGCTATTTCCAGCCCTCCACGTCGGAGGGCTTGCGGGGTCCGGGGCCGACGTACCTGGCGCTGGGGCGCACGATCCGGCCGAGCTGCTTCTGCTCGAGGATGTGGGCGCTCCAGCCGGCGACGCGGGCGCAGGTGAACATCGGCGTGAACAGCTCGGCGGGGACCTCGGCGAAGTCGAGGAGCACCGCCGACCAGAACTCGACGTTGGTGGCCAGGACGCGGTCGGGCTTGCGGGCCTTGAGCTCGGCGAGCGCGGCGGTCTCGAGCGCCTCGGCGACCTCGTAGCGGGGGGCGCCCAGTTCCTTGGCCGCGGCGCGGAGCACGCGCGAGCGCGGGTCCTCGGCGCGGTAGACGCGGTGGCCGAAGCCCATCAGCCGCTCGCCGGAGTCGAGGAGGTTCTTCACGTAGCCCTCGGCGTCCCCGGACTTCTCGACGCCCTCGATCATGTGGAGCACGCGCGAGGGGGCGCCGCCGTGGAGCGGGCCGGAGAGCGCGCCGATGCCCGAGGAGACGGAGGCGGCGGCGTCGGCGCCGGTGGAGGCGACGACGCGGGCGGTGAAGGTGGAGGCGTTCATGCCGTGCTCGGCGGCCGACATGAGATAGGTGTCGACGGCCTTGACGTGGGCGGGGTCGGGCTCGCCGCGCCAGCGGCGCATGAACCGCTCGGTGATGGTCTCGGACTTGTCGATCTCGGACTGGGGCACGGCCGGGCGGCCGGATCCGCGGGCGGACTGGGCGATGAACGACAGGGTGGTGACCGAGACGCGGGCGAGGTCGTCACGGGCGGTCGCGTCGTCGATGTCCAGCAGCGGCTTGAGGCCCCAGAAGGGAGCGAGCATGGAGACGGCTGCCTGGGCGTCGACCCGGGTGTCGCCGGAGGAGACCGGCACCGGGACGGGCTCGGCCGCGGGCAGGCCGTTGCCGAACCGGCCGTCGACCAGCAGGCCCCAGACATCGCCGTAGCTGCTCTGCGCGACCAGGTCCTGGATGTCGACGCCGCGGTAGCGCAGCGACCCGCCTTCCTTGTCGGGCTCGGCGATCTCGGTCTCGAAGGCGACCACACCCTCGAGCCCGGGCTTGAACTCAGACATCGTTGTACTCCTGAGTGGTTGTCCCTGTTTGCCGACCGGGGGCTTCCGGGAGGCGACGGTTCGTAGTTATTGGGGAAATGGTGCCTCAACGTGTTCGGCTAAGGAAGGGCGAGCCGCGCGGGGGTGATCCCGATCGGGCGTTCAAAAGTGGCGCAAAATATGCACCGCCCGCCGTGAGGCGGGTGTTTTATGGTGTTTTGTCGGTTTCGATGGGAGGGTTTCGATAACGACTCTTGTCGGAACCAACGTTTCGTTGCGATCTCGCCCACATTGATACGCGTGCCGCAGGTCATCGGTCATGAAGTAACGTCGAAGCACATCCCGCCCTGGCAAGAATGACATGGAGGTACCCCCGATGGCGCTGTCCGGCGAGCAATGGTCGATCGCGTACAACGACCACGAGGCGACCATCGTCGGCGTCGGCGGCGGCGTGCGTTCCTACACCTACCGGGGGCGCGATGTCGTGAGCACCTACGGCGACGACGAACTCGCGCCCGGCTGGGCCGGCCACGTCCTGGCCCCGTGGCCGAACCGCGTCCGCGACGGGAAGTACTCGTACGACGGCACCGACTACCAGCTGCCGATCAACGAGGTCGAGACCAACAGCGCCCTCCACGGCTTCGTCGCCTGGATGGACTGGACCGCGGCGGAGGTCACCGACACCGCCGTCACGCTCGAATGCCGCCTCCCGGCGCGGCTGGGCTACCCCTGGGCGCTGCAACTGCGCACGCGCTGGTCGATCGGCCCCGGCGGCCTGCGCGCCGCCCACACCGTCTCCAACCCCGGCACCACGACCGCGCCGTTCGGCCTCGGCACGCACTGCTACCTCAAGGCCGGGAACCTCGAGCGGATCGGCGAGGCCACCCTCCAGGTCCCGGCCGAGAAGAAGCTCGAACTCGACAAGCAGCAGATCCCCGTCGGCGAGACCACCGGGGAGTTCGTCGAGCCGACCGCCCTGGGCGAGACGGTGATCGACGACGCCTACGGCAAGCTCTCGCGCGCCTCCGACGGCACGGCCGAGGTGCGGCTGGCCGACCCGGTGTCCGGCGCGGCGACCGTGGTGTGGATGGACGACGCCTTCGACTGGGTCCACATCTACACCTCCGACGGTCTCACCGGGGAGCGGAACCGGGCCGCGGTGGCGATCGAGCCGACCACCTGCCCGCCGAACGCGCTCGCGACCGGCGAGGACCTGATCGAGCTGTCCCCCAGCGAGGCTTGGTTCGGAGTCTGGGGCATCCGCCCCGAGTAGGCCGTACGACCTAAGGGGACTGTCGCGAAGCGACAGTCCCCTTCTTTTTGCGCAGCTCGCCGACGGCGCGTCGGAAGTTATCCACAGGCCGGAAACTCTTCCTTGCCGGACTCCGGCGACCGAGGCACGGTTACTCCAAGCAATGCGAACGACACGCAACGTAGGAGATGTCATGGGTGCCACCACCGCTGTCAAGACCGCCGTCAGCGCGGCCGAATCCCTCCTGATCACCGGGGACGACCGCCTCGCCGAACAGGTCGCCCCGCTCGCCGCCGCGGCGGGCCACCCGCTGCGCCGCCTCACCGACCCCGCCGATGCCCGCACCCGCTGGCAGAAGGCGCCCCTGGTCGTCGTCGGCGCCGACGCCGCCGAATCCTGCCTCGCCCACGGCCTGCCCGAACGGGGCGGCCTCATCCTGTGCACCACCGTCGCCTGGATCGGCAACGACCCCACCGACGCCTCCATGCTGTGGCCGGTCGCCATCCGGCTCCGCGCCGACCACGTCATCGCCGTCCCCGAAGGACGCGAATGGCTCCTCGACCGATTCGCCGGCGCCGCCAGGGACACCACACCCGCCCCCGTGGCCGCCGCCGTCGCCGGACACGGCGGCGCAGGCGCCTCCACCCTCGCCCTCGCCACAGCCACCGCCGCCGCCCGCGATGGCCGCCGCACCGTCCTGATCGACCTCGACATGACCGGCGGCGGCATCGACACCGCCGCGGGCCTGGCCGCCCAACCCGGCTGGCGCTGGCCCTCCCTCGCCGCGGGAACCGGCCAACTCGACCCCGAACGCCTCCTCGCCGGGCTGCCCCAACGCGAACACCTCCACGTGGTCGCACCCGACCCCCGCAACCGCGCCCCACTCGACCCCGAAGACCTCGAACGGGTCCTGCGCGCCGCCCGCACCGCAGCCGACCTGGTCGTGCTCGACCTGCCCCGCCACCGCACCGACGCGTCCGCCCGCGCCGCCGCCTCCTCCGGCGCGGTCGCCATCGCCATCGGACCCTCGCCCAGGTGCTGGGAGGCCGCCCGCGCCGTCGCCGCCGACTACGCCGCCCACGCCCCCAAACTGGGCGCCGTCCGCCGCGGCACCGGAGCCCGACCCGAACCTCCGACCGACCCCGGCACCGCCGACGAACTCGACCTGCCCGAATGGGGCACCCTCCCCGAGGACCGCCGCCTCGCCACCAGACTGCGGCAGGGCCGCAGCCCAAGACGCCGCACCGCCCGCCGCCTCGCAGCCATCGCGCGACACCTCTCCACTCAGGCCCCCGAACCGGCGGGAGCCCGCCGGTGAACCTCGACGTGCTCGGCCGGGTCCGGCGCCAACTGGCCGCCCAGACCCGACCCGACCGGCCCACCGGACACCGCCCCGAAGGCGCCGACATCGTCCGAGCCCTCCGCGCGACCGGGACCGCACCGCCCGACCAATCCGGCCTGCTGGGCATGACCGAGGCCCTCGCCCACGACCTGACCGGCGCAGGACCACTCCAACCGCTGCTGGAGGACCCCACGGTCACCGACGTGGTCGTCAACGGCGCCAACGGAGTCTGGATCGACCGAGGCGAAGGCCTCGAGGCGACCCGGACCCGGCTCGGCGACGCCGAGGCGATCCGCGCCCTGGCCTGCCGCCTCGCCGCCGCGGCCGGACGCCGACTCGACTCGGGCAGCCCCTACGCCGACGTGCGACTGCCCGACGGCACCAGATTCCACGCCGTGCTCCCACCGGTCGCCTCCGAAGGCCCCTACCTCTCCTTCCGCACCCACCGGTCGACCGCGTTCACCCTCTCCCAACTGGTCGAGGCCGACACGGTCACCGCCGACATGGCCGAACTCCTGCTGCGCCTGGTGGCGGCCAAACTCAACTTTCTGGTCACCGGCGGAACCGGCACCGGAAAGACCACCATGCTCGCGACCCTGCTCTCGGCCGCCGACCCGACCGAACGCATCGTCATCGTCGAGGACGCCGCCGAACTGGCACCCGACCACCCGCACACGCTCACCCTCGAATCCCGCCCGGCCAACATCGAGGGCGCCGGAGCGATCGACCTGGCCGCCCTCGTCAAGGAAGCACTCAGAATGCGGCCGAACAGGATCATCGTCGGCGAATGCCGCGGAGCCGAAGTCTCCGAACTGCTCGGCGCCCTCAACACCGGCCACGAAGGCGGGGCCGGGACCCTCCACTGCAACACCGCCGCCGACGCGCCCGCCCGCCTCGAAGCGCTCGCGCTCCCGCACGGCATGCCACGGGCCGGACTGCACGCCCAACTCGTGGCCGCACTCCGCGTCATCGTCCACCTGCGACGCACCGGACCCAGACGTCAGGTCGCCGAGATCGCCCTGATCGACACCGAAGGCGCGCTCACGGGCCGCGGCCTCACCGTGGCCACAGCCTGGACCCGCCACGGCCCCGGACCGGCGGCCGGAATACTCGAGAGGCTCATGAGGGAGCGAGGCGCTTGACTTTCTCCCCTCCGTTTCGGGAGGGGTTCCACCCATCACTGGGAGGTGATTCCTGTTTCAACGACAGTCGCCCGCACGCTAGGAGCGTTTGGGTCC